>CAWHEU010000021.1:0-143488 GCA_963828465.1 uncultured Acidobacteriota bacterium | reverse complement strand
CTAGCCAAGGGGCTCTGGAATCCGGGAGATGGGGCACAGCTAACCTCGGCGTTTCCTACCAATTTTCCAGGGAGTCTCAATGGCAACGTCGATCACCATGGGCCCGGACGGTCTTGTCGTGCCCGATGACCCGATCATCCCGTTCATCGAGGGTGACGGGATCGGCCCGGATATCTGGGCGGCCTCGATACGCGTGTTCGACGCCGCAGTCAAGGGCGCCTACGGCGACGAACGAGCGGTGGCCTGGAAGGAGGTGCTGGCGGGGGAGAAGGCCTTCACCGAGACCGGGACGTGGCTGCCCGACGAGACCGTCGACGCCTTCCGTGATCAGCTGGTCGGGATCAAGGGGCCGCTGACCACTCCGGTGGGAGGTGGCATTCGCTCCCTCAACGTTGCCCTGCGGCAGATCATGGACCTCTACGCCTGCGTTCGCCCCGTGCGCTGGTTCGAAGGAGTGCCTTCGCCGGTAAAGGACCCGGGTCAGGTCGACATGGTGATCTTCCGGGAGAACACCGAAGACGTGTACGCCGGGCTCGAGCTGGAGGCCAACACGGAGGATTCTGCCCGTCTCATCGAATGGGTGAAGTCGGAATACGGGTGGGAGGTGCGCCCCGATTCCGGGATCGGCCTCAAGCCGATCTCGATCACCGGTTCCAAGCGCCTGGTTCGGGCGGCGATCAAGTATGCCCTGGCCAACGGGCGCAGATCGGTGACCCTCGTTCACAAGGGAAACATCCAGAAGTTCACCGAGGGGGCCTTCCGCAGCTGGGGCTACGAGCTGGTCAAAGAGGAGTTCTCCGACGTGGCGGTGTCGTGGGAGGACAGCGGTGGCGAGCCGGGAGACAAGCTCCTGGTCCAGGATGTGATCGCCGACGCCATGCTCCAGCAAGTCCTCACCCGCCCGGCCAACTACGACGTCATCGCCACGACCAACCTGAATGGCGACTACATCTCGGACGCCCTGGCCGCGCAGGTGGGGGGCATCGGGATCGCCCCCGGAGGCAACATCAACTACGACACCGGAGTGGCCGTTTTCGAGGCAACTCACGGCACGGCCCCCAAATATGCGAATCAGGACAAGGTGAACCCGGGATCGGTGATCCTCTCCGGGGAGATGATGTTCCGCTATCTGGGTTGGACCGAGGCGGCGGATCTGATCATCCAGGGCCTGGAGGGAGCGATCAAGGCCAGGACGGTTACCTACGACTTCGCTCGTCTCACCAACGACGCCACCGAGGTCAAGACCTCCGAGTTCGGCGACGCGGTGATCGGCCACATGTAGCGGAGTCGTGTGCATCGGCCCATCCCTGGCGGTGGCTCCCTGCACACGGGCCTCTCCTACACTGAATTCGCCTAGCGGGAGAGCCCATGACCACCCTCCAGATCACACGTTCGTCCGATGTCCTGCCGGAAGAGGAAGTGGCCGCGCTCGCCCCGATCCTCGACGACATCGAACGGCTCAAAGTGGAGCGGAACGCCATCGTCGCCGCCCACAACTACATGACGCCTGACATCTATCACCTGGCGGCGGACATCACCGGGGACTCCCTCGCCCTCGCCCAGCTGGCGCTGGACACCGAAGCCGAAGTCATCGTGCTCGCCGGGGTCCATTTCATGGCCGAGACCGCCAAGATCATCAACCCCAGCAAGACCGTCCTGATCCCGGATCTCGAGGCAGGGTGCTCGTTGGCCGACGGCATCACCGGGGCCGATGTCCGCAATCTCAGGGAGCAGTACCCGGGCGTGCCGGTGGTCACATATGTCAACACCTCGGCCGAGGTCAAGGCAGAGTCGGACATCACGTGCACTTCGTCCAACGCCGTGGCCGTGGTGGAGTCGCTCGGGGTGGACCGGGTCATCTTCACTCCCGACCAGTACCTCGGTCGATGGGTCGCCACCCAGACCGATGTCGACGTGATCATCTGGGAGGGCTCGTGCATCGTCCACGAACGGTTCACCGGAGAGGAGATCGCCGACTACCGAAAGGCATATGGCGACATCCCGGTGATCGCCCACCCCGAGTGCCCGCCGGACGTGCTGGCCGAGGCCGATTTCGTCGGATCCACTCATGCAATGATCGACTGGGTCACCACCCGTCAGCCGAGCCGCGTGATGATGATCACCGAGTGCTCGATGGCCGACAACGTGGCGCGGGAGACTCCTGACACGGAGTATGTGCGGCCCTGCAACCTCTGCCCCTACATGAAGCGGATCACCCTCGACAACATCCGGACCTCTCTGGCCACTCTCACCCATCAGGTCGAGATCGCGCCTGAGGTGGCGGATCGGGCCCGGCAAGCGGTGATGCGCATGCTCGAGGTCGGTCGTAAGGACTAGAGGCCACCTCCGATGACCGAGATCGCCCGGCTCGACGCCCCGCTTGTCGTTGGCGCCGGCGTCGCTGGCTTGACGGTGGCGCTCGGGCTGCCCCGGGCCTACGTGCTCACCACCCAGGACATGGGATCCACGTGGTGGGCCCAGGGGGGTATCGCCGTCGCCTGGTCACCCGATGACTCACCACGTCAGCACGCCGATGACACTCTCAGTGTTTCCGGTGGACTGGGAGTCGAGCGGGTGGTCGACCTCCTGACCCACGGGGGCCCGGCGGCGGTCGAGAACCTCATCGCGATCGGCGCCCAATTCGATCGTGACGAGGACGGGGAGCTCATGCTCGCCCGTGAGGGAGGGCATCGGACCCGTCGCGTCCTGCATGCCGACGGGGATGCAACCGGCGCCGAGGTCATGCGTGCGCTCATCGCCGCCGTGGAAGCCGGCGACCGGGTGACCGTCATCCAACGGCGGGCCATCGACCTGGTCATGGCCGGAGACCGAGTGATCGGGGTGGTCACCAGCGAGGGGAAAAAACGGGAGGTGCTTCTCGCCCCGGCAGTGGTGCTCGCCACCGGTGGTGCGGGGAGGATCTACTCCCAGACCACCAACCCGCCCGGGGTGACAGGAGACGGCATAGCCATGGCAGGGCGGGCCGGGGCGCGTCTGGCCGATCTCGAGTTCGTGCAGTTCCACCCGACCGCCCTTCATGTCGGCAAAGACCCAATGCCGCTGCTGACCGAGGCCCTCCGCGGCGAAGGAGCCATCCTCGTCGACGCCCACGGCCGCCGTTTCATGCCCCAGTACCACCCCATGGCCGAGTTGGCCCCGCGGGACATCGTGGCGCGGGCCATTTTCTGGCAATACGACCGGGGTTTGGGCGGCGCCTACCTCGATGCGAGATCGATCGTCGACTTCGCGGATCGGTTCCCCACCGTCAACGCTCACGCCCACTCCGTCGAGCTCGACCCCTCCGAGCACCTGCTGCCGGTATCGCCGGCCGCCCACTATTACATGGGCGGGATCGATGCCGATGCCAACGGGCGAACGTCGGTCCCGGGTCTGTGGGCCGTGGGCGAGGCCAGCTCGACCGGTGTGCACGGAGCCAACCGGCTCGCCTCCAACTCCCTGTTGGAGGGCCTCGTCTTCGGAGCGCGGACGTCGGCCGATGTGGCGACGTCGCTGGTGACGCCCGACGGAGAGCCGTTCGCTCCCAAGGAAGCCTTCGACCTGCCGTTGGTGGCCGGGCCCGCTCTGGAGGACCTCCGTCAGATCATGTGGGACCGGGTCGGCCTCGTGCGCACCGGCCCGGGTCTCTGGGAGGCGAGGAGCCACCTGCTCGAGCTGGATTCCGTCCTACGTCGGACCATCGCCGGTCGGGTCGCCCTCGAGCTGTCGCTGATGGTCATCCTGGCCGCGCTTCGGCGCTCCGAGTCGAGGGGCGGGCATTACCGGGCCGATTACCCGGAGCCCGATCCGATGCAGGAGCACCGCACCCTGATCGATCCGACCAGGGCACAGATGACGGCGGTGAGCTGATGCTTCGTGCCGATTACGTCGAGGTGGTCGGTCGCGCCCTCTCCGAGGACCTCGGTTCTGAGGGGGACATCACCTCTGACTCGTGCGTCCCAAAGACTGCGGAGAGCAAGGGTGTCTTCGTCGCCCGGACGCCCGGGGTGATCGCCGGAATCGAGGTCGCGGGTTACGTGTTCGAGGCACTGGACCCGTCGGTTCGCTTCGAGCCGAAGGTGGACGATGGCCATCGTGTCGACAGGGGAGGGCACGTCGCTGACATATCGGGACACTCACGGTCAATCCTCAGCGGGGAGCGAACCGCCCTCAACCTATTGGGCCGGATGTCAGGTGTGGCCACGGCAACGGCGCAACTGGTCGAGGCCGTCGCCGGGACCGGGGCACGCATTTCCGACACCCGGAAGACGATGCCGGGGCTCAGGGCGCTCGACAAGTATGCGGTCCGGGTCGGGGGCGGCATGAACCACCGATTCGGCCTCTACGACGCGGTCCTGATCAAAGACAATCATCTAGTCGCCGCGGGTGACATTGCCGCCGCGGTCGCCGCGGCACGGACCAAGGTCCGCCCGGGAGTGATGATCGAGGTCGAGGTGGTCAGCCTGGAACAGCTCGCTCAGGTCCTCCAGACGGACGCCGACCGTGTGCTGCTCGACAACATGGGCCCGGAGATGCTGCGCCAGGCGGTCGAGATGACCGAGGGTCGCATCACTCTGGAAGCATCGGGCGGCGTCACGCTCGAGAATGTCCGCCTTCTGGCCGAGACCGGTGTCGACATCATCTCGGTGGGATGGATCACCCACTCGGCGCCGCAGCTCGACATCGCACTGGATTTCATGTGACTCGCGGCTCGGGGATAACTTCGACGCGATGAGTGAACGACCAGTGCGTGTGGCAGTGACCGGCGCCGCAGGGCAGATCGGGTACAGCCTCGTCTTCCGGATCGCCGCCGGGGACATGCTCGGCCCGGACCAGCCGGTCATCCTGCAAATGCTCGAGATCCCCGACGCACTTGGCGCGCTCGACGGCGTCACCATGGAGCTGGAGGACGGC
Source organism: uncultured Acidobacteriota bacterium (assembly GCA_963828465.1). GTDB lineage: Bacteria > Actinomycetota > Acidimicrobiia > Spongiisociales > ZC4RG35 > JARDZU01. The sequence continues at coordinate 138,577 of CAWHEU010000021.1, read as the reverse complement.
GCCTTTCCCCTCTTGGAGGGAGCCGTCGCCACCGACGACCCGGAGTCGGCCTTCGCGGACGCCGAGATCGCCCTTCTCGTCGGTGCCATGCCGCGGAAAGCGGGCATGGAGCGCTCCGATCTTCTCTCCGCCAATGGCGCAATCTTCACCACTCAAGGCCGTGCCATCGGCGGCGCAGCTCGCCCCGATGTCAAGGCCCTCGTCGTGGGCAACCCGGCGAATACCAACGCCCTCATCGCCATGAACAACGCCAAAGGAATGGACCCATCCAATTTCACGGCGATGACCCGGCTCGACCACAACAGGGCCGTGGCACAGTTGGCCAACCGCTTGGGCCGGCCGGTGGCCTCGGTTCGTCGGATGACGATCTGGGGCAACCATTCGTCGACCCAGTATCCCGACCTGTTCCATTGCGAGGTCGACGGCAAGCCCGCCCACGAGATGGTCGATGACCAGGACTGGATCGAGAACGAGTTCATTCCCACCGTCGCCAATCGCGGCGCCGCCATCATCGAAGCGAGAGGGGCTTCCTCGGCGGCTTCGGCTGCCAATGCCGCCATCGGTCACGTTCGTGATTGGTGGCTCGACACACCGGAAGGCGACTGGGTCTCGATGGGCGTCCCTTCAGATGGTTCCTACGGGGTGCCCGAGGGTTTGATGTCCTCGTTCCCTTGCATCTGTCGGGATGGCCGATGGGAGATCGTCCAGGGTCTCGAGATCGATGACTACTCCCGGAAGCGGATCGACGCGTCGGTGGCAGAGCTCACAGAGGAGCGGGAAGCGGTCCGGGAGCTCGGACTGATCTAGTTCAGCAGGACCAGGAAGAAACCGACCGTCGTTCCCAGGGTCAGGACGAACCCGCTCATCATGGCTAAGAAGAGCCGATCGATGCGTGCGTTCACCGATGCCAGGCCCTCATGCAGATCACCCTTGAATTCGGCACGCAACTCCGCCAGCCCCGCCCGAAACTCGTCTTTCGTGACCAACTGCGAGATGTCGTATGCAGGCAGGGCAGCCATCAGGGTCTCCGCTCGTTGCGGTCCGAGCAACTCAGCCAACCCATTGTAGAGGTCGTGGCGGGCAGCCTCCGATGGCGTCATCTGTGCTGACCATGCCAGCCGAGAGACTCCCGTTCAAGACGCTTCCCGCCGGGGGATATTTCGATTCAGCCCTCCGGCTGATCCTCCCACTCGACGACGGGCCGCACCTCGACCCTGCCGTACCAGGCGCCGGGAATCTGCTGCGCCCACTTCAGGGCCTCGTCGAGATCGGCGACCTCCAACAGGTAGAACCCTCCCAGGACCTCTTTGGTCTCGGCGAATGGCCCGTCGGTGAAGACCGGCTCGCCGCCCTTCCCGGTGGGGATGTGGACAGTCGTGGCGGTGTTGGTGTCGTGCAAGGCTTCACCACCCACCATCACTCCCGCTTCCGCGGAGGCCTGGCTGAACTCGTTGTACTCGTTCATGACCTGCTCCGTCTCCTCAGGCGTTCCTTGCCCCTGGGTCTCGGCCGGTCCATAGATGAGTGCTGCATACTTGGGCATCCTTGGTTCCCTTCTCGATTGGGACGCCTGACGTCTCTATGACGGAGAGCCAACGAGGATTTCGACAGGTCGTGGATCGATTGTCAGTATTCGACGTCGAGATCAGACACGGCGGCGCCCCACTGCTGGATGGCGCCCTGATGCATCATCAGCTTGGCCAGGTTTCCCGAAACCTTGAGCTTGCCCGTCATGAAGGCACTTTGAGTGTTCAGATCGCCCTTGGAGATGGCGGTGGCGGTGTCGTAGGTCTGCTTGACCGTTACGTCGGCGCCTTCGAGGGTCCCGAGGGCCATAGTGGCGTTGCCGCCCCCGGCCTGCAGGTAGTAGTCGACCTCACCGTCGGGGGCATCGGTGGTGCTGAACTGGATGCCCAGCTCGGCTTCCCCGATGGCGTTCTTGAATCCGTCATGGCTGTTGAGGGCGGCTGTGACTTCCGACGCCCACTCGTCACTGAGAAACTTGGACACGCTCCGACTCCTTGGTGATTGGGGCGTGAATGGTACAGACCGCGTCGAGCGTCAGATCAGCTTGGCGATAGAGGTCTCGGCGCCCCGGGAGAGCCGGGTCAGAGGTTCCCTGGGGTGTCCCGGGTCGAGACCCGCCGCCTTCGCGGCCGCCTTGACACCAGGCACTCCGTGGGCCTCGACATCGGAGCTGATGGCGCTCAGCCGCTTCTGCAGCTTCCTCGCCTTGGCGGGGTCCCCCTTCGCTGCGGCCAGGGTCTGGAGCACGAGCTCGGGCACGTAGTTGCCCGATCCGGTGATGGCCCCGTGACAGCCGATCGCCATCGCCGCGGTGAGGGCCCGGGAGGATCCTGAGTACAGGACGAAATCCGACGGCGATGCATCGATGATCGACTGAAGCCTCACGACATCACCACTCGAGTCCTTCATCCCCACGATGTTGTCGTGCCGCGAGAGCCTCCACACCAGTTCCAGTGGGAGGTTGTACCCGGTTACGGATGGGACCGAATAGAGGAAAACCGGTGCCGTCGAGGTGTCGGCGATCGTCTTGTAGAACCGAAGGACAGCCTCGTCCCGACCTCGAGTGAGGGTGGTCGGTGTCATCACGAGGATGCTGTCGGCACCGCCTTCGATGGCCTCCTCGACCTGATTCAAGGCGACCCGGGTCGATTCGGCGGCTACCCCGACCATGAAATGGGACTTCCGTCGGCGTCCCGCCTTCACCAACCTGAATCGCTCACCCGGCTCCAGATAGGGCCCTTCCCCGTTGGACCCACCGATGACGTAGCCGTCGATGCCGGTGCCGGCCAGGATGCGGAGGTTGGTGGTGTGGGCCCTGGTGTCGATCTCCCCGCCTCTTGTGAATGGCGTGATCAACGCGGGCATGTAGTCGGGTGGAGGCAGCATCCCGCCAGCCTAGAAGCGCGATACCTCAGTCGATGAGGTGGATTGGGTTCCCGATCATGTAGGCCCGCCATGTGGTGGTGTCGTTCACCGCCGACGGGTAGGAATAGCTCATCTTCCACCAGCAGTTGGAGCACGAGTACGCCGCAGGTAGGTCCATCTCGAACTTGAGCCAGCGTCCGTTGTACTCACCGGGGGCCACGGATTCCTGGCAGTTAGAGCCACTGGGGATGGTCTGTTGCAGGTTCCAGGCCACGGTCGGGTTGTTGCGGCTGTAAATCCGGCACTCGCCGTCGTTGAACACGTTGGTCGAGGGATCGACCACGGCCAGGGTCCCGTTGTTGGCGGACTCACCGGCGTCGTACAACTCCACCACGAAAGTCTTGCCGTGATAGTAGGTGGGCACGTCTGCGAGGTAGAAGGCGGTTGTGGTGCCGCTGGCGTTGTTGTAGATCGAGAAGTCTCCGAGGGCGAACAGCTTGGCCCCGTTGTTGTTGGCACGGATCGAGTAACGATTCAGACCGGCCCGGTCGACCGTGTTGCCGGGGTCCTGAACTGCGATCTGCAGGACATAGATCCCGGTGCCGGACTGTGTCCAACATGAGTTGGCGTTTGGCGTCGTCCAGCCGTAGCCGGCGGCGGGCAGCACCTGCCCGGCGGGGCCGAGGGTTGCCGTGCACAAGGGGGCGCCATTATCGGAGAGGTCGAGTGGTGTGGGGTCCGGGGCGTAGAGCTTTACCAGCATGGTCGGCCCACAGGTCGCGGCGGCGCTCGGTGTCCAGTCTTCGCACCCACGGTCACCGGTGCGGATCGTGTCACTCGTGGGATTGCCACCGGAGGTGTTGAAGAATCTGAGATCGATCCCCTCGATAGTGAAGCTGCCGGTCCCCCTCTCGATGCCATACAGATAGCCGCCCGGTCGGGCGATCGGGTTCGTGGTGCATGCGGGGACATCCGAGCTTCCCACGCAATGCGATGTGTACGCATCGCCCATGGTGGTGTCTGTGAACCATCCGTGGATGTTGGCCCAGAAGTTGGCTTGCCCGGTGCAGCCGGGCTGGGTCGGATCGCAGTTGTTGCCGAACAGTCCTGCTGGACTCCCCAATTTCAACGGTGGTATGTATTCGGCCACCGCTGAACGCTCGATAGTCATGGTGTCGAACCCAATGGCGCCGAGGAAGAACGTAGGCACCACGTCTCTCACCGAGACCTCGAGTTGGTTCTGCTCGCCGGTCACTGCACCCGAGCTGACCACCACATCGGCGTCGGCGTCGTCGTATCCATTTTGCAGGGCGGTTGCGAGGGCAGTGCTGTTGGCCGTGCCGGTGTTAGCGGGCAGCCAGACGACACCGCCGAGGGCGGCGGCGTCTGCGGCTCGCTGCACACGGCTGGCGTTCAGGTAGAACCAGGCCAGGTCGGAGCCAAACGCCGCCATACCCAATAAGAGCACCATGGATAGGGCGACCAGGACCATGGCTGCCCCCTTGTCCTTCTCGCGAGATCTTTCGAACAGCTTCCTCACTGTGTGCCTCGGGTGTCGGGCTCGATCTGCATCACTGCAGACTCGGTCCAGTTGACGGTTGGGAAGGGGAAGATCCCGGTGATATCGGAGTGAGAGAAAGTGATCTCGACGCCCAGGTCATCGAAGGTAGGCGGCACCCGATCACGGCTCGCCGGCGTCCAAGGGCAGCCGTTGTCGCAACCCAGGTTGGTGGCAACGTTGTCACATGCCAGCGCTGCGGTGGGGGAGTACACGTTGACCGACCCGGTGATTGGGTTCCCCGCAGCATCGGCCTTATAGATACGGACCTCTTCCAGATCACCGAAGTTGAGGTTGCAGGCCGACTCCTCGACGGCGGCGAGAATTAGATCGTCGGCGTCTTTCCCCGAGACGGTGTCATTGAAGTTCGCCGCGGCGGCGCCGGTGCGAGCCCCTTCCCGGGCCGAGTTGCTGACCGTGAGGTAGTCCACCACCAGGAAACCGATCTCGGATAGCCCGACGGCCATCAGAATCAGCAGGGGGAGGAGTATCGAGGCCTCCACCAGGCTGGCGCCCTTCTCATTTCTGTGTCTCATGAGGACCCGAACACCTGTGGCTCGACCTGGAAGTCGGTGGAGGCGGTGAAGTCCGCGTCCGGCGTGAAGTACCCGGTGAGCCAGACGTGGGTGAAGTCGACCTCGACGCCGATCCGGTCGGTGGTGGGGGCTTCGACATCACGGTCTGCCGGGTCCCAAACGGGGGTGACGTAGTTGGTGCGGAACGGCTCGGGACAGGGGGACCAGTCACAGCAACCGGGTAGGGCAGGCGTTACGGTGCTCGCACACCCCGTTCCCGGTGCGTAGTTGTACGTCGTCGATTCTCCCAGAGGAGTGGCTTCGGAGATCCTCGCGCTCATCCCATCGGAGATCCCCGCAGGCGAGAGCGTCCGCTCGATGTCCCGGAGGATCTGAATGTCGGCCCGTGGGTCGTCCCCATACGTCGCCCCGGCCCTGGCACCTTCACGCGCTGCGTGGCTCACAGAGAGCCAGTCCTTGAAGGCGAGCCCGAACTCGACGACGGCGAACAGGGTGAGGAAGAGCAGGCCATATACCACGGCCGCCTCGACCAGCGTTGCCCCGCGCTCGCGCCCGGGATCGCTCCGTTCGATGGTGCCCTTAAAGCCTTTCACTGCTTTCACGTCTTTCCACCCACCCGAGGATGCGTTGCTCAACGATGGGGGAACTTCGGCAGAAACTGCCAATTACTGAAGGCCATCTGGCCGAAAGGCAGGTTGGGTCGGAAGCCCCCGACATGCTCGACCTGAGTGGCCCGGTCCCACTCGACGTGGGCGAAGCGGTTCGCCGGTGGTCTACTCGACGAGGTGGATGGGGTTCCCGATCATGTACGCCTTCCAGGTCGTGGTGTCATTGACACCTGAGGGATAGGCGTAATTGACCTTCCACCAGCACCCAGGGGTCCCACCCTCGGTGCAGGCGTACTCGGGGGGCAGGTCCATCTCGAACTTCAGCCAGCGGTCGTGATACTCCTGCGGAGTGACCGTCTCCTGGCAGCTGCTGCCGGCGCCGATCGTGGTCTGAAGGCTCCAGTCCTGTCCCGGGTTGTTCCTGGTGTAGATCCGGCACTCGCCGTCGTTGAACGCAGATCCGTCGGGGCTCATCATCTGCAGGGTTCCGGTCGCCGACGATTCTCCGGCGTCGAAGAACTCGACTACGAAGGTTTTGCCGTGGTAGTAGGTGGGGACCTCGGCCAGATAGAAAGAGGTGGTCGATCCGCTGGCGTTGTTGTAGATGGAGAAATCCCCCAAGGCATACAGCTGACCAGAGCTCGACCGCACGGAATAGCGGTTGAGGCCGGCTCGGTCGACGGCTGCTCCGGGATCGACATGACGCACCTGGGCCACGAAGAGGCCCGACCCTGACTGGGTCCAGCACCCTTGGCCATCCGGCGCCGTGAAGGCGTAGGGCTCGGTCTCCGCCACCTGCGGCAACGGTGGGATGGTCGCCTGGCAGAGAAGGGGGTTGTCGGTAATGTCGAGAGGCGTCGGGTCGGGGGCATAGAGGGCGACCTGCATCGTCGGCCCGCAGGTCGCGGCGGTGCTCGGGGTCCAGTCCTCACAGCCACGGTCACCGGTGCGGATCCCGTCCCCCGAAACCTGCGTGCCCGAGTTGTTGTGGAAGGCGATGTCATTGAACTGGAGGGTGAAGCTCGACCCCGACTCGATCCCGTACAGATACCCGGTGCTGCGCGCCCAGGCGTTTTGGGCGCACCCCGGACTGTCGTTGGCGTTGGTGCACCACGACGAGTAGGCGTCTCCCATCTCGTTGTCGGTCCACTTTCCGTGGATGTTCGCCCAGAAGTTGGCCTGAGCGGTGCACCCCGGTTGCTCCGGGTCACACGAGTTGCCGAATTGGTTGTCCGGGCTGCCCAGTTTCAAGGGCGGGATGTACTCGGCGACCGCCGTTCGGGAGATGTCCATCTTGCTGAAGCCGAGGACCTTGGCGAAGAACGTCGGCACCTCGTCGTTGATGGTCACCTTGAGTTTGTTGGGTTCGCCGGGAACGCCCGCCGGAATCACCTCCACATCGGTGAGGGTGTTGTCGTATCCGTTGCGGAGGGCGATGTCGACCGCGGTGCCGTCGGCCGTGACGGGCTGGCCGGGCAACCAGATGACGCCACCCAAGGCGGCGGCATCCGCGGCCCGCTGGATCCGGCTTGCGTTGAGATAGAACCAGGCGAGATCGGTGCCAAAGGCGGCCATCCCCATCAAGACGACGAGCGACGCCGCTACCAGCGCCAGAGCTGCACCCCTGTCCTCGCCGTCTTCGATGCGATGGAAGAGCCGTTTCATTGCGTGCCTCTGGTGTCGGGCTCGATCTGCATCACGGCGGTCTCGTCCCAGTCCACCGTGGGGAAGGGGAAGATTCCGGTCACGCTCGTGTGAGAGAAGGTGACCTCCACGCCGAGGACATCGAGCCCGGGCGGCTCGCGGTCGCGACCGGTCGAGACCCACGGACAGCCGTTGTCACATCCCAGGGCGTTCCCAGGCGAGTCGCAAGCCAGGGCGCCTCCGGGTGAGTATTCATTGACGGATCCGGCAATCGGATCGCCGAGACCGTCAGCCTTGAAGATGCGGACCTTCTCCAAAGCGCCGAAGCGAAGGTTGCACGACGCCTCTTCCACCGCATCCAGGATCAGGGCGTCGGCGGTGGGGAAGTCGGCAGCAGCGGCCCCGGTGCGGGCCCCTTCCCGCGCGGCATTGGTGACTGTGAGGTAGTCGACGACCAGGAAGCCAATCTCAGAAAGACCTATGGCGAGGAGGATGAGGATCGGGAGGACCAGGCCGACTTCCACCAGCGATGCCCCCTGTTCCTTGCGACGGCTCATGACTCGAATACCTGTGGCTCGATCTGGAAGTCAGTGACGGTCGTGAAATCGCTCGATGGGACGAAGTAGTTGGTCAGCCATTGATGGATGAACTGCACCTCTACTCCTATCCGATCCAGATCAGGCGCCGCCACGTCGCGACTCGACGGGTCCCACCCGGGGACCTGGTAGGAGTCCCGGAACGGCTCCGGGCACGGCGTCCAGTCGCAACACCCCACGAGTGGAGGCAGACCTACGGGTGTGTTGTCGCTGCAGTCGGTGCCGGGGGCGTAGGAGTAGACCTCGTCCACCGCAGGAGCTTCTGCGTTGAAGACGCGGATATTCATCCCGTTGGCGATCCCGGCCGGTGCGAGGGTCTGCTCGATGTCACGAAGTATCTGGATGTCGGCGGTGGGGTCGTTTCCATAGGTGGCGCCGGCGCGGGCCCCTTCCCTGGCGGCATGACTGACCGACAGCCAATCTTTGAATGCCAAACCGAACTCGACGACGGCGAAGAGGGCGAGGAAGAGCAGGGCGTAGACCAAAGCCGCCTCAACGAGGGTGGCCCCCCGGTCGTCACGTCTCTCGGTTGTCATTGGCCCCTATTCCCTTGGTCCCAGCGACCACCACGTTCGGTGAGCTGAACCTACCCAGAGTGGTCCCCCGAATTCGGTCAGGCTACGACGAAGATCCTCGCTTACAAGGGGCTATTGGACCCAAGGCCGGATGGTCTATTGGGCAACAAGACGGCGATTCTTGACCTTCGCCTTGAGGTAATCGGCGTTCATCATGGCGATGAAGTCGATCGAGATCGACTTGGGGCACGCCTTCTCGCACTCTCCGTGGTTGGTGCACGATCCGAAGTACTCCTCCATGACCTCGACCATGTTCTCGGTTCGTGCCCATCTCTCGGCCTGACCCTGCGGGAGGAGGTTGAGGTGGCTGATCTTGGCCGCGGTGAAGAGATTTGCCGCGCCGTTGGGGCAGGCGGCCACGCAGGCCCCGCAACCGATGCAGGCGGCGGCGTCGAAGGCGATGTCGGCGGCGGGTTTGGGAACCGGGGTGAGGTTGGCGTCGGGGGCGGACCCGGTGTCGACCGTTATGTACCCGCCCGCCTCGATGATGCGGTCGAAGGAGCTGCGGTCGACCACGAGATCCTTGACCAGCGGGAATCCCGCCGCCCGCCACGGCTCGACGGTGATCGTCGATCCGCTCTCGAACTTTCGCATGTGGAGCTGGCAGGTCGCCGTGCCGAGCTGGGGGCCGTGGGCCTGGCCGTCGATCATGACGCCACAGGAGCCGCAAATGCCCTCACGGCAGTCGTGGTCGTAGGCGACCGGCTCATCCCCCTGGGTGACGAGACGTTCGTTCAGAACATCGAGCACCTCGAGGAAGGACATCTCTTCGGAGATCCCGGCCACTTCGTATGTCTTGAACGAACCTGGCAGGTCGGGACCTTCCTGCCGCCAGATCTGGAGCGTCACGTTCACTTGTAGCTCCGGGTGCTCAGATTGACTGCTTCGAAGGTGAGTTGCTCCTTGTTCAGCTCCGGTTTGGCCGGATCGCCGGTCCACTCCCACACCGCAACATGGGCGAAATCGTCGTCCCAGCGCAGGGCCTCGCCTTCATCGGTCTGGGACTCCTCACGGAAATGGCCGCCGCACGACTCCTCACGATGAAGAGCATCCAGGCACATCGCCTGGGCCAACTCGAAGAAGTCCTCCACCCGACCTGCCCTCTCCAGGGTCTGATTGAGCCCGCCCGCTGTGCCCAGGATCCGCACATCGGTCTTGAACTCCTCGTACAGGGCAGGGATCTCGGACAACGCCTTGTTCAGCCCCGGCTCGCTCCGGGACATGCCGCAGTACTCCAGCATGATCTTGCCCAGTTCCTTGTGGAACCAGTCCACGGTGCGGCTGCCCCTCGTCGACATGAACCGGTCGACCCGGTCACGGACCTCCTGCGCGGCATCTCCAAAGGCTGGGTCGTCGGTGGGCACCGGCGATTCGCCGAGGAAGCCGGCCAGATAGTCGCCGATGGTCGTCGGGAGGACGAAGTAGCCGTCCGCCAGGCCCTGCATCAACGCCGACGCCCCGAGCCGATTGGCACCGTGGTCGGAGAAGTTGGCCTCGCCGATGGCGTAGAGCCCGGGAATCGTCGTCATCAGGTTGTAGTCGACCCAGAGCCCTCCCATGGTGTAATGCGGCGCCGGATAGATGCGCATCGGCACCTCATAGGGGTCCTCGTCCGTGATGCGTTGATACATCTCGAATAGGTTCTCGTAACGCTCCTGGATGACCTGGCGGCCTTCTCGTTCGATGGCGTCGTGGAAGTCGAGGTACACGCCGTTGCGGAGCGGGCCCACCCCTTTTCCCTCGTCGACGATTCGCTTGACGGCGCGCGATGCCACGTCTCTCGGGACCAGGTTCCCGAAGGCGGGGTAGATCCGCTCGAGGAAGTAGTCGCGCTCCTCTTTGGGGATCTGGGATGCCGGCCGATCATCGCCGATTCGGCTCGGGACCCAGATCCGCCCGTCATTTCGCAGCGACTCGGACATCAACGTCAGCTTCGACTGAAACTCGTCCGAAGCGGGGATGCAGGTCGGGTGGATCTGGGTGAAGGAAGGGTTGGCGAAGCCGGCTCCCTTCCGGTGTGCCCTCCAGATGGCGCTGATGTTGCAGGCCATGGCATTGGTGGATAGGAAGAAGACGTTGCTGTAGCCACCGGTGGCGAGGACCACTGCGTGACCCGAATGGTTGGTGATGGCCCCGGAGATCAGGTCGCGGACAACAATGCCCACGGCCCTCCCCTCCTTGACCACGATGTCGAGCATCTCCGATCGGGTGTGAAGCTTCACAGTGCCCGCCGCCACCTGACGGGCCATCGCCTGGTACGCCCCGAGGAGGAGCTGCTGGCCCGTCTGGCCTCTTGCGTAGAAAGTGCGCGCTACCTGCGCCCCACCGAATGACCGGTTGTCGAGCAACCCGCCGTACTCCCGGGCGAACGGCACCCCCTGGGCAGTGGCCTGGTCGATGATGTTCAGCGACTCGTGGGCCAGGCGGTAGACGTTCGCCTCTCGGCTCCGATAGTCGCCGCCTTTGACCGTGTCGTAGAAGAGCCGGTACACAGAATCGCCATCGTTCTTGTAGTTCTTGGCGGCGTTGATCCCGCCTTGGGCGGCGATGGAATGGGCCCGGCGCGGTGAGTCGTGGAAGGTGAAAACCTCGACGTCGTATCCCAGTTCCGCCAGAGAGGAAGCGGCCGAGGCGCCGGCCAGACCGGTGCCGACGATCAGGATCTTGAACTTTCGCTTGTTGGCCGGGTTCACCAGTCGAACCGAGAACTTGTGGTTGTCCCATTTGTCCTCGACGGGGCCGGGCGGCACCTTGGCGTCGAGCTTGAGAGTCATCCGACGAACCCGAAATACACGGCGAGGGGCATGATGGCGTTGCCCACGGTCACCAGGACGGCAAGCCCGATGGCGAAATAGCGCCGGACGGCGTTGAACCGGGGATGGTTGATACCGAGGCTCTGGAACATCGACCACGCCCCGTGATAGAGATGGAGCCCCAGCAACACCATGGCGATCACATAGAAGGCGGTCACCGGGGCGCGGCTGAATGTGGCGATGAAGTTGGCGTACACCTCGCCTCGGGCCCAGGTCTCGGGCGCCATCGGCTGGATGCCCCAGGTCAGGTCGGCGAGATGAAATAGGAGGAAGGCGGCAAAGATCACTCCGCTCCAGCGCATGGTCCGGCTGGCGTAGCTGGCCGCGACATAGGTGCGCGGCCCCTGATAAGGCTCGGGTCGGGCCCGAGAATTCATCAAGGTCAGCGCATACGCGGCATGGATGTGGAGGAGGAAGGCGACGATCAAGCCTGTGCGGAGGATCCACAGGGCCACGTGGGCGGGCAAGAAGGGGACCAACAGCTCTCGTAGAGCCTCGGCATATATGTCGATGTCGGGCACCCCGGCGACGTCGGGAAGGAAGATCTTCCAGTTGCCCACCATGTGCGCCAGGACGAAGAAGATGATCCCGATCCCGGTGAGCGCCATCACCCACTTCTTGCCAACCGCCGATCGATAGAAGACGACCGGCCAGGGGGCTCTTCGCTGTTCAGTCGTGGTGGACACCGGTGACTCCATTATGCCAACAATGGGTGTCGGCAGAATCTTCCGGCGCGACAAGGAGAAATCCGCCAATCGGGGTTGACGGCGCGCGCGCCCGGTCTTAATGTCAAACGTGTAATTACACGGTTGTGAGGAGACCTGATGCAGAGCAAGCTCATCCAAGCCTTGGCTGTAGGTGAGCTTTCCTGGCAGGACTACGCCAACTGCCGAGGCGCCGATGCCGACCTCTTCTTCCCCGAGCGGGGGGCTTCCACCCGGAAGGCGAAGTCGATATGCGCTGCCTGCGAGGTGCGGGCGGAGTGTCTCGACTACGCGGTCGACATGGGCGAGAAATTCGGCATCTGGGGTGGTCTCAGCGAGCGCGAGCGACGTCGCGTCCGGCGCGAGCGAACCCAACAGGAACGCAAGGTCGGATAAGGCTCAGAGATAGAGGCCGGGCTGGTCCTCGTTTTGCCCGGGGGGCGAGGGTGGGATCAACGCTCTCTTTTGCATCTCTTGCAGCTGGGATTGGGCGGCCATCTGCTGGCTCCACAACGAGGCCTGAATCCCGTGGAACAGACCCTCCAGCCACCCGATCAGCTGGGCCTGGGCGATCCGCAGCTCGGCTTCGGTCACACCCTCCCTGTCGAGGGGGACCATGATCTCGTCGAATTCGTCGAGGAGCTCGGGGGAGAGGACCTCGCGCAGCTCGTCGAGTGATCGGGAGTGCACGTCGGCCAGACGCTTCCGCCCGCCCTCATCGAGTGGTGCCTGACGCACCTCGTCGAGCATCGCCCGGGTCATGGATGCGATACGGATCAGCTTGGTCGGCTCGGAGACCGGCGGCTCCTTTCGCTCCTCGTCCGGCACCTGCTCGACCGCGTCCGGCTTCACCGCTTCATCCATGACCTCAGCCTAAAGGCAAAGCGGTCAGGCCCGGACCTCGTCCCGCATGAAGGCGATGTAGGCCGCGGCGAACATGACCGACGTCAGGGCGACCAGGATGGCGATCTGGGGCCACACGACGGCCAGGCTCTGGGTGAGGTTGAGCTCGGACACGATGGCCCGGTCTACCTGCTCCTGGGTGACCAAACCGACCGTGCGCACCTCGGGATCGAGGAGCACGTTCGAGACCTGCTGGAACAGTGTCACCGGTGAGAGTTGTGACACGGTCTGAGCGGTCTGCTGGTAGGCGATCTCGGCCGCGTCGGAGCCATCCCTGGGGCTGAGCACGCTGGCGATGGCCCCGAAGATGAACGAGCCGAACAGGGTCAGGACCAACCAGACACCGAGCGGGATCATCGCCGAGGTCGAGGCCCGCTTGGCCAGCACCGAGCACAGGGTGGCCAGCGCTTGCCAGAACCCCACGTAGATGATGGTGAAGACCAGCCACACGGCAAGACGGGAAATCTCGGTCGGGGTGGGCACCACACCGAGCCTGAAGATCCCGATCCCGGACACGAACAACACAAGGGCGGTGAGCATGATCGCGACCACGGCCAGGCCCGCCACGAACTTGCCCAGGATCACCTCGTCACGATGGATCGGCTGGGAGAGCAGCCGGGGCAGCGTCCCCTGGGAGCGCTCGCCGCTGACCGCATCGAACCCGAACATGATCCCGAGTAGCGGGGCAAGGAATCCCACGAACACGATCAGCGGGAAGGGGACCGGGTCGGCGGTGACGGTGAACAGCTTGAGGAACAGCGCCGTGATCCCCTGGGCGTTGGGGGCGACGTCGCGGATCCCCCCCGAGGCGGCGAAGACAGCCGCAGCCGTGGCGATGCCGAGGACTCCCATCAGTACGACGAACCGCCCCGAAAGGATGTGATCGGCGATCTCCTTCCTGGCTACCGCCCGCCAACCTCCGACCCGTAAGGATTCCTCGGCGGGGACCTCCTCGGCCACGACCTCGGCGTCGGTGGTCATACCGGAACCTCCTCCTCCGCTTCCTCGATCTCGAAATAGCGGCGATAGATGCTCTCCAGGTCCTCGTCGAGCCGATGGACACCGATCACGTCGGCACCCTTGGAGACGAGGCCGCTCACAGCGGGCGCCAGCGACTCCGAATGGAGGTCGGCGACCCATGATCCGGGCGCCCGACCAGGGGTGATACCACTCACAGTTCCGAGGGCCTCGAGGGCGGCTCGACCCTTGGACGGCTCGCCGCCGAGTCGGAACTCGACCCTGATGTTGCCGGTCTTGTCGACTGCCGCCAGCTCGTGTGGTGTTCCTTGTGCGACGACCTTGCCTCTGACGAAGATCGCGACCCGGTCGCACACAGTCTGGACCTGGTGAAGGAGGTGGCTGGCGAGGAGCACAGTGACTCCCTCCTCCTTTGCCAATCTCTGGATCAGGGCGAGCAACTCGACCACACCCTCGGGGTCGATGGCGGTGGTCGGCTCATCGAGGATGAGAACCGATGGGCCCTTGACCAGAGCGTCCGCCACGCCGAGACGCTGCTTCATTCCTCGCGAGTACTCGCCGGCCGGCTGGTCGGCGGCCTCGGCCAGACCGACCAGCTCGAGCAGGGAGCTGATCAGGTCTTCGAAGTCTTCGAGCCCGTTGAGCCTTGCGGTGAACCTGAGGTTCTCCCGCCCGGTCATGGGGTCGTAGAAGCCAACCGCGTCGGGTAGGTAGCCCACGTTCCTCTTGACCTCGAGCGGATGCCATCTCGGGTCGAGCCCCAGCACCTCGATCTTGCCCTTGCTGGGCTCGACGAGGCCGAGGAGCATGAGAATGGTGGTGGTCTTGCCTGCCCCGTTGGGGCCGAGCAGGCCGAACACCTCCCCGGCTTCGATGTCGAGGTCGAGTCGGTCGACCACGGTGTGCTCGCCGTAGGTCTTGGTCAGCTTCCGGCTTCGGATGGTCGAGGCGGCCATGTCAGCGACGGCCGAAGCGGCGGAAGACCCAGGCGAGGCCGGCCAGTGTGAGGGCGATCACCGCGATACCGACGAATCCCCAGATGGCCGACGGATTGACCGTCGTCCGGATCTCCATCTCTGGGACGTCGACTTCCTCATTGGTGGCGGTGAAGGTGATCACATAGTCCCCGGCCACGGCTTCCTCCGATGGGGTGATAGTCGCCGTTACAGGCACGGTCTCACCTGCCGGTATGGCCACTTCCTGGGTATCGAAGCCGACCTCCCAGCCGGTCGGCGGGGTGACACCCATGACGACGTTGGCCAGGTCGGCGGTCCCGGTGTTGGTGAGAATGATCTGGAAGTCGCTCGTGCTGCCCACAGTGACCTCGGCATTGAGGCGCTGGTCCGGGGTCGACATCTCCAAGGCGAAGGATCCGGTCACCTCCACGATCATTTCGGTCTCAACCGTCGTGCCGGGCGCGGTAGCCACGAGCGTGACCGGGTATTGGGCTGCCTCGGCCTGGAAGGGCGGGGTCACCTCGACGTTGATCGTCTCGGTAGCGCCGGCCTCTACGAGGACAGTGGCGGCCTGCGCCTGACCGGAGAGCTCGGCGGTGATATCCCAGCCGGCTGGCGCGGTGGGGCTCAGCTCGAACTCGAGATCCGCGGGGGTGCCGTTGTTCAGCTCCACGTTGAAGGTGGCAGCCTCACCGGCCGGGGTGCGAAGACCAGGGAAGGTGGGGGTGAGTGTCACCTCGCCACCGGCCTGGACCGAGACCCTGACCGCGATAGGGAGGGAAACCGAGTCGCCTCCGCCGGAAGCGGTGATGGTCATCGGGAAGTCGCCTTCAGTCACGCTGGTCGGGACGGTGACATCGAAAGTGAGTTCGGGATTCAGCCCGGGACCGGCGGTGACCGAGTCGACCTCGAAGCCGCCACCACGGAACGCAGCGGTCCAGTCTTCCGGAGCCCCCTCCACTGCGAGAGTGACCGGGACCTGGGCCGGAGCGGCGACGGTCAACGGGAAGCTGACCTGGTCCCCAGGCGTTACCGCGACCGACGGGAACGGGGTGCTGACGGTCAGAGCGGTGGCGGGGAGCGTGGTGGGTGTCTCCTCCTCCGTCTGCGCTAGAGCCGCAGGGGCCAGAGCCAGCGTGGACACCACGGCCAACGCCACCAGCAATTGCCTCTTCGACACCAAGGTGATCAGAGCTCCTTCTTCATCGGTTTTGGGCACAAACACTCGATCGTGAACCCAGAGACCCTAAATCGATGATAAATCCATTGAGAAAACGGTGGGCCGCTACTGCTCTGCCATCTGGGACAGCCGTTCCCGGCTGATCCGCACCTGAACCCCCAGTTGGTGATCCGCCCCACCGTGGTAGACGCCACGCAGGGGCATGACATCCTGGTAATCCCGGCCGTGCCCGATCTTTACGTGGAGTTCCCCTACGGGTTGGGCGTTGGTCGGGTCGAGGCCCCACCAACCGTATCCCGGCACGAAGACCTCGAGCCAGGCATGGGTCTGCACGCTCAGCTCGGGCTCGTCCGGCGCCACCGCCGAGGTCTGCTCCACGGCGTAGAGATAGCCGGACACATACCGGGCCGGGACGCCGATGCTGCGATACATGGCGATGCCGAGATGGGCGAAGTCCTGGCACACCCCTTTGCCTTGTGACATCACGTCGGCCACATCGACGCCTACGTAAGTGGCGCCCGGCACATAGTCGAGGGTGGATGTGACCTTGTCTGAGACGGCGGTTGCGACGTCCACCACGTCAACCGCGCCGCCCATGGCCACCCTGGCCGCCTCTTCGATGGGCGCGTCCCAGATGGCGTGGGGCGATGGCCGGAGAAAGCTCGACAGCTCCGCTCGCACGGCGTCGAGCGCGTCGACGGTCGCGTCACCGGGTGGGACTTGGGCTGTCGTTGTCTCGACGGTCGACTCGGCCATGATGCGGAGATCGTGGTGCGGCTCGACGACCCCGAACTCGTCGACCCTCGTCCCCCAATAGTCGGTGTAGGAGTGGACCCGGGCGGTCGGCGTGACTTCGACCCGGTAGGCGATCAACCGCTGATGGTCGTCGTTGGCCGGGCAGGCCCGGAGCAGGTTGTGCGATTCCCAGGCCGGCTCCCGGTAGTTGAACTCGTTGAGGTAGCGGATCTCGAGCCTCATGCCCACCTCTGGAAGTGGAGTTGGAGATCGGTGCCGGCACGGAAGAAATGGGCCTCCACCTCGTCGGAGACCTCATAGATCTCCCGCTGCAGTTCCTCGAGGAACGGGTCGAGCCGCCCGTCGACGATGGTCGGGATGTCGGTGAACTCCGCATGTGCCCGCACCCGCCCGACCGCCCGCTCCATGCTGGTCTGATGGTTCGTCCCGGCGAGCCGGTCGATCAAACGCTCGACCTGCTGGAGGCAGTAGAGGACGCTGCGAGGGAACTCCTGGTCCAGCAGCAGGAACTGGAGCACATCGGTCGGGTCGAGCGATGCGTCGTGCGCCTTGAGATACGCCTCGTAGGCCGAGACCGACTTGAGCACCGACACCCAGGCGTGAAACCCGGATTGACCATCGCCTCCTGCGAGACGGGCGTATCGGACGGAGAGGAGGCGGCAGGTCATCTCGGCGCGCTCCAGGAGGAGGCCGAGCAGCATGAATCGGTAGCCCTCGTCCCGGGGCATGGTCTGGGCTGCGACGCCGCTGATCAGCTGACACCTGCTCTTGATGCTCCGGAATACCTCGTAGGCCCGTCGGTCGAGATCGAGGTGGAAGTCGGCGCGGGCCAGATCGAGATGGAAGACATTGATCGCCTCCCACAACTCGGTGGAGATCCGGTCCCGCAGGCCGCGTGCGTTGTCACGGGCCCGCTCCACCGCCGAGATGATCGACCCCGGGTTGGTCCGATCGGCGACCAGGTAGCTGCTGACGGCGCTGCTCTCCAACGGGCCGGTATAGAGAGCGTTGACGTAGAGGACTTCGAGCAGCTCGCCCCAGGTGGTTTCCGCCCCGTCGCCCGGAGATTCGAGGAGGTTGTGATAGGTCACGTCGAGCATTCGGGCGGTGTCTTCGGCTCGCTCGACGTAGCGACCGACCCAATAGAGGTCTTCAGCGTGGCGTGACAGCATGACCGATCCCGTTGCCCAGCACCCACGTGTCCTTGGACCCGCCGCCCTGCGAGGAGTTGACGATGAGGGATCCCTTACGCATTGCCACCCTGGTGAGGCCGCCGGGCACCACCTCGATCCTGTCGCCGCTGAGCACGAATGGGCGGAGGTCGACGTGGCGAGGCTCGAGATGCCCGTCGACGAAGGTGGGATGGGTGGAAAGCTGGACGATCTCCTGGGCGATGTATCCCCTCGGGTTGGCGTGGAGCGCGTCGGCGGTGGCGGCAAGGGTTGCCTCGTCGGCCACGCTGCCGATCACGATTCCGTAACCGCCGGCCTCGGCCACCGGCTTCACCACCAGCTGGTCGAGGCGGCTCAAGATGACCGCCAGCTGGTCGGGCTCCCAGGGGAGATAGGTAGTGACATTGGGGAGGATCGGCTCCTCGCCGAGGTAGTACTCGATGAGGGCGGGGATGTAGGGATAGACCCCTTTGTCGTCGACCGCCCCGTTCCCGATGGCGTTGGCGATGGTCACCGTCCCCGCCCGTGCCGCCCCGTGGAGCCCGGGCACGCCGAGCAGGCTGTCCTGGCGGAAGACGACGGGGTCGAGGAACTCGTCGTTGACCCGGCGGTAGATCACGTCGACGCGTTTGAGGCCCTTGGTCGTGCGCATGAAGACGTGGCGATCGTCGACCAGCAGGTCTCGGCCCTCCACCAGTTCGATGCCCATCTGACGGGCGAGGAAGGCATGCTCGAAATATGCGGAGTTGGCCACCCCGGGGGTCAATACGACGACGGTCGGATCATCGACGCCTGGCGGGGCGATCGCACGCAGGGCCCGGAGAAGCGAGGCCCCGTAGTGGTCCACAGGTCTGATGACATGGCTGGCGAAACCGACCGGGAGGATTCGGGTCATCGCCACCCTGTTCTCCAGGACATAGGAGATCCCGCTCGGCACCCGCAGGTTGTCTTCGAGCACCCGATACGTGCCTTCGTCATCACGGACGATGTCGATCCCGGCCACTACACAGCGCGAGCCTCGGGGGGCCGGGATGCCGTGGGCTTCGCGCACGTATCCGTCGGCCGACTCGACCAGCCAGCGGGGGATGATGCCGTCGTTGATCGCCTGTTGACCGCCGACGTAGAGATCGTCGAGGAATCGGTTGAGGACCGTTACCCGCTGGACGAGCCCGGATTCGATGTGGCTCCATTCGTCCGGGGGGATGATCCGTGGCACCAGGTCCATCGGCCATGTGCGTTCGAGACCACCCTCATGGCCGGTGACGGCGAAGGTGATACCGAGGGTGCGGAAGAAGGAGTCGAGCAGCCCGAGGCGATCGGCGAGCTCGGCGTCCCCGATCTCGGCGAGACGATTCATCAACGCCTGATAGTGAGCCCGCACCCCGTCGGGGCCGTGGACCTCGTCGAAGCTGCCCATCGGCGGAGTGTATTGAGGGGCGTGTTGCCGAATTGTCTCGGATCAGGTCAGACGTGACCGAGCGGGTGACCGGTATCGGCCCTGACCTCGGTCCCACACAGCTGGCAATTGCGCAGACCCGGCGCCACCTTGGACTGGCAGGAGGGGCACTCGACGATCAGTTCGCGGACTCGCTCGTCGTCGACTCCGTCCTGGAGATCGAGCTCCTCGATCTTCGCCATCAATTTCTCGGGTGTGATGCCCTGCTCCTCGAGAAGAGCCAGCGTGGCCCGCATGATCATCACCAGGCGGTCGATCCGCTCGTTGAGGTCCTCGATCCGGTTCGTGTGATGGGTCCCGTCGGCGACGGCCGCGCTCCGCGCCAAAGAGGCGGCCCGGCTGGCCGAAGACTGGCCCATGCTGTAACCGAGATAGAACTCGAGCATGCTCAGATATCGGCCGGTATGGCCATTTGGTGAAGCCGGAACCGAGCCCATTCCAACCAATCCCTGGATGCCGTAGGCTCATCTCGAGTAACGAAGAGGACGACAGATGGCTGAGGACTACCCACCGATCCTCGACGCGGCGCAGGTAGCGGAGTTGCTGGGAATGAATGTGCAGATGGTCAGGCGATATGCCAGAGAGGGGAGGCTGCCCGCCTACAAACTCCCCGGTGGTCGGACGTTCAAGTTCTTCCGGGACGAGATCTACGAGTTCGTCCGGGCCCACCCGGTGACTGCGGAGACCGACAATGTCAGAAGTGAGATGTAGAGCGGATCACCGCCGCTATCTGGCGGATGGGGACAACGATCGTGTTCCCGTCCTGGGTCAATTCGGCGTGGTCGGTGGCTACGACATCGATCGACCCGACGATGGCCCTCCCATCGACAACGACCATGCGCACCATCTCCGCTGCAGCCGCGATTTCGGCGAGCCGGGCGCGGAAGGTGAGTTTGTCGCCGCTCTGCTCGTTGCCACCCGACTCGCCTCGTTCCACTGTCCAAATCGCCGAGTCGAGGACTATCTCCACCCTGTCGTCGCCCCGATCGATGCTGGCGAAGTCCGCGCCGGCGTACACGACGCGGCCGGAGAACGTGTGGGCTCCCGTCTCGGCCCGCACACGCTCTCCGCGGTGAACAAGTTCGAGGGCTCGCCCGGAAAGGTCCAACCGCCGCCTCCGAAGCAACTCGGTGAGTTGTTCGTCCTCGGCAGCCTCCTCCAACCACTCCCTCCCAGCCCCGTGGCGAAGGTGAGACTCCACATCCCGGTCCGGCGTTTGTTCCATCTACTTTCGCGCTCTCGACATCGACTGCAGGTTCGACGAATAGGTTCACATCAAAGTGGAGACGAGTCCCTCCGTCCTGACGAGGGAAGCGGGCACCTCGGCACCGACCGTCCGGTCGGCTCGCTATCGACCGTCTCTGTCTCATATTGCGATCGCATTCGCTGTCGTCGTTGCATTCGTCCTCAACTATCTCGCTCTTCAGAGCCGGGACGCCACGACATTGGTCGCCATCGCCGACTCCCCGATCGCGGCCGGCTCTCCTCTCACGTCGGACATCGTCCGACTTGTTCCTCTTTCGGCTGACTTCGAGGGTCTCGACCACTTGGTGGGGGAGGCCGATCTCGAGCGTCTCGAGGGATGGATCGTCGGCCGGCCGGTCGGCGAAGGGCAGCTGATCGATCGGTCTGACGTCATCCGGCCCGGCGCCGGCGATGGGCTTCGCACGATGAGCATCCCGGTGGCGGCCGAGCACGCCGCCGGAGCCACATTGGTCATCGGGGATCGTGTGGATGTCATTTCGATGGTCGGCGAGGAGCCGGTGTTTGTGGCCAGCGATCTCGAAGTTGTCAGCATTGCCGACACGACGCAAACCGGATTGTCGGCTGCCGGTCCCTATCACGTTGTCGTTGGGGTGAGCCCTGCCCAGGCACTGGCCCTCGCCCGTGCAATCGCGGACGGGTCTCTGGAGATCCTCCGGTCCACAGGTGCAGACGTTCTCGAGGAGGCAAAAGGGTGAACACCGGACCCGAGTTGGCTCTCGCCGCCTCTGCCCGAGCCTGGCCGGACCGGCTCCACCGGTTCCTGATCGACCACGGTGGAGGGAGAGTCCGCTCACGGGTCATGGGCCCGGAACAGGCGGTGACCGATCAGTACGAGGTCTTGTTCATCGACGACGTCTGCTCGTTCCTGACGCCCCGTCTGGTCCGAAGAGTCCGGGAACTGGGACGGGAGATCGTCGGGGTGTACGACCCGGTAGACGCGCCCGACGCCAAGCGGCACCTCCTCGAGTGCGGCATCACCGATGTGATCGAAGAGAGCGCGGCTCCAGACGAGTTCCTTGCATCGGCCGAGGCAACTCTGCTCCACCGGAGTGGACCGGCGTCGGCTGTCGTGCCTGCGTCTGGTTCCTTTCGTGTTGGCGTGCTCGGGCCTATCGGTGGGGTGGGCTGCACTGAAATCGCGATCGGGATTGCCACGAGCCTTTCGTTCTCACGACCCACGCTTCTGATGGACCTGGACGAGAGGACGCCATCCATGGCGCAGCGCCTCGATCTCCCGGTCCATCCGAACCTCCTAACGGCGCTCGAGGCCGCCCATCACGACTCAGGTTCGGTCACCGAGGCGATTCTCGACCATGACTCGGTCGACGTGATCGGTGGCCTCGCCAATGCGATGTCGCCCTACGACATCCCACCGGTGGAAATCGAAGGTGTCTTCGACGAAGTCGGAAAGGCCGGCTACGAAGTGGTGATCGCGGATCTGGGATGCCCGCGCCCTGATCGCCTCGAACACGTACGTTTCCAGGTCCTCATCGTGGTCGGCCTAGGAAATCCAGTGGGCATGTCACGGTTGGTCCGATCTGTTCAGGAACTGTCCACCAGGACTGACGCGCCTGACACGGTGGCCCTGGTCAACCGTGTCGCTGCCGGGAGTCGCCGGCGTCTCGAGATCAGGGCAGAGATGGCCCGTCTGCTTCCGGCGATGCCGGTCATCCTGGTCCCCGAAGAGAGCCGACTCGAGCGTGCGTCGTGGGATGGGACACGTCTGAGACGGGGTCCCTTCGTGAAATCGTTGAGCCGGGTGGCGTCCCTGATCGATCGGGCTGCGGGATGACGGTCGATGCCTATCACGAGATCCGGAGGCGAGCGCTCGAGAAGATCGACGGCTCGGGACTCGACCCGCAACGCGACACCGCTCGGCTCGTCGAGCTACTGCGGGCGGCCGTTGACGACTATCAGCGACACGCACACATGGGTGAGACCCGTTCGCTGGCAGACCCGGATGCGACCGTGCGGCGCCTGCTCCAATCGGTGTCCTATTTTGGACCGTTGGGGGATCTCCTCGATCGCGACGACGTGGAGGAGATCTTCATCGAAGGCGACAGAGTGACCTTCCTCGAAGCCGGGGGTCGGCTTCGTGGGCTGGATGTGCCGAGCTCCGAGTCGGAGAATCGCCAGGTGGTAGAGCGGCTGATGGCAGCCACCGACCGGCGGCTCGATGCCTCTCACCCAGTATCCCAAGCGCGCATCCTCGATGGGTCGGCCGCGTCTTACAGCGGTGATCCCGCCGGTCTCCGACCATCTATCAGCCACTATTCGCCGCTACGCGCTCCGGAAGGAGACGCTCGCCTCGTTAGTCGAACTCGGATCGTTGACGCTGCGGTGCTGCGGATTTCCTCAGCCTCGCTATGCGCTCGTCCACCTCTGTAATCGTGAGTGGCCCTCCCGGTGCCGGCAAGACCTCGTTCCTCTCTGCTCTGATTGCTGCTGTCCCGTCCGACCACTGTGTTCGGGCATGCGAGGAGATCAGGGAGTTGCACGTCCCGATCGTCCATGGGTCCTATTACGAGGCCCGGCCCCCATCGTTGGACGGCGGCGGGGAGATCAGCCTGCGACAACTTGTCAAAGCCACGCTGGCGATGCGCCCGGACCTGATAGTTGTCGGCGAAGTCAGGGGAGGAGAAGCCTTCGAGTTGACCCGCGCCGTAAACGCAGGATGCGGTCTCGCCTGCACTATCCATGCCAACTCGGCACCGGATGCACTCGATGCCCTGGTGAACGCTGCCTTGATGGCTGGAGAGAACGTCCCGGAGCGGGTGGTGCGCAAGGTTTTCGCCTCGTCGATCGATCTGGTCATCCACCTCGAGCGAGATGTCGAACCGACCGGCGGCGGCATCCGACGCCAGACGATGGAGATCCGTGCTCTGGTCCCGTCTCTTCACGAAGACTTCTCATCCGAGCCCCTGTTCCGGCGGGATCGACTGGGTGGCCCACTCGAATGGACTGGGTCGATGCCGCCGCAAGCCCTCATCCGGCGTCTCGAGCGCGCGCTGCCCGGAGGGGCCAACCTGACCCAGGTGTTGCAGGGAGAGGCGAGTTGGTGACACTCGCCGCGGCCCTGGCCACCTCGATTGCATTGGCGCTCGTAATGAGGCGTGTGGTCGTTGGCTTCAGGCATAGGAGCCGGCCCACGTCCATGAAGGCGAGTTGGCTGAAGGAATCCGGGCTCGACGTGACTCCTGGGCAGTTCTGGCTTGCCTCACTTGGCGCCGGACTCGGCACCTACGCGGTCGTTTTCGCCCTGACATCCCTTCCAATCGTCTCGTTGATGCCCGCCGTGGTCGTGTCGACTCTTCCCAAGGCGTATTTCTCTCGAAAGCGGTCGCAGCGGCTCGACGACGTGCAACGGGCGTGGCCCGACGGGCTCCGGGATCTCCTGGCGTCGGTCAGATCGGGGGCATCGCTTCCCACCGCGATCGAGGGCCTCGCTTCGTACGGGCCGGTTCCCCTACGCGACGCCTTTCGGGGCTTTCCGGTCTATTCGCACAGTCTCGGAGTTGTGCCCGCGCTCGAGATGATCAAATCCGATCTGGCCGACCCGACCTCCGACCGTGTCATCGAGGTGTTGATCCTGGCTTACGAGCGTGGGGGTGCCGTTGTGCCCGAGATCCTCTCCGATCTGGCCGATGCAACGACGAAGGATCTGTGGACTCTGGAAGAGATCCGAACCGATGCGCTCGAACAGAAGATCAACTCACGCATCGTCTTCATCCTCCCCTGGCTGGTGCTTGTCGCCATGACCGCAAGAGCTGGGCCCTTCCGCGAGTTCTATGCGTCGCAGATCGGGGTGCTGGTCGCCGTGATCGGCGGGGTCATGAGTTTGGTCGGGGTGGTCGTGGCCTCGAAGCTCGGGGCTCAGCCGGCTGAGCCCAGGGTGTTCGTTTCGGCGCGGGGTGGAGAGTGACTGTCACGCCGGTCGTGTTGGTGGCAGCCGGAACCACCGCCCTGGCTGCCGGGCTGGTAGTCCACGCCCTGTTCCCCCCGGCTCGCAGCCTCACCTCCAGAATCAATCCCTATCTGCGCCCCTCAGGCACGGCGTCACAGCGCCCGACCGGGGCCGGCCCGCTTGCCGCTGTCTTCGGGCCGATGCTCAGCTCGCTGGCGGCCTCGGTGGGTCGGGTGCTGGAGAAGTCCGGCGAGAGCGTGACGATTCTCGAGCTCCGCCAGGCCGGTTGGTACCGCGACGTGCCCGAGGAGGAGTCGGTGCAGGCGTTTCGCATGGCTCAACTGCGGACCATCGCGATCGCTGCGGGTCTCGCGCTCATTCTCGGCGAAATTCTGGGCTCGTCTCCCGTCCAGCGCATCGTGCTCCTGGTCCTCGGCGTCGTGATCGGGGCGACTCGACTGAGGGGATCTCTGCACTCGGCGATAGAGAGAAGGCGAGAGCGGATGTGCATCGAGATCTACACGGTGAACCAGCTCCTCGCCATGAGGGTTCGGGCCGGAGGCGGCGTGGTCCATGCCGTCCAGGACGTCGTGCGCCGTGGGGAGGGTGAGGTCATCGCCGAGCTTGCGGACGCGCTCCGGTTACACCGGTCGGGTTGGCGTGCCGCCGATGCTTTTCGGAGGATCGCCGAGTTGACCCCGGAGCCCTTCTGTGGCCGCACCTATCGACTCCTGGCGACTGCTGAGGAAAGGGGCGCAGATCTGGCGCCGGCTCTTCTCGATCTCGCAGAGGACGTTCGGGAGACCCGTCGTGAGACGATGCGGAGATCGGCGACGAAGCGCAGAGCGGCGATGCTGGTGCCCACCATCGCCATTCTGGCCCCGGTCCTCCTGCTCTTCGTGGCGGCGCCTCTCCCTTATCTGATCACAGGCTGGCGATGAAAGGAGATTGAGATGCTGGCCCTCAAGAAATGGCTCCATGACACGTGGGGCGACGACCGGGGCCTGAACACTGCCGAGCTCATGGGGAATGCTGCCCTGGCGATTGCCGCACTCGTGGTGATCTGGGGTGCGCTTCAGGCTCTTGGCGTGGACATCGTCGGGTGGATCCGCTCTCAGCTGATCGGAGGCTGAGCGAGCGGGGGATCTCGTCAGTCCAGTTCCTCCTCGCGAGCGGGCTTGGAATGCTCCTGTTCCTGGCCCTGGCCAATCTCGTCGTCGTCCAGTACGGACGAGGTGCTCTCCGCTCCGCCCTCGATCAGGGTGCCCGGGTCGGATCGGTCAGCTCTTCGGAGGAGGAATGCCGGCAGAGGGTCGAGGACGTTTTAGGCCAGCTGCTGGGAGGCCGCATGGGCGACTCAATCGTGGCGTCATGCGCGGTAGGTCCCGGGGTGGTGACAGCGTCTGGGAGCGCCGTGTTCGTCTCATGGACACCGTTCACTCCTGACTTCGTGATCGAGATGACGGCACAGGCCACGAGGGAGTTGCCGCCGTGAACGATCGGGGTCACGCGGCCGTGGAGCTCGGCATCGCGGTCGGAGTCCTTCTCTTGCCGGCTGCGCTCGCCGTGCTGGCATTCGGCCCCTGGGCTGAACGTCGCGTTTTTGCCGAAGCGGCGGCGGCAGAAGCGGTGCGTGCTGCGGTGATCCAGCTCGATATCTCGGCGGGGAGCCAGGTTGTGACGGACATGGCGGCCAACCACGGGCTTGGACCCGACTTGGTTCGCCTTTCGTGGTGCGGCGCCGCTGAGTCTGGCCCAAGTGATGCAGTCGGAGCGTGCACCTTCGAGCGAGGGTCGACCGTGGCCGCGGAGGTCGAAGTCTGGGTTCCGCTGGTCGCAACGCCATGGGGCGAGGTGGGCGGATTGTGGGTCGGAGCCTCTCACTCGGAGCTGGTCGATCTATACCGGAGTATCCCTTGAGGTCAGAGCGAGGTTCGGTCACCTTGTGGATGCTGGGCTTGTCTCTCTTGCTGCTCCTCTTCGGTGGCCTGGCGCTCGACTTCTGGCGGGCCTTGGCGTTGCAACGGGAGCTGGCCGCTATCGCCGATTCGGCTTCGGTAGCCGCGGGCTCAGGCATCGATGAGGAGCACTATCGGGCCACGGGCGAGGTCCTCATCGATGCGGATCGGGCCGCTGGCATCGGGTCTTCGTACGTCGCGTCCCAAGACGTCACCCTGGACCAGGTGGTCATCACCACCGCACCGGATGGTTTGTCCGTCTCGGTATTCGTCGTCGACGGCCTCGACTTGGGTCTCATGGGCGTGTTCGTCGATCAGACAGCGCCTCTGACGGTTACCGCTGAGGCCACTGCGGTTCCTGTTCTGGTTCCCTGAGCCAGAGTTCGCACTGGGACTGCCGTCGATTATCCTTGCCTTCTACCCCGCATCGCTTTCGGGCGTGCGCGTTCGGGGGTGGTGTAATAGGTAACACGGCAGGTTCTGGCCCTGTTATTGAGGGTTCGAGTCCTTCCCCCCGAGCCAGGGTCGGCGCGAGTCGGCCCCAACCTGGTCCCGTCGTCTAGTGGTCTAGGACGCTGGCCTCTCAAGCCAGAAACGGCGGTTCGAACCCGCTCGGGACTGCCTGTAATGCCTTAAGAGGCTTTTGTCCTACTCGTAGCCCAGGCGCCGATCTCGGGGGCGTACCGAGCCAACATTTCGATGCTGAATGCAACGATGTCCTCGACTCGCTGACCCTTCGGGTGTGAGGTCAGCCATAGCTCGAGATTTTCGACTCGATTGTCGCTGCGGTTCCCGTTGACGTGATGTACGACCTCGTCCGAGAGGAGCGGACGACCAAGATGGAGGGCCATGACGAGGCGGTGTTCTCCGACCGATCGCATGCCTCCAACCAGATGTCTGAGCTCTGGCGGTACGGCTACATACCAGTACCCGTGGCTCGAACTGCCCGCTCCGCTCACCTCTCGGATCGGTCGGTCGGCCTGGGGGTCACCTGTGGCCAGAACCCGTTTGTAGTGGGCAGCGCAGAATCCCTTGGACTGGTGTGGCCGGGGGCAGTCGACGACCGAACAGAGCCGGCCTGGTTTCCGAAGCGGCTCCTCGCCGACTGCCCCATGTCTAAGCAGTCGTTGATAGTGGCCATGGCAATAACCCCAGGCCTCTGCGGACTCGTGGCAATTAGGAGCCACACAACGTGATCTCTCTCGCTGCATCGACCGCGGCCTGGGTCTCCAGTTCGCAAAACTCGTCGGTAGTGCATCTCGCACATGCCTCGGGCATACAGATCCTGTGGGCAGTCGTCGATCGAGCAACCGGCCATGCCGTGAACGTATAGGCCGGGTGGGACAGAAACCGGATCGCAGTAACTTGGTTTTCGTGGCTCCCGACAACACCCCGATCCGGATCGATGTCTGGTCCGACGTCGCCTGCCCGTGGTGCTACATCGGCAAGCGGAATCTGGAGAGCGGCATCGCCGGCTTCACCGCGGCGCCGGTCGAGGTCGTCTATCACAGCTTCGAGTTGGCTCCCGACACCCCGGTCGAGTTCAGCGGGTCCGAGGTCGAGTTCCTGATGAGTCATCGCGGCGTGTCGGCTGACCAGGCCCGGGCGATGATCGACCGGGTTGTGGGCATCGCCCGAACTGCAGGTCTCGAGTACGACTACGACTCCCTGCAGCACACCAACACCCTGAAGGCGCACGAGCTCCTTCACTACGCCAAGGAGCGTGGTCTCCAGCTCGAGATGAACGAGCGGCTCTTGAGCGCCTACTTCGTCGAGGGACGGCACGTGGGACGGGTCGAGGACTTGGCCGACCTTGCCGCCGAGGTAGGTCTCGATCGTGACGACGTCGTTCGCTCACTCGAGGCAGGCGAGCATTCCGACGCTGTGCGCGTCGACATGGTCCAGGCTCGGCAGTACGGGATCAACGGGGTCCCGTTCTTCGTGATCGACAGCCGATACGGGATCAGCGGAGCCCAGCCACCGGAGGTCTTCGTCGAGGTTCTGGCCCGAGCCGCTGCCGATCGCGCCGAGCAGCCCGCCTGATCTCAGACGCTGGCCAGACCCGCCTTGGCTCGCTCCACCGGCGGGGCGGCACAGTTGCAATCGTTGAGAGCATCCTGTGCCGGGCGGGTGTGCAGCCACATCGCCACGATCATCGGGATGAAGACGATCAGGTTGTAGACCAGGTGCAGCTCCGGGCGGGGGATGAAGGGTTGGAGGAAGCTGGTCGGTACCGGTGACCCGAACAGGTTGGTCCCGACGATCGCCTGGATCTGCAGCGTGGAGTGCTCCACCAGGTGCCAGCCCTGGATGATGGTGGAGGCCAGCCACCAGCCGCGGGCAGCACCGCGGAAGCCTGGGAGAAGCAGCACCAACCCGGTGAACATGATCAGGGCATACCCGAAATGCATCACCTCGGACTTGACCAACCAGGGGAAGACATAACCGAGGGCCCCGAGAGCCTCTGGCCTCGGCATCTCGAGAATCCAGATCTGGGCCGCCTGGAACAGATGCTCGATCCAGTGGAGGACCACGATGGCCAGGTAGATCCACAGGGCACGCTCGTGCCAGGGGCCGTTCAGCTTCTGAATGAATCCCAACTCCGCGGTTTGCTCCGACGTCCTGACCATTCCCTGTCCTCCTGTTCAGCCCTCTAAACCGACGTTTCGGTATGTGATCGGCCGCCGCCATGCCTGCGCCGTCCTGCCCCCGATCCACCAGGCCACGGCGGTGGCGAGGAAGATAGAGATCGCGATCAATGCCCGCATCGGTAAGACAGACGTGAGCGGGGGCGGGATCACCACGGTCGGGAGGCTCCACGCCTCTTCCCCCTCGGAGACGGTCACCGAGACGACATCGTCCGGCTCGACTCCGGTCATCGTCTCCCATGCTCCTGGCGTGGTTGACGACGACATGACGTGGACGTTTTCTGAGCCCACCTGAACCGAGACCACCGCACCCTCATCGGGCATCCCATCGTCGAACATCACGATCAGATGGGGGATCATCGCCGAGCCCACATCCGGATAGACCTGCCAGAGCGACACCGTGTATGGACCGACTTCGGCTCGTCTCAACAGAGGACGGGCATCGTGATCGCCATGCGCCATGGCCGGCAGGGCGAGAGACATCGCCGCCAGTAACGCGATCAAACGAATCGCCGATCTCATTGCATGCATTCTGCCCACGTCGCTGCCTGTCCCGCCAACTGCCGGCCCTAAGCCCCCATTAAGCGTCGCACATAGGGTCGGACATGGGTGATCGATTGGGGAGGGATCATGCGTACGAGAGACTTCATCTTCTTCGGGGTCTTGCTCGCGGGCGTGTCCTGCGCGAGTGACGCCGAAACTACGACGACATTGGTGACCGGCGACACCACCACGCTTGCCGAGGAACCGACGACCGCCGCCCCGACGATCGAGGAGACCACCACGAGCGCGGCAGGCGAAACATCGACCGGGCTCGAATGTGCCCTGGTGCCGCCCGAGACTGTCGCCGCGGCCTTTGACGCGACGTCGGCCAGCGGGGAGCCGGGTGTTGCCCGCAACTGCACCTTCACCCTCGTCGACGGTCTGGTTCCAACCGTCGAGGTCTTCCATTACGGATCCTCCACAGATTGGGAGGGGGTCAAGGCCGGGTTCGAGGAGAACCGAGGTGGGGTGACGGAAGTCCCGGGAGTGGGTGACGAGGCCTTTCAGCCCAACGACGTCGGTCCCTACGAGATCGTGGTCAAGTATCTCGACATCATCTACTCGGTCGCGGTGCAGACCGGGGGCGGTGGTCCCGAGGTGGAGGCGGCCATCCTGGAGCTCGCCACCACGCATCGCAGGCGGCTGATCGCCTTTCTCTGTTCTCGTCGGGCCACATGTGGCCCTGCGTACCTCAGGTAAGGGGTACCTACAATCCCGGCCCCCTGTGTCGGATCTGATCCTGTACGCCGCGCTCGGCGCGGGTTTGGCTGCCCTCTTGCTCGCCGTCGTGTATGCCCGGACCGTCCTGACCGCCCCTCGCGGCAACCAGCGGATGGTCGCGCTGTCCGATGCGATCAGACAGGGGGCAATGGCGTTCCTGCGCCGTGAGTACATCTGGGTGGCGGCTTTCGTCGTCGTGATTGCAACGCTCATCGCTGTCTTGCTCGATTGGGGGCGCCCCTGGGGGGTCGTGGCTTACGTCTTCGGAGCGGCCCTCTCAGCAGGCGCCGGCTATTTCGGGATGCGCATAGCCACCCAGGCAAACTCGCGGACCGCGGAGGCGGCCCGCACCGGCGGCGTCGCAGGTGCTCTACCGATCGCCTTTCGCGGCGGCGCGGTGATGGGGTTCAGCGTTGCCGGGCTCGGGCTGATCGGGGTAGGTGTCGGTTACGTCATCTTCCGGATGCTGCTCGACCTCGATGAGTGGCCGGAGATCATCACGGCCATCGCCCTCGGTGGCTCTTCGATCGCACTATTCGCCCGGATAGGCGGCGGAATCTTCACCAAGGCAGCGGATGTCGGCGCCGATCTGGTGGGCAAGTTGGAGGCCGGCATCCCCGAGGACGATCCCCGCAACCCGGCGGTGATCGCCGACAACGTGGGGGACAACGTCGGTGACGTCGCCGGAATGGGCGCCGACCTCTTCGAGTCATACGTCGGCGCGCTGGTGGCGCCGGTCGTTTATGCGGCGTTGGTTTTCGGCTCGTCGACGTTCGTGGAGGAGACGATTGTTTTCCCTCTCGCCGTCGCCGCCCTCGGCATGCTCGCCGCCATCATCGGCTCATTCCTGGTGCGGGTTCGGGGCGACGATCCCGGCGGAGCCTTGCGCAGTGGCACCAACTTCGCTCTGATCGCGACCGCCGTCGGTGCACTCGGTCTCGCCTACTGGGTCTTCGGGGATGCGGTCGCCAGTCCCTTGGGTATCTGGCTTGCAGTCCTCGCTGGGCTGGTCGTCGGTTGGATGGTGGGCAAGATCTCCGAGTGGTTCACCTCCGATGACCACAAGAAGGTCAAGGAGATAGCCCGGCAGGCACAGACCGGCCCGGCCACGGTGATCATCTCGGGTCTCGCCGAATCGATGAAGTCCGCTGCCTACTCGGTGATCGTGTTGGCCGGCGGCCTCGGAGCGGCCTACTACGCCGGCGACTGGGCCTTGGGTGACGGTGGAGGTGTCTATGGAGTGGCCATTGCCGCCATTGGGGCTCTCGCCACCGTCGGCCTCATCGTCTCCGTAGACGCCTATGGCCCCGTTGCCGACAACGCAGGGGGGATCGCCCGGATGGCGGACCTGCCCGCTGAGGTCCGGGAGGTGACCGACACCCTCGACTCGCTGGGCAACACGACCACCGCGGTGGCGAAAGGTTTCGCCGTTGCCTCGGCGGGCGTCACCGCTCTCGCGCTCTTTGCCACGTTCACCCGGGCAGTCGACCTCGATCAGATCGACCTGACCCGTGCCCCGACCCTGATCGGACTACTCGTCGGCGCCATGTTCCCTTTCCTCGTCGCCGCCCTGACGATCAACGCGGTGGGGCGCGCTGCCAACAAGATGATCGAAGAGGTTCGCCGTCAGTTCAGGGAGATCCCCGGTCTCAGGGACGGAGCCACAGGTGCCACGGCCGATTACACGGCCTGTGTCGACATCGCCACAGCCGGAGCCTTGAGGGAGATGATCATCCCCGGCTCGCTGGCGGTCGCTCTCCCGCTGCTCGTCGGCCTGATCGACGTGGAGGCCCTGGGCGGGTTACTCGCCGGGGCCCTGGTTACCGGGTTCCTCCTCGCCATCTTCATGGCCAATGCCGGGGGCGCCTGGGACAACGCCAAGAAGTTCATCGAATCCGGCGCATTCGGCGGGAAGGGCTCGGAGAGCCACACGGCAGCGGTCATCGGCGACACCGTCGGGGACCCGTTCAAGGACACCTCGGGACCGGCGATGAACATCGTCATCAAGGTGATGACGATCGTGTCCCTGGTATTCGCCTCGGCGTTCATTGGATGAGCGGAGTGCACCCGAACGGTTTTGGGTTCTGAGCTATGAGTACTGAGATGGGTGCCGGCGCGTACCCACGACCCCGACCCCAAAACCCGCATCGCATGAAAGAAATCACCCTCATCCGACACGCCGAGTCGCAGGCCAACCTCGACGGCATCTGGAACGGGCAGGTCGATGGGCCGTTGAGCGCCGCCGGTGAGGCCAGCCTCGACGCAATCGGCAAACGGCTTCATGATCGCAAGTTCGATCTCGTCGTCTGCTCCCCTCTGCAGAGGGCCAAGGACACCGCCTCGGCCTTCACATCGGACTTCGAAGTCTGGGACCGCCTCGCCGAGCTCGACATCGGTCGTTGGGAGGGCAAGGCCCGGGAGGAGATCTTTGGACAGGACGGTGACTACCTGCGGGAGGCGATACGGGATCGCAATCTTCCGATGGGGTTCACCGGGGAGAGCCTCGAGGAACTCCATCGTCGTGCCATCGGCGCCATCGACGCGCTGGCGGCAGACCTGGGCGAAGAGGGCCAGGCGGCGGTCGTGACCCACGGCGGGTTCATTCAGGAAGTGCTCCAGCGCTATCTCGCCGGTCGGGGCCAACGAGTCCACGGCTTCGCCGGTAACACCTCGCTCACCAGGCTGATCTGGTCCTTCGACCGCCTTCGCCTCGCAGCCTTCAACGACCTCGCCCATTTCGGGCCCCGCCCAACGGCAGTGAGCGAGCACCTGGAGAAAGGGGATCCCGTCCTGGCTCTGGTCCGGCACGGCCAGACCCGGGCCAACACGGAGGGTCGATGGCAGGGACAGGGTGATTGGGGGCTGGACGAACTGGGCCACCGGCAGGCGAAGGCGCTGCGTGATTGGTACGGAACCGCCGCCACCGTCTATGCCTCGCCGTTGGGCCGCGCTCTCTCCACTGCCGAGTATCTGGCTTCTGACGGCATCACCACACTCGACGGTCTGAAGGAGCTCGACATGGGGAGATGGGAGGGGCTCACCTCGGACGAGATCTATG
This sequence comes from uncultured Acidobacteriota bacterium, assembly GCA_963828465.1. Lineage (GTDB taxonomy): Bacteria > Actinomycetota > Acidimicrobiia > Spongiisociales > ZC4RG35 > JARDZU01. The sequence continues at coordinate 105,153 of CAWHEU010000021.1, read as the reverse complement.
AGACATGGCCCGACCTGATGGGCACGATCTATCGAGACGGGGTCGACCTCAAGCGGGGCGAGACCGGTGAGAGCTGGGGCGAGCTGACCGGGCGGATCCGGGCCACGGTTCATGGCCTGGAGCCCGTGTTCGACGAGCCGACGGTGGTGGTGGCTCATGGAGGGGCCATCCGCGCCTATGTCTCCTCGCTCACGGTGACCACCGACTCCCACTCCGAGTCCCTCTACACCCCGGCCAACACGGCGGTCACCCACGTCGCCCTGACCGATGCGGGCCCGCTTCTCCTCGACTACGGGGTTTCCGCTCATCTCGAGAGCCTCTCCTAGCCTCCCCGCGATGTCCGAGTACGACTCACGCCGCTATGCGCTGGTCAATCGATGGGATCCGGCTCACCTGCGCCGGATCGACCGGCTGCTGCCCCTCCGACCCGGGGAACGGGTCCTGGAGGTGGGATGCGGACAGGGCCATCTGACCATCCGCCTGGCCGAGCGCGGGATCGATGTGACCGGCATCGATGCCAACCCGAATGCACCCGAGGTGTCCGGCTCCGACCGGGTGTTGCACATGATGGCTGAGGATCTCGCCTTCGACGATGGCGAGTTCGATGCGGTGGTGTCGGTTCACGCCATCGAGCACATCCCGCCCCTCGACGCGGCGGCCGCCGAGATGGCGAGGGTCCTGAAGCCCGGTGGTCGCGCCCTCCACATCTATCCGGCCGAGCCGATCCAGGGCCTCTACGCGATGCCCACGTCGGTGATCCTCTACCGCACGCCGTTCAAGGCGCGACAGGTCCACTGCCATTGGCTGTCGCCATCCAAGGTGCGTCGTCTCATGGAACCCCACGGGATGACCGAGACCCACCATGAGTTCAATCTCTTCAAGTCACCCCAGTTCATCTCGCGGTTCTCGAAGGACGGGCAGGCTTAGGGCGTGTTCAGCTGTCAGACGTGCGGCCGGGAGTTCGAGCTCAGTCAGTCGGTACTCGACCGTTACCCGGGCTGGGTGCCACGCCAATGCATGGACTGCCGCGATAGCGCCGGGCGATCCGCCGTCTCGTCGTCCCAGCCCGCCGCAAAGAAGACGACAACGGCGAGCCGAACCAAGTCGCGGGATCTGACCGTCGACGAAGTCCTGAGCTCCTTCACCGACGGCCCCGACACCGGGATCTTCACCGACGGTGCCTCGGAGGGAAACCCAGGACCGGGGGGCTGGGGAGCGGTGTATGTGGTGGACGGTGAGGTGGTCGAGGAGGGCAAAGGCGCCGACCCGCACACCACCAACAACAAGATGGAGCTCACGGCTCTGATCGCCGGGCTCGGCATGGCTCCCGCCGACGTCCCTGTCGAGATCTACACCGACTCACAGCTCATCGTGAACATCGTCAACAACTGGGCCGACGGATGGGAGGCGAGAGGGTGGACCAAGAAGTCGTCCGGGCCTATCGCCAACCTCGAGTTGGTCAAGGAGGCGCACGCCCTCCACAAGCAGAAGCCACTGGCCCGGATCCAGTGGATCAAGGCCCACAGCGGCTATCGCTGGAACGAATACGCCGATGCCCTGGCCACGTCGTATCGGCGCCAGGTGCACTGATGCCCCTGGTCACCGCGGAATACATGCGGGACTGGGGCAAGTACACGCACGGCTCTCCCCTCTACGCCGAGCTGGTCGAGGTGGTGGCTGAAGACCCCGAGTTGCTGCGGGTGATGAACCGCATCGGGCACCTGCCACCGCCCAATCTGATGTTCGGCGCGGTCCAGTCCATGCTCATGGACGGGGAGGACGGTGACCTCGCCACGCACTATCGCTCGATCGTGGACGATCCGGCGCCACCTCATGGAGTAGGCCCGAAATTCCGGAGCTTCGTCCTCGCTAACGAGGAGGAGATAGTGGAGATGGGCAATACCCGATACACGCAGACCAACGAGTGTCGTCGCTGCGTCGCCCTGCTCCCGATGGTGAGCATGGCGGAGTTTCGGTCCTTCCATCTCATCGACGTGGGCACCAGCGCCGGTCTCAACCTCGGCCTCGATCGCTACGGGTATCGATACGGCGACCAGGAATGGAATCGAGGCGGCGAGCCCCTGCTCGAGGCCGAATCGAGAGGCCTCGCTCCGAACCTCGTCGAGGTCGACGTCCTGAGTCGCACCGGGCTCGATCTCAACCCGATCGACCCGGCCGATGAGAGTGACCGACGATGGCTCGATGCCCTGATCTGGCCCGAGCACGTCGAGAGAAGGGCGCGTCTTCGCACCGCCCTCGACATGGTGGCGAGTCTCGACATCGACCTTATTGCCGGGGACGCCCTCGAGACCCTGCCCGATGCCCTGGACGGACTCCCTGTAGGAGAGCCGGCAGTGGTCATGAGCTCTTTCACGCTGAACCAGTTCGACGCAGCGCAGCGAGACCGTCTCGATTCGATTGTGTCCGGCGCCAGGTCGGCGCGTCCGATACATCGGGTCTCGATGGGCGAGGTCATGGACGAGTCAGATGGCTGGGCTGATCTGGTCGTCGATGACGGGAATGGTGCACTGATTGTCGGCCGGGCCCACCCCCACGGGGAGTGGATCGAGCTCTACCGCTAGACCCGGCCGTACACCGGGATCTCTGCGCCGTTGATGACGCCCGACTCCTCGGTGAGCAGGAAGTGCGCAACCGACGCGATCTCATCGGGCGTTGGCCAGTTCACATAGTCGGCGTAAGGGAGGGATCGACGTGTCGCCGGGGTGTCGATTACGGAGGGAAGGAGGACATTGGCAGTCACACCCGTTCCCTCCAGTTCCTGGGCGACCGACCTGGTGAGCGCCACCACACCCGACTTTGCAACGTTGAAGGCGGCCTGGCCGGTGGGGTAGTCGACGGTGGCCCGGCTGCCCACGGTCACGATCCGACCCCAGCCGGTCTCCACCAGATAGGGGACCGCCGCCCGCACCGAGTAGAACGTGGACCGCAGGTTGAGGTCGAGCATGCGCTCGAACCGGACGTCGTCGGTTTCTTCGACGTCACGCCCCCCGGCCCATCCGCCGACCAGGGCAACGAGTCCGTGAAGGGATCCCCATCGTTCGGCGACACCCTTCATGAAGGTGTTGACGGCCTCGGCGTTGGTGGCATCGACCCGGACCAACAAGACCCGATCCTCGTCGATCTCGAACTGCTGCTCGAACTTCTCGGCCTCGTCCGGCAGCAAGTAGGTGATTGCCAGCCGGTAGTCCTCGTAGATGAGTCGGCGGATGAGGGCGGTACCGAGCCCGCCGGTGCCGCCCGTGATCACAAATGTCTTTTCCATGCTCCCGTTGCTCTGTGCGCCCACTCTACGAGGAGCCTCAACCCCTCCGCCACAGAATCCAGAGGTCGGAGACGTTGGTGCCGGTAGGCGGGCACCGGAGCAGGTCGGAGGTCTGGGCGAGATAGCCGGCGGAGTCGAATTCTCGAAGTGCTTCTGCCGGGTCACCGCCGCGGAGGATCGTGGAGCCATCGACGATTGCTCCCGCCGCCCCGGACCGGGCATCGACGCCATCAGTGGCGAACGCGCAGAAGATGTCGTTCGAGCCGGCGAGATGCTCGGCGGCGAGGAGGGCGGCGTGAGTGGTTCGGCCTCCGGTCCCGGCTCCGGTGACGTCGAGCACGACCTCACCTGCTCCCACGGTCACTCCGGGTCGGCCCATGGCCAGGAACCGGTCGAGACATGCGCCTATCGCGCCGCGGAGCCATTCATCGACCACAGTGACGGGAGGAGGCGTCACGCTCGCCACACCACGAGCGGCCGTGTGACCGTCCGCCAACAGGGTGACCTTCGGGCTGGGCAGGGACAACGGCTCTCTCATCATCGCTTCCCACACCCCAGCCGGGATCTCGATCGACAGCCTTCTCAGGACGGCCGCGGCCCCTTCCGGGTCGTGCGCCCGCGGGATGGTCGGCCCCGAGGCCACGACGCCCGGCCCCGCCCCCGCCACGTCGGAGATGACGAACGTGTCGATCGGACGGCCTGCGGCCCGTGCCACGCCACCGCATTTGATCGCAGAGAGATGACCTCGGACCAGGTTCAACTCCTCGATGTCGGCCCCTCCGGATATGAGCCTTCTCGTCACTTCCGAGAGAAAGCCGGCGGGCACACCGTGTCGTGGCGCTTCACAGAGAGCGGAGCCGCCTCCTGACACCAGGGCGACGATGTCCATCGATCGGCGGCGCGCTCTGAACGGCCTCGAGAACCGCCGCTCCGGCCTCGAGGCTTGCCGGCCCGGGCACCGGGTGATCGCCAATCACGAGCCTCATCGTGTCCGGCACCGGCTCGGGATGATCCGTCACGCAGACACCGCCGGCGACGTCGAGCACCGAAGCGGTGCCGCGTGCCATCGCTGCGGCCGCCTTCCCGATGGCGATGACCAGGGTCTTCCGGTCCGGGTGCCTGCTCGCCAACGCAGCAGCAGTGAGGGCTTCGGGCTCCACGGCACCCAAACCAGCCTCGAGCCAGCCCAGCATCTGGACCCGGGCGACGGGATCGGGGGTGAGGACCCCGGGATCGAAACGGGTGGTCACGTCAGGTTGGCGAGCCAGGCCCCGAGCGGATGGCGACGAGCCGACTCGAGGTCGGCGAAGGTGTCGATGTCGTGAAGTAGCCCCGGTGTGGCGATGATCGATGAGGCCGGGAAGCGGCCGAGGTGGCGATGGAAGCTGCCGGGGCCATAGGCGAAGTCAGCCGGACCGCTTGTCCCCAGGGCAGACGTCCCACCGTCGGCGGATGGGGCGATGACGCTCCCGGTAACCGACAGCGCTTTGTTCAGGTCCTCCAGCTCGAAAGCGGTGAGGAGGGGGAGATCGGTGTGGACCACGATCCACTCACTCGCGGCCTCGGTGGCCCACCTGGCCCCAGCCAGTGCAGCGGCGTCCAACCCTTCACCTGGATCGGATATCGACGGGAAGCCGTGGAGGAGGGCCCATTCGGCAACTTCGCCATCACCGGCGACCAGGACCGGGATCAGCCCGGCATCGACTGCCAGGGCCGCCGTCCTCTCAGCGAGGGCACGACCCAATAGGGATCGAGTCTCGTCGGAGAGTTGATCTGCCATCCGACCCTTGCCCAGCCGGAAGGACTTGACGGGCAGGATGGCGACGGTTGGCACGCGACTAGTTGGTGATGCCCTTGGGTCAGGGAACCACCATCACCGGAACCGGAGAGTGGTGACAAAGACGATCGGCGACGCTCCCGAGCATCACCCGCTCGGCAAGCCCGGCACCTCGCTTCCCGATGACGATCAGCCCGGCCTCGCGCTCCTCGGCCACCGCAATAAGTCGCGACGTGGGGTCGCCCAGCTCCTCGACAGTCTCGTAGTCCATCCCCTCGAGCGGGAGTTGCTCCTCGGTCTCCTTGATCACTTGCTGCTGTCCCTCCACGAGCGCGGCGGACAGAGCCTCGGGAGTCGGAGGCGCGCCACCGATGCCCCACCACCCTTCAGGTGGTCTGACCACGGTTACCAGCAGGAGCTTGGCTTGCCGGGATCGGGCGATCTCGGTGGCGATCACGGCCGCGCGGGTGCTCGTATCCGAACCGTCGACACCGACGACGATTGCTTTCGGGTTCCAATCCATCTGCTCTGTTACCTCCTCAGGAGACGATACGCAGGTTCGGTCATCGGCCGGTTCACAGGATGATGGCGTTGAGGAGGTGACCCATGGCCAGCGCCCAAGCGCCTGCCACGAGATCGTCGAGGACGATGCCGGTCGCCCCGGGCATGGAGTCGGCCTGATGGACCCCCGGGAAGGGCCGCTTGGTGATGTCCACGATGCGAAACAACACGAATGCGATCACGGCGGCCCACCCGAGCAACCCGATCGTGGCGACGAAGACCCCCGCTGCCTCGTCGATGACGATCCAACCGGCGTCTCCCTCCGATGAGACGACGCCCGCCGAAGCCCAGAGGGCGACAGCCGTCACCAGCACCGTTGCCGCCAACTGACCCGGCCAGCCCCACGTTTCTCCGGTGAGAAGCGCAAAGGGGAGGGCGACCAGGCCGCCAATCGTGCCAGACCCGGCGTCCGAGCCCCGCACCCTGCGCAGGATCAAGCCGGCCCCGAACAGGGAGGCGATGAGTCGGTGCATCGGCGGCGAGGCTACTTCTCGCCGCCCCACCCTTCGAGGACTCGCATTGCCCTGAGGGTGTTCCACCGGCTGGGTTCGCCGACGTCTTCCATCTCGAACCATGTCTCACCACGCCAGCGTTGTTGCAGCGGCCATCGCCCATCCCGATCTCGCTTGTCAGCCACAACCTCGATTGCCTCGTGGAGGCGGCGATCGCTCAGGACGCCCGCGGATCTGAAGTAGTCGAGACCGCGCAGGACGTCGTAGTGCCATCTGGTCGGGAAGGAGAGCCGGAGGAAGCGCTGGTTGATGACTTCACTGGTCCGGTGGGAGCGGAACATCCTGTGTTGCAGGAAGAACTCGCCGCCCCTGGCCTCCGCCGCCTCGATCTCGGCAATAGCCGCCCCACCCCGTACGACGCACTCGCGCAGGGCCTCGAGTGCCATGACGGTGGTGTGGAAAGAGCCGTGACTGGATTGCCCATCGCAATTCCAACCGCCGTCATCGAGCTGTTTGCCGAGCAGATGGGCCAGGACCGGCTCGCGCAGCCGGTCCTCCACGTCGAACCAGAACAGGAAGGCGGTGACCATGGATTGAATGCAGGTCTCGCTGTTGCGACGCGTCCCCAGTCCTTCCTCTAGGAACAGTTGACATGACTTGAGTGCCCTCGGGTCGGAGCGAGGCAAGCCCATCTCACGCAAGAGCACCATGGAATAGGTGGTCGAAATCCACTTCTTGCCATAGAGCCTGGGCGTCCATCGTCCATCCGCGTCCTGGTGCTTCAGCAGTCGCGCTCCCCAGCCCTCGGTTCCGACCCGTTCCCGCTCCGCCCTCCAGACTTTCTCCTTCGCCCCGACCAGATCACGCATTGTCTGCCACCTGATGGCCGGGTCTCCCTCGAGTAGCCACTCGATCACCCGGGCGCGAGCTGGGGCTTTCTCACCCATTGCTTCGATTCAACCACGGTGTGCCGAAAACGGAATCCGTGGTTCCGCTCCGGTCGACACCAGTTAGCCTTGACCGATGGAACCGGCAAACAAGATATGGGTTGATGGTGATTTCGTCCCCTGGGACGACGCCACCGTCCACTTCCTGTCACATTCCCTCCAATACGGAACCGGTGTCTTCGAAGGCATTCGCGCCTACAAGACACCCGAGGGAACGGCCGTATTCCGTCTCCACGATCACATGGTCCGGCTGGTCGCCTCGGCCCGGGCCTACGACCTTCCGATGAAGGAGAGTGCCGAGGAGATGGATGAAGTCTGTCTCGAGCTTCTCCGGGTGAACCAGCTGGAGTCCGCCTATATCCGCCCCTTCGTCTTCTATGGGTCGGGCGCTTTCGGCATCAACCCGAAGAGCAGCCCGGTCCACAACTACATGGCCGCCTTCTACCTGGGCAGCTATCTGGGCGACGACGGTGTCGAGAAAGGCATCACCACCATGGTCTCGAGCTGGCGTCGGATCTCGCACACCAGCTTTATCCCGACAGCCAAGGGCTCGGGTCAGTACCTCAACTCCGTGCTGGCCAAGCAGGAGGCTCTCCGTGCCGGGTACGACGAGGCAATCATGCTCAACGACGCGGGCCTGGTCTCCGAGGGGAGCGGGATGAACCTGTTCATCGCCAGCAAGGACGTGGTCTACACCCCTCCGGTCTCCTCGGGGATCCTCGAGGGAATCACACGTAACACGGTGATCGAATTGCTCACCGGCGAGGGTGTCGAGGTGGTCGAGGCCGACCTGGCCCGGGGGAGCCTTTACACAGCGGACGAGGTCTTCCTGACCGGGACGGCGGCCGAAGTGACGCCGATCCGTGAGATCGACGGTCGTGTGGTCGGCGCCGGCGAGCCGGGCCCGGTCACCCGGAAGGCACAGGACCTGTTCTCCGATTTGGTCGCGGCCAAGATCCCCGAGTACCGCCACTGGCTCAGCTTCATCTGATGGGCCAACAGCCCAATATCGAGGTGACGGAGTCTGACCGGCCGCGCACGGGCTCCAACCTCCTGCCGCTCGACGCTGGCGGCCGAGCATCAAGCCCGGGATCCCCACCTCGCCGGACGAGGTCCCCAGCGGGGGCAGCTTCGGGCAGACGACGCCCGACGGTGGCTGGGGGTGGCGGCTGGTAAACGCAGCAGATCTTCCCGACGACGATCCCGACCTCAAGTCCGTGGTCGCCGCTCTGACCATCGCCCGAGCCGGTGCCCTGGGGCGGGGCCCGGTCCCCGAGGACATCGAAGTTGCACTGGCCCTTTGCGGCTACGGGTATGAGCCATCTGAAGAGGTCCTGCAGCGGCGGGAACGCTGGAAGGCGGCGGTGCCTCACGAGGTGAGACCGGGGCAGACGGCGACAGGCGAGGTCGACCGCGACCTCATCGTTCGCAAGCCCGACGAGATCCGGGGCCTTCTGGCCGCCTCGGGGGCATCCGAAGAGCACCGGTAGCTTTCCGACCATGAAGCTCGTCCGCATCAAGGCCGGAGACGACATCGCCTACGGGGTGGCCGACGTCGAGGGGGTGCTGGTCTATATCGGCTCTCCTTTCGTCGCCTGGGAGCCGACCGAGACGGTGATTCCCTGGGAAACCGCCCACCTCCTGGCCCCGGTCCTCCCCTCCAAGGTGGTGGCGGTCGGTCGCAACTACGAGGATCATGCCGCCGAGCATGACGCCGCGGTTCCCGATGAGCCGATCATCTTCCTCAAGCCGGCGACGTCGGTGGTCGGGCCGGACGCCAATGTGGTCCATCCGGCGATGTCGAAGAACGTCCATCACGAGGCCGAGCTGGCAGTGGTCGTCAGCCGGGTGGCCCGTCATGTCAAAGCCGAGGACGCCTCTGCCTACATCCTGGGTTACACGGCAGCCAACGACGTGAGCGCACGCGACCTGCAGAAAAAGGACGGGCAGTGGGCCCGGGCCAAGGGGTTCGACACCTTCTGCCCTCTGGGCCCGGCCATCGAGACGGAACTGGACCCGTTGGAGAAGCTGGCAGTGATCTGCCGGGTGAACGGGGAGGTCCGCCAGGCCGGATTCACCTCTGACATGGTCTTTGGAGTGGCCGAACTGTTCGAGTTCGTCACCTCTGTGATGACGCTTCTTCCCGGTGACGTGATCCTCACCGGCACGCCTGCCGGGGTGAGCAAGGTTGAGCCTGGCGACCTGATGGAGGTCGAGGTCGACGGGATCGGGGTCCTCCAGAATCGAGTCGTGGCGGCGCGATGACGGTCCGCGTGAGGGTCGCTCCCTCACCCACCGGGCACCTCCATGTCGGGACGGCCCGTGCGGCCCTGTTCAACTGGCTCTATGCGCGCCATCACGGAGGCACGTTCATCCTGAGGATCGATGACACCGATCGGGAGAGATCGACCGCCGCGTACGAGGAGGACATCCTCGACTCACTCCGATGGCTCGGGCTCGACTGGGGCGAGGGTGTCGGAGTGGGCGGGCCGCATGGCGACTACCGGCAGTCCAGCCGTTATGAGCGCTACCAGCAGGCGGCCGCGGACCTCGTGGCGTCGGGGGCGGCCTACTACGACAACCGCTCGCCTGACGAGCTCGAGGCGCTTCGCCGCCGAGCAGAAGCGGAGCACCTGCACCCGGGTCACTACATAAGACGTCCCGAGAAGGCCGTCGCCGAGGGTGCGGTCAGGCTTTCGGTCCCCCCGGACCAACCGGTGGTCTTCGAGGACCTGGTTCGGGGCGAGATCAGCTTCGAAGCGCGTGACATCGACGACTTCGTGATCTTGCGGAGCGACGGCACTCCTACCTACCACCTGGCATCGACCGTGGACGATGTCGACTACGAGATCACCCACGTCGCCCGCGGCGAGGACCTCCTTCCCTCGACCCCGAAGCACATCCTCATCACCAGGGCCCTGGGAGCCGGCGAGCCCGGGTACGCCCATCTCCCGCTTCTGTTCGGGACCGACGGCAAGAAGCTGTCGAAGCGCCACGGCGCCGAGTCCCTGTCCACATATCGCGATGAGGGGTATTTGCCTGATGCCGTCTTCAACTACCTGTCCCTCCTCGGCTGGTCGATAGACGGCGACCGGACCATCTTCACGAGGGACGAGGCGATCGCCGCGTTCGACCTGGTCGATGTCTCCCGCAATCCGGCCGTTTTCGATCCCGACAAGCTGTCGTGGATGAACGGGGAGTACATCCGGGCGACGGACCCTGAAGAATTTCGGGTCATGGCCCGGCCCCACGTCGAGGCGGCAGTCGGGCGCAGCCTCGATGAAGAGGAGTGGTCCCGGTTCGAGGAGGTGTCCGATCTGGTGCAGGAGCGCACCCGATTCCTTCCCGAGGCAGGCGAGCAAGTGGTGTTCCTGTTCGAGGACTTCGAGGATTACGACCAGGCGGCATGGGACAAGGTGATGGCCAAGGATGGGGTGCCCGGGATCCTGAAGACCGCCCAGGAGCGTTTGGCCTCTGTCGACAACTGGGCCGCCGCTGACATCGAAGCGGTTCTACGGGGGATGCTGGAGGAGATGGGTCTCGGCGCGGCCAAGGGTCTTCAGCCCATTCGCGTGGCCGTCACGGGCACGTCGGTGAGCCCACCGTTGTTCGAGTCTCTCGCTGCCCTGGGCCAGGAGAAGACGCTGGCGCGTCTGGAGCAGGCGCTGCGCGAGCTTGCCGGTTAGGGAGTAGGTCCGTGTCACCCGTTAACCTGTCGTGACCGCGAGGTCCCGTCGTCCAGTGGCCTAGGACGCCGGCCTTTCAAGCCGGAAACGCCGGTTCGAATCCGGTCGGGACTGCCAGCCAGGAAAGCGCATGTCGGTCGAGACCATCCTCGTCTTCAACAACCTCTTCGCCATCCTCACCCTGATCGCCGCGGCCGGGTCCATCGCTCTCCTCGTGTACCGGGCAGTGAAAGGGCCCGAGGCGGCGGCATTGCTCGGGGACAAGGCGATCTGGCTCGCCTTCACCGTTGCCCTGGTGGCCACCGTCGGGTCGCTGTTGTACTCCGACGCTTTCCACTATGTGCCCTGCCGTCTCTGCTGGTTCCAGCGCATCGCGATGTACCCACTAACCATCGTCCTTTTGGTGGGCGCGATCAGGCGTGAGGCAGTGGTCAAGTTCTACGCCCTGCCTCTCGCCCTGATCGGGCTCGCCATCTCCATCTACCACAACTTCGTTCAGTTCTTCCCCAGTCTCGAGGGCGGGTCGTGCGACCCGGCGGTGCCCTGCTCCGCCCGCAGCATCGAGATGTTTGGCTTCATGGACTTGCCATTTATGGCTGGAATTGGGTTTATCGTTATCGCCGTCTTACTCGCCTTCTACACGAAAGCCTCCGAATGACTGCGACAAAGAAACCCAAGCCCGGTGCCAAGGAAACGAAGAACAACTCGACTTTGTGGTGGATCCTCGGTGGCATAGTCGGTCTCGGCCTGATCGTCGCCCTCGCATGGTCCATCGCAGGCGAGGAGCCGGTCGACGAGAGCCTCGGTTACGGCGACCCGACCGTCACCGGAGACCCGCTGCCTGTCTATGCCGCGGGACAGGAGGATGTCTCGGTCGGACTTACCGCCCCCACCGTCGAAGGAGCCGATTGGGAAGGAAACCCGGTCACGATCGAGCCCAATGGCACTCCGAAGATCATCGCCTTCCTCGCCCACTGGTGCCCTCATTGCCAGGCAGACGTGCCTGTTATCCAGCAGTGGATCAACGATGGCAACTTGCCAGACGACGTCGAAGTGATCTCCGTCGCCACTGCGACCGACAGGCTCCGTCCCAACTGGCCACCCCAGGATTGGCTAGAGGAGGAGGGCTGGACCGCCCCGGTGATCATGGACGACCAGATCGGGACCGTCGCCGGCAACTACGGGATGTCCGGCACTCCTTTCTACGTCGTGCTCGACGGTCAGAACACCAATCTGGGCCGGGTGTCGGGCGAGATCGGCACTGAAGGGATCGAGGCCCTAGTTGCGCTGGCCCAATCCGGGGGCCAGTGACGCCGATCAGGCCTCCATGGACCTGATCTTCTCCAGACGTCTCACGTGCCGGTCCTCGCGCGAGAACCTCGCCTCGAGGAACGTCGTGACCAGTTCTTCCGCCAGCGACTCGCCGATCACGCGTGACCCCAGGCTGAGCACGTTCACATCGTCGTGCTCCACCATTTGATGGGCGGTGTAAGTGTCGTGGGCAATCGACGCCCTGATCCCCTGGAGCTTGTTGGCGGCCACTGCCGCCCCTGCGCCGGAGCCACAGATGAGAATGCCCCGGTCGGCGCGGCCGTCCAAGACGGCTTGGGCCACGGCGGCCGCATAGTCCGGATAGTCGACCGGCTCGGCGGAGTGCGTGCCCAGGTCGTACACGGCATGACCGGACTCTGCGAGCCACGTCGACAAGTGCTCCTTCAACGGATAGCCGGCGTGGTCGGAGCCGAGTGCGATTCTCATCTCGGGCGGCAGGGTAGCCAGACCACCCGCCCCGTCCCTGCATGGGGTTGGCCCCACACCTAACTACATTCGCCTGAATGTCCAAGTTGGTTGTCGAGGGCGGAGCGCGTCTCCAGGGGACTGTCGGCGTGCTGGGGGCCAAGAACGCCGTGCTCAAGGAGATGGTCTCTGCACTGCTCGCCCCGGGCCGGCACCGTCTGACCAATGTGCCGTCGATCCTCGACGTCGGGCTGATGTGTGAGGTCTTGGAGCACACCGGCTGCAGGGTGGAGCAAGGCGATCACGAGCTCTGGGTGGTCGTTCCCGACCAGCTCCTCCCCGAGGCGCCGATCGAGCTGGTGCGGCAGATGCGGGCCTCGATCGTGGTGCTCGGTCCCCTCCTCGCCCGCTGTGGCGAGGCGCGTGTCGCCCTGCCCGGCGGTGACGACCTCGGGGCCCGGCCGATCGACATGCATCTCAATGGCCTGGAGGCGATGGGGGTCGACTTCGAGTTGGTCCATGGAGAATTGGTGGGCCGGGTCGACGGCCGTCTCAAGGGCACCGAAGTGGAGCTGCCCTTTCCCTCGGTGGGCGCTACCGAGAACCTCTTGTTCGCCGGTGTGCTCGCCGAAGGCGACACGGTCATAGTCAATGCCGCCCGCGAGCCTGAGATCGAAGACCTCATCACTCAGTTGACCGAGATGGGAGCCAGAATCACCGGCGGCGGAACTTCACTCGTCACGATTCACGGCGTGGATCATCTTTCGCCGGCCGAGCACCACGTCGTACCCGATCGCCTCGAGACAGGGACTTACGCAGCAGCCGCGGCAATCACAGGCGGCGATGTCACGGTGACCGGCTGCTTGCCGGAGCACCTGCGAATGGAGCTGAGAAAGCTCGAGGAGACAGGTTGCGAGGTCGAGCAGGGTAACGGGTGGCTTCGGGTCAGAGGACCAGAGCGACCGACCCCGGTGGACTTCGCCACCCTCCCGTTCCCCGGATTTCACACCGACATGCACCCTCAGATGGTCGCCCTGCTGTCGGTGGCGACCGGCACGTCGGTCATCACCGAGAATCTCTACGACTCCCGGTTCCGCTACGTCGGCGAGCTGGCACGTATGGGCGCCGATATCACCACCGAGGCACAACACGCCATCATTCGGGGCGTCGAGCGGCTCTCGGGCTGTCCGGTCCTGGCACCAGACATCCGAGCCGGGGCAGCCCTGGTGCTCGCTGGCCTGCGCGCGGAGGGGACGACCGAGGTCGGCGAGGCGAGCCACATCGACAGGGGCTACGAGGAGTTCCCGGAGCGACTCCGATCGCTGGGAGCGAGAATCGAGAGAGCGTGATCGCTCGCCGGGCACTGGCCGTCCTTGCGTTCGTACTCCTGTTGGCGCCACCGGCCATGGCTGCCCGACCGCAGGGCACAGTGGTCGAAGTCTCGGTGCCGGACAACGCATACTTGGAGATGGGTGATCGGCGCTACCGGGGGCCCTTCAGGGTCACGGCAGAATCCGATGGCGTTGCGGTGGTCGAGGTGGCGTCGCTCGACGCCTATCTAGAGGGCATTCGAGAGGTCCCGTTCAGCTGGCACGAGGACGCCCTGGCGGCCCAGGTCGTCGCAGCTCGCACATATCTCGCCTGGACCCTTCTGGGGGGGCGTTCCGAGACCGGCAGCCGCATCGGGTACGACATCTGCGCGACGGCGGCGTGCCAGGTCTATGCCGGGGTGGACGCCGTGCTCGGCGAGGACGGGGATCGCTGGCGCCAGGCGGTGAGCCAGACCACGGGTGAGATCCTGGTGCACGAGGGAGAGCCGGCCCGAGCCTTCTACTCGTCGACCACGGGTCTCCGCACCAGGAACATCGAGGACATATGGCCCGGTTCCGAGCCAGCGCCGTATCTGGTCGGTGTCCCCTCGCCCGGTGAGGACAGCCCATTCGTCACCTGGTCATGGGAGCTCCCCGGCTATCAGATGGAACAGGTGCTCCAGGAGGCGGACGTGGCCGATGGGGATGTCCATTCGATCGCAACCAGAACGACCGAGGACGGCCAGGGCCCGTGGGTGATCGACATCGTCTCCGACGCGGGCACGGTATCCATGGATACCTGGGCCCTTCGGTCCCAGATCAACGAGGCCGCGGCGATCTTGCCCGGCCTCCTGCCTGCGAAGCGACCGGACGGGGTCGACTATCCGGACACCATCCTCAGTCCGGAGTTCTCGATTCGCCGTGAAGTGCGTGCCAGCCGGATTGGTGGCGATGCCCTGGCCATCGCTGTTCCCTATTACGTGGTCGAGGGGGCTGGCTGGGGGCACCTCATTGGCATGTCCCAGTACGGCGCTCAGGCCATGGCCGAAGCCGGTTCGGCGTATCCCGACATCCTGGCCCACTACTACGGAGGGCTCACCCCGGTTCCCGGTGACCAGTTCCTCCCCGAGCAACTTGCAGTTGGCCTGGTGGTCGGCTCGGAGTTCGTGAGGATCGAGTCCGACTCACCCTTGGATGTCGCCGTCGACGGCGTGCAAGTCGAAACGACCGAAACAGGATCCTGGGGATTCCTATGGGTCGATGGTGTCCTGCAGGTCATCCAGCCGGTGCGCCCCCTACCTTCGGGCCGGCCAGAAGAGTTCTGAGCCCCGGCGCACGGTAGAATCCGGAACAAATCCCCACTAGGCAAGGGTTCTTCAAGGCGATGCCAGAGACAACACCGGTGACCATTTCGAGCAGTGTCAAGGTCGACGAAGGCCCGATCGACGTCGACAAGCTGCGGGAGACCCTCGAGTACATAAGGCCTGCAGTCCAGGCCGACGGGGGTGATCTCGTTCTGCTCGGGACAGACGGGGGCAGGGTCGACATCCAGATGGTCGGCGCCTGTGGTGGTTGCCCGCTCTCGATGATGACCCTGAAAGCCGGCATCGAGCGAATCCTGATGGACCGCGTCCCAGGAGTCGTCGAGGTTCATGCCAGCGCCGATGCGCCCGGTCTCGATGAGCTCGACAGCCCCAACGGCATCACCCTTCCCGCTCTCTGACACACCCTTAACCTGTCGCCGATGAGCGACACCGATCTGGCTGCCGGGCGCGTCCGGGATGGTGATCGACGAAGCCTGGCTCGGCTGATCACCGCGCTCGAGACCGGGGATCCCATCGGTGAGGCCGTTGTCACCTCACTCATCGACTCGTCGGATACGCCTGCCCGGAGGGTCGGCATCACCGGCCCACCTGGGGCCGGGAAGTCGACGCTCGTCAATGCGATCGTCGCCGACCTGAGGTCGAAGGGAGACACCGTGGCGGTGCTCGCCGTCGACCCTTCCAGCCCGATCACAGGCGGGGCGCTGCTCGGCGACAGGATCCGGATGCAGGACCACACCGGAGACCCGGGGGTTTATGTCCGTTCCATGGCCTCCCGAGGGCACCTCGGTGGCCTGTCGGTTGCCGCCGCTCCAGCCATCGCCGCGATGGCCCGGGCAGGTTTCGACATCGTTCTCGTTGAGACTGTGGGAGTCGGCCAGTCCGAGCTGGAGGTGATGGACCATGTCGACGTGGTCGTCCTGGTGCTGGGGCCCGGCTGGGGGGATCAGATTCAGGCCGACAAGGCCGGGATCGTCGAGATCGCCGATGTGTTCGTGGTCAACAAGGGAGACCGTCCCGGCGTCGACACCGTGCACCGCGCCCTCTTGGAGAGATTGGGCGGCTCCGATGCGCCGGTGCTGATCACCGCCGCGATCTCAGGCGAGGGAGTGCCCGAGCTGGTCGACGTGATCCGCTGATTCAGACGTCGTTGCGGTCCGACTGCAGGGCGGCCTGGGCCGCTGCGAGCCTGGCCCCCTCGACACGGGGAGGGCTGCACGACACGTAGTCGAGGCCGAGTGAGTGGACGAAGTAGATGGAATCGGGATCGCCACCATGCTCGCCGCATAGCCCGACCACCAGGTCCTCGTTGGCCTCCCGCCCCTCGTTGGTGGCCACGCGGACCAGACGCCCGACCCCTGCCCTGTCGAGAGTCTGGAACGGGTCCGAGGTAAAGATGCCCTGCTCCAGATAATCGCTGAGGAACAACCCTTCGGCGTCATCGCGGCTGAGCCCGTAGGTCATCTGGGTCAGGTCGTTGGTGCCGAATGAGAAGAAGTCGGCAACTCCGGCAATCTCGCCCGCGGTCAACGCGGCCCGGGGCAGCTCGATCATCGTCCCGATCGGGATGTCCAACTCCACACCAGAACCTGCGGTGGCGATGGCGATTTCCTCCTCGATCATCTCCCGCATCCGGATGAGCTCCTCGGCGGCGGCGACCAGAGGGATCATGATCTCCAGATGGGGATTGCCGCCAGCCTGGATGCGACGGGTGAGCGCGGTGGTGGCGGCGCGGGCCTGCATCCGATAGAGGTCCTTGAGCATCAACCCGAGCCTGACCCCGCGCAGGCCGAGCATGGGGTTGTCCTCCTCCCAGCGAGCGACCTGGTCAGACATCGCCTGTAAGTCGTCGATGGGGCGGCCGGCCCGGACCCGACGCAGCATCTCGTGCTCCAGCTCGAGACGGGAGGGGAGGAACTCGTGGAGTGGCGGGTCCAGGAGCCGGATTACCACGGGCAGCCCATCCATCGCCTCGAGCAGACTCTCGAAGTCCCCTATCTGCTGTCGTTCCAGATCACCGAGAGCTTCCTCCCTATCGGTCGGATCGGTGGAGAGGATGACCCTCTGGACGATGGCGAGACGCTCGCCGAGGAACATGTGCTCGGTCCGCGCCAACCCGATGCCCTCCGCCCCGTGGCCTCGGGCCAGCGTGGCGTCTTCTGCCGTGTCGGCGTTGGCCCTGACTCCGAGATTGCGGAACTGGTCGGCCCATTCGAGCAGGTCACCGAGCTCGGGGGGGACTTCCGGCGGGACGAGCTCGATCTCGCCCTGATAGACGGCTCCGGTCGTCCCGTCGATGGTGATGACCTCACCACGTCGGACATCGACACTCCCGGTGGAGGCGATGCCCGCCTCGGAATCGACCTGCAGCTTGGCCGCCCCGGTGATGGCGGGCTTGCCCATGCCCCGAGCCACCACGGCAGCATGTGATGTCTTGCCCCCCTGGCTGGTGAGGATGCCGACCGCCGCCGCCATGCCGTGGATGTCGTCCGGGGTCGTTTCCGGCCGAACCAGGATGACTTCCACCCCGTTCCGTGCCTGCTCCACCGCCTCCTCGGAGGAGAAGACCACCTTCCCGGTGGCGGCGCCGGGGGACGCGGCCACGCCGACCACGAGCGGTGCAGATCCCTTGACGCGATCAGCGATCCGGGGGCGGTGGAGTTGTTCCAGGGAGTCAGGCTCGACCCTGGTGACAGCAGTTTCCCGGTCGATGAGACCTTCGCCAACCATGGCCACAGCCATCTTCACCGCGGCCGCTGCCGTCCTCTTCCCTGCCCGCGTCTGCAGGATGTAGAGAACGTCCTTCTCGATGGTGAACTCGATGTCGCACATGTCGCGGTAGTGGGTTTCGAGACCATCCATGATCTCGAGCAGCTGGCGATGACACTCGGGATGGAGGTCGGCCAGCTGGTCGAGAGTCAAGGTGTTGCGAATGCCGGCTACGACGTCCTCGCCCTGGGCCCGGGGTAGGTAGTCGCCGTAGATCACCTTCTCGCCGGTGCCGGGGTCACGGGTGAAACAGACTCCGGTGCCCGAATCGTCACCGAGGTCGCCGAAGACCATCATCTGAATGTTGGCTGCAGTCCCCAGATCATCCGGGATCGAGTGAATCCTGCGGTACTCGACGGCGCGCTTCGTGTTCCACGACAGAAAGACGGCGGTGATCGCCCCTTTGACCTGTTCCATCGGGTCCTCGGGCAACTCACCAGGGCGCTCCTGCTCGACGATGTCGCGGAATCGAGTCAGTGGCCGTCTCCAGGTCCTCGGCGCTCAGCTCCGAGTCGTCCTCGACGCCTCTCGACCGTCTCAGCTCGGTCAGGACGTCCTGGAAGCGGTGCTCGGGAACGCCGAGCACCACATCCCCATACATCTGAACGAAGCGGCGGTAGGCATCCCAGCCGAAATGAGGGTCGCCGGACCACTCGATCAGCGCCTTCACCACATCGTCGTTGATGCCCAGGTTGAGGACCGTGTCCATCATCCCCGGCATCGAGAACTTGGCGCCGGACCGGACCGAGAGGAGCAGGGGAGCAGGTCCGGACCCGAGGTTTCGACCACTGGTTTTCTCCAGTCGGGCGACTGCATCCTCGACTTCTGGCCAGAGGTCATCCGGCATCTCACCGGTGGCCATTGCGGCCCGGCACACATCGGTGGTGATCGTGAACCCGGGGGGAACCGGTAGCCCGAGTGACGTCATGCGGGCCAGACCTGCCCCTTTGCCGCCGAGCAGGTCGCGATCCGACCCGTCGGTGGCCGAGAAGTCGTAGAGATGCGGCATCAGTCCAATGAAGTTAACGATCGCGCTGTCGGCCTCAATGAGGCGAGCGGCGAAAGATCGACACGTCTTTCGACCTCGAGGGCCCCTCCCGGTCTAACGAATGAGCGGGACAAGGAGGTATGAGTCGGTCTCACCGCCGACATGGATGCTCACCCGCCCCGAGAAAACATCCGCCGGGCGGTCGTCGGGATCGGCATGTTTGAAAGGCCCTACCCCTCGTCCGGCGTAATGAAACTCCCGGGCGAAGTCGGACAGCTCACCCTCGTATCGATAGTCGTTGCCCCGAATCGTGAGCCCCAGACGATACCCGGCCGGGATGACGACGGATGTCGGCCAGATCTCGACTTCCAACTCATAGGTCTCGCCCGGGACGAGAGGTTCGAGCCGGTCGTGGGAGTGATACGGACGGAACGGCAGCGACATGGACGGGTCGAGCGCCCGATGTGAGGCGCGCAGCCAGCCCTGGGCGATGGGGGTGTTGGGGTCGAGCGCGCCCATGAACGTGACCTCGGCACCATCTGGGTCGAATACCCGCACAACCAGGAAGAGGTCGGCATCGGCAGTCTCCGACGAGACGAAGATCCTGGCGGCCATCGGCCCGGTGAGCTCCATCTCCTCTGTCGCTGGGTCGGTAGTGAAGGTCACGCCGCCACCGGTGGGGTCGTACTCGACTGCCGAAGAATTCGCCGCAGCCTCCTCGGCCAGGCTTCCCTCGCCGGTCAGGTGATAGCGGGTCCAGGTGGTACGAGCGAGGGGCCACTCGTTCTCGGCTCGATCGGTGAAGGTGCCGTCGACGTGTCGAATGCGGAGCTGGACCTTGGGCTCCGAATCCCAGCCGTTGTCCTCACCCTTCAGGTAGTAGTCGAAGAATCGGCGTTGCAGGGCGACACCCCTGTCCGTGTAGAAGTCGACCCAGTGCGCGTCGCCATGGACTTCCAACCACTTGTCGGAGGCCGCCGATTGGGTGAACGCCTCGACATTGCCTCGGAGATGCAGACCCTGGCCGCCCCAGTTCGCCGCAGAGAGCATTGGCGTTCTCACCCGCGACCAATCGGGGTTGCGCTCCAGGTGCCAGGCGTCGAACAGGGGGCGGCTCTTCACATCCTGACCCAGGTCGGCTCGTCTCGATGCCAGCACCTCGGGCGCCTCGGTGTCCGGCCCGGAGACGGGTTCGCCGGTCACGGCGCTGAAGAATCCCCGCTCGCCGACCCCATGTTGGACATTCTCGACCTGGCGTGGGTACCAGTCCTGAGCGAACTCGCAGAGGATCCCGCCGTGTCGGGCAAAGTCCCGATACCAGTCCGATGCGCCCTCCCAGGGACAGATTGCCGCCAGATGTGGTGGCTGCAGGGCAGCGACCTGATATTGATTCATCGCGTAGTAGGAGATGCCGGCCAGACCGATTCGGCCGTTGCTCCAAGGCTGCGACGCCGCCCACTCGATGCAGTCGTAGAGATCGACCGTCTCCCTTCCCGACCAGACGTCGACGTAGCCGGGGGAGCGCCCGGTGCCCCTGGAGTCGACCCGTGCGCACACATACCCGGCGGGCACCCACCTCTCCGGGTCGACCACCTCCCAGTTCTGGTGCTCGTTGCTGGTGTCTTCGGCGACCTCGGGATACTTCTCGATCATGTAATCCCACTGCGGTTTGTAGCCCTCCTGGAAGGCGAGGCCCTTGCCGTACGGCCCGTAACTGAGGAGGGTGGGGTACTCGCCGTCCTCGATTGGGATGAACAGATCTGCTCGGAGCACGACTCCATCGTCCATCCGGATCGGCACATCCCGTTCGATTCGCATCGGCGTCTGCATCAATCGGAACCTAACCGGCCGATCCCTGAGCGATGCCTCGACCCGCTCGCCTGGTGGATTTCGCCACATCGGGTCATCCGGGGAACATGGCGGGGTGAGGCAGTTGGTCGACCGTCTGGATGCCGTCCTGATCCCGTTCCTTCAACGGTGGTCACTTCCCGCCCTGCGCTGGTCGCTCGCCATCGTCTTCATCTGGTTCGGTGCGCTCAAGGTGCTTGGTGTCTCACCTGTCGTCGATCTCGTTGCATCCACGGTCTACTGGGTCGACCCAGGATGGTTCGTGCCGGTCTTGGGTGTGATCGAAGTGCTGATCGGCATTGGATTGGCAGCGAGGATCGGTCTGCGGATCGTGTTGCTGGCCCTTATCGCCCAGATGCTCGGCACGTTTCTCGTCTTCGTCGTGCTCCCCGATGTCGCCTTTGCAGGTGGCAACCCGTTCATGTTGACGGTCGAGGGCGAGTTCGTGCTCAAGAACCTTGTCCTCCTCTCGGCGGCGATGGTTGTCGGCGCTGAGGTGGACCGGTCCAGAGGAACCGTCGAGCTGGTGGACGCTTAGCTGCCCTCGGCGTCGAACAGTCCTGCCAATGCCTCCTGGTCCTGATGGGCCATCGCCTTCAACAGGAGACCCAGTGCCGAGGTCATGCTCAGAGGGTACGAAGCCGGAGTGAGGCGGTGGTGGGGGCGTGGCCCCTAGGTTCGTTGTCCGACGAGTTGCCGGAGTCGGGGGTCGAGTACGGGTCGGGCCGGTGGGTAGATGCGTCCGTCGGGTCGTCGGAAGACCGGTTTGCCGTATCCGTCGTTTTCGATCGTCCATCCGTGTTCATGTAAGAACCGGTGGTGGTAGCCACATAAGAGGATGAGATTGTCCAGATCGGTCGGTCCGCCATCGGCCCAATGGGTCTTGTGATGGGCGTGGAGCCAACCTTTGAACGGACAGCCAGGCCACCGACAGTTCCCGTCCCGATGCCAGAGCTGGTGACGTAACCAGGCCGGGATCAGCCTCGATCTCCGACCGATCCCGAGCACTTTCCTGTGGTCATAGACGGCACATTGGAGGATCGGATCACAGGACAATCGGCGGGCCGTCTCATTGGCGATGACCGGACCACCCTCGATCTCGGCCACTCCGGTCTCAGAGTTCTCGATCAGCGCGTCGAGATCGGCATGAACCACGATTTGAGTTGGAGCCGAACCGTTCTCATCTCCGGTGGTGGAACAGAGTTCGACTAGATCCGTCGGCCATCCGCTGCGGATACGGATCGAACATCCCCGACTCTGGATTCACCGGTATTTCGTCCGCTTTCTCTCGGATCGCTGATTCCACCTGGGCCAGGTCGGGACCGGGCAGATCGGCGTGAAGATTGCCTCTGATCCCATCCAGGGTGTATTGGATCGACAACCAACGCACCCGCCAGGACATCGACCGCATCCTCAGTAGATGGCAGGATTGGCCCGGCGGGCGGCACGATCCAGGGCCGCATTCGACAAACCCGAACACTCGGAAATCACCGCTTCCTCGGTCTCCGCAGTCGCCAGCTTCGAAATCGAATCCACCTGATCCAACGACAACTCACCAGCCGCAAACCGGGAACGCAAGACAGGCAGATCCTCCAGTCTCCGCGCCACCCGAACCAACTGCGCCGCAGTCGAATGCCGCAGGCCAAATCGGGCCGAAACCCATTCTGGAAGATTCCGTGCCCCATCCGCCAGGAACCGTTGACCCCGATCCGCCTCGATAATCCATTCACAATCGGCGCCAGCGCCGCCGCCAAGACCAGAAAATGGCCAATCCCCGCATCCGCCTGATCACTCGAATACATCCCTCTCCATGTCACCCAACGTATCGGGAGCCGGTGACAGAAATGGGTCAGAAACACGCCATCCACAAAAGAAATCTGCGAAATCTCGGCCGCTTCAACCCTCGCCGAAGAGCTCCTGCAGCGCCTCTTGATCCTGGTTGGCCAACGCGTACTCGGCGCGTAACGATTCCAGGTCCCGATAGATCGAGGCCACGGCCTGGATGGAGCCATCCTTTCGATAGCCGACCATCACGTCATGGTCCGCTGCCTCGCCCCGGACGATCTCCTCGTCCCATTCCTTGGCGTTGCCGACGACGTTGATTGGGATGTCGTAGTGCTGGCTCCAGAAGAACGGGGGATCTGTGAATGGGGTGTCATGCCCGAGGATGTTCCGGGCTGCTGCTTGCCCTTGTCGCTGAGCCAGCACCCAGTGCTCGATCCGAACCCGGCCCGCGTTCTGATCGGGATAAGAGGCGACGTCGCCGGCCGCCCAGATGTTGGGATCGCTGGTCCGGAGACGATCGTCGACCACGACCCCGTTATCGACGTTGAGCCCGGCCTGCTCGGCCAAACCGGTGTTGGGAACCACGCCGACACCGATCACCACCAGGTCGGCAGGGACGGCCTTCCCGTCGTCGAGCACGACCTCCTTTTCCTTGATCTCCGCCACCGTGTGACCCAGACGGAACTCGACGCCGTGCTCCTCGTGGAGATCCTGGACGAAGCGGCCCAGCTTCTCGCCGATGATTGGCACCAGTGGCACCTCCTCTGGCGCCACCACGGTCACCGCCACGTCACGCTGGCGCAGCGACGCAGCGACTTCCAACCCGATGAACCCGGTTCCGATTACGACAGCATTGTCTGTCCCCTCCAGAGCAGCGATGATCGAGCGGCTGTCCTCGAGTGTCCGGAGGTAATGGACGTGGTCTTGGTCCGCTCCGGGTGTGGGGAGGCGCTTCGGCTCCGCTCCCGGTGCGAGGAGTAACGCCTCGTACGCGATGCTCCGCCCGTCTTCAAGCGCCACCGTCCGCTCACCGGCATCGATCGCCGTGACCTCGACCCCGGTGATGAGCGTGATGTCGTGCTTCTCGTAGAAATCCGGGCTCCGCAACGGCATCCAGTCCTCGGGCGCCGTTCCCGCCAGATAGTCCTTGGAGACATTGGGCCGATCGACAGGCGCCTCGAGACCGATCATCGACACCGATCCCTTGTAGCCGAGCCGACGAAGCATCTCTGCGGCGGCAGCACCGGCGGCCCCGGCTCCCACAATCACGACTGACTCGGGTGTTACCAGGGGCTGCCGATCGGGAGCGGGAGATTCGATGGGACCGGTGACAAAGACGCGACCGTCTCGCTCTGCCGGTTGGTACACCTTGAGCCGGTTGAGGGCTGGTGCCCCGACGGCTTCACCGGTTGTCAGGTCGAACGTTGCGTGATGCCAGGGGCAGTGCACCTGGCCGTCGACGCACAGGCCATCACCGAGAGGGCCTCCGTAGTGGCTGCAATGCCCGGCGACGGCGCACAAACCGCTCTCGGTGCGGACCACGATGACCTGCTTCCCGTCGACCTGGCCCTTGACCGGTTCGTTCAAGGTCAGGGAGTCCAACGGGATGCCGTCGTCGACCAGGTCCGGCCCGGTCACCTTCGTCTCGGCCATCGGCGTTCCTTTCGCTCCGGTTTCTTTCAACCATAGTGATGGCTTTTAGAACGACTGGATCAGGGCTCGGCTCGGTAGACCAGGCCCAGACCGCCAGACGACGAGAGGTTCAGCACCTGCCCCTCCACGGATGCCCGGAACCCGTCGCCGAGCACCGTGATCACGTGGCTGTCCTGAGCCTGGAGATCTGGCGGGCAGTCGCCTTCGGCAGCCATTTCCGGCATCGTCACGTCGGCACCTGTCGTTTCATATCGTCCGTGGAGATCACGGCAGCCGGTGGAGCCGAGCATCGAGTTGTCACTGAACAGTTCCAGGGTGGCCCGCTCGCCGCCGACGCTCGAGACAGAGTCTCCGTCGACGAGGCTTTCCAGCACCCAGACCATCCCAGTCAGCTCGGCGGTGGGGACTGGCGGAAGCGCCTGGAACAGCAACTCGACTCCGTCGCCGCTGAGGGTGAGGTTGCCCTCTGTGCTCGACCATGTCTCCACCCGGGGAAGAGACTCGAGGTACCGCCCTCTCCGATTCCATGACCTTCGGGTGAGCAGGCCATCTCGGTCGCCGCCCAGTCCTGAGAATGTGATCATCGGCGCCAGAGGTGGTGACTGTCGCTCCGTATCCGTTGCAGGCGGCGGTGCCGGTCGCGGTGCCCTTCGACGATGGTCAGCGTGATTGGGGAGTCCGTCGACCAGGGGATGGTTGAACCGTCGACCGTGCCTGAGACCAATTCCCAGGGAACATCGGTCAGTTCCGCAGCCGGCGTACCGTTCTGGCCTCGGCACAGCCGGCGAGCAAGGCGATCACACAGCCCAGTGTGGCGAAACGCCGGCTCCTCATCGGCGACGGATCAGGAGGTGGTCGTGGTGGCTGTCTCGTCGACCACGAAGAGAAGGTCCACGGCCTCGCCGGTCAGGTTCAACTCGTCACCCTCGATGGTGAATAGCTCCACCTGGCCCATGGCGTCGAGAAATGCCGCCTCAGATTCCATCACCCCTTCGTCGACACAGGCCATCATGGTCCCGCCGAGATCGGTGAAGGTCAGTTCGTTCCCGGACAGGGTGTAACCCCCAAACCACTGGTTGCAGGCCGACTTTCCCCCGGCGGTCCCCTCCGGCTGGTCGAAGATCAGTGTGATCGGGAACCCGTCGACGATCGGGATGTCGGCTCCGTCGAGCGTGCCGGCCTCGAGGACCCAGGCGTTGGCCGTCGGATCGGATGCACCCTCCTCGCCGGGGTCGGCGCAGGCAGTGAGGGCGATGGCAAGGATGGCGGCGAGGGCAATTGCTCTTCTCATGGTCCTTTCGACGCTACGCACTCCCCAACGGTTCCACTCAGATCAGCACGCCGGCTGCGATCACCAACCCGGTCCACAGGTGGAGACGGGCAGTCATTTTCAATGCACGGATCAGAGCGGGGCCGTCGCTCTTGCCATAGATGATCCGCACCGGGCCCATGGCGTAAGGAGCGATCAGGGCGGCGAAGATCGTGGGGAATGGGGTCCATCGCAGCACGGCGAACACGGCGATCAGGAAGAAGGCGCCGTAGACCAGCGTGACGAACAGCGTCCTCGTTTTGTCCGGTCCGATGATCACGGCCAGTGTCCGTTTTCCTGCCGCCCGATCGGTGTCGAGGTCGCGGTAGTTGTTGACCACGAGGATCGCCGCCGCCAGCAGACCAATCGGGATCGAGAGGAGCCACGCCGGGAGCGGCGCTGTCATGTCATAGATGTATCGGCTGCCCACCGTGGCCACCACGCCGAAGAAGAGGAAGACGAACACCTCCCCGAGCCCCCGGTACCCGTACGGGAATGGGCCACCGACGTAGCCGAGCATCGCGATGACGGACACCACGCCGATGACCAGGATCACCGGTCCGCCGATCACTGCGAGCGCGATGCCGGCGCCGGCGGCTATCACCAGTGCCGCCACCACTCCGACCCACATCTGCCTCGCCGTGATCTGTCCCAGGGCAACCATCCTCGGCGGACCCACCCGGTCACCGGTATCTGCCCCCCGGCGCGCATCCGAGACGTCGTTGGCGAAATTGGCCGCCACCTGGATTGCGACCGTGGCCAACAGGGCATAGAGAAAGACGTCCCAACGGAACACGCCATCTGACTGGGCGAGGGCCGAGCCGACCACAACCGGCACCACGGCCGCGGGGAGAGTGTGGACGCGGGCTGCCGTCTTCCAGGCCTGGAATGTGGTCACGGGGTCAGAAATGCCAGGGATATTGACCGAAATCGGGCTCCCGCTTCTCCAGGAACGCGTCACGCCCCTCCCGGGCCTCGTCAGTCATGTAGCCGAGACGGGTCGCCTCTCCGGCGAAGATCTGCTGGCCGACCAATCCATCGTCGATCAGATTGAAGGCGAATTTGAGCATGCGTTGGGCCGTGGGGCTCTTCGACATGACCTCCTGGGCCCACTCGAGAGCGACCGTCTCCAACTCGGAATGGGGCACCACGGCGTTGACCATTCCCATCTCGTACGCCTCCGCCGCCGAGTACTCGCGCCCCAGGAAAAAGACCTCCCGGGCTCGCTTCTGGCCGATCTGCCGGGCCAGATAGGCAGAGCCGTACCCGGCGTCATAGGAGGCGACATCGGCATCGGTCTGCTTGAAGATGGCGTGCTCCTCAGAGGCGAGGGTCAGATCGCAGACGACGTGGAGTGAGTGACCTCCTCCGACGGCCCATCCCGGTACGACGGCGATCACGATCTTGGGCATGAACCTGATGAGACGCTGCACTTCGAGGATGTGGAGGCGGCCCAGTCGCGCGGAATCCACCGTCTCGTTTGCATCCCCGTCGGCGTACTTGTAGCCGTCACGGCCCCTGATCCTCTGGTCGCCACCCGAACAAAACGCCCACCCCCCGTCCTTGGGAGATGGGCCGTTCCCGGTGAGGAGGACACACCCGACCTTGGGTGACTGGCGTGCATGGTCGAGGGCGGCAAACAACTCATCGACGGTGTGCGGTCGGAATGCGTTCCGCACTTCGGGTCGATCGAAGGCGATCCGAACCACACCATGCCCGATCGCCTTGTGATACGTGATGTCGGAGAACTCGAATCCCGGCACCTGATCCCATGATGATTCGTCGAACAGCGCGGAGATCACCGGCGGAGGATAAGAGGCAGAATCGTCGTGTGAAGATTCGCGGCGCATGCTCGACTGGCTGAGGCGACACGACCCGGCGCGGGTGTTCATCGAGACCCCCGACGACACACTGACCTTCGGGGAGATCGCCGATGCCGTCAGGGACCGCCCGGTGGATGGCATCGAGGTGGTACGGCCGGGTCTCGACATCCAATCGGTGATAGACCTGCTGGCGGTGATGTCCAAGGGCTCGGCGGTCGTCACTGGCACTGTTGAGACGGCCGCCATCGAGCCCTCCGATGCCGCCTCGGTGCTCTTCACCTCGGGGACCTCGGGGCGGCCCAAGGGCGTGCGCCTGACGATCGACAATTGGGAGGCGGCCGCCAGTGCCTCGATGCAGCATCTAGGTCACGGGCCTGCCGACACCTGGCTGCTCGCCCTGCCCCTCCATCATGTGGCCGGGCTCTCGATCCTCGTCAGGTCGGCCTACGCGGGTGGAGTGCGTGCGCATGCTCCCCGGCTTTGACCCCGTCACATTTGCCACCCATCTCCGGCGGGGGGTCACCGTTGCCTCGATGGTGCCGACCATGGTGAGCCGGGTTCTCGACGTCGACCCGGGGCCGTATGACGGCCTCAGGGCGGTTCTCCTCGGCGGAGGACCTATCCCCGATCGCGTATTGGATCGAGCCGGTGCGGCGGGGCTTCCGGTGCTTCCAACCTATGGCCTCACCGAGACCGCCGGTCAGGTAGCGACGCTAAAACCGGGAGCGCCTCTCGAGAACAAGGCTCATCCGCTGCCCGGAGTCAACATCCGTATCGATCCCGACGACCGGATCGCGGTCCGCGGCCCGATGCTCAGCCCTGGCTATGTCGGGGAGCCTGATCGGGGTGCCGAGGACTGGTTGGTCACGGGGGACCTGGGGACGATCGATGACGACGGGGCGCTTCGGGTGACAGGGCGCGCCGACACGATCATCGTCAGTGGTGGTGAGAACATCGATCCGGCCGTTGTCGAAGCGGCTCTGCTCCGGGTAGAGGGTGTCCATGAAGCCTTAGTGGCCGGCCTGACCAGCGAAGAGTGGGGGATGGAGGTGGTGTGTCTCTATGTCGGGCAGGCGAATCCAGCCCAGGTCGAGACCGCATTGAGGCAGATTCTGCCCGGCTTCATGATCCCCAAGCGCTGGCGGCAGGTCGCAGGACTTCCCATGACACCGATGGGAAAACCCGATCGCGACGAGGCCGCTCGCTTATTCAGCTGATCCGTCGGGCGACGAGGACGCCCTCGCGGAACGGGAATGCCGCTGCCTCGAACTCGGGGTCGGCGGCGATATGACGGTTGAACTCGTCGGTGCCGTATCCCTGGTCGATCCACCCGGTGCCGATGCCATAGACATTGTCGGCGATGACCAGGCCGCCAACGGCGACAAGGGGCCTGGTTCTCTCGAAGTAATCGATGTACTCCGGCTTGTGGGCGTCGATGAACAGCAAGTCCACGCTTCCTGGCTCCAGCTCCTGGCTCAGGTCGGACAGCACAGCCAGGCCTGCGCCCCGTCTGAGGTCAACGCGATCTGCCAGTCCGGCGCGCTCGAACTGTCGTTGGGCGAAATCGGCGTGCCGCGGCTCGTACTCGATCGTGATCAGCCGGCCATCGGGAGCCAGCCCACGGGTGATCCAGATCCCTGAGTACCCGGCCAGGGTCCCGACCTCGATAGCCAGCCTGCCCTTTGTCATCGAGGTGAGGATCATCAGCAATCGGCCGACGTCGGGCCCCACCGCGATGGCAGGGAGGCCGGCGGCCGTCGCCTCGTCCATGAGGCCGGCCAGATGCTCGTCCTGGTCGCCGAATACGTCCCGCGAGTACTCGTTGATGAAATCCCAGGTCTCGGGGGTCATCTCTGCCATGACTCGACGTTAGGTCAAATCGACGACGGCCAGATCGGTCGGGCTCCGGTGGATTTGCCGATCTCGGGCCCCGCGTCAGGCAGCGACCATGTCCTCGACGGCACGGAGATCGGCGGCGAGCAGGACTAGAGCCTCGGCCACGAGCTCACGCACCTCGGCCTCCGGCACACCGGTGATGTTCGAAACCGTCGAGAAAGCGGCGGGAACGCCGTCGCCGAACCCGAACCTGAGCTCGAGCACCTGCCGATGCAGATCGGACAGATGGGCCAGGCTTTGCCGCAGGCGCTCCTCCACGATTCGCTGCTCGACCTCGGTGGACGGGTCGACAGCTTCGGTGTCGGCGATGAAATCGCCGAGAAGCGCCCCGTCTTCACCAATCGGGGATTCGAGGGCGACCGTGGTGGCAACCGACAGTGCCTTGTCGACATCACCGATGGCGATCCCTGTGATTTCGGCGATCTCCTCGTGGGTCGGTGCCCGGTCGAGCTTGGTCCGCAGCTCTTCGGCGGCGCCGCGAACGACGGGAAGGATGTCGAACAGAGCCGAGGGGATGCGGATGGCGTCGCTCTGATCGGCGCGGGCACGCTGAAGCGCCTGGCGAATCCACCAGGTTGCGTACGTGGAGAACTTGAACCCCTTGCGCCAGTCGAACTTCTCCACGGCCCGAATCAGGCCGAGGTTCCCCTCCTGGATCAGGTCGAGCATGTCCAACTTGGCCCCGGAGTAGAGACGGGCGTTCGACACGACGAGGCGGAGGTTGGCCTGGATGAAGTCCTGACGAGCCCGCAGTCCTTCGCGGGATACGCGCTCGAGGCGCGATCGCTCGACGGGGTCGGCAACGCCTTCATCGAGGGCGAGGCGCGCCTCGGCGCCGGCTTCCATGGCCTGAGCGAGCCGAACCTCGTCTTCAGCGGTGAGCAGGGGTCGCCCACCGATCCCCGCCAGATACTGGCTCAGGGAGTCACTGGTGAGACGTCCGGTCTCGTCGACCAGCGTCGCGTCTTCTCTTTTCACACGATCTCTCTGATTCTGCACAATCACTCGAACATCAGTTCGCAGCAAGACATTCCGGGCGGTTTTCTCCGGATGTCAGTCGGCGTCGGGAGGCCGACGGCCCTTTTTTATCGCCGACCTCGACCTCTTCTCGGCGAGCCGGCGTTCCTTCGATTGTGGTGATGGCTTGGTCTTCTTTCTCGGCTTCGGCTGGATCAATGCCCGTTCGATCCGCTCGGTGAGACGCTCGCGGGCGATCTCGCGGTTCCGCCATTGTGACCGGGTGTCCGACGCCGTCACCTCGACGTGGGATCCCAACCGGCGCCCGAGGCGCTCCTTGATCTCGTCCGGCAGCGACGAGGCGGCGATTTCCACCCGAAGGGTGACCGCCGTCTCGTTCTTGTTGGCGTGCTGCCCGCCAGGGCCACCCGAGGTGTCGAATCGCTCCTCGATCTCGGACTCGGGGATCAGCCAGGATCCGACGGTGATCCCACGAGTGGTCACCCCTCTTCGTAGTACTCGGTGCCGAGATGGGTGATCAACTCCTCGCCCATCATGTGCCTCAGGTTGTTCTTTAGCTTGGTGTGCTGGATGAACAGGTCGTTCTCGGCGTAGAGGCCGGGGGCAGCCTGAGGGCTCTTGAAATAGAAGGAGAGCCACTCCTGGACGCCGTTTCGACCGGCGCGTGCGGCGAGATCCATGAACAGTGCGAGGTCGAGGACGATGGGGGCGGCCAGGATCGAGTCCTTGCACAGAAAATCGATCTTTATCTGCATCGGGTACCCGAGCCACCCGAAGATGTCGATGTTGTCCCACCCCTCCTTGTCGTCGCCCTTTGGTGGGTAGTAGTTGATCCTCACCTTGTGGTACAGGTCGCCATACAGCTCCGGATAGACCTCGGGTTGGAGGATCTGCTCCAGAACTCCGAGCTTGGAGACCTCCTTGGATCGGAAGCTGTCCGGGTCGTCGAGGACCTCTCCGTCTCGGTTGCCGAGGATGTTGGTGGAGAACCATCCCTTGACGCCCAGCATCCGGACCTTGAGCCCCGGGGCCACCATCGTCTTCATCAGCGTCTGGCCCGTCTTGAAGTCTTTGCCTGAGATTGGGACCCCTTCCAGTGCGGCGAGCTCGACCATGGCCGGGATGTCCACAGTGAGATTGGGTGCCCCGTTGGCGAACGGGACCTTCATCTTGAGGGCGGCATAGGCGTAGATCTGGGAAGGGCTGATTGCAGGGTCGTTGTCCTTGAGGCCCTGCTCGAATGTCTGCAGGTCGGAGTGGACCTCGGAAGGCTCCTCGTAGGCCTCGGTCGACCCGCACCAGACCATCACCAGGCGGTCCACGGCCTTCTCGCCGCGGAAGCGGTCGATGTCCTCCATCAGGCCTTCGGCGAGGTCCATGTGGGTGGCAGCATCGTTCACCTGGTCGACACCATCGAGGTTCTTCACCCACCGGTTGGAGAAGACCGCCGGGTACGGCTTGACCGATCGCAGTTCGTCGCCAATCCCTTCGATGTCCCTGGGGTCCAGGACGCCCGCTTTCATCGCAGAGGTGTACGCATCGTCGGAAAAGGGATCCCATCCGCCGAATTCGAGGTCGTCGAGCCCGGCGAGAGGCACGAAATCCTTGATCAGTGGGTTC
This sequence comes from uncultured Acidobacteriota bacterium, assembly GCA_963828465.1. Taxonomy (GTDB): domain Bacteria; phylum Actinomycetota; class Acidimicrobiia; order Spongiisociales; family ZC4RG35; genus JARDZU01. The sequence continues at coordinate 73,409 of CAWHEU010000021.1, read as the reverse complement.
CGCCCGTCCGTTCTCTTGCCAAGGCGTATGTGCGACATCTGGGTGAGTGAGCCAAACGGGTGGGCATACCCCTTCCGGGCGGCGAGAACGCCCGCAATGAACGTGGTGGCGACTGCGCCCATCCCGGGGGTGAGGATCCCGAGCTTCCCCGTTGCGGGGGCGGGCTGCTGACTTGGGGACATGAAACCTCCTGCCCGAAACGATAGGGGAGAGGGGTGTCGGAACCGAACCCCGGCTGCAATAAGGTTCCCGCATGGATCGTGCCCCCGACTCGATCGGCCCGACCATCGACGTGGCGCTGCTGGCCGACGCGGTGCAGGCGGTGCGAGGGAAGCTCTTCGTGCTCGGTGGGGGCTGGGACACGCTGTGGGTCAGGTCGTTCCCGGCCCGCCATCCGAGCATGGCTATCGGTCTGCGACTCCGGGTCCCGACGTCATGGAGAGAGGACACGCTCGACCTGTCGGTCGAGTTGCAGGATGCCGACGGAGCGCCGTTGCTCTCCAAGCCGCTCGCTCATCAGGTCAAACTGCCAGTGCAGCGTCAGTTGCCGTCTCCAACCGACTTCGGCGTCGTCCGTTCGTTCACCTTCAACAACTTGCTCTTCGCTCGCGAGGGGTCCTACTCGTTCGTGATATCCGTCGACGGGGACCCGTTGTCACGTCTCCGATTCAGCGTCCGGGCCAGACCCACCGAGCAAGGCTCCAGTTGATCCTGTAAGGGTTGTCTCACCGTTGTGCGCGCTGCGCGCGCACTCGTCACTCTCCGCGCGGAGTTGGCGTAGCAATCGGGGCCCTCATAGGGTTCCACGGCTGCGAGGGACCCAGGAAAGTCCCTCGTTTTGTTTTCCCCAATTTGCTAGGAGATTCAATGACGTTCCGAGGAAAGGTCACGCCATTTCTGACCCTGACGCTGTCGGCACTGTTCGTCGCCGGCGCGATGGTCCCAGCTACCCCGGCCCAGGCCGCGAGTAACCCTCCCTTTGCCGTCGACTTTCCTCAGGACGCCCCATCGACAGTCTTCTCGTCGACATTCGGTGCCGCCAGGTCAGGCGGTCGCCGTCATCAGGGCAACGATCTGATGGCCCCCAAGCTGACACACGTCTACGCGGCGGCGGCAGGGATCGTCACGCGTGATCGACACCCACGGCAGCGCCGGCAGGTACATCGAAATCCAGCACCAGGCGGGATGGTCGACCCGCTACCTGCATCTCAACAACGATGACCCCGGCACGGACAATGGGCAGGCCGACTGGTCGATGACGCTGGTCCCGGGCCTGGACGTGGGAAGTCATGTCGAGGCGGGCCAGCACATCGGTTACGTCGGTGACTCCGGGAACGCAGAGTGGACAGGGCCCCATACCCATTTCGAGCTCGCCCACGATGGAGGGGAAGTCGATCCCTATCCCGTCCTCAAGGACGCCTACGAGCGGGCCATGGAGTTGCGTGCAGCCATGGCTCATTGGGGGATGCGTTACGGAGACGCCAAGCTGTCCTGATCTCTCTATGAGGGGAGGAAGCGCGCGTCGTCCAGGGCCGCTACCTCGCCGACGAGGTCGGGGTGATCGGGGGAAACCGTTCGCACCTCCCTCACCCGCACGGGCGGTAGCTCGCCGTCGTGGACCCAGATCACACGGGTGACACCTGATGCGGCTGCCGCCGCAGCCCATCCCTCCAGGACCTGATGTTCGTTCGCCGCGAAGGAACGCTCTCGCCGATCGCGCGCCGCCTCAGTGACCAAGACGGCCGTGAAGCAATTTGTGCATGCGCCCTGGATATGGCTGTCGTCGGACACATCCCCCAGCGCGACCTTGACACCCATGTGTCTCAACTCGGCACCGACAATCGGGTCCGTGACGAAGGCGCGGACCTCCCGCCCCGGCTCCGCCAATCCTTCTGCAACCGCCCGACCTTGCGGCGTGTCGGCGCCGACCACAATCACCGGCATGCCCCGAACCTAACGTTTGGTGGCAGCTGACCTGGTTTCGTCATTAGTACCCATCCGGTACAATCGCACTACCGGGATAGTGGAAATTCGAGACCCCATACTCCCGTTTACATAAGAGGCCTGTAGAAGCGAATTATCGAGGTGATTGCCTGTGGCCACCGTTGAACTGGATCTCGGCGCCTACCAGCTCGGCTGGCGGGACGACATCGAGTACGCCTTCACACCGCGGAAGGGTCTCGACGAAGACGTGATCCGCGATATGTCGGCCATGAAGAAGGAGCCCGAGTGGATGCTCGACTTCCGTCTCAAGGCCTATAAGAGGTTCCTGCGCAAGCCGATGCCCCAATGGGGTGGCGGCGGTGCCCTGAACACGATCGACTTCGACGACATCTACTACTACGTGAAGCCGGCGGGTGAGCAGCAGAAAGATTGGGACATGGTCCCCGAGTCGATCAAGGCCACCTACGAGAAGCTGGGCATCCCCGCAGCCGAGCGGAAGTACCTGGCCGGAGTCACCGCGCAATATGAGTCCGAGGTCGTCTACCACCGAAATCGGGAAGACCTGGAGAAGCTCGGCGTCCTTTTCACCGACATGGACACCGCTCTCCGCGATTACCCCGAGATCGTGAAGGAGTACTTCGGGACGATCATTCCACCCAACGACAACAAGTTCGCCGCGCTGAATTCGGCGGTCTGGTCCGGTGGCTCGTTCATCTACGTGCCGCCAGGGGTCCACGTCGATCAGCCGCTCCAGGCCTACTTCCGGATCAACTCCGAGAACATGGGCCAGTTCGAGCGGACCCTGATCATCGTCGACGAAGGCGCCTACGTTCACTACGTCGAGGGTTGTTCCGCGCCGGTCTACACCACTGACTCGCTTCATTCGGCCGTGGTCGAGATCGTCGTCAAGGAGGGTGCTCGCTGTCGCTATACCACGATCCAGAACTGGTCCAACAACGTGTTCAACCTGGTGACCAAGCGTGCCGCTGCCTACCGAAACGCCACCATGGAATGGGTTGACGGCAACCTGGGGTCCCGTCTCACGATGAAGTATCCGGCAGTGTGGCTGATGGAGCCTGGCGCCCATGGCGAGGTCCTCTCCATCGCCTTCGCCGGCGAGGGACAGCACCAGGACGCGGGGGCCAAGATCATCCACGTTGCCCCCGACACCACCTCCACGATCGTCTCCAAGTCGATCTCGAAGGGCGGCGGGCGGGCCGGCTACCGGGGCCTGGTGCGGGTCGAGCCGGGCGCCGAGAACGCCAAGTCATTCGTGCGCTGTGACGCACTCATCCTCGACGAGCACAGTCGTTCCGACACCTACCCGTACATGGAGATCGAGGAGAACGACGCCGAGATCGGCCATGAGGCCACGGTGTCCAAGGTCGGTGAAGAGCAGCTCTTCTACCTGATGTCACGTGGGCTGACCGAGGATCAGGCGACTTCGATGATCGTGGCCGGGTTCATCGAGCCCATCGTGAAGGAGCTACCGATGGAGTACGCGGTAGAGATGAACCGGCTCATCGAGCTCAACATGGCGGAGGCGGGGGCCATAAAGGCTGACACGACGAAGTCGTGTCAGCGTTCTAGGTCGTAAGTCGTAGGTTCTAGGTCTTGCCGCGTCGTGCATCCATTTTCTGGATCAACTCGTGGGATGCCAGCTCGATTTCCTTGTGATCCCACTGCGTTGCCCGGAAGCGGCATGCCATCAGCCCGCTGCGATGGAGACGGTGCAGGTCACCGAACACGAAGGCATAGCGGGCCTTGGTCTCGTCCTGAGCACCGTCCGTCAACCCGAGGTGCCACAGGGAGTAGGCCTCCCAGTCGTTGCGATCGAGGAAGTCGTTCTCCGACGCAGCACTCGGCTGGACCTCCGACCATTCGCTGCGAACCACGTATCGACGCGCCTCGATCAGCTCTTCGGCCTTGGCCACAGCGGCCTCGTTGACCAGGTACTTGGGCATGGCTTCCGCCAGCACCTACCACCGCCATCACGGGCACAAACCACGCGGCACCCCGTCAGACTTATCCTTGTGCGAACCGTGAGCCCGGAGCCAATCCATTAGTACCTACCTCGGGTTGGGCGCGGTCGTCCTGCTCATCCTGCTCACCGGGTTCTTCGTGGCTGCGGAGTTCGCCCTCGTCGCCGTGGACCGCAGCAATGTGGAGCGAAGGGCGGAGGATGGTGACCGGTCGGCGAGGCGCATCCTCGCCTCCCTGCGAAACCTCTCCTTCGAGCTGTCCGGGGCGCAACTCGGGATAACGGTCACATCGCTGATCCTCGGCGCTATCGCCGAGCCGACGGTGGCGACGTTGATCCGGCCCGCGATCTCGTCGCTCCCGTTCGTCACCGAGACATCCGCTCCTGCCGTGTCGATTGTGATCGCCTTCATCCTCGCCACAGGGGCCGCCATGGTGTTCGGTGAGCTGGTCCCCAAGAATCTGGCCATCGCCAGGCCCTACTTCACCGGGGTTTGGTTTGCCATACCGCTGCAGGTGGTCAACAGGGTGCTCCGTCAGCTGATCCTCTTCCTCAACGAGTCGGCGAACTGGACGGTCCGAAAGCTGGGCATCGAGCCGAGAGAGGAACTGGCGGGAGTTCGCTCGATGGAGGAGCTCGAGCTGATGATCCGATCATCGGGTGAGGAAGGCCGCCTCGACGACGACGAGATGGAATTGTTGACCCGGGCCATCACCTTCACCGAGAAGGTCGCGGCGGACGCAATGGTGCCCAGGGTCTCGGTCGTGGGCCTCAGCCGTCACGACTCGGTCGCCGAGCTACGCAGGACCTCTGCTGCGACCGGTCACTCGCGTTTCCCGGTATTCGATGAGGACCTCGACGACATCGTCGGCGTCGTTCACGTCAAGGACAGCTTCAACGTCCCCGAATCGCGGATTCCGCTCACCCCGGTCGGGGAGCTGACCAATACTGCGCTCCAGGTCCCCGAGACGAGCACTCTCGAATACCTGCTCACCCAACTCCAATCAGCAGGGCGGGGCATGGCGGTCGTCGTCGACGAGTACGGGGGCACCGCCGGCATTGTCACCATCGAAGACCTCCTCGAAGAGATATTCGGGGAGATCGAAGACGAATACGACGCCGAGCCGGTCTCGGATTCAGAGAAGGGAGAGGTCGAGGTCCTATCCGGGCTCCTGCATCGTCATGAGGTCGAGGAGTTGATCGAGTTCGAGTGGCCCGATGGACGCTACGAGACCCTGGGGGGTTTCCTGGTCGCCGAGCTGGGGCGTTTCCCGCATGTCGGCGAGGTGATACGGGTCAGGGACACGTCCTTCGAGGTTCTGTCGATGGACGGGCACCGTGTCGACCAGGTGCGTGTCACCCGGTACAGCGAACGCGAAGGGGACGACAGGTGAACTGGCCGGCTCTTCTCTGGCTGGTCCTGCTCCTCCTCGCCAACGGGTTCTTCGTCGCCGCAGAGTTCGCCTACATCACGGCTCGGCGCAATGTGCTGGAGCAGATACCGCGAAGGTCGGCCCAGATCGCCGTCGGCCTGAACAGGAACCTCACACTCAGTCTGGCCGCGGCGCAGCTCGGCATCACGATGGCCTCACTGTTGCTCGGCGCCGTGGCCGAACCGGCGGTGGCCTCGATCTTCGAATTCGGGCTCGGGTTCCTCCCGCTCTCGGAGAACGTGATTCACGGCATCTCGCTGGTCATTGCCCTTCTCATCGTGGTGTTCCTCCACATGGTCGTGGGCGAGATGGCGCCGAAGAACATCACCATCTCCGCGCCAGAGCGAACAGCGGTGCTTCTCGCTATGCCGTTTCGTGGGTTCATCCTCCTCTTCCGGCCCCTTATCGCCCTCCTCAATGCCAGTGCCAACGGAGTGCTCCGTCTCTTCGGGGTGCGGCCGACGGACGCCCTCGACGTCGGTCATTCGGCGGAAGACCTCTCCGTGATAATCGGCACCGGCAGGAGGGAAGGGGTCATCGAGGACTTTGCCCACCGACTGCTCACCGGCGCCATCATCTTTGGGGATCTCGATGCCTCCGAGGTCATGGTTCCCAGACCTGACATCGTGGCTGCACCCTCCGAGACGCTCGTGTCCGGGATCCAGGAGTTGATGAGGGTCACCGGTCATTCCCGCATCCCGATCTACCAGGGTGATCTCGACAACATCGCGGGGTTGATCCATGTGAAGGACCTGATGACGGATGAGGTCGAGCGGGATGCGCCCCTGCCCCCCGAGCGCCTGAGGGAGCCCCTGGTAGTCCCGGAAACTGCCCCCCTTCGATCCGTTCTCGACGAGATGCGACATGCCCGGTCCCATCTCGCCGTCGTGGTCGACGAGCACGGCAGCACGGCAGGCATCATCACGATGGAGGACATCGCCGAGGAACTGGTCGGCGAGATCGCGGATGAGCACGATCCCCGGCAGAAACTGGTATCGGTGGAGCCGAACGGTCGGATCGTCGCCGCAGGCACTATGAGGCCCGATGAGTTGGTCAAGTTCGGTGTGAAGCTGCCGTCAGGTGACTACGAGACGATCGGTGGACTCGTCATGGAACGTCTCGGGCGCCTGCCGCGCCGTGGCGACGTGATCGAGGACCAGGGCTGGAGATTGCGTGTCCGCAGCACCGAGGGGCGGCGGGTCGGGGAGGTCGAGATAACCGCAACGGACGACGAAGAGCCCGACCGGGGGAGTGGCTAGCTGGAGCGGCCGACGACGTAGCCGAGGAGCAGACCGCCGACTGCAGCCCAAACAAGGGAGAACCCGTCTCCGACCGAGGCTATAGCCGGGGCACCGGCGATCCTCATGATGGCCGACGCAACGATGCCACCGATGATCCCGATGAGGATTGCACCGATGAGACTGGTGGCGTTGGCGACGAACCCGGCAAGGAGCCCAGCCACGCCGCCTACGGCGCCGCAAATGGCGAGCGCCTGCCAGGTGGATGCGTCTAGGAACACGGCGACTCACCTACTTTTCGAGGAGCCGATGAAGCCATGGAGTGTCTCAGGCTGAGACGACCTTCTCCTCGACGACGACCTTCATGGGAAACTGGACCGAGCGTCCTGCCATGCTGAATGGCTCGGTCAGCATCACCACGATGGTCGCTGGCCCACGTGAGACCACATGGCCTGTGTACGTGTGGAATCCGTCTTGATCTTGGGTTATGAAAGTTACGACCATTTGCAAAGCATCTGACTCTCATCATCGTCACTCGGTTTCACTATCAGTTGGGTCGCTGGACCCATACTGGTATCGAGCAAGGGTGACTCTTGGTTTATCAGTTCGTTACCCACGGCCCCTTAGCTTGGTGAATAGTGCGCCTTTTAGTAGTTGAAGACGAGCCGGACCTGGCCAATGCGATCGCCAGAGGTCTCAGACGCGACGGTCATGCAGTCGACACGGCCCTGACTGCCTCCGACGCCGATATGAAGCTTCGCACCGCCACGTACGACCTCGTTTGCCTGGACTGGAGCCTGCCCGACGGCTCGGGTATCACTCTCTGCCGCCGGTTGGTTAGCGGTGAGCTGCCAACGCTCGAGGGCGAGCGTCCCCGGATCCTGATGCTCACCGCACGTGACGGCGTCGAGGACCGGGTGACCGGTCTCGACTCAGGGGCCGACGACTACCTGGTCAAGCCCTTCGCCTTCGCCGAGCTGTCGGCACGGGTGCGGGCACTGCTCCGGAGAGACGATGGCACCGACCCGGTTCTGGAGGTCGGCCCGTTGCGGCTCGATCCTGCCCGTTTCGAAGCTTCGAGGGGTGGCGAAGCCCTCGATCTCACTGCCAAGGAGTTCTCTCTCCTCCACTATTTCATGTCCCATGCCGGTCTTGTGCTCAGCCAGGAGCACCTCCTCGAGCACGTATGGGACGAGATGGCAGACCCGATGACCAACGTGGTCCGGGTCACGGTGAGCAACTTGCGGAAGAAGCTCGGTGACCCGCCGCTGATTTCGACGGTGCCCGGACGCGGCTACAGGCTGAGTGAGTGATGCAGGCCTGGAACTCGATCCGCTTTCGCCTCTCGGTGCAGTACTCGGCCATCGTCTTCGGTCTGGGAGGCGCCCTGCTGGGCCTGGTTTATATGGCCCTCAGGAACTGGTTGCGGGGTCAGACCATGACCCAATACGTGTGGTCGGGCCGCCCCGTCATCCAGGACGGCGTCCAAATCGGGGTGCTCCCTTCCCTCGCCGCCCGCGAGGTCCGGATGATCGAGTCGGTCTACAACGAGATCGTCCTCAACGAGGTCGCCAAGGCGACGATCCTCGCCCTTGTCGCCTTGTTCCTGCTGAGCATCGTGGTCGGCTGGGTGATGTCGGGCCGGGTTCTCAGACCGGTGATTGAGATCACCAACGTGGCCCGGGAGATCCAGGCCTCGGATCTGAGCCGCCGCATCGCTCTCGAAGGCCCCGACGACGAGATCACCCGGCTTGCCGACACCTTCGACGGGATGCTCGAGAGGCTTGACCGAGCATTTGCCAGTCAGCGGCGGTTCCTCGCCGACACCAGCCACGATCTCCGGACACCACTTGCCGTGATTCGTTCCAATGTCGAAGTGGTGGCCGATGACGATGCTGCGACCGTGACCGACTGGCAGGAGGTGGGAGGGATTGTCCGGCGCAACGCGGAGAAGATGTCCGAGATGATCGATGGCCTTCTCGCCACTGCCGCGGCTTCAGACCGGCAAGGCGCAGGCCGTCGCCCTCGATCTGGCCGAGATCGTGAGCGCCAAGTCCTCCGAATACGAGAAACCCCTGGCGGAGAAGGGAATCGTCCTCGAGAGCGGCGTATCTCCAGCTTTGGTCGAAGGTGTCCCTGTCGCCCTCGACCGTGCCCTCACCAACCTCCTCGACAATTCGATCGGTGTATCGGGCACCGGATCACGGATAAGGATCGGGGCAGGAGTCGTGGACGAATGGGCCTGGATGGCGGTGTCCGACCAGGGCCCGGGGCTGCCTGAGGAGCCGGAGGGCGGGCGCATCGGCCTCGGGCTCTCCATCGTGGAGCAGATCGCACAGGGTCACGAGGGCGCCCTGGTCTCGGCGACCGGCCCCGATGGCGCGGGCACCACGATGACAATCTGGATCCCGAAAGGCGATACCACAGGTTCCCCACCGGATTTCACGCCATTTACGGGTGCTTGATCTCCCGGGTCCTAGGTTCGGTGCCAGGAGGTTTTCAACACGATGACAAACGAGGACATGACACAGCATCCAGCCCCGTCGACAACCGAGCAAAGCCCGGTCAGCGACGAGAACCCCACCCTTCACGGCTCTGTCGCCACCGAGGCGCCGTCCACACAAGAGATTCCTGACACCCCACAGCCGGCTCAGGTTCCTGCTCCCGCCGAGCCGACCCAGCCGGCGAAGACTGGCTCAGCCCGCACGTCTCCGTGGTTAGTCGCCTTTCTGGCCGTGCTGCTCGTAGTCGGCTCATCCGCCGCGACCTATCTGGTCACCACGATCGACAACGACGACGAGGTACCCGCGGCCCAGACGGCCGAGCCCGGGTCCGATGAGCAAGAGGCCTCCGCTGATGTGATCCCCGGCGAGGAGCCGGTAGCCGACGCCGCCGCGGTCATCCTCCCCTCGGTGGTCCAGATCCAGGCCGGCCAGGGCGTTGGCTCCGGTGTCATCTACGACGCCAGCGGCTTGATCCTGACTGCGGCCCACGTGGTCGAGGGCGCAGACACCGTCACGGTCCGTTTCGCCGATGGTGAGCAGGTCGAGGGCACCGTCCTCGGTGGCACCGCTGGCGCGGATGTGGCCGTGATCCAGGTCGAAGGGACTGACCTACCCGCAGCCGAGCTGGCGCTCGACGACGCCCCGCAGGTGGGCCAGATGGCAATCGCGGTGGGCAGCCCGTGGGGCCTACAGGGCACTGTCACCTCAGGAATCATCTCCGCTGTCGACCAGGCCATCCCGCAAGGGGCTTCCGCTCGTGCAGTTCTACAGACCGATGCCGCCATCAACCCGGGCAACTCCGGTGGCCCGCTCGTCGACCGTCAGGGTCGGGTGATCGGGATCAATGTCTCGATCTTCAGCCTGTCCGGCGCCAACGACGGTGTCGGGTTCGCCGTGCCGATCGACATCGCAAACGGCATTGCCGAGAGTCTCGTGGCCGGTGAGGAGATCCAGACCGCGTACCTCGGGGTATCCCTCGGCGTGGTCGAGTCGGGTCAGGGCGGCGCCCTGATCGACGAAGTCACTGCGGGCACCGGTGCCGACGAGGCCGGTCTCCAGGTTGGTGACCTGGTCATCTCCATCGACGGCGCCCCGGTTCAGGATGGCGGCGATCTCGCAGCTCAGGTGCAGACCCATCAGCCCGGCGACACCATCGATCTCGTGGTCGTCCGTGACGGGAACGAAGTAACGGTCCCGGTGACCATGAGCGAACGCCCAGCCGACCTCGGCTGATCGAAGAGAAATTCCCCCTACGGGGGACAGAGGCTCCTCCCAGTGGGCCCGGCTATGCTGGCCGGGCCCACTGTCATATGGTGGGTTGCCCCGGAGACAGCGAAGCCGGTTTGACCCCGGTGCTGTCCCGCAACTGTGAAGCCCCCTCACGGGGGACGAGCCAGGTCGCCTGATCTCCAGGGCCACGACGAAAGTCTCGGATGAAGACGGAAGCGTGGGCTCAGGGAAGCCACCGGCCTCTTCATCCTCCGATAACGGAGGATGTGTCATATGCGAAGGATCATGCTGATCCTCACCCTGCTGGCGATCGTTGCGTGTTCGGCCGAGGGTGGGAGCACCACCACGACCGGCGAGGTCGCCACTACGACGGTGGCGTCCGACCCGACGACCACTGCAGAGCCCGACCCGACCACGACTGCCGCCGATGCAGGGTTCCCGGTGGAGGTGAGCGATGCCAGCGGCGCGGTCACCATCGAGGCCATGCCGGAGAGCATCGTCTCGCTGTCCTCGACAGGCACGGAGATGCTCTTCGCCATCGGCGCCGGCGAGCAAGTGGTCGCCGTGGACGAGTTCTCCACCTACCCGACAGAGGCACCGATCACCGACCTCTCCGGTTTCACCCCGAACATCGAAGCCATAGTGGGTTACGAGCCCGACCTGGTCGTGATCTCGTTCGACCCCGGTGAGCTCGTGTCGGGGCTCGAAGCGGTCGGGGTGCCGACCCTCCTTCTCCCGACAGCGTTGAGCCTCGACGACTCATACACCCAATTGGAGGTCCTGGGCTCGGCGACCGGACATGTCGGAGAGGCGGCGGAGGCGGTAGCTCAAATGCAGGCGGACATCGATGAGATCGTGGCGACGACCAGCATTCCTGCGGGAGTGACTTTCTATCACGAGGTCGATGCCACCTTGTTTTCGGCGTCCTCGAACAGCTTCCTCGGCCAGATCTACGGGCTGCTCGGTTTGACCAACATCGCAGACGAGGCGGACACCGACGGCACCGGCTTCCCGCAACTCGCCTCCGAGTACATCGTCAGCCAGGACCCGGACATCATCTATCTCGCTGATGTCGACTTTGGGGTGACACCCGAAAGCCTCAGCGAGCGGCCGGGATGGGCTGAGATGAGTGCGGTTCAGAACGATGCGATCGTCCCGTTGGAGGCCTATCTAGCTTCGAATTGGGGGCCGCGTGTTGTCGAGTTGCTGGGGTTGATCGCCGAATCGGTGACAGGGATCGTGTCCGCTTCTTGAGCGAGGTGCCGTCCCCGCCCGCCGTCACTCCGGCGCGAATTGGCGCCGGGCGGTGGTTGGTGGCGGCGGCCATCCTGGTCGTGGCGGCCTTGGCCGGGGTGCTGGTTGGTTCGGTGGCCCTCTCACCGGCGGAGGTGATCAAGGCACTTGCCGATCGACTCCCGTTCGTGACTGTGGAGCACGGGCTGAGCGAGGTCGAGATCAGGCTCCTCTTCGAGCTGAGAATGCCCCGTGTCGTGATCGGCGGCCTGGTCGGGGCGGTCCTGGCCGTTGCCGGTGCGGGGTACCAGGGTGTTTTCCGGAATCCTCTAGCCGACCCCTATTTGCTCGGTGTGGCCGCAGGGGCGGGTCTCGGAGCGACCGCCGTGATCGGACTTGGTGCCGGCTCGGCTGCAATCCCGTTGGTGGCCTTCGTGGGCGGCATCGCCGCGGTGGGGGCAACATATGCACTCAGTCGGACCGTTGGTGGCAGGACAACCACCACTCTGATCCTGGCGGGTGTCGCCGTTGCCGCGTTCGCCACGGCGGTTCAGACATTCCTGCTCCAGCGCAACTACGAGACCTTGCGAGAGGTGTACTCCTGGATTCTCGGGCGATTGGTGACAGTTGGCTGGAGCGAGGTTTGGACCCTCATCCCCTACGCTCTGGCGGCCGCGACCGTACTTGTCCTCATGCGTCGCCTGCTCGATGTGCTCGGCCTGGGCGACGAAGAGGCTGCGGGCCTCGGCGTCGACGTGATGCGCGTCCGCCGTCTGGTCGTCCTCGCCGCGACCTTGGCCACGGCAGCCGCCGTCAGTGTCAGCGGCCTGATCGCCTTCGTCGGGATCATCGTGCCCCACACCATCCGGCTGCTCACCGGCTGGAGCTACCGGGTGATCATTCCGCTTTCCCTGGTGTACGGCGCCTCGTTTCTCATCCTCGCCGACCTCGGTGCGCGAACCGTGGTGGCGCCGGCCGAGCTCCCCATCGGTGTTGTCACTGCCTTCCTGGGCGCTCCGTTCTTCCTGCTCGTCCTCCGCTCGATGCGGGGTTCCTCGTGATCTCCTGGCGCGACGTCGTTGTCTCCTTCAGCGGCGTGACCGTCGTCGGCCCGGTCTCTCTCACGGTGGACGATGGCGAATGGGTGGGCTTGATCGGGCCCAACGGCGCCGGGAAGTCGACTCTTCTCAAGGCAGCCGTCGGCATCGTCCCCCACCAAGGGTCTGTCGATCTGGGCGGCCGTGAGCGCCGGGCGGGAGCCGACATCGCCTGGATGCCACAACGACCGTTGCTGCCGGACGAGATGACCGTTGCCAACTACGTCCTCCTCGGCCGGACCCCCCACCTCGGCTACGTGGGATCGGAGCGAAGCCACGACCTGGAGTCTGTTGGACGGGCGGTATCGCGCCTCGACCTGATCGAACTGTCCGATCGCAACCTGTCCACCCTGTCTGGGGGCGAGGCGCAGCGGGCTGTCCTGGCCCGGGCCTTGGCTCAGGAGGCACCCGTTCTCCTGCTCGACGAACCGACATCGAGCCTCGACATCGGTCATGCCCTGGAGGTTCTCGAGATACTCGATGAGCTGCGGCACCACGAAAGGCTGACGGTGGTCACGGCACTCCACGATCTGACCTTGGCCGGCCGGTTCGCCGATCGCCTCGTCCTCCTCGACCACGGGCAAGTAGCTGCCGAAGGGACTGCCTCGAAGGTGCTGACCGAGGGCACTCTCATCCCCAGCTACGGTGCCGGGATCCGAGTCGTGACCAATGGCGATGGTCCGACCGTCATCCCCACACGGAGACAGAGTGACCGATCAATCCAGCCCACCGACTGAGTCACCTCCGGCGGCGCACAAGCGGTTGCCCTCGCTCGTCCTGGTCAACACCGGCGAAGGCAAGGGGAAGTCGACTGCCGCCTTCGGCACGGCACTGCGGGCAGTAGCCCGTGGCTGGAAGGTAGGTGTCGTCCAGTTCCTCAAGTCGGGGGAGTGGAAGGTCGGTGAGGAGGATGTGGGCCGGAGGCTGGGGATCGACTGGTGGGCCCTGGGCGATGGGTTCACGTGGGACTCTGACGACATCGACGAATCCGAGGCGATAGCCAGTGAGGCGTGGCTCAGCGCCAAGACCAGAATCGGCTCTGATGAGTATGACCTGTTGATCCTGGACGAGGTCACCTACCCCATCAACTGGGGCTGGATCGACATCGACGACGTGCTGAGCGCGATCGCCAATCGTCCCAGCCGGCTGAATCTCATTCTGACCGGCCGTGATGCCCCCATTGCCCTGATCGAGGTGGCCGACACGGTGACCGAGATGAAGAAAGTGAAGCACGTCTTCGACCAGGGAGTCATGGCGAGACGAGGCATCGACTACTGAGCATGGGCTCGATACCTGATGCGTTGTCAGGACCCGCGGCGCACCAGGGCGATCGCACCCTCGACGGTGAGAGATTCACCCGCCACCGTGGCGTGGGCGAACTCCTGGCTGCCCAGACTCTCCTGGGTGGACGCCACCTGGGTGGCGTAATCGTGCTCCTCCGGTGGCGGCCAGATTGCGACGCGGTGCTTGCTTGCGACCAAGTCGGCGAGCCCGAAGAGACGGGCGGCGACCACGTCGCGGCCCTGAGCATGGGCCCCGACGGCGAGCGATGCGATGGCTATGCCCACACCTCGCATGTCCTCTGCGCCATCGGACAGCACCAGACTCTCGACCAGGGCATCCTGGGCCCGTTCGAACTGGCCCTGCCGGTGTGCGGTCTTGCCCATGTGGTACAGATACTCCCCGAGGGCTGCTCTCGCACCGGCTCTGTCATTGACGACCGTGGCCCGGTTTCGGTTCTGCTCCACGACTCTCTGTAGCTCGGCTGTCGTCGGGTTCGATTGGATCATCGTCTTCATCTCGAAGAGGTTGTTGGCCGTCTCCTCATAGAGGCTGAATCCCTCGAGCACCGACTTGAACAGCTCCAACGCGTAGTCGTGGTCGCCGGCGAGCCAGGCCATCGCCCCCAACCCGGCGTCCGCATGAGCCACCCCCAATGAGTCGCCGGCGATGACGAGGAGGTCACGACCCTCGGTGTATCTGTCTGTGGCCTCGTTGTAGTTGCCTTCGTCGCGGGCCACGGCGCCGAGCCTGAGGGCCGACCACCCCACGTCGAGGACTCCGGAATGAGCGAGAAACAGTCCATGGCTCTCGGTCATCTTCTCCCGTGCCTCTTCCAGATCTCCTTGGAGGCGCGCCATGGTTGCCCAGACGGCGAGGGTCCAGGCCAGCATCCAGGTGTCACCGACGTCCCGGTTGATGCGCTCGGCTTCAGGGGCAAGACGCTTCGCCTCTTCCAGGTCGTCCCGTAGCCATGCCGTCGCCATGAGCTGATAAGCCTGGCGCGCCTCGCCATGTCGATCCCCGAGCTGACGGTAGATCTCCATTGCCTCGGTCAGGGCGTCGTATGACTCGTCGAACGCGAGCCGGCGACTGGCCAGGAGCCCCGCGCCATTCAGCGCCCGGGCGACTATCGATGGATCGACGCCTTCCCGATGAGCGAGCGTGCGCTCGAGCCATTCCGTGCCGTCGCTGACCTCCCGTTTCATGACCCAGAACCAGCGCAGGGCACCGGCCATGGCCATCGCATCCTGAGCCCGGCCCGATTCGTGCAGCCAGGTGAGGGCCGCACGCAGGTTGTAACGGTCACGCTCCAGACGATCGGCCCACACGTTCTGCTCGTTGTCCAGGATCTCACTGTCGCCTTCCTCCGCCATGGCCAGGAAGAACTCGGCATGGCGGTCACGGAGCGTCGAGAGCTCGGCGGCCTCGTCCAGCCTCATCCGGGCGTAGTGGCTGATCGGCTCGAGGAGGCGGTAGCGGATCGGGTCGGTCTCCGTTGCCATTACGAGAGACGTCTCGACCAGTCGTCCTAGGAGGTTCATCACATGCTCCCGCGCCACGAGGCCTCCAGAGCAGACGCTCTCGGCGGCTTCCAGGGTGAAGCCACCGTTGAACACCGAAAGTCGAGTGAACAGCGCGCGTTCTGCACCCCCGAGGAAGTCATAGCTCCAGTCGAGAGTGGTCTCGAGTGTCTGCTGATGAGGTGGCAGGTCTCGAGCCGTCCCGGCAAGGAGGGCGAACTGCTGATCAAGCCGTTCGACGAGCTGTCCCACCGACAACACCTTCAGCCGTGCTGCAGCTAGCTCGATGGCGAGGGGGATTCCGTCCAGGCGCCGGCAGACCTCCGCGACCTGTTGCGCATTGGCCAGGCCAAGCTCGAAGTTCGGATTCACCAGTCGTGCCCGGTTCACGAATAGCTCGACCGAGTGAAACGAGGCGATCCCATCCAAAGACCTGATTTCGGGGCCTGGAACTGCCAGCGGGGAGATCTGGACCAGGTGCTCCTCCCTGATCGAAAGCCACTCCCGCGTGGTGGCCAGGATCTTCAATGTCTCGGTGCCCTGGAGCAGCTGGTCGGTCAGCTTGGCGACGGCGTCGATCAGGTGCTCACACCCGTCGAGGATCAACAGCGAGTGGGCCTTGGCCAGGCGGGAGATCAGCGTGTCGGTGATCGATTGGAGCGGGCTCTCTGTGATGTGGAGTTGGCGAGCAACGGCCGCCGCCAGGAGGTTGTCGTCCGCCACCCTCGAGACCTCGACGAACCACACGCCGTCCTCGAACCTGGAGGCGAGCTCTTCGGCCACCTTCAGCGCCAGTGTCGTCTTCCCCACGCCACCAGGCCCGGTGAGCGTCACCAGCCGCGACTCCTCCAGGGCCACGAGAACAGAGTCCTTCTCGAGTTGACGGCCAACCAGCGTGAGGTCCCTGATGGGAAGGTTGCCCTTGGAAGAGGTCAGGGTGCGCAATGGTGGGAACTCGGTCGAGAGCCCCTCCACACTCAATTGGAAGATGTGCTCCTCGTGGGTCAGGTCGCGGAGTCGATGGGTTCCTAGATCCTCGAGGCGTGTGTCCTCGGGGAGGTTGTATTCGACAAGGCGGGCCGTCGCCTCGGAGACGAGGGTCTGACCGCCGTGCCCGCTGTCCCCGATGCGGGCTGCCCGATGGACGTCGATGCCGACATAGTCGGAGCCACCCAGCCGGCCCTCACCAGTGTGAACTCCAATCCTCACCCTCACGTCTTGCGGCGACTCCCAGTCCTCCGCCGCCAGCTGGCGCTGGATCTCCACGGCGCCGGAGACCGCGTCGAGTGCGGACTGAAAGGCGACGAAGAAGCCATCACCCTCGTTCTTGACGATCCGGCCGCGATGGCTGTTAGCCGCCTCGTGCACGATCGTGTTATGGCGTTCCAGGACAGGCCGAAAGGCATCGCCGAGCTCTTGCAGCATCCTCGTCGAGCCCTCGATGTCGGAGAAGAGAAAGCTGACCGTCCCTAGGGGGAGGTCTCCTGAATTCATAACAGTCACCAAATTAACAACGGCACGACCATTGCCCGCCGCCCTATTTGGCCTATTTCAGGTTCGCATCAAGATGCCTGGCGCGCGTGGCGAAGCAGGACCGCTCGGAGGGCATCAGGATCGAGGTCGAGACCGTGGAGCATTCCGGTGGCGCGATCGGGGCCTTCGATCGCGGTCAGGGCGATGGCGATGTGCTCGACACCAATATGTCGGTGACCCAGATCCAGCGCGGCACGCAAAGCGCCCTTGAGGATGTCCTTGGCCCCGCTCGTGAACGGGATATGCGCGGATTTCCTATGACGTGCCGGGCCGGCCAACTCGATCAATTCCGGGTCCAGGCCCACCGATGCCAGCGCCTCCCGGTCCAGCCGGTCGAGCTCGGCCCGGACGGACTCGACGTCGGGCATCACACCCTCGAGGGATCGTGAACGGGCCACCCCGATGAGGAGATGCTCGGTGCCAATGCGTGTATCGCCACGGCTCTCCGCCTCTTCGACGGCGTGAGTCACCACGAGCCTGGCGTTCTTGGTGAATCGCTCGAACACCGCTACCTCCCATACTTCTTGTGTACCGCCTGCCTTGACACGCCCAGTGCATCGCCGATCTCCTGCCAGGTCCAGCCATGGGCCCGGGCGGCTTCCACGTGAATCGCCTCCAGCCTCTCTGTCGTGCGTCGGAGAACAACCACGGCCTGCAGGCCCTGAGCAGGGTCGGCGCTGTCCGCGCCGGCGACCTTCGGGAATGTCATACCTGTCACCCTAGGTTGACAGCCGGGATGTTGTCAACCCAAGTTGACTCGAAAGCAATTCAGGGCATCCTGAGGGCTGCGAGGCGGAACAAGGCCCGGGCGCCTTCTCCCAGCGGCTCGAACCGGGGGTCTTTGGTCTGCCCCCTCAGCCACCGGATGAAGATCTGCTGGAGGACGACCCCGAGCTTCCAGGTCCCAAATACGACGTACCAGTCGGCTTGGCCCAGGTCCCTGCCGGAGCGTTCTCCGTAGCGGTCGAGCGCTGCACGCCTGTCGAGCCAACCGGGAGAGGTGGTGGGCATCGGCGCAAGGGTCGACTTCTCCTCTCCCTCGTCGTACCAGGACGCCATCAGCGTTCCGACGTCGGCGAGAGGGTCGCCCCTCGTCGCCATGTCCCAGTCATAGACCGCCACACAGACACCCGGATCGGCCGGCGACACCGCCATATTGTCCAGACGCCAGTCGTTGTGGATGAGTGTCGGGGGCCCCGACTGCGGCACACCGGACCGAAGCCACCTGCCGACTTCGTCGGCAATCGGATCGTCGTCATCCTTGGCCCGTTCCCAGCGACGCCACCATCCCTCGACTTGCCTCTCCAGGAACCCGTCCGGATGCCCGAGGTCTTCCAGCCCGCATTCGACGGGGTCAACCGAGTGGAGCTCGACCAGGGTGTCGATCACGACGGTTGACAGCTTGTGGTTGGCCCCCTTGTCCGTGCCCCCACCGAAGACATCGGGGACGACGTCCCGGATGACGACACCGGGCTTGGGCTCCATCAGGAAGAATGGGGCACCGATCACGTCTGGGTCTTCACAGAGCGCAATAGCCCGCGGCGCCTTGTCGAAGCCGTTCCAGAGTCGGGAGAGGACCGTGTACTCCCGTGTCATGTCGTGGGAGCTTTCCGCGACCGGGCCGAGGGGGGGCCTCCGCAGCACGAGCTGCTCACCGCCCGGGAAGTCGAGAAGATATGTGAGGTTGGCCTTGCCACCGGCGAACTGACGGACCCTGGGAGACCCATCGGGCAGCGTCCCGTTGCCGGCCATCCAGCCCGTGAGGCGGTGCACATCGAATTGCTCGTCCTGACGGACCTCGATGACCTCTTCCACCAGTCGAAGGGTATCCAGGGGTCTACGCTCCTTCACCCGAGCATGCCAGAGACCACACCTTTCGAGATCTGCGATCGCTTGACGGAGGCGTATGCCGACTTGTCGCCGATCGCCGCCACCGAGGCCGGCGTTACCGGTCGCGATCACCTGTGGGACGACTTCTCGCCCGACGGTGAGGCGGCGAAAGAGGAGCTCAGGGCGAGGGCTGTGGCGGATCTCGAGCCACATCTCGACCACCCCGACCCGGTGCAGGCGACCGCGGCACGTGTCGTGAGTGGGTACCTGAAATCGGGGCGCCGCCTCTACGAGAGCGGGCATTGGAAGCGGGATCTCAACCACATCTACGGCCCGTTTCAGACTGCACGTGACACCTTCGACATCGTGTCGAAGGTCGGGCCCGAGGCGTGGGAGAACGTGACCGTGCGACTCTCGACATGGGACGACATGCTGGATGGGTATCGGGCCAGCCTCCTCGTCGGGCTCGAGAGCGGGGAAACGGTGGCCCGACGACAGGTGCTGAGCGTCATCGAACAGGTGCGCTCGGTTGCCGGCTCCGAGTCGCGCTTCTCGGCGCTTCCTGCCCTCGCCGCAGCCGGCGGAGGCGACGAGGATCAGGTGGCGGCGGCCGTCGCCCGGGCCAGGTCCGCATCAGCCGGGTTCGCAGACTGGCTGGAGACCGATTATCTGCCCCGAGCCAGCTCCTCCGATGCAGCCGGTCTCGACCGGTATGCGGCGGAATCCGAGCGCTTCCTCGGGTTGCACCTCGACCCGGACGAGATCTACGACTGGGGATGGTCCGAGGTACACCGGTTGCTCGGCGAGATGAAGGACACGGCGGCGGAGATCGACCCCAATATGAACATCGATGAAGTGATCGACCTGCTGGATACCGACCCTGGTCGCTCGGCGCCCGATCATGGCGCATTTGCGGATTTCGTCCGCGATATCCAGGCTCATGCAGTCGAGCGTCTGGACGGGTCGGCTTTCGACGTGCCGCCACCGATGTGCGACGTGACGGTGAATCTCGCTCCTTCGGGGGGCGCTCTCGGGGCGTGGTACGTGGCACCCTCGGAGGATCTCGAACGCCCCGGATCGATCTGGTACGCCCTCGGCGAGAGAACCCGGATCCCGTACTGGCAGGAGGTCGCCACTGCCTATCACGAGGGCTTCCCCGGTCACCACCTGCAGGTCGGGCTCGCAGTGCTGCAGCGAGAGAAACTGTCCCGGTTTCACCGGTTGTTCGTCTGGTACCCGGGGTCGGGAGAGGGATGGGCCCTCTACGCCGAGCGGCTAATGGAGGAGCTCGGATTCTTCGAGAATCCGGAATACCGATTGGGCCTGCTCGCCAGCCAGCTGTTCAGGTCAACGAGGGTCGTGGTGGACATCGGGGCCCATCTGGAAAAGCGGATCCCGGACGACGCTCCTCTCCATGCGGGTCAGGTGTGGAACTACGACCTCGCCGTGGATTACATGGAGAAGATCGGCCGGCAGCCGAGAGACCTGGCGGAGTCGGAGGTGTTGAGGTATCTCGGCTGGCCGGGTCAGGCCATCTCGTACAAGGTCGGGGAGCGGGAGATCCTCGACATCCGGAAGCAGGCAATGACGGAGGCCGGTGCCTCCTTCGACCGCAAGGACTTTCACCGACGATTGTTGGAGGCAGGTGCGATCAGACTCGATCATCTCCGCGAGGTGATGGCCTGAGTTGCCTGCGTGTCAGCAGCCGTTCGAGACCAGCGTCGGGTGGGGGTTCATCGCTCCCACCTTCCCGTACATTCCGAAGTGGAGGTGGGGAGTCGTCCCGGCCGCATTGCCCGAGCTCCCTACGTAGCCGATCACGTCCCCGGCACTCACCTCGCCGGTTTCCCCTGCCGCGTCCAGGTGGGAGCCGAGATACTCGATCCCGTCGCTTCCATACAGATTGAACTGGAGCCCACCGACGGTGCCCTCGATGACCTCGACCGTGCCCGAGACCGGAGCCCTGACCGGGGAGCCCTTTGCGGCGAAGATGTCGTTGCCTTCGTGGAACCGTGAGCCGCCGCGGGGAAAGCCCCAGTCGTTGAAGTAGCGGCCACCCTCGACCGGGCAAACCCAGCTGGACCCGCCCGGTACCGCGAGGGTCTGGCCGGACCTGATCATGTTCACGTCGGACAACCCGTTCAGGTCGGCCAGCGTCGAGATGTTCGTGTCGTGCCTGGCGGCGATGTCGCCGAGACGGTCACCCGTCTTCACCACGTAGCTGGCCGATCCCCCACTCCCCGTCCCTACGAAGGCCGGGCCATCGAGGAAGAGCCGGGTGCCGGTGTAGACCTGTCCGTTGGTGATCCCGTTGGCGTCGGCAATGACATCGGGCGAAAGCCCCGAGTACTGCCCGGCAATCGAGTCCAGGGTCTCGCCACTCTGAACGATGTGGTACCGACCCGATCGTGACGACGAGCTCTCGCCATCGGAGACGCTCGGGGTGCCTGAGCCCGGTGACTTCTTCCTGGTGGTGGGTATGAGAATCTCCTGACCCGGACGGATCAGGTCGGGATTGGCCATGCTGTTTGCATCGGCGATCGCCGAGGCGGTGGCGCCGTAGATGGAGGCGATCTTGTTCAAGGACTCGCCTGTGCTGACCACGTGGAGCTGCTCCACCGAGCCGTCGACACCGGGGATGAGGATCACCTGGCCTGGGCGAATCAAATCGGGATTCGAGAGCTCGTTGAGCTCGATCACATCGGATAGGGATACGTCGTGGTCACGTGCGATCTCGCTGAGGGTGTCTCCGCGCTTCACGGTGTACTCCAATGAAAATAGAGCCACAGTCAGGGCGAGAACCGAGCCAACAGCGATGGCGCGGGCGCGTCGATTGACTGGCATGAAGGTCCAACTCCTTCAGGCCCCTGTTCCGTCCGCGGGTCCACCCTAACCGCAGATCGCGAAATTTCCACCAAAACGGGATTTCGTCAGTCAGACACGGGTTTCAGGCCCGGTTTGCCGGCGAGAAGGCGTAATTGGCCACAAGCGGCGTCGATATTTCGGCCTCTCGTGTTGCGGACGGTCACGTTGACCCCGCGCCGACCCAGTTCCCGGGCAAATGCGTCGATGGCCCTCTCGCTGGATGCCGTCTCCTTGGTCAACGGCGTCGGATTGAGCGCGATCAAGTTCACGTGGGCGTGGAGCCGACGGGCGATCGCAGCCAGCTTTATTGCCTGGTCGGTCGTGTCGTTGACGCCATCCATCATCGTCCACTCGATCGAGAGCCGGCGCCGCTTCTTCTCGAAGTACCCGGCGGCCGCTTCCTCGAGGTCCGAAAGCGGGTAGCGCCGATTGATCGGGACAATCGTGCTCCTCAGCTGGTCGTCGGCGGCGTGGAGGCTCACCGCCAGCGAAACCGGCCACGGCTCATCGGTCAGTCGTCGTATTCCCGGCACGATGCCGACGGTCGACACCGTGATCGATCGCGCCGACATGCCCATCACCTCGATCATCCGGCGGATCGCCTCCCTGACCCGGTCGTAATTGGCCAGGGGCTCTCCCATTCCCATGAAGACGACGTTCGTCAGATGATCGGGGGTGCCCGGCATCCCGATCTGTCGGAGGAAAGCCTGCGCGTAGGCCACCTGAGCCACGATCTCGCCCGCATCGAGATGTCGCTCGAACCCGAACTGGCCAGTGGCGCAGAAGGTGCAGCCGAGGGCACAACCGGCCTGGCTCGATATACACAACGTGGCCCGGCGCGGATAGCCCATGAGGACGGCCTCGATGGCGGCTCCGTCCGGGGCACGAAACAGCCACTTGCGGGTGGTCCCGCCGTCGGCGGACTGCTCCGCTTCCACATCGAACGGCCAGAGGGGCTCCAGCCTCCTCCTCACCTCGGCCGGGAGATTGGTCATGTCCGTGCTGCTCAGCACAGGCGTCCTGTAGAGCCAGTCGCGCAACTGGTCGACTCGAAAGGAGGGCTCACCCTCGAGAAGGTTGCCGAGATCCTCCGGCTGGTGAAGGTAGGGCACGTCAGCCCAGCGAGCGGGCCTGTTCGATCCAGGTCCTGGCCCGAGCGCCGCTGACGCCGGCTGCCTCGGCGATGGTGTCGGGAGTCGCCGAGGCCAGTTTGGAGACATCGTCGATCCCGGCGACTTTCAGACGGCTGGCGAACACAGGCCCGATCCCGTCGATGGCGTCGATCCCCGAAGCCGTCGGAGCAGGAGCGGCGGTCCGCAGGACGGGCGGCTCCGGCTCGCGCGACGCTGCGACCGAGATGAATCGGTCTCGCATCGCCCACACCAGGGCGGCCGCCGCGCCGACGACACCCACGACTTTGGCCAGTGTCTTCATCGGTCGTGATCGTACCCATCCGTGGCCCGACCTACCCTGGCTGGCTGATGAAAGTCGACTTCTACTACCCACCGAGCCCCCCTGAGGGCGCTCCGGAGGCGGCGGAGGGCGCGGCGAAGCTCGGCTATGACGGTTTCTTCACCGCCGAGACCCAGTATGACCCCTTCCTGCCATTGGCCCTTGCCTCAGTGGCGGAGCCCGGGCTCGACCTCGGCACGGCGATCGCCGTCGCCTTCCCGAGATCGCCGATGATCACCGCGATGACGGCCTGGGATCTCGCCCGGATGTCGCGCGGCCGGTTCATCCTCGGCCTCGGGACACAGGTCAGAGCGCACATCGTCCGGCGCTTCTCGTCGACCTGGGATCGCCCGGTTCCCCGTCTGCGGGAGTACATCCTTGCCCTTCGAGCGATCTGGGAATCGTTTCAAGACTCGAGCCCGCTTTCCTTCGAGGGTGATTACTACCAGTTCTCCCTGATCACACCGTTCTTCAACCCGGGCCCCATCCCGAATCCGGATGTGCCGGTCTACATCGCCGGAGTTGGCCCATATCTGAGCCGACTCGCCGGTGAGCTCTGTTCGGGGTTCCATGTCCATCCCTTCCACACGGTGCGCTATCTCGATGAGGTGGTCCTGCCCGGGATCGATGCCGGGGCAGCGGGCTCTGGCCGGACGCTGGACGACGTGGAGCTGGCCACGACCGTTTTCGTCATGACCGGAGCGACGGATTCCGATGTCGAGCAGGCGATGGGCCCGGTCCGGCAGCAGATTGCGTTCTACGCATCCACCCCCTCATACCTGCCGGTGCTGGAGGCAGAGGGATGGGATTTCGGCGGAGAGCTCAACGCGATGTCGAAGCGCGGCCTGTGGGAGGAGATGGCCGCGCTGGTACCGGATGATGCCGTGCTCACCGTGGGGGTGGCGGCGACAGCCGACCGGTTGGCTGACGCCATTCGGGAGCGCTACGGCGATCGAGTGCAGCGGATCGGCTTCTACACGATCGGGCCCACTCTGGACGCCGAGCCGGAGGCCCTCCGCGAGGTCATAGGCAAGCTGAAGGCGTTAGTCAGAAAACGATCGCGCTGGTGGTGTCGACGCGGGGGTCCGGGTGGGTCGTGCGGTCCTTGCCGTCGATTTTGATCATGGACACCGGCCCCCAACCGGGTTGGCGGTCGGGCACTTCTTCGATGACGTGCCCGCGCGACCGCAGGTTGGAGAGCGTGGCCCCGGCGATACCGGGCTCCACCAGGAGACGCGCCTCGGAGAACGGTCCGAACTCCCGGACCACCCATCTCGGCGCGGTCTGAGCCTCCTCGATGGTCTTCCCGGCGAGGATGGCTCGTGCCGCAACCTGAGCCACGAGTTGAGGCTGCACCGAGCCGCCTCGGGTCCCGATCACCCATGTCGGCTCCCGATCGCGGGTCCAGAGGGTGGGAGAGAGGGTGTGCAGCGGGCGCTTCCCGGGCTGCAGCTCGTTCGGATGTCCCGGAGTCAGGGAGAAGCCGCTGCCCCGGTTGTGGAGCAAGAACCCACTCGTGCCGGCGCCGAATGCGGAGCCTGTCCCTTCGAAGTTCGACTGGATGATGGACACGGCCAAGCCCTCGTCGTCGACGATGCACATGTACGCCGTGCTCGACTCGGACCCCATTCTCCTGGGCCAGACTCCCGTTGCGGCTCGGTCGACCGTGTCGGCGGCTCGGCCCAAACGGGCAGGATCGAGGAGGAGGTGCCCGGGAAGGGGTGCGTGGTCGGGATCGGCGACGAGATCGTCTCTCTCCCAGGCCATCGAGCGAAACGCCTCGATCAGCAGATGCCACCAGTCCGGGTCGGCCGGGTCCGAAGGTGGTCCCAGCATCTCGAACACCGCGAGCGTGGCAGGGCCGAGATAGCCCTGTGAGTTGGGGGGGAGGGTCCAGGCAAACATGTCCCCGACCGCACATGAGATCGGGCTCACCCAGTCGGCGTGGGATCGGGCCAGGTCGCCGTGTGTTATGAGGCCACCCAATTCCTCGACGATGTCCTGGGCCGGATCCCCGAGATAGAAGGCATCTCGCCCTCGCTCGCCGACAGCGTGGAGAGTGGCCGCGAGATCAGGTCGCTTGACGACATCACCTCGCACGACCGCTGCCCCACCCGGATAGAACTCTCGGACCGCCCGTTGCCCGGCGTAGAAGGATGCCTGATCGAGAAAGGCGCCAGCCTGCTCGGTGGAGACCTCGAAGCCCTCGCTGGCGTAGCTCGATGGCCGGGGCGACGCATTCACTCAGTGCGAGACGGCCGAGCTCAGAAGAAAGGACCGACCAACCGTCGACACAACCGGGCACTGTGACGGAGAGCGGGTGGTCGCGCGGGATGACCCTGACGTCCCGAACGGGGCCGGGGTCGGCATGGGACCCGGCGCGTCCGGAGGCATTGAGCGCACGGGGCTCATCCCATCCCGGCCTGTGAACCATGGCGAAGAGATCACCCCCGACCCCGCAGGTCTCCGGTGCGACGACCCCCTGGGTAGCGGTGGCTGCGATCGCCGCGTCCACCGCATTGCCCCCAGCGATCAGCACACGTTTGGCCGCATCCGTGGAGTAATGATGTGGGGTGGAGACCGCGTGCGTCAGGATATCTTGAGGTCGGGAAGCACCCGATTGAGGGCATCGAGGACTGAGCGGACCACCGCTCTCGATTCTTCGTCCTCGACATAGGCGCACCCGATGAGGTGTCGCTCGGTCGCCTCGGTGACCACGACTATTTGTGCCACCGCCACCTTGCGGCTCCCCAACACGGGTATATCCATCGACGAGACGGCGAGGGCCGCCTCCTGATGGATGGCCTGGCGGATGGCCTCGAGCGTGGCCTCGGCGATCTGACGAGATCGGGTGGTCACCGCGGCGGCGCCCTTCGACGAGCCGGTGAAGACCTCGTTCTGCCACCGCAATGTCACCGAAACAACTGCGCGGGACCCGTCGAGGGTCTCACTGACGTCGACCAGCGCCGGACGAAATCCCATATCGAGATCGGAGTCGGCGAGCTGCACGAC
Organism: uncultured Acidobacteriota bacterium; assembly: GCA_963828465.1. GTDB lineage: Bacteria > Actinomycetota > Acidimicrobiia > Spongiisociales > ZC4RG35 > JARDZU01. Next base: position 47,253 of record CAWHEU010000021.1, on the reverse strand, counting down.
CGAGACCACCCGGCGGTCGATCTCCTCGCCAAACAGCGCCTGGCTCAGGGACTGCACGTCTCTCACGACCTGCTTGGGCGGCTTGTTTCGGCGGGCCAGGACATGTATTTCCTCGATATGGCCGTTGCCGGCGACGATCCTCGCCGCCTCGACGCCGTCGATGCGACAGATCTTGTCCTGGAGCGCGATTAGGTCCATGACCTCCCAGCGTACAGCCAACCGGAGTGGTCTATCGGGATAACACGCCGCATTTCCCCTTGTTCAAGGTACCGAGAGGCTCTAGATTGCGGCGGGCTGGAAGGCATTATTGGAAACGTGGGGCAGCCGAGGTCTCTGACCCGTCTGCCTGGCCAATGGCGGGCGAAGTCAGGGGCCTTTGACATGTTAAAGGTTCCCCGTCAAGACTTGCCGGGGAAAAGCGGTGAGTCCGGCGTCAGACGTCGGCCTTGTACTGGACGCCCATCAACCCCAGCGGAGCGGATCGTCAACACCGGCACACAACGCCGGTGAAATACGGCACCAACAGGTGAGCGTTCTTGATGAAGGCATTTCTGGCCCGTAATCACAGATGTGTCGCGAGCCTGGAGTTAGTGCTCGCCGGCACCCGGATCGGCTGATAACCGACGCCGGCTCACCAAACGGTCACACATGTCGTCGAGGGGCTCAATGAGGCTTGGTAGGAAAAAACCGTTGCGGGGATGGTTCGGTCGTCTCCGACCCACGGTGCAGCGCCGGTTGAAGATCGCTGTGCCCTACTCGCTGGCGGGTCTGGCCGCCCTCGTCGGGTCGTTCTTCTACTCCGAGATGCCGGTCTGGGCGTATTGGGCCCCATTCGCCGTCCTCTTCGTCCTGCTCGAGTTCTTCGCGGTCGAGGTCAACGATCGCATGCTGCAGTCCGCCTCTGTGATGGTGGCGATGAGCGCCGGGGTGATCCTGGCCATGCGTCCCGATTCCGACGCGATGTTCGGTCTGGCGCTGATGGGTGCTCTCGCCCTGTTCACCCCGCTCGACTTCAAAGAGAAGCGCTGGTTCCAGCCGATGGCCAACTTCGGGCAGATCGTCACTGCCGGCGCCGTGTGCGGCCTCATCCTCGACACATATCTCGAAGGCGTCCCGGACACTGCCGGGTCTCTGATCAGGGTGCTGGTCGTGTCGGCGGTCGCGGCCCTGGCCTACGCCACGGTGCAGACGGTTCTGGTTCGATATGCGGTGAAGGTCGTTTTCGGCCGGGACAATCTCGAGCCCTGGTCCCAGATGCCGACTCTGTTTGTCGGTCAGGTAGCCATGGGCCTCATCGGCGGGCTCATCGGCGCAGCTTTTCTCATCGCCGACGGCGAAGCGATCATCGTTTTCATCGTAGGCGTCTACGCCATTGGCCACATGTCCCTCTACGCCTACTCGCAATTGCGTGATTCGCACATCGGGTCGATTCGCGGATTCGTCAAGACGCTCGAGGCCAAGGACATGTACACCAGAGGGCACACGGAAAGGGTGGCGTTCTTCTCACAGATGATCGGCGAGGAGATGGGCTTCAGTGGGACCCAGCTCGAGACTCTCCGCTGGTCGGCCCTGATCCACGATCTGGGCAAACTGGCCGTCCCCACCGAGCTCATCCGGAAAAGGGGCCGGCTCGACGAGGACGAGTACGCCGAGATGAAGGCCCACGCTCAACTCGTCGAAGAGATCCTCGCCGAAGTGGACTTCCTCCAGCCCATGGTCGAGATCGCCTCCGGCCACCACAGCAATTTCGACGGGAGTGGATACGGCGGCAGCGGGCACAGCCAGGGTGAGCCTCCCCGGATCGAGGCTTGCATCGTCGCCGCGGCCGACGCATTCGACGCGATGACCTCGGCCCGGTCCTATCGGATGGCACTCTCACAGCAATACGCCATATCCGAGTTGAGGCGCAACTCTGGCGCCCAGTTCCACCCGGAGGTGGTCGACGCTTTCGAGCGAGCGCTCAACAAGACCGGTCGTCGCTGGGGCGCCCCGCATGTGAACGACGAGGAGATGGCCCGTCGTCTCGCCGAAGAGCCGGAGTTGACCCTTCGTGGCTAGCTGGAGCCCACGCGCCCTCTCCATCGTCTCCTGGCTGTATGTCCTCGTTATCGCCGGGGTTGGTCTCTATGCGGCCACCATTGCTGTGACCGATCCGATCAAATTGCTGGTTGCGGTGACGGCGTTGGTGCTGGCCTCGATGGTCGGGGTAGCGGCCTCCAACACGGGGAACAGGTTCACGGTGGGTCTGGCGGTGGCTGCCGCCGTGCCCTTCGTGCTCGGCTCGACACAGGATGTGGACCTGGCCGGGTGCATTGCCGTTTATGGACTGGGCCTTGCCATCGTCTGGGCACTCCGTTACTCACGTGGGGAGAAGCACACCGACCTTCTGCCCACTCTGGTGCGGAGATTCGCCGGTTATGTCGTCTATGCGACCGTGTACTCCGCCCTCCGTGTGGGGCCGTTTGCCGAGTTGAACGGAGGCTGGGCGGACCTGGTCCCGTTCGTCGTGGCCCTCCTCGCCTGGATCGCGGTCGAGGTGTTCGCCCGCTCCATGCTCGTCGTGGGCAAGCGTGAGCTGTCCCGCAGCTATCTGGCCCGCTCCCTGATACACGATCTCAATGTCTTCCTCGGACTGGCTCTCACGGGTGCACTGTTCGGCGAACTACTACCGGCGATTGGTTGGTGGGCACTCCCCATCGCCCTGCTTCCCTACTCGTTTGCCCACCTCGCCTTCAAACGGTTCCAACAGACCAAGGTGACCTACAAGCAGACCATCCGTGCGCTGGCTCGCATCCCCGAGGTCTCCGGGCTCGGGGTCGATGGTCACGCTGACCGCACCACCGAGCTCGCCTCGGCCATCGCCAAGGAGATCGGGCTAGGCCCGGTCCAGGTGGAAGACGTGGAGTACGCCGGGCTGATGCACGACATCGGGCGCGTCAGCCTCAACGAGCCGCAGATACTGCGAATGGGTTACAGCGATACCGACCTCGCACGCTGGAGCTCGGAGATCATCGCCGAGTCGCCGTACTTGAGCCGAGTGGCGACCCACGTGCGCCATCAGTACGAGCCCTATCGCAAGCCGGGCGAGCAAACCGACCCGGATGTCTCGATCGTGTCGCGGATAATCAAGGTCGCCGCCGCTTATGACTGGCAGGTGCATCTCGAGGGGCTCTCCCCCCTGCAGGCCCTAGAGGTCCTCCACACCGGCGCCGCCTACGACTACGACCCGGAGGTCGTGGCATCCCTTCGCCGGCTGCTGGAGAGCCGGGGGGTGCTGACCCCCGTCCGCACCTGACCAATTGATCGGTCAGGTCTTGCTCGCCGACCCGGGCTGGGCGTGGGCGCCGCGCTTGAAGTAGCGACGTGGCCGGCGCAACTCGTGCTCCAGGAATCGGCCTAGGCCGACCGCCAGGAAGACATCACCAAGGCTGATCACCTGGCCGATCCCTCCTATCCGGAGCGGTATGACATCGGCGAGTGCGGTGAGATTCGAACCGGAGTCGAGAATCACGTGCTTGAACGACCCGGACAGATCAGGCACGGTGACTGTGAACCCGCTAGCCACCTCGGCCGCCTCGGCGAGCACCGGCATCCCGCCGTTGACGGCGATCACCGTGAAGTTCATCAGAACCCCGAGACCGGCGAGCCACATCCCGGTCCGGTTGCGATTGAGCACCACCAGGGCCATGAGGAGCCCGTAGGAGGTCAGCACCATGGCCAGCCCGAGACCCTCTGCCCAATCCGAGTCCGGCAGCCAGATGGTCGCCACCTGCAGGCCCAGGGCAACCAGCAAGAGCCACCAAGCCCGAAGCTCGATGTCGCCCAGGTTGGTCAGACGGCCCCCGCGCAGCACCGCCATGGCCAAGGCGATGAACAAGACAATGGCCAGCCATAGCATGTACTACGACGGTAATACCGGGTGTCAAGTCAGACGAAGGCGGAGAATTGGTCGAGTACGAAGTGGGTGAGGGTCGAGCAACTATCACGCTCTCTGATCCCACCCGCCGCAATCCGCTCTCGGTGGAGACGATGGAAGAACTCCACTCCACGACCAGACGGGCAATCGACGATCCTGCGGTGCGCGTCCTCGTGTACACCGGAGCCGGGGACCAGGCATTCTCTGCCGGCGGCGACCTGTCGGGCTCTTTCGTCGACGACCCTGTCGGGTTGCACAAGGCCAGGGGAGTCTTCGCCGACCTGTTCCGGCTCATCATCCGGGGCGGGAAGCCCACTGTGGCAAGGGTCAACGGCCATGCACTCGCCGGCGGATTCGGGCTCGCCGTCGCCTGCGACGTGACGATCTGCGTTGACGATGCCAAATTGGGCGCACCCGAGATCGGGGTAGGGCTGTGGCCGATGATGATCTCGGCGCTCCTCGCCCGGGTGATGCCCCGCAAGTCTGCTCTCGAGCTGATGCTCACCGGTCGGGTGATCGACGCCCACGAGTCACAGCGGCTTGGCGCGGTGTCCCGCGTCGTGCCCCGCGCCGACCTGGATCTTGTCGTGGACGAGGTCGTCGCCGCGTTGCAGTCGAAGAGCGCGGCCATTCTCATGATCGGTCGGGATGCCTATTACGGCATGGCCGACCTCGACTTCGACGCGGCGCTCGACCGACTGCAGACGGGGCTCACCGCAGTTGCCATGAGCGAGGATGCCGCCGAGGGGATCGCCGCGTTCCAGGAGAAACGCGATCCTCATTGGAAAGGGAATCCTGTGCCGGACTCCCCCCTGCGGGGGGAGCAAGAATCCCCCCTCCCGGCTTCGCCGGACTCCCCCCTGCGGGGGGAGAAATGAGGCGGAACGTCCAGATCTTGGGGTGGACGCTCATCTGGAGCGGCATCTTCCTCTTCGGTTACCTCGGTTGGCAGTTGTATGGGACGGACCTCCTCAACGCCCGGGTCCAGACGGAGGCGATGACGACTTTCGAGCGACGTATGGCGAACGTCGGTACCCCCGCAGTCGAGGAAATCGAGGAGGAAGGTGTCGTCGTCGAGCACGTCCTGGAGGATGTGCCTGGCGACGGCGTCGGGTTCGCGCTGCTGCGGGTCCCCAAGGTCGGGTTGGAGGCTGTCGTCTTCGAGGGCGTGACCAAACCGACCCTTGCCAAGGGCCCGGGCCACATGCCGGGAACGGCCCTTCCCGGACAACCCGGAAACGCGGTCATTTCAGGGCATCGGACCACCTACGGCCGACCCTTCCATGACTTCGACCTGTTGGTGCCCGGCGACCGCGTCGAGGTCGACACCGGCATCGGGACCCACGTCTACGAGGTCCGGGAGTCGTTCATTGTCGCCCCAACCGACGTCTGGGTAACCGATAGCAGGCCGGGGGCCTGGCTCACTTTCACCACCTGCAATCCCAAGTATTCGGCAACGGAGCGCCTGATCGTCACTGCCGAGCTGGTGGCGGGCCCCAACGCCGAGTACGCGCAGCAGCTCGCAACGGCCCCGGCGCCGGCCTAAACGCCGGCAGTGATCTCCTCGAGCCTCTCCGGCGTCAGGATGCCGTTGAAGACCTCGGTGACCGTGCCATCGGCGTCGAGGAAGTAGGTGACCGGCAGGCCGAAATTGTGGTACGCCTCTTCGAAGGCCTCGTCGCCGTAGGCCAGGGCGTACTCCGGATCGATCTCGGCTGCGAAGGTCCTCGCCTCCTCCAACGAATCCTCGACGGCGACGCCCACCACCTCGATTTCGGGGTGCTCCCCGGCAAAGGCAGAGAGATCCGGCATCTCCTTCCGGCAGGGGGCACACCAGGAGGCCCAGAGGTTGATGATCAGGGGTCTGCCGTCGTCAGCGATGTGATCGGAGAGGGAGAAGGTGCCCCCGTCGAGGACGTCGACGGTGAAGTCGGGTGCCGGTTCGCCGGCCTGGGCGACCACGCCGCGGTCGCCGATGGCCCAGGCCACCGCGAGTCCGATGACAACGACGCCGACAAACACCCCGCTGAGCAGGAAGCGGCGTCCCTGGAGGGGTCCCTCCGGATCTTCAGGCAGAGGCCATCTTCCTCAACACGTAGTGGAGGATGCCACCATTGCGGAGGTAGTCGATCTCGATCGGTGTGTCGACGCGGGCGACGGCGTCGAACTGTTTCACGGACCCGTCGCGGGCCGTGGCTGTCACCTTCACGATCTGCCGGGGTTGGAGGGAGTCGTCGATGGCGAAGTCGAACGTCTCTGTCCCGTCGAGTTCGAGAGAGGCTGCGTCCTGTCCCTCGAGGAAAGTGAGGGGGAGCACTCCCATCATCACGAGGTTTGACCGGTGGATCCGCTCGAAAGACTTAGCGATCACGACGCGCACTCCCAGGAGGAAGGGGCCCTTAGCCGCCCAATCCCTCGACGAGCCCATGCCGTAGTCACTTCCGGCGATCACGACCAGGGGCACGCCGGCTTCCTGGTAGTGCATAGCGGCCTCATAGATGGACTTGACCTCACCGTCGAGGAAATCGGTGGTCCACCCGCCCTCGGTGGCGGGGGCGAGTTCGTTCCTGACCCGGATGTTGGCAAAGGTGCCCCTTGTCATGACCCGGTCGTTGCCGCGCCTCGATCCGTAGGAGTTGAACATCGCCGGCTGTACACCCTCGGCGATGAGGTACTGGCCGGCAGGCGTCGTCGGCGAGATGGTCCCGGCCGGGCTGATGTGGTCAGTGGTGACCGAGTCACCCAGCTTGGCCAGGACGCGGGCGCCGGTGACAGGCTCGATCGGGCCAACATCGGGTCCGAGACCGACGAAGAACGGAGGTTCCTGGATGTACGTGGAATCCGCCTCCCAGTGATAGAGATCCGATTCGGGGGTGGTGATCGATCGCCACTCGTCAGATCCGGTGAAGACCTCGGAGTATCTCGATACGAACTGGCCCTGGTTGACATGAGCTGCAACGAGTCCGGCCACCTCCTCCTGAGCGGGCCAGATGTCGCGGCAGGAACACGTCCCTGCCATCCCGGTCCTGGCCCAGCGGCTCGTTGATCGGGTCCCAGTCGACTGTTCCGGAAAGGGCATAGGCCACGACCAAGGGCGGGGAGGCGAGGTAGTTCGCTCTCGCATCGGGCGAGATCCGGCCTTCGAAGTTGCGGTTCCCGGAAAGGACGGAAACGGCCACGAGCCCACGCTCGTTGACCGCGCGAGAGATTGGCTCGGACAACGGTCCAGAGTTCCCGATGCAGGTGGTGCACCCATAACCGACGATGTGAAATCCGAGGTACTCGAGGTCCTCGAGCAGGCCCGAGCTGGTCAGATACTCGGTGACGACTTTCGAGCCTGGGGCTAATGAGGACTTGACCCAGGGCTTCCGCTCCAGCCCGAGCTCACGGGCCCTTCGTGCTACCAGCCCGGCCCCGATCATCACATCGGGATTGGATGTGTTGGTGCACGATGTGATCGCGGCGATCACGACGTCGCCGTCGGTGAGCAGGAACGTTTCACCTTCGACTTCGACTTCAACGCCTGTCTTTGCCTTCAGGGACCCTGCCTCGACGGGCCGGCCGCCCTCGTCCTCCCAGCTCACGACGGTCGATGACGACGATCCACCGTTCTTGCCGAACAGATTGGTCAGATCTGATTGCCACTGGGTTGCCATCGCGGACAGGGCGATGCGGTCCTGTGGGCGTCTCGGTCCCGCCAGCGACGGCTCGACGGTCGTCATGTCCAACTCGAGGGACGATGAATAGGTGATCTCCCGACTGTCCTCCCTCCACATGCCCTGGGTCTTGCAGTACTGCTCGACGGTGTCGATCAGCTTGTCGTCCCGACCGGTGAGACGGAGGTATTCGAGGGTCCTGTCGTCGACCGGGAAGAATCCGACGGTGGCGCCGTACTCGGGCGCCATGTTGGCGATGGTCGCCCGGTTGGCCACCGGCATGTCGGCCAGGCCCGGGCCGTAGAACTCGACGAACTTGTCGACGACACCATGCTCGCGGAGCATCTCGGTGACCCTCAGCACGAGATCGGTGGCGGTTGCCCCTTCGGCGAGGCGGCCTGTGAGCCTGAATCCGACCACTTCCGGGAGGAGCATGTAGATCGGCTGGCCCACCATCGCGGCCTCGGCCTCGATGCCCCCGACTCCCCAGCCCACGACGCCGAGGCCATTGATCATGGTGGTGTGGCTGTCGGTCCCGACCAGGCTGTCCGGGTAGAGCCATTGCCCGTCGTCCCAGACCACCTTGGCCAGATACTCCAAATTCACCTGATGGACGATCCCGGTGGCGGGTGGGACCACCCTGAAGTTGGCGAAGGCGGACTGACCCCACTTGAGGAACTCGTAACGCTCCTGGTTGCGCTCGAACTCCTTGCGAGAGTTGATCGTCAGGGCATCCGGACTGGCGAAGGCGTCGACCTGGACCGAATGGTCGACTACCAGGTCGACCGGGATCAATGGGTTCACCCGCTGCGCCGAGCCCTCATCACCCGTCATCGAGACTATGGCCGACCGCATCGCCGCGAGATCGACCACCGTGGGGACACCGGTGAAGTCCTGGAGCACAACCCTTCCGGGCACGAACGGGATCTCGGCGCCTCCGACGCTGGTGGCGTCATAGGCGGCGATGGTGGTCACGTCGGCGGCGGTCACCGAGGCACCTCCGAGATGACGAAGGGCCGATTCCAGGATGACCTTTATCGAATACGGGAGGTTCTCCGCACCTTCTACCGAGTCGAGACGGGCTATCTCCCGGGACCCGAGCGGAGTTTCGAGTGTGGCGCGGGACCCGAATGGATCGGTGGACATGTTCGAAGGTTACCGAGGGGGCGGGAATCCGATGTCCAAGCCTGACTCGAAAGGCTGGCCGCTCTTACCCGGAACCTAAAACTTAAGACCTAAAACCTATTTCCACCGGGACCCGGGTCACGCAGTCGTCCTCGAGATCGATGTGGGGGATGATGACCGGATTGCAGTCATAGGAGAGGGCGCCGAACATCCCGGCGACGATGCCCTTGTCGAGTGAACAGATGACCTCGGGGTGGCTGGTGGCGGCCTCGCCGAACGGGCAATGGGTGGTCAGGAGCTGTTGGCCCTGCACGTCCGGGTCGACGGAGAAGCCGAGCCCGGTCATGGCCTTGGCGACCGCCTGAACCGCCCCGTCGTAGCCGGGCTCATCGGGGACTCCGATCTCGGCGGCCAACTCCGCCCCATAGGCGCGCCCGACCGATTCGGCCACCTGGCCGACATTCTCCGGCGCAACCTGGTCGAGCACCCTGATCAGCATCTCGACGAGCATCTCGAACCGGCGTGGGGCGAAGTGGACCGAGACCTCCTTGGTGGTCGCCTCGTAGCACTTGGCCGGGCGGCCGGCCCCGGGCCCGCCCTTGCCGGATGGTCGACGATGGCTGACTCTCAGATAGCCCTCGTCGGCCAGAAGGTCCAGATGATGACGGGCGACATTGGGATGGAGCCCGAACAACTCGGCGACAGTGGAAGTGGTCAGCGGCTCGGCCGATTCCCTGACCGCGATGTAGATGGCCCTCCGGGTGGGATCGCCCAAGGCTGCGGTCAGATCGGAGATCCTCGCTTCGAGGGTTTTGGTGTCCATCGGGGGTACCAACCGGCGAAAACTATAGTGGCCAGGCCTTCTAACCACTGCCGGCATAGGGGAAATCGATGCCTTCCAACGACGAGATCTTCGAGGCGGTCGCGTCCATCGAATCCCCCCTTCTCGTGGGCAGGACGCTGGGCAGCCTCGGCCTCGTCAAGTCGGCCGAGAAGAAGCTCGGCAAGGTGAAAGTGGACCTCCTGCTTCCCAATTCGAACCCGCCCGAGATCCTGAACGAGCGTCTCCAACAAGCGCTGGAGCCTTACGGACGTGGCGCAGACGTGACCGTCGAGGTCATGACCGAGCAGATGGCGATCGATTGGATCGGCAAATTGCGCGCCGAGTCTGGGCCCGGGCTGGGCGAGCCCGGGTCTCAGACGAGAGTGCTGGCGATCTCTTCCGGCAAGGGCGGAGTGGGTAAGTCATCTGTCAGCTCCAACCTGGCGGTCTCGTTGCGACGCGGCGGGCACCGTGTCGGCATCGTCGACGGTGACATCTGGGGCTTTTCGATCCCGAGGATGCTCGGAGTCACGCAGCCCCCGGTGATGGTGGGCGAGGCGATCGTGCCTCCCACCGCCCACGGGGTGAAGGTGATGTCGATGGACTACTTCGTCGGTGACGACAAAGCGGTGATCTGGCGGGGCCCGATGCTGCACAAGGCCATCGAGCAATTCCTCAAGGACGTGTTCTGGGACACTCTCGACTTCCTGATCGTCGACATGCCACCTGGCACCGGTGACATTGCCATCTCGATGTCCCAGTTCCTGCCCCGGGCCCAGGTCCTGCTCGTCACCACCCCACAGCCAACCGCACAGAGGGTGGCCCGGCGTGCGGCCCTGATGGCAGCCGAGGTCGACCAGCAGGTCATCGGCGTGGTGGAGAACATGTCGTGGTTCACCGCGGACGACGACAAGCGCTATGAGTTGTTTGGAAGCGGCGGCGGTGCATCGTTGGCCGCCGAGTTGGGCGTGGACCTCATGGCTCAGATCCCGCTGTTGCCGGCGATGGGGAGAGGCGCCGACGAAGGGCATCCGGTCTCGATCGCCGCTCCCGGGTCCGAGGCAGCGGATGCGTTCGACGGCCTGGCCAAAGCGGTCGTCGACAAGCGGCCCCGCATCAGGACCAACCCGGCGCTCGTGATCAATTGAGCTCCCGGAATCGCAGCAGACGCTTTGCCATCGGTGTGGCGGGTTGGGTGTTCGGCCTCGCCTCCACCGTGCTTCTGGTCGGAATCTGGGGCAGGGCGGTCGTGGTCGACACCAATGAACTGGCCGACACACTCAGTCCGCTGGCGGCAGGCGACATGGTGTCGGACCGTCTTGCCACATGGCTGGAGGCCGAGCTCGTCAATGCCGGAGTCGATGGTGTCGGCGCTTCGGTCGCGGCCGACCAGGTGCTGGCCCACCCGTCGGTAGGGCCGGTCCTCGAGGAGCTCGTGGCCGAGGGTGTGGAAGCGGCAGCCTCGGGCGACCCGAGTGGTGGCACGGTCGATGTTGCCGCCATCCTGCTCCCCGCTTCGGGCCAGATCACGACGGGGCTGAACGAGGCCGGTGTGCCGGTGACCAACGAGCAAGTCGAAGCCGCCCTGGCCCGACTCGACCCGCTAGTGATTCGTGACGCGTCGGATCAGCCGTTCGTTGGAGCGTCCTCGCCACTGGCGGCAAATCTCGGCACAGCGGCGATGCTCGGCGCGTTGCTCATGCTCTTTGCAGGAACTGCCTACATCGTCATGTCGATGGATCGGATGCGAGCGTTCAGGGCGCTGCTCACCCGCTTCGCCCTCGGCGCGCTTTCGTTCGCTGTGCTGCTGCGTCTTGGGTCATGGCTTGTCGATCCGGAGGGCGGAAGGGCGCCGTTCCGGGAGAGCTTCGCGCTCCTCGCAAACTCGAAATGGATGGTGCCGCTGACCATCGGCCTGGTCGCGATGGCTGCGGCGATCGTCTTCCGCGTATTTCGCCGGCGGGTCAGACCGGCGGCAGCGTCCCACTCAGAAGACGGGCGGCCCATACGCCAAGAAGCATGACCCCGGTGCCGATGAGGATGGTGTTCACCCATCTCGTCGGGAGGGGTTCGACCCGACCCGAACGACGCAGCAGGAACCACGCCCATCCTCCGATCGACAACAGGGCGATCCACGGCACCAGGGGGTGGTAGCCGAGGGCGGTGGTCAGGTCACCCCGGATCAGGGACGAGGCGGCCCGGGTCATGCCACAGCCCGGGCATGCCATCCCGGTGAATAGAGCGAAGGGGCAGATCGTGACACCGTCGCCTTGGGGCCTGATCGAGGCGAGGAGCCCGAGCACCGCAACGGGGCGGCCAACACGAGTCGGTCTCGCCACGCCCTGGTCAACGGAACCATGTCCTCCCGCCAGAACTCGTCCGACAAGGGGATCAGCGCCACACCGGCGATGATCCCGACGATCAGCGCGATGATCCCGAGCCCGAGAAGCACCGTGGCGATTATCCCGATGATCCGTGCGGCGGTAGCCGTGCCTTCGTTCTGCGGGTTGCGGCGCCCTTCCTTGATCGCTTCCAACTCGTTGTTGGCCATGATCCAGGCCACGATGCCGAGGATCTGGCAACAGACCAGGCCAACGATGCCCAGGACGAGGGCGGTGGAGGCCTGACTGGCCTCGGGATATGCGGTCGACTCTTGTGGGAAGCTCATGCCCCGAGCCTATCGGTTCAGACGATCGAGCGTCCTATAGAGGATCGAGGCCGGGGTGAGGAACCAGGGATTGCCCCGGTAGTAGAACCGCGTGGGGTGGGGCACCTTGGTGAAGACGCTCGGCGGCTCCTCACCCAAGAGCATCCCGGCCAGCTCGTGACCCATCAGTGTGGACAGACCCACTCCGTGACCGGCGTAACCCAGGGCATACCAGGCACCGTCGACCTGGCCCATGTGGGGCACGAGGTCGAAGGGGACGGCGAGCTTGCCTCCCCAAACATGTGTCAGGGGCACGTCTTCGAGCTGGGGGAAATATCCGATGAGCTGGCCTCGGAGGGCGGCGGCGGATTCGTCCAGATCGAGCCCGGTGTGGAGGTTTCGCCTTCCCCCGATCAGGATTCGACCGTCCGGGGTGCGCCGCATGTAGTTGAGCAGCCGCTTCTTGGTATAGGTCATCGCCCCGCCCGGAAAGATCTCGCGGGCACGATCGGCGATCGGCTCGGTGACCACGATGTAGGACCCCACGGGGACGATGCGCCGGGCGAGCTCGGCGGAGGGTCGATCGGTGGTGTATCCGTTGGTGGCGAGGACGATCTCGCCAGTCCGGACCGGGCCTTTCGTGGTCAGCACCAGGAACCCGGGACCGTCCTTCTCGAAAGATGTCGCCTCACAATGGGACACGAGCCGGGCTCCGGCCGCGGCGGCACGGGAGGCGAGACCGAAGACGAATCGGGCCGGTTGTATCCCGAAGCCCTCCGGCTCGAAGATGGCGGTCGTGAACGGCCCGTGTCCGATCACCTCCCCCACCCGACCCGGGCCGAGCACCTCCCAGTCGACTCCGACGTGCTCCCGATACCAGGAGACGCTCTGCTCGAACCTGGCCTGTGAATCGGTCCCAACACCGAGCGCAGCCATGCCGCCACGCATGACCTTCGCGTCGATCGATTCGGCAGCGGCCAGATCGGAGACGATGTCGACCGAGCGCACGGTCGCCTGCCACATCTCCCGTCCCAGCTCCGGGCCGAATTGCTCGAAGATGACCCTGATCCCTGCCTTGATGTCCGGCGAGACCATGCCACCGTTGACACTCGACGCTCCCGAAGCGATCTCCCCCGAGTCGACCACGACTACCGACCTTCCGCCACGGGCCAGACGTAACGCGGCGGTGAGCCCGGTCAGGCCGGACCCGACGATCAGGACGTCGGCCTCACCGGGGAGATCGGATGTGATGTTCTCCGGCCTGGGGTGCTCCTCGACCCAGAAGGGAGTGTGCTTCACATGGCCTCGAGGCCGACCCGGAAGAGTGAGGCCATCTCGGACACCTGATCCGGGGTCATGATGAGCGGCGGCGATACCTGAAGCCCGCCACCCCCGACCGCCCGGGTCAGGACACCCGCTTCGCGGCATGACGCGGCGGCCCTGTACGGGAGTGTCTCGTCCTCACCGACAGCCATCTGAACTGCCGCCAGCGCGCCTACTCCCCGTCGGACATGATCGACTACCGGAAGCTCCTCGAGGGGGAGCAGGACCTGATAGAGCTCGTCTTCGAGCTCGGCGGCACGAGCGAGGAGTCCCTCCCGCTCCAGGATGTCCATCACGACCAGGCCGGCAACACAGGCCGTGGTGTGGCCCGAGTACGTGTAGCCGTGGCGGAACATGAGTCCGGGCGTGTCGAAGAACGGAGCGGCAACCTTCGGAGACGCGATCACCCCACCCAGAGGGGCGTACCCGCATGTGACGCCTTTGGCGAACGTGATCAGGTCAGGCTCCAGACCGTACTTGTTGGCAGCAAACCAGTCCCCGACCCGCCCGAAGCCGGTGATGACTTCGTCCGAGACGTAGAGCCCACCGGCATTGCGGACCAGTTCCTGGACTGCCCCGAAGTACGACTCCTCGACCGGGCGGACTCCACCCGCTCCAATGACGGGCTCGACGAAGATTCCGGCGATTCGGTCGGCACCGGCATGGTCTATCGCCTTCTCCACGGCTTCGGCATCGTCGTGGGGGACGATCACGATGTCGGTCACCAGGTCGCCGCCGTATCCGGCGCGATTGGGCTCCATCCCGCCCAGCGACGTGCCATAGGGATGCATGCCGTGGTAGGCCCATTCCCTGGAGATGAAGACGGTGCGCTCGGGCTGGCCGATCGCATTGAAATAGCGCCGGGTCATCTTGGCCGCGGTGTCGACGGCATCCGATCCGCCCGATCCGAAGAAGACCTTCGAGCCGGGGTCCGGGGAGACCGACGCGATCCGGTCCGCCAGGTCGATTGCGGGCCTGGTCCCGTAGTCGATGAAGGCATGAAACGCGGGCAGCTTGCGCATCTGCTCCGCCATGGCGTCGATGATCTCCGTCCGGCCGTAGCCGACGTTCATGTACCAGAGGGAGGCGGCGGCATCGAGATAGCGCCGGCCTGACTCGTCGTAGACGTAGATCCCTTCACCGCGATCGACGATGAACGGCGCGTGCTGCACCTTGCTCATCTCCGCGAACGGGTGCCAGAAGGAGGACATGGGCGACGAGGGTAGCGGTGGCAAACCGTGGGTACTCTGCCGCGCCATGCCGGCCGACCTCGTCTTCGTCAACGGGCCAGTCTTCACCGCCGGGCCGGCGCGTTCGTTCGTGAGGGCCCTTGCCGTCACCGGGGAGCGGATAACTGCCGTGGGAGATGAAGCCACTGTCTCCGAATCGATTGGTCCGACGACACGAGTGGTCGATCTCGCCGGCCGGATGCTCAGTCCTGGATTTCAGGATGCTCATTGCCATCCCGGGAGCAGTGGTCTCGACCTCCTCCGGTGCTCGTTCGAGGGGTGTGCCAGTGCCGAGGACGCCATCGCATACGTCGCCCGGTATGCGACTGATCACCCGGAAACGGAATGGATCCTCGGCGGTGGCTGGCATCAGACCTGGTTCCCACGTGGATGCCCTCCCAAGGAGGCTCTCGACGCCGTTGTTCCCGACCGTCCGGTCCTCGTCTACAACGCCGATGGGCATGGCGCATGGGCAAACTCGCTCGCCCTGTCTCTGAGCGGGGTCGACGCGTCGACACCCGATCCAACAGACGGGCGTATCGAGCGGAACGGGGACAACCAACCCCAAGGCACACTGCATGAAGGCGCCGCCTGGCTCGTGGAGCGCATGGCACCGGAGGACACCGACGAGGATGTGCGTGCCGGGTTGCTGGCCGGGCAGGCATATCTGCTCACCAAGGGGATCACAGCCTGGCAGGACGCCCATATCGACGAGGAGACCCACCGCGCCTATCGGGCGTTGGCCGCAAGCGACGAGCTGATCGGGACCGCGGTCGGCGCCTTGTGGTGGAGCCCACGAAAAGGGATGGAGCAGATCGAGGATCTAGAGCGGATGCGGTCCCAGCCCCTTGGCCGTTACCTGCCTACAACGGTGAAGCTCATGCTCGACGGCGTTGTGGAGAACTTCACCGGCTCGATGCTGGAGAGCTACCTCGACGGGGCGGGGCATCCCACCGGCAACACGGGCATCGACTTCCTCGAGCCGGACCTGCTTCGTGAGATCGTGGTCGAGCTCGACAGCCGAGGATTCTCCTGTCATTTCCACGCCATCGGGGACGGAGCCGTACGAAGCGGGTTGGACGCCGTGGAGGCTGCTCGCCTCACCAACGGCTGGGTGGGAACCCGCCACACCATCTGCCATATCCAGGTGGTTCACCCCGACGACATCCCTCGTTTCCGCCGGCTCGGCGTGGTCGCCAACGCACAGGCGCTCTGGGCTCAGGATGGCGAGGACCAGCGCGTGCTGACGAAGCCGTATCTCGGGGAGGAGCGATCCCGGTGGCAGTACCCGTTCGGAAGCCTCCTCCGCGCCGGCGCCACTCTCGCCATGGGCTCCGACTGGGGCGTCTCGACAGCCGATGTCATGGATCAGATCGACGCGGCCGTGACGAGATCGAATCACGACGAGCCAGACGCCGGACCTCTCAATGAGAACGAGAGGATCACCTTCCTCGATGCGCTGGCCGGATTCACTTCAGGATCCGCCTACGTGAACCATCGTGAGGACGTCAGCGGGACCCTGGCTGTCGGTATGCTCGCCGACCTGGCGGTCATAGACCGCGATCCGATGGCGAGTGGGCATATCCGGGATGCAACCGTGGCGATGACCGTGGTTGGCGGACGGGTGGTGTACGAGGAGGTCTGATGGCGAACCCCGCGGTCGAGTTGACAGGCGTCACCAAACGATTCGGGGACGAGGTCGTTGCGGTGAACGGGCTCGATCTGACCATCGAGGACGGAGAGTTCTTCTCCCTGCTCGGGCCGTCCGGGTGTGGCAAGACGACCACTCTCCGGATGATTGCCGGCTTCGAGTTCCCAACTGAGGGAAGCATCCGCATCCACGGCAAGGAGATGGGGCTGAAGCCTCCGAACCAGCGGCAGGTCAACACTGTCTTCCAGTCATATGCGCTATTCCCCCACATGTCGGTGGCCGAGAATGTCGCGTTCGGGCTGAACATGACGAAGGTCGAGAAGTCAGAGGTCCAGCGACGGGTGGCTCGAGTTCTCGACCAGGTCCAGCTCTCCCAACGCGCCGACGCTCGACCCAGCCAGCTCTCCGGTGGCATGCAACAGCGGGTGGCCCTAGCCCGGGCCCTGGTCAACGAGCCTGAAGTCCTGCTTCTCGACGAGCCCCTCGGAGCCCTCGATCTCAAGCTGAGACAGGCGATGCAGGTGGAGCTCAAGGACCTGCAGGGCAGGGTCGGCATCACCTTCATCTACGTCACTCACGACCAAGAAGAGGCTTTGACCATGTCCGATCGGATCGGGGTCATGAATGAGGGAAGCCTCCTTCAGGTGGGCCGGTCAGAAGAGATCTACGAGCATCCGACTTCGAGGTTCGTGGCCGACTTCATCGGTGATATCAACCTCATCGATGTCACGATGAACGGGTCGGGCGGAGCCCGTCTCTCCAGCGGTGCCGAGATCGAGTTGCCGGGAGGCACCACCGGCTCGGAGACTCAGATCACCCTCGCTCTGCGGCCGGAGCGGCTTGCGCTCTACGACCTCGACGAGGAGATCCCGGCCGGCTACAACCGGGTCCGGGTCAAGGTCTCCCGGAGGCTCTACTTCGGCGACGTCCACTTCTACGACGTGGATGCCGGCATCGGGACCGAGATCGAGGTCAAGGAGGAGAATCGTCCCGGGGTCGAGCTTTACGAGGTGGGCGAGGAGGCGTATCTGGCCTGGAGCCCGGAGGCCGCCAACCTGGTGACATCCTGATGGCAGCGCCGCCCGTCACCGATCCCGAGGTGACCGCCCCGGTCACGCCTGAGCTGGAGCATGCGGCGGGGAAAGCAGAGGCGAGGCGGGGATTCCTCATCGCCCTCCCCTCGTTCATCTATCTGGTATTGCTCTTTGTCATTCCCCTCGGTCTGGTGTTCGTCTATTCGTTCGCCACCCGAGATGCCACCGGGCAGACGGTGCTCGAAGACTGGAACCTGGAGTCCTACAAACGGCTGTTCTCCACCGAGGTCCTGGAGATATTCCTCAGGTCACTGATCCTGGCCGCCCTCACCACGGTGATCTGCCTGATCGTCTGCTACCCGTTCGCGTTCTACATCGCCACCCGGACGCCGCGAGTGCGAAACATCCTCCTCATCCTGGTGATGATCCCGTTCTGGTCGAACTTCCTGGTCAGGACCTACGCCTGGCGGGTCCTTCTCGGCTCGGAGGGACCTCTCTCCCAGTTGAGCGTGTTGCTCGGCGGTGAGCCGTTCCGCCTCCTGTTCACCAACGTTGCAGTGCTGATCGGGCTCGTGTACGGCTTCATGCCGTTCATGGTCCTTCCCCTCTATGCCGCCCTGGAGCGGATGGACTGGCGGCTCGTCGAGGCAGCGCGAGATCTCTACGCCGATGGTTGGACCGCATTTCGCAAGGTCACTCTCCCTCTCTCGATGCCTGGCGTGGTGGCCGGGTCGATCCTCGTGTTCATCCCTTCGCTCGGGGCGTACGTCACGCCGGCGCTCCTCGGTGGGGCGAGGACGGTGCTGATGGGTGATTACATCGTCAGCCAGTTCCTGGCCGCCCGCAACTGGCCCTTCGGCTCCGCGCTCTCGTTCGCAGTCATGTTCGTGATGCTGCTGGCGACGCTCTTCTACTTCCGGGCCGGGGCGAGGACGTTGTGAACGAGGGAACCCGCCCCCGGGGTTGGGTCGATCGGCTCCTCGCTCTCAACGCCTGGGTGGTCTACCTCTTCTTCTATGCCCCGATCGTCCTCCTCATCGTCTTCTCCTTCAACGACAACGCCAACGTCGGGATCTGGACCGAGCCGTCGCTGCGCTGGTATGGGGAGATGTTCCAGGACGAGCGGGTGATGGGCGCTTTGCGCAACTCCCTCATCGTGGCCTTCTTCGCCACCATCGTGTCGACGGTGTTGGGCACGATGCTGGCCATCGCCCTGGAGCGATACCGGTTCCGGGGCAGGGGGACACTGGACGGCATCGCCTATCTGCCGATCATCATCCCCGACGTCACCATGGCCGTGATGCTGCTCATCTTCTTCTTCCAAGCCTTTGGAATGCTCGACGACGCGCTGGGAATCAATCTGTCTGCCGGACTTCTCACCATCACCCTCTCTCACATCGCCTTCTGCATCTCATTCGTCGCCATCGTCGTCCGCGCTCGCCTCTCCCAGCTCGATAGCTCCCTCGAGGAGGCCGCGGCCGACCTGTACGCCAACCGCTGGCAGGCGTTTCGTAAGGTGACCCTCCCTTTGATCGCCCCCGGGGTGGCGGGTGGGGCTCTTCTGGCACTGACCCTTTCCCTCGATGATGTGGTGGTCACCCAGTTCGTCTCTGGAGCGGGGTCGACGACTCTCCCCGTCTACGTCTTCGGTCTGGTGCGACGAGGCGTCACCCCATTGATCAACGCGGTCAGCACAGTCATGCTGGTGGCCTCGATGGTGCTGGTCGGGATCTCGCTCGGGTTCCAGCGCGGCGCCGAGGCGAGAGGCCAGAGGCTGGCCGATCCCGAAGCTCTCCTCGAGGAGATCAGCGCCAATTGATTGGATCCCGACTGCCTCGCCAAGCGCTGCGGCGTGGATAAGGTGTCGACCACAAGGCGGAATCCCGGGAGGATCCATGCGACGGATGGCGAGGCTCTTCGCCTCAATCATGGTGCTTGCACTGCTGGTGGCGGCTTGCGGAGGTGACGAGGGCGGGGGGTCAGACGGCACCACGGCCGAAGGGGGCGAATCGCCCGCAGGGGCCACCGGCGCCGACTGCGCTCTCGACGAAGTGGACGGGGATCTCAACTTCTACAACTGGTCCGAGTACATGGACCCCGATCTGGTCACCGCCTTCGAGGAGCAGTACAGCGTCGATGTCGTCGAAGACTTCTACGAGTCCAACGAGGCCCTGCTCGCCCAGATGCAGGCTGGCGCGGTCTACGACCTGATAGTCCCTTCCGACTACATGGTTGGCATCATGATCGATACCGGTCTCCTCGCCCCGGTCAACACCACGGCCGTCCCCAATATGGCGAATCTGGCTGCCCAGTTCACCGAGTTGCCCTACGACCCGGGACCCGAGTACTCCGCGGCCTATCAGTACGGCACCACCGGTCTCGGGGTCAATGTCTCGGTGGTCGGCGAGGACTTCCCCCGCAGCTGGGACCTCCTCTTCGATCCAGAACTGACGGCAGACTTTCCCGGCGGGGTCTCGGTGCTCAACGACCCGAGGGAAGCGATGGGGGCGGCCTTGAAGAACCTGGGTTATTCGCTGAATGACACCGACCTGGCTCATCTCCAGGAGGCATCCGACCTCATCTCTGCCGGTATGGGCGGCATCGCCACATTCGACTCGGACCAGTACGACGAGGCACTCGTGGCCGGCGAGGTCGCCGTGTCACACGGATACTCGGGCAACATGATCGTCGGGATCGGCGGAGCGGATAACCCGGACGATTTCGAGTACGTCCTACCGGAGGAAGGGGCGACACTCTGGATCGACAACATGACGGTGCCGGCCAACGCCGAGCACCCGTGCACCGCGTTCACCTTCATGAACTACGTTCTCGACGCGGAAAACGGGGCAACCCTCACCAACTGGAACTACTACGGGACTCCCAACGAGGCGGCGGCGGAGTTCGTGGATCAAGAGGTGATCGATTTCTACGCACCGACCTTCGAGGCGGAAGGTCTGGAGATCATCGAGGACACCGGGGACTACGAGATCAACTTCACCGACTACTTCGCCACGGCGAAGGGCTGAGAACTCCCCCTTCTGGCGTGAAGATCCGACCCATAGGGCCGGATCTTCACGCCGAATGATCCGCGTCGCTCAGGTCTGGCTTGGCACCGGGCTCTGTGCTGCCGGCGGGCGACGCTTCTTCCACTGCC
This sequence comes from uncultured Acidobacteriota bacterium, assembly GCA_963828465.1. Taxonomy (GTDB): domain Bacteria; phylum Actinomycetota; class Acidimicrobiia; order Spongiisociales; family ZC4RG35; genus JARDZU01. Next base: position 26,695 of record CAWHEU010000021.1, on the reverse strand, counting down.
GGTAGCCGATCAGACCGATCAGAGTCGGCACCCCGAGCACCAGGAGCAGCATCGGCAGGGTGAAGAGAGCGAAGTGGATGCCCCAGTCCGCCACACCCTGAAGACCGACGACCAGGTTGCGCAAAGCGTCCCGCGCCACCTCGACAGGCTCCCAGGTGTCCTCCACGATGGGGACCACGGCCGGGGTCGGGGTGAGACCGATGGTCAGCGTCGCCAGATCGACGACATCGTCGAGATAATTCAGCTGTCCCTGGATTTGCTCGATCTGGCCCCGAACGTTCGAGACTTCGTTGTAGACACGGAGCAACTCGTCCGGGTCGGCATCGGGCTGCTGTCTCACCTCGGTCAGGAGCGCGCGAAGCTCGACTTCGAGGGCCTCGAGATTGGTCGAGTCGCGCCTCCAGGTCGATGTACTCCCCGGTCACGTCCTGGGCGCCCTGTGACTCCGAGACCACCTTCTCCACCGAGCCCTTGATCGAGGTCATCACCTGTGTGAGCTCGGCGGCCGGGACACGGAGTGTCAGATTCGCAGCAGGCTGGTCGTCTTCACCCTCCACCGGGTGCACCGTGGCATCGGCGACGAAACCACCCGATGCCTCGGCCAAGGCGATGATCCGGTCGATAGCCGCCCTCGTATCGTCGGCCTCGAGCTGCATCTGGGCCTGCCGGATCACCTTGCGATCCTGTGCCACCTCGAGGTCGACCGCGATCGCGCCATCGCCTGGTGGGATGGTGGCCTCCGCGCCGGCCGTGGTGGTCACTCCTTCCTCCCCGGAGGCGAACTCGCTCCGATCGGCCGCCTCCCCGACCGATGTGGTTTGGGCGGCCTGATCGTCACCGCTGCAAGCAGCGATGGCCACTCCCATTGCCAGAATCAATGCCACTCGTCTCATTGGTTTCTCCTCTTGGCGCCCCTTCGGGGCTTGGCGGTTGGACGAGCGGGTCAGCGGTTCGGTTCCGCTGGGGTGAGCGGAGGGTGTCCGTTACCGTTGCGAGGATGAACAGCGGGCCGCTCAGGGTGCTCGAGATCTACGGCGACTCCGCCGACTTCGGGCGCATCCACGGCACCGAGTGCAAGGCGATGATCCGGGAGTATCTCGACGAGCGACTTGGTCTCTCCGGTGACGCAGGTTGGGCAGGGCGCTCCGCCGGGGCAGAGACGGTCCTGGCCCTGGCTGACCAGACCCTGGTCCATCACCACGACTACTCGCCATCCCTGTACGAGGAGATGCTGGCCCTGGCCGAGGCGGCTGGGATCACGCCCGCAGAGGCGGTGGTGGTCGGGGGCTTCACCGACCTCGTCGACCTGGTTCGGGCCCACGACGGGTGGGCACCCATCGAGGACGACTGCACCGCTGTCATCGACCCGGAGAACGGGATATTCGCTCAAACCTGGGACATGCATGCCACTGCAGGCGAGTACGTATTGATGCTGAAACTGGACCCGGTGTCGGGCCCGGCTGCTGTGGTCCAGACCACCGCGGGGTGTCTCGGGCAGATCGGGATGAACGAGGCCGGGATCGGAATCGGCATCAACAACCTCACCTCCATCGGAAAACCAGGTGTGACCTGGCCTTTCGTTGTTCGCAAGGTTCTCGAGCAGACCGACCTCGATGCGGCCATCGATGCGGTCGCCACGGCGGATCTGGCCGGTGGCCACAACTACCTCGTTATCGGCCCGGAGGGTGCCGGGGCGAACATCGAGGCCATGCCGGGGACGATCGAGGTGACCCGCGTGACCGAGACGCCGTTCGTGCACACCAACCACTGTCTGGATCTCGGGACGAGCCTCGAAGAAGGGGAGCGGCACCCCCGAGCACGTGGCCGGCAGCGACGAGAGACTGGAGCGGGGAACGGAGCTCGCACAAGATCTGGACGGCTTCTTCTCGGACCCGTCGATAGCTCGCCGCGCCTCGTCGCTCAACTGATGTGGCCACGTGTGGCGCCGTCGTGATCCGGCCCCGGGAGAAGAGGCTCGACTCGGTGTGGGGGATCCCGGGCGACAACCCGTGGGAGTCGTTCCGTCTGTGAGCGAGGTGACGATCGTCAACCTCGAGGCGGGCATGGCGGCTGACCTGGAGCACATCGAGCTCACCTGCTTCCCAATGGCCAACCCCTACGACCTGTTGTCGAAGGAGGACATCCTCGCCTACGCCGAGGTGTTCCCGGAGGGCTATTTCGTCGCCCTGGCCGATGGCCGACCCGTCGGCATGGGCGCCGGGATCTACCTCGACTTCGACTTCGACCACCCCCAGCACGACATCGCCGGGATAACCGGCGAGCACCAGTGCGCCAACCACGACCCGGACGGCGACTGGTACTACGGGACCGACATCACCGTCCTCCCCGAGTATCGGGGCCGTGGGATTGGGGGCATGTTGTACGAGAGACGAAAGGGCCTGGTGATCCGGGATGGCAAGCGGGGCATCATCGCCGGTGGGTCGCTCCCCGGGTACTTCCAGCACAAGGGGACGATGCCCATCGACGAGTACGTGAGTCGCGTCGTCGCCGGCGAACTCCGCGACCCGACTCTCACCTTCCAGCTCTCACATGGCTTCGAAGTGCGTGGCCTGCTCGAGAACTATCTCGAGGACGAAGCCGACGACGGATGGGCCACACTGATCGTCTGGGAGAACAGGTCCGCATCGACGCCTACGATTGACCCATGACTCAACGTCCGCCCACGGATCCCGCCGAGCAGGACCCACGAAGCCCCCGTGGAGCCTCCGATGGAGCAAGCGGCGACGCCACCTCCACCCTCAGCCTCGATCCAGCCTCAGCCCCAGGCTCAGCCTCCAGCGAGGAACAGTGAGCAACAGATGTGGCAGGTGCTGGCCCATGCCTCGGCGTTTGTCCAGGTCATCGGCATCCCCTCACTGGTCGGGCCGTTGGTGGTCTGGCTGATCAAGCGTGATGACCCGGCTGTCGAGCCCCACGCCCGCGGTGCCCTCAACTTCCAGCTCTCGCTGCTGATCTATTTCATCGTGGGGGGAATCATCGGTGTCATCTTTGCGATCACCGTGATCGGGCTCGTCGTAGCGATCCCGATCTTCATCTTCCTCTTCGTCCTGATCATCCTCGAGCTGATCTTCGCCCTGATGGCCTCATTGGCGGCCTCTCGCGGAGAGCTCTATCACTATCCGATGAGCATCGAGCTGATCAAGCAGTAGCGACCTTTCGCTCCGCCATCCCGTTCAAGACCTCGAGCACTACCCGATTCGCCAGATAGGAGGTCTGCTCTCCGGGTCCGTCATACGGCGGAGACACCTCGACGATGTCCGCGCCGAGGACATTGAGGTCGCGGGAGAGTCGCCGCACTGTGTCGAGGAGCTCACGCGAGCCGAGCCCGCCGGGCTCTGGGGTTCCGGTGCCAGGGGCCAGACCTGGATCGACCACGTCGATGTCGACGCTGATGAAGACACCCTTTGCCCCACCCTCCAGCGAGTAGGCCACGGCCTCGTCGACGACATCGGTGAGACCCCGTTCGACGATTTCGTTCATGAGGAACGACCGCATTTTCTGCTCACGCATCCACTGCATCACCTCAGGCTCAGGCCAGTAGCCACGCAGGCCGATCTGGACGAACCGGTGGCCGGGCACTGCTCCGGAGTCGATCAACCGTCGCATGGGCGTGCCGTGCCCGTACAGGGAGCCGTTCTGGGTGAATCCGGTGTCGGCGTGGGCGTCAAAATGAATGAGGGCGATCTCGCCGAAACCGTGCACCCGGGCCACCCCGAGAGCGTCGGGCCATGTGATCGTGTGGTCCCCTCCGAGGATGATCGGCACTTTCCCGGCGGCGGACACAAGCTCGACGGCGTCGGCGATCCGTCCGATGGAGATCTCCAACTCACCCGGTCGGACGTAGACGTCCCCCACGTCGACCACTCCCAAAGTCTCAAACGGGTCGAGGCCGGTGGGAAGGTGCGGCCGGTAACCGTCCATTGCCCCGTAGTCGGCGTTGCGTATCGCCTGGGGCCCGAAGCGCGCACCGGGCCGATAGGTCGTGCCCCAGTCGAAGGGGGCACCGAGGATGACCACAGACCCGTCTCCGAGATCGTCCATCGTGACCGCGGGGACACCCAGGAACGAGTTCCGTGAGGCGAAGGAGATGTATTCGGCGGAGGCGAAAGGAATCTCGCCCTTTCGTTGTTCGTAGGGGGTGTACATCGGATCGTTACGCTAACTGCCAGACCCCCTCGGTGAGCTATGACGCCAGAGCGCGTGCAACGGACCTATCTGATCCTCCTCCTTCTCCAGACGCTCGCCGCTTCCCTGATCTGGGGGATCAACACCCTCTTCCTGCTCGATGCTGGGCTCAGCATCACCGAGGCGTTTGTCGCCAATGCCGGATACACCGCCGGCATGGTGATATTCGAGGTACCCACTGGAGTGATCGCCGACACATTCGGCAGGCGAACCTCGTTCATCCTCGGTGCGGCGACGCTTCTCGTGACAACGGCTGCCTACCTGGGGCTCTGGTACCTCGAGGCGCCCATCGGATGGTGGATCCTGGTCTCGGTGTTGATCGGGCTGGGGTTCACCTTCTTTTCCGGCGCCACCGAGGCCTGGCTGGTCGACGCCCTCCATGCCACCGGGTACGAAGGTGGGATCGAGACGGTGTTCGGCCGGGGGCAGGTCGTCGCCGGCGCCGCAATGTTGGTCGGCACGGTTGGTGGCGGGTTCCTGGGGCAGGTCAATCTGGGAATTCCCTACGCACTCCGCTCGCTGCTCCTACTTGCCGTGATCGGAGCAGCCTGGCTTTGGATGCACGACATCGGGTATCAGCCGACCAAGGGAGTGGCGGTGGGTGAGCAGGTTCGCGGCATCCTGCGGGCGTCGATCAAACATGGGTTCGGCAATCCTCCCATCCGCATGTTCATGTTCGGCGCACCGTTCGCAGCCGGGGTGAGCATTTGGGCCTTCTACGCATTTCAGCCCTACCTGCTCGAGCTGTTCGGTGACCCGAATGCGACCTATCTGGCTGGGATAGCCGCCGCAGTGTTCGCCGTCGCCCAGATGGCCGGCGGCGCTTCGGTGAAATTCGTCCGAGGGCTGGTCGAGACCCGAACCGCGGTCATCATCCTCGAAGTCGTCGTCGGGAGCATTGCCCTGGTGGGCGTGGGGCTGGCCGAAATGCTCGAGATCCCGGTCGGATTCTGGGTGGCGATAGTGCTGTTGACGCTTCTCTCCGTGGTCGCCTCCCTCTCGAGCCCGATGCAGCAGGCGTATATGAATGCCTGCATTCCCTCGGAGCAACGGGCGACGGTGCTCTCGTTCAATTCGCTGATGGGAAGCGCCGGCGGAGTGGTGGCCCAACCTGCACTGGGCCGGGTCGCTGATGTGTACTCATTCGGGACCGCCTATGTGGTGGCCGGCATCCTCTACGCGATCAGGCTGCCGTTCGTCGTGGCGGTGCGACGCATGGGCTTGCGAGCCGACACCGACACGCGCCCCGAGCCGACAATCGTCGGCTGACCTCTGGCATCATGGGCGCGGTGGCTGAGCACGAGAGCACTGATACCGACCCGATGGGCCCCGCCATCATCCGGGGAATCATGATCGGCGTCCCGGTGACGCTGGTCGCGCTGACCATTGGGATCTGGCTCATCACCGACCAGGACATCCTCGTGTCGATGCTGACGGCGTTGCTCCCCGGGATTCTGCTCGGCGCCTTCGGTGGTGGCTTCGCCGGCATGGCGATGACGATGAGGGAGTAGCGAGCTACTCCTCCTCTCGCAGCACGAACACCACGGTCTGAAGATCGGTGAACTCGTCGATCCGCTGGCGCCCCCAACCGGTGTCCGTGCCCGCCGCGCCGCCGAAGGGCTGGAAGGTCTCCCAGAAATCGGTGGAGTCGTTGACTACCACCGTGCCCGACCGGATCCGATCGGCATACCAGAACGCCTTGGTCAGATCGTTGGTGAACACCGCAGCCTGCAGACCGAGGTGCGTCCGGTTGGCCACCCCGACAGCCTCCTCGTCGTCACGTGCGCTGAGGATGGGGAGCACTGGTCCGAACGACTCCTCCTGCGCCACCTCCGATGCCTCGGGCACCCTGTCGAGGATGGTGAAGTCGTAATAGAGGTCGGTGGGAAAACCTGACGCCCTCCTTCCGCCCATCAACAACTCGGCGCCTTTGTTGACGGCGTCGGCGATGTGGCGGTCCATCTTGGCGGCCGTCGGCTCGTTGTTAAGGGGGCCCATGTTGGTGGCCTCATCGAATGGGTCGCCGAGCCGCACGTTCTCGGCGGCCTTGAGCGACGCCTCCACGAACTCATCGTGCACCTCGTCGAGGACGATCACCCGTTCCGTGGCGACGCACACCTGCCCGGCGTTGTAGTACGCCCCGTAGACAGCCGCCTCCGCGGCCTTGAGCACATCGGCGTCTGCGGTGACCACGGTCGGTCCGTTGCCTGACATCTCCATGATCGAGCGCTTGAGGCCCATGACCGAGACGATTTTCTTGCCTGTGGTGGACGAGCCTGTGAAACCAACCGCGTCCACCCCGTCGTGAGTCACCAAGTGCGTGCCGATGTCCCCGCCGCCGGGGATAACCTGAATGGCACCCTTCGGTGCTCCGGCCTCTTCGAAGACCTTGGCCATCTCGAGCAAGGCCCAGGAGGTGAACTCTGGAGGTTTGACGATGACAGCGTTCCCTGTGGCGAGACCGGGCCCGACGTACTCCATGGGAATCATCACCGGGAAGTTCCAGGGCGTGATCGCCACCCAGACCCCGACCGGGCGGCGGACCGTGAACATGCGCCGATGCCGGCTGGTGGTGGGGATCAGCTCGCCTTTGAGACGCTTGACGTCTTCGGCGGCGATCTGGAAGTAGTCACCGGACTCGGCGATGTCGTCTTTGGCCTCTGCCTCAAATGGCTTGCCTTGCTCCATTGACAGGATGCGGGCAACTTCGTCGACCTTGCCTTGCCACAAGTCGTAGATACGAAGGCAGAGATCAGCCCGCTCGAAAGCGGTCCAATGCCGCATCTCCTCGGTCGCCTCCCGTGCCGCCGCCACGGCACGGTCGATGTCGGCCGGAGAGGCCTTCGGCACGTTGTACAGGTGCTCGCCCGTGGAGGGGGAATGGACCTCGTAGTGGTCTTCGCCGGTCCCCTCTGTCCACTCACCTGCAATGAAAAGCTCGAGGTCTTTCGCCATTCCGCAACGGTAACCCGAATCCGGGCCGGGCTGAATGGCGGTTCAGTAGCATGGCCCGGTGAGCCTCCAAGGAGATCAGACCAGGCAGTGGTACGAGCGGGCGCGCAAGGTGCTGGTCAATGGGGTGTCGAGTCAGTTCCGGTACTGGGGGCCCGACGACACCCTGGTCATCGACCACGGCGAGGCGGGGCACCTCGTCGACATGGACGGCAAGCACTACATCGACTACCAGTGCGGCTTCGGGCCGGTCATCCTCGGTCATGGCGACCCGGATGTCTGGCAGGCGGTTGTGGACACAGCCGGCGAGGCGACCAGCTTCGCCATGACCCAGCGTCGCGAAGTCGAGGCGGCTGAGAAGGTGATGGCGGCTTTGGAGTGGCCCGACTCCATGCGCTTCACCAACACCGGCACCGAGGCGACGATGCACGCCATCCGGCTCGCCCGTGGGCTGACCGGGCGCGACGTGGTGATCAAGTTCGAGGGCCAGTACCACGGGATGCACGACTACGTGCTCTTCTCTACGGCCGGTGTCCCGGTTGAGGGCCTCGGGTCTCGCTTCCGGCCCATCGCCCTCCAATCGAGCTCGGGCATACCGGAGGCCATCAGGTCGCTGGTCCGGACCCTGCCCTTCAACGACCTGGAGTTGGCGGAGCGGGCCTTTAGAGACGAGGGCCAGCGGATCGCGGCGGTGATCGTCGAACCGATGCTCGGCAACGCTTTCGGGATCATGCCCCTGCCCGGTTTTCTCGAGGGGTTGAGGAAGCTCTGTGATGACAACGGGTCGTTGCTGATCTTCGACGAGGTCAAGACCGGGTTCCGGGTCGCTTTCGGAGGCGCTTGCGAGTGTTTCGGGGTGCGGCCGGACATAGGCACCTACGCCAAGGCAATGGGCAACGGCTACCCCGTGGCTGCTATCGCCATGACCGACAAGGTTGCCGATGGCTGGCGGTCCTCGGGGATCGCTCAGGCCGGGACCTACTCGGGCAACGGCATCGGCGTGGCCGCCGCCGCGGCGACCATCGACAAGCTCGCCACCGGTGAGCCTCACGCCAGGATCGAGAAGGTCGGGCGGAGCCTCATGGAAGGTATCGAGAAGGTGCTGGCCGATCGTGGGGTCGAAGGCAAGGCGACCGGGCACCCGGCGATGTTCTCAGTGTTCATCGGTGAGGGAGATCTCAACGAGTTCAGGGAGACCTCCAAGCACAACGAACCGCTCTACGAGGAGGTCCTCTTCGCGATGATCCGGCGCGGTGTGATGCCCTGCCCGGATGCGCTGGAGCCGTGGTTCGTCTGTGCCGCCCACACCGATGAGGACGTGGCCAAGACGCTCGAGGTCTTCGACGAGTCGCTGGTGGAGGCTCTCGGCTGAACCCCCCTATCGTGAGGTCATGATTCGGGTCGCCATCTCAGGCGCCGGCGGCAAGCTGGCGACACCGATCGCCGACGCGATCGCCGCCTCCGACGATCTCGAGCTGACAGCCCTGTACAACCCGAATCGGGCCGGGGCCGAAATGCACGGCGTGACGGTCACGGGGGCACGCTCCGAGGTGGATGCCGAAGTAGTGGTGGAGACGGCCCATCCCGATGTGGTCCTCGACAACCTTAAGGCCTGGCGCGATAAGGGTCTCGCGGCGGTTGTAGGCACTTCTGGCTTCACCCCCGAGCGCCTGGAGCAGCTGCGAGGGATCTGGGGGACGGATGGCGCGGCCGCGCTGGTGGTCCCCAACTTCTCGATTGGCGCGGTGCTCATGATGAGGTACGCCGCCGAGGCGGCGTCACATTTCGAGGCGGTGGAGATCATCGAGCGTCATCACTCGACCAAGCCTGACGCACCGTCGGGTACGGCGCTGGCCACCGCCATGGGTGTGGCCGGGGGCGGTGGCGTGTCTGCTCGGGATTCGGCGGAGCTGGTCGAGGGAGCTCGAGGGGCGGATGTTGAGGGGGTGCGCGTCCATGCCGTCCGTCTCCCTGGTCTCATCTCCCAGCAAGAGGTGGTTCTGTCCAATCTCGGCGAGGTGCTGTCTATCGAGCACCTCTCCACCAGCTACGAGTCCTTCGCCTCCGGCGCCCTCATCGCCATCCGCGGGGTCGGCGATCTCGCCCCTGGTGTCCACCTCGGGCTCGACACCGTCCTCTGAGCGAAACCCCGCCCGTCTACATCCCCGTCGGGAGGTCGTCCGTGGGCAGATCGGGGAAGAAGGAGTAGACCCGCTCTCCGGTGAAGAGTTGGGCATCGGGCTCCCAGGGGAAGAAGATCACGTTGCGCCACACCATCTTCTCGCCCGTCGGCTCCATGCCGAGCCACGATGTGGAGAAAGTGCCGTTCACCACCGCCTCCTCGCAGACCCCCTGCGGCCCGATCACGATGCTGGTCAGGGCGAAATCGATGTCGGGGAACGCCGATAGCAGCTCGACATAGAAACGGGTCGCCCCCTCCTTTCCCTCCCAACGATGCCCGGTCTGCACCAGCTCGTAGACGCAGTCGTCGGTGAGCGTGGCCATCAGCCCAGCAATGTCCCTGGCATCCTCGGCGAGGGAGTGCGACTTCCACAGCTCGCGCACTGCCACATAGTCGTCCGGGGTCTGCGCCAGGAGGTCACGAACATGCTGTCGCTTGTCGATCGACTCCTGGATGAGGGCGTGGGTCATCGGTGTTCCTCCTGGATTTTGAGGCTACCTGCTCAGAAAAAGATCACAGTTGCGAGGCCGATCACAAAGCAATAGATGGCGAAGGGGTACAGCCCGATGCGGTTGATCGACTTCATCATGAAGGCGATGGCCAGATATCCCGACACGCCCGCCACCACCATCGCCACCGCCAACTCGAGGGTGAACCCTCCTTGGTCAGGGAGGGCGAAGAGTTGGCTGAAGCCGGCGCCGGCGATCGCCGGGATGCCCAAAAGGAAGGAGAAGCGGGCGGCCTCCGCCGGCTCGAACTTCCTCAGGTTGCCGGCGGCGATGGTGACCCCGGAACGCGAGATGCCGGGGATGAGTGCGATCGCCTGAGACAACCCCACGACCACCGCATCTGGGATCCGTCCCTCCATCAGCCTCCTCACCCCCGTGGCGACACGCTGGCCGATCACGAGGATCACGCCGGTCGCAACGATCTGCCACCCCACCGCCGCCACGGATTGCTGCATGCCCTCGATCTCGTCGGCCAATGGCAGGCCGATGAGGGCCGGGATGGTGCCGATCCCGACCAGCAGGGCCAGTTTTCGCCCTTCTGGGTTGGTCCGAAAACGGAGTACAGCGATCACCTCGCGTCTGTAGTAGATCAACACCGCAGCCAGGGTCCCGAGATGGATCACCGTTGAGACGGCAAGCGAAGGCACCGGGACATCGATTCCCATCTCGCTGAGGAACGCAGGGATGATGATCAGATGGCCCGACGAGGAGACGGGAAGGAACTCGGTGAGACCCTGGATGAGTCCCCAGATGACGGCGGCGAGCACGGCGGCACGGTAATGCTCAGGGCGGGGCAATCATGACTACAGCCCGTCCCTCCCCGGCAGCTCGTGCCACTTCGGCTGCGAGCTCAGACTCGACGGCGACGAGACCCAGCCCGGAGCCGAGTGGATCCTCATCCGGGTCCTCGACCACTACGCCGGAAGCAACGACTTCGGTGTCGAGGAGCACGATCCGTGCAGAGTCTCCACGGCTTGCCCCATGGGGCAGGGGCATCTCCAGACTCCACCACCCGGAAGGAACCGCTTGGCCCGACTCGCCAATGCTCGACGCCAGCACCGGATCGCCGGACAGGATGGAGTCGATTGCCACCTGCTCGAGCTCGACGGGAGTGAAGGTCCCGAGGGGCACTTGCCGGATCTCGGTGTTGGACTTGTCGACCACCATCCCGGCCGTGATGTCCACGGTGGCAAACGGGTGGGTTGTCGTGGGCTCGGGACGGAACTCGACCCAAAGAGCCACCGATGCGATGAGGAGGGCGACCGCCCAACGCGCCCACGGTGGCGATTGCAGCCAGATCACCTGTCCGAACGTACGGCGTGCGGGAGGTTCCGGGAAGTAGGTTGGTCCTGGTGACGGATACGACGAGGAAGACCCTGGCCGTCAGCGGAGTCGTGGCCCTCGTCGGCAGCATCGTCGGGCTGGTCCTCGGCCTCTTGATGGTGAACAACTTGTCCGACTATCTAACCCAGTCGGTGGCGGTCTCGGAGTCTGCCCTCGGCGCCGTGGAGGAGACGCTCAACGTCCTGGAATCGGTGTCGGTCGAGGTCGATGAGGGCATCGGCGCCGCTGCCGCCAGCATCGCCGCAGCGTCAGACGCTGTCCTGACCGCATCCGGGGAATTGGATGACGTCGCCGACTTCCTCGATGGTGAGTTGCAGGCGAGCATCGAGACTCTGCTCGACACGATGCCTGCTGCCATACAGACTGCGGGGGTCATCGATGGCACTCTGAACGCGTTGTCCTTCCTCGGCGTGGACTACGACCCTGAGCAGCCATTCGACGCCTCGTTGATGGCGGCGCAGGACGCGCTCGAGGCCATACCTCCCCAACTGACCGCACAAGCGGAGGCGATCCGGGCCTTGGTTCCTGTCTCGGAGCAGTTCGCCGAGGATGCAGCCGCCACGGCGGAGGCGTTCGACGCCCTGAGAGTCGAGACTGGAGTCGAGTCAAACCCTCATCGACTCGTACCGCGCCACGCTCGATCAGGCTCAGAGCGTGGTCGAGAGCACCGCATCGTCCTTGTCTGCCACGACCTGGCTGCTCAGAGTCATCGTCGTGCTCATGGCCGTGACGGGATCGGCCATCGCCATCGGGTTGATCACCCTGGGTCGGTCCAAAGAGCCTCTCGTGTCCGATGGTTTCGACGAAGCCACCGACGGGTAGGTGGCCGGAGAGAGGTGCGTGGACCCACGATTCGTGCATCATCGGAGGCCACTGATCTTCCACGGGTTGGGGTCCACCCCTCCTTAAGCCGCCTCACCAGGAGATGACAATGGGCGACAAGAAGAAGAACAAGAAGAACAACAAGAAGAAGGCCGAAGAGACCGCAGTCGCGGAGATCCACTGGGTTCGATCGACGCTGATCTTGGTGTTCGTGGTAGCCCTGACCTTTGGCGTCTGGTATCTCGTCAGCGAGCGGAACTGACCAGACAGGTCAATCTGAGGTAGACGAACTACCCGAAGACGCCGTCGACGACCCTGTCGTCGCTGACTCGCTCTTCTTGGAGGAGTCGGTCTTGGAGGAGTCGCTCTTGGAGGAGTCGCCCTTCTTGGCCGGCTCGGACTTCTTGGCAGATGTGGATGACCGGGAGTCGGTCGAGTAGAAGCCGGATCCCTTGAACACGACGCCGCGGGCGTGGAAGACCTTCTGCAGTTCCCCACCGCATTCCTGGTGCTTGCGCAGCGGCTTTTCCGAGAACGATTGAAAGACTTCGATGTTCTCGCCGCATCGCTTACAGGTGTACTCGTAGGTAGGCATGACCGACTTCTGACCGCTTGGTGGGGTGGGGGCGAATTCTACAACCGGGACAGTGGGTCTTCCATTCCTCTGCAATATGATCGGCCCCCATGTCGCCTGCTGTTGCCCTGCCGCTGGCGATCGTCGCCGCCTACCTGGTGGGGAGCATCGACTTCGCCGTGATCGTCGGGCGGATGTACGGCGTTGACATCCACCAGGAGGGGAGCGGCAATCCTGGCATGTCGAACGTTCTCCGCACCATGGGACGGGTGCCTGCCGCCATGGTCTTCATCGGGGACACGCTGAAGGGGACGATCGGAGCAGCCATGGGATGGGTGGCATTCTGGCTCGCCCGATCCGGCGGTGCATTGGGCATTCCTCGCCGGCCTTGCCGCGGTCGTGGGCCATTGCTACCCGATCTTCCATCGCTTCAAAGGCGGCAAGGGCGTGGCGACCGGCGGTGGTGTCCTCCTATTCACAGTCCCGATCGTCGCCGTGATCGAGATCGCAACTTGGTTCCTTATCTTCTGGCTCACCAAGACGGCCTCCATCGGCTCGATGGTGATCGTCGTCATCACCGTCCCACTACTGATCTGGCAGGGTGTCACCGGGCTGTCGCTGGTGTGGGTCGCCTTGATCATCGCGTTGGTGGTCTGGCGGCATCGTGGAAACATCAAACGCATGGTCTCTGGCAGCGAAGAGAAGGTCCCGACATGAGCATCGAAGTAGCCGTCATCCCCGCAGCCGGCCGTGGCACCCGGATGCGACCGGCGACCCGGGTGGTCCCCAAGGCGCTGCTGACCGTGATCGATCGCCCCGCCATCCAGTACTCGGTCGAAGAGGCGGCTCGGGCGGGAGCAAAGGAGGCGGTCGTGGTCGTCGACCTCGACGCCGGCCATCTCCTCGCCCAGCATTTCAACATCGAGGGCCCGCTGCCCGGTCTCGAGGACATCCAGCTGCGTCCGGTGGTTCAGGAGGAGCCACTCGGCCTGGGACATGCGGTGAACGAGGCAGCCCACATGGTGGGAGGGCGTCCGTTTTTCTGCCTTCTCTCCGACAACATCGTGAGGCCGGGTCATGATGTGCTGGCCAGTCTGGACGCGGGAAGTCGTGACGGTTCGGCGTCGGTGATGTGTCTCCGCGAGCTGACCGAGGAATTCCTCAGCAAGTACGGCGTCGTGGTCCCGGCATCCGAGCTCGAGGATCGATACCTCGATCTGGCCGGCGCCGTTGAGAAGCCGGGGCCGGCCAACGCACCCTCTCGCCTCGGGCTGGTAGGGCGTTATCTGTTCACTCCCGAGGTCTTCGAGATCCTGGGTGGTCTCGAGCCTGGGCACGGTGGCGAGATCCAGCTGACCGACGCCATCAACGAGTTGGGCGTCCGCGGACGCCTCCGGGGTTACGTGGCCGAGGAAGATCTCCTCGATGTGGGGACGCCGATCGGCCTGCTCGAGGCGTCGGTGGAGTTGGGTGAGCACGAGTTCGGGCAGGAGTTCAGCTCGTGGCTCAAGGAGCGGAGCGGATGAAGCCGCTGGAGGAGGCCCGGTCCGAGGTGCTTTCCTCGGTCGGCCTCCTCGGAGTCGAGCAGGTTCCGATCTGGCAGGGGCACGGTCGTGTCCTCGCCACGGATGTTGTTGCCCCGGAGAACGTGCCGCCGTTCGCCAACTCGGCGATGGACGGGTTCGCGGTGCGTGCCGCCGATGTCTCCGCCGCCGGGTCGGTCCTCGAGGTGATAGGCGACCTGCCGGCCGGTTCGAGCACAGATATCGAGGTAGGGCCGGGCCAGGCGATCAAGATCATGACGGGCGCCCCGATGCCTCCCGGAGCTGACACCGTCGCCAGGGTCGAGGACACGTCGACCGAAGGCTCGAAGGTGACCATCTCCACGACGGTGGAATCAGGCACGTCAGTCCGCCCGGCCGGTGGAGACGTCCCTGAGGGCCAGGTGGTGTTCACCGCAGGGACGCGTCTCACCCCGATGCACATCGGTGTTCTCGCCACCATCGGAGTCGGGCACCCGCGAGGTGTTCATGAAGGCCTCGGGTTGCGTTCATGTCGACCGGTGACGAGCTGACTCCTCCCGAGGCGGCAGGTCTGGAGCCGGGGGCCATCCGGGACTCAAATCGGCCGATGCTGCTCTCGCTTCTCGAGGATGCGGGCGTGGAGCCGGTGGATCTGGGCATCATCCCCGACGTCCCGATGTCTTGCGGGACGCACTCACCCGAGCCTCCGAGGCCGATGTCGTCGTCTCCACCGGCGGGGTATCGATGGGTGACTACGACGTGACCAAGATGGTGCTGCAGGGCGACGCCGATGTCGGCTTCTGGCAGGTGGCGATTCAGCCGGCCAAGCCCTTCGCCTTTGGTCATATCGGCGATGCGCTCTTCTTCGGGCTGCCTGGCAACCCGGTCTCGGTCCTGGTCTCCTTCGAACAGTTCACCCGGCCGGCGTTGCTCAAGATGCAGGGTGCCCGCTCCATCCTCCGGCCCCAATTGGTGGCCAGCGCGGGGGAAACTCTCGAGACCGATCCCCAGAAGACGGTCTTCGTCCGCGTCTTCGTGGAAGGACTCGAACAGGGCTCGCCCACCGTGGTGAAATCGGGTGGTCAGGCCTCCAATGTGCTCTCGGCCGCCGCGGCGGCCGATGGGTTCGCCGTCGTGCCTCGTGGGACAGCGGTTGTCGAGCGAGGCGAGCCAGTCACCGTTGAGATGTTCAAGTGGCCCGAGTCGAGGGAGTGGACCAATGGGTGATGAGCGGGAGCTGAGCCACCTCAATGAGGCGGGCGAGGTTCACATGGTCGACGTCGGGGGAAAGCAAGTCACCGACCGTGAGGCGGTGGCGGAGGGCTTCGTCGTCATGTCCCCCGACCTCGCGAAGCGGTTTTTCGCCGGTGATCTGCCCAAAGGGGATGCCGCCGCGGTGGCTCGGATCGCCGGGATCATGGCGGCCAAACGCACCTCCGAGCTCATCCCGCTCTGTCATCCGATCTCGCTGACCGGGGTGGACGTGACCCTGGAGCCGAGTGGGCGTGGTGTTCGGGTCCTTGCTAGCGTGCGAACCTTCGATCGGACCGGTGTCGAGATGGAAGCAATGACAGCCGTCGCTGTGGCCTCGTTGACCATCTATGACATGGTGAAAGGCGTTGAGCGCGACGTCACGATCGAGACGGTCAGGTTGCTGACCAAGTCAGGTGGAAGGTCCGGCAAGTGGGAACGAGGTTGAGTCGTTGATCGGGCAGGGTCCTGGCAACTACGCTCATCCGTGGACGGAGTCGTAAGCCAAATGTCAACAAGCGTCATAGTCGGCCTCCTGCTGATAGCCGCTGTGTGGAGTGTGTATCTCCTGCCCTCGGTGTTCGGCGACCGACAAAACGCACCCAAGAACTCGACCGAGGAATTCGACCGCTGGAGCCATCTGATGGCCGATGTCCAGAAGCGGCCGATGGACAGGAAGGCCGTGGGTCAGCGCGACGTCATCCGTCTCCGTCGTCGCCGCACCTTCGCGGTGCTCGGTTTCCTGGCCCTGCTCACCGCCGGGCTGGCCCTTTGGCAGAACTCGCTGGCTCTGCTGCTGGTGCATCTCTTCATCGATTCGCTGATCGCCCTGTATGTAGCTGCCCTGGCCCAGATGAAGCAGCAGCGTCAATGGCGGCTCAAAGTCACCCATGTCTCCGAGCGTCCCGCCGAGTGGGACGAGCCGCAGATCAAAGTCATCGCCCAGTAGGCGATGGATCTCGATTTCGCCGACGACGCCCGAGTCGTTCTCGACGCCCGGTTCGTGGCGCGTGAGAAGGGAATCACCGGCTCGAGGAAGGTGATCCGGTCGTCGGCCAACGGAATCCGCGCCCTTCATCGGGGCGAGTGGGACCAGGCGGCCGAGCTCATCTCTGAGGCGGGGACGATCCTGGCGGACATCACAACTGCCCTTGCCGACCACCCGGACATCCTTCATGCCGGCTTCATCTCCGATGCCGCCAAGGAGTATGCGGAGGCCCGGATCACGGAAGCCTTGTTCCGGGGTGATCCGGTCCCCAGCTTCGGCGAGCTCGGGATCGACCCGGTGCCCTTCCTTCACGGTCTGGGGGAGGCGGTGGGGGAGTTGCGCCGCCGGCTCCTCGATCTGCTCCGGGCGGGAGACGTCGAGCAGGCCCAGACCACTCTCGACGCGATGGACGAGATCGTGGACCTCCTCGCCGAGATGGACTACCCGGACGGTATGACCAACGGCCTTCGCCGCACCACCGACGTATCCCGCGCCCTGGTCGAACGCTCCCGTTCGGACCTCACCGCCACCGTGGTCCAGGAGCGCTTGCGGGACGACCTGGGCAAACTGAACGATCTGGCCTGAGAATCACCCCTTAGTACAATTCACTTCCCGCAGGGGGCTGTAGCTCAGCCTGGCAGAGCACCTCGTTCGCAACGAGGGGGCCACGGGTTCAAATCCCGTCAGCTCCACGACGCAATCGCCGAAACACCGGCGCCTACTTCGACCTCTCATAACCGGCTCGATGACTAACCACCCAGAATGCCTGGCTGCGCTGACAGTCGTTCCGAGCTGAGTGAGTTCCCGCGCCGAAAGTCTTCAACGGCCCATCCATCCTCCGTCGACTGTCAGGACGGTGCCATGGATGTAGTCGGCCGAACTCGACGCAAGGAAGACGACGGCGCCCGCCACGTCTTCGGCTTTGCCCCAACGACCTGCAGGAATCCTCTCCAGGATGGTCCGGGACCGGATCGGGTCGTTCCGGAGGGCTTCCGTGTTGTCGGTGTCCATGTAGCCGGGGGCGATCGTGTTGACGTTCACGCCGTGGCCGGCCCACTCGTTGGCCAGGGCTCGAGTGAGTCCGGCGATGGCACTTTTCGAGGCGGTGTAGCCGGGAACGGTGATGCCACCTTGGAAGCTGAGAAGGGACGCGGTGAAGATGATTTTCCCCGATCGCCGTTCAAGCATCCGCTCGCCGAGCCCGCGGGCGAGGATGAAGGGAGCATTCAAATTGACCTCGATGACGTGGTCCCAGTCTTGGTCGCTTTGGTCAACTGCTGGGTCTCGGCGAATGGTGCCTGCATTGTTGACCAGGATGTCCACTTGCCGCTGCTCTTCAGCCAGCCGAACCAGGAGCTCGTGGACCGAGTCGCGGTCCGAGAGATCACACCCATGACCGATGAACCTTCGTCCAGCTTTCTCGACGAGCCGCTGGACGTCTGAGCCGGCTTCTTCCTGTGAGGCTGATACTCCGATCACATCGGCACCGGCCTCGGCGAGCGCAACGGCCATTGCCTTGCCAAGCCCCCGTCTTGCACCGGTCACAAGTGCCGTCTTGCCACTCAGGTCAATGCTGTAGGCCATGGGTGATGTTGCCGCTATTTGGCCAGGTAGGAGGCGACGGACGTCAGGTCGGCAACGAGACGCTCACGGAACTCGGGTGTCACACGCTCCTTGAATAGAGTCGTACTGATTGCGTACCGGGGTTCGCCCTCAGGCACATCGATCGCGACGCCGAGACAGACAACGTTGGGTGCCGCTTCTTCGTCGTCGATGGCGTAGCCACGCTCGCGGATCTCGTCGAGATCTCCGAGCAGGGACTTCAACGAGTGATGTGAGCGCTGAGTCAGCTGAGGCAGCGGATCGGTCAGCATCGTTTCGATCTCGTTGCTTGCTAACTGCGATAGCAAGGCTTTCCCGATTGCGGTACACGAGGCGGGAAGACGTTTGCCAATTGACGACGTGAGTGCGATCGGCTGGGTCCCGTCGTGGCGGGCCAGGAAAAGAACACCATCATCGACGAGCGTCCCCAGCTGAGAGGTCTCCGCTGAGAGGAATTTCATCGAAGGGACGAAGCCTCGAAAGCGTTGCACTGGGTCATCGCTTCGGAGAAAGGAAGCCGCGAACTCGACGACGGCCGGACCAATCAGGTACCCAGGCCCAATGCGTCGGACGAAGTTTGTCTCCACGAGAGCGGCAAGAATGTTGGTCACTGACGAGTTGGGGATCCCCGTTTCACGTGCGAGGTCGGAGGCACGGACCGGCTCCTCCGAGTGGCGGGAGATCGTGTCGAGGACGGCTGCCGCCCGAAGGACCGCCGGAGCTGGGGTGCCTGGGCCTTGCGATGTCATCGTGAGTCGATCAACACTTTGACCGTCTCTCCACCAGAGGCGAGCTGTTCGATCGCACCTTCGAGATTCGAGAGGGTCACGATCTGGGTGATGAATGACTCGGCCGGAATGACTCCCTTTGCGAGGAGGGCCACTCCCGACTCGAAGTCCTGTCGTTGGTAAACCCGGGCACCTCGGATGTCGAGCTCTTTCCAGAATGCCGCCATCAGGTCTACTGGGGTCGGCTGGGTGTGGATGGCTACCACTACCCCCCGCCCGCGAACGCAGAGCACATCGGTGAGGGCGCGCACACCAGGCGCGGAGCCTGAGACCTCGAAAGCCACATCGGCTCCCTTTCCTTCAGACCAGGTCAACACAGCTTCGTGCAGATCCTCGTTGACCGGGTCGATGGTGCGAAGGCCGAGGGCGGAGGCGATCTCCCGTCGAAACGGTGAGACCTCGGATAACAGCACTTCAGCTCCCTCGTGGAGCGCCACGAGCCCAATCAGCATCCCGATGGGACCGCCGCCGATAACGACGACCTGGTCGCCAGTTTTCACTCCAGCGCGTCGAACGTCGTGGACTGCCACGGCGGTGGGCTCGGCCAAGGCGGCCTGCTCCAGCGAGAGATCATCTGGGACCGGGACAAGCAGCCGGGCGGGGACGTTCCAACGCTGTTGTAGGGAGCCCGGGGAGTCGATTCCTATGAAGACGAGGTTCTGGCACACGTGATTGTGGCCTCGCCTGCATGCCGAGCAGCGGCCGCACCACTCGAGCGGCATGACGGTGACCTTGTCCCCCAGCTGCCAGCCCGTCACGTCCCGGCCCAGTGATCCGATAGTGCCGGACATCTCGTGGCCGATGGGCCATGGCGCGCTGACTCGGTGATCCATCTCTCCGTGGGCGATCTTGAGGTCGGTGCCGCATATTCCGGTGAAGGCCACTGAGATGCCGACCTCGTCCGGCCCTGGGCCGACAGGCTCGTAGGAGCGAGGCTTGAAGACGCCGTCTCCGTGGTAGTCGATGGCAAGGTATGTCATGTCAGTTCAACAGCATGCTGTGAAAGCTTCAATATACTGCGATCCGCATGTCGCCGCCGTTTCTCGGAAGGAGCGCCCAGGTGACCCGTCGAACAAGGATCGAAATCCTCGACGCCATCGTCCACGACGGTGTCGTCCCGGTGTTCTACGACCCTGATGTCGATGTGACACGCGAGGTGGCAACCACCTTGGTGGCGGGTGGGCTAAGCACGCTCGAGTTCACCAACCGCGGGGATGGAGCGGTCGACGTCCTGGCCGCGTTGATCGCACAGAGCCGGGACAGCCTTCCAGAGCTCATCGTCGGCGCCGGATCGATCGTCGACGCGGCGACGGCGGCCCACGTGATCGATCTCGGGGTCAACTTCGTCTTCGCGCCGAGCTTCTCTCGGGAGGTCGCCGGCGCATGTCACCTTCGCAACATCCCCTACGTGCCCGGGTGCGCGACGATCACCGAGATACTGGACGCGTATCGCTTCGGTTGCGATTTCGTCAAGCTTTTTCCAGCAAGCTCGATCGGTGGACCGGGCTTCCTCGAGGCAGTACGCGCTCCGTGTCCGTGGGTGCAGGCGATACCAACCGGCGGGGTGGAGCCAACGGTGGAGTCACTGCGGTCGTGGTACCAGGCCGGTGCTCCTGCCGTGGGGATGGGGTCGAAGCTGCTCCCCAAGCGACTCGTCGAGGCACCGGATATGGACGGCCTTCGTTCACTCATCGAGACGACCGTGGGGGCCGTAGCTGAGGCGAGGCGCTGACCTAATGGATATGCGGCCGAAGCCAGCCGACTCGTGCAGATGGGACTGTCTCGCTCTTGGCGAGGTCATGCTTCGCTTCGACCCAGAATGGGGTCGAATCCGGACGACGAGACACTTCAGGGTGAGTGAAGGTGGCGGCGAGTACAACGTGGCCCGAGCCCTGAGCAAGGTCTTCGGAATGCGTACGTCGGTGGTCACCGCCCTGGTCGACAATGAGGTGGGTCACCTGATCGAGGACCTCATGATGACCGGAGGGGTGGATCTCTCCCAAGTCAAATGGGTGCCCCACGACGGAATCGGACTCGACGCAAGAGTGGGGCTCAACTTCACAGAGAAGGGATTCGGGATTCGGCCCGCACTGGGAGTGTCCGATCGGGCGAACAGCGCCGCCTCTCAGTTGAAGCCAGGAGACGTCGACTGGGCCCGGATTTTCGAAAAAGTCGGGGTCCGATGGCTTCACACCGGCGGCATCTTCGCCGCACTTTCCGAGTCGACTGCCGCCGTCGCGTTGGAGGCCATGGAGGCGGCCCGACGGGCGGACACCATCGTCTCCTACGACCTCAATTACCGCCCCTCGTTGTGGAAGGCCCGGGGCGGGCAGGGGAGGGCTATGGAGGTGAACCGTGCGCTGGCACCCCATGTCGACGTGATGATCGGCAATGAGGAGGATTTCACCGCAGCATTCGGTTTCGCGGTGCCCGACCTCGATGAGGAGATCACCAATCTCGACCCATCGGCCTTCAAGGCAATGATCGGGCAGGTAATCGATGAGTTTCCCCATCTCAGGGTGGTCGCTACCACCCTTCGGAACGCCAGGACGGCTGGATTCAACGATTGGGGTGCGATTCTGTACGCCGATGGCGCATTTCACGAGGCGCGGGTGCGCCCGGATCTCGAGATCTATGACCGGGTTGGTGGAGGCGACGGTTTCGCCAGCGGGATGATCTGGGCCTTTCTCGATGGCAGGCCGCCGGAGGAGGCTGTGGAAGTAGGTGCCGCTCACGGTGCGTTGACCATGACAACGCCAGGCGATACATCGATGGTGACTAGCCGTGAGGTGCTGGGCGCAGTCGCTGCTCGAAGCGCTCGTGTTGTGCGTTGACGGCCTCTATAGGTCGAGCCGGTAGGTCTCGATGGCGCATCCCCCGAGAACCCGGTCGAGATCATCCCCGACCAGATCGGAAAGAATCCGGACGGAGACGTCACGGACATCTGAGTACGAGGCGGCAAGGGTGCAGACCGGCCAGTCCGATCCCCACATCAGTCGGTCTACTCCGAACAAGTCCACGGCTCCCGCTATGTAAGGCGTCAGGTCCGCTGCGGTCCATGACGACCAGTCCGCCTCGGTAACGAGGCCAGACACCTTGCATGTGACATTGGGAAAGCGCGCGATTTGTCCTATTGCTACGGCCCAGGGTTCGACTTGCCTCGTTGAGACGGGCGGCTTGGCGAGGTGGTCCACCACCAGGCGAAGCTCAGGGAGTTGCTCGGCCATCTCGATCGCGGCCGGCAACTCCCGGGTCCTTACGAGCAAGTCATAGGTCAGGCCCGCCCTCGCAACGGCGGCCAGGCCCCGCATGACGTCGTCACGTAACAGCCAATCGGGGTCAGGCTCATCGTGGACCAGATGGCGAATCCCCACGAGCCTCCTCCCGCCCGGCCCGTCGAGGATCTCATCGATGGTCTCGGGGACATCCGGGGTGGTGAGATCCACCCATCCCACGACTCCCAAGACCCACTCGGTGTCGGCTGCCGTCTCGAGCAACGAGACCGTCTCGTCGACTACCTGGCGGGCTTGGACGACGACGGTTCCACTCACGCCCGTCGCTTCGAGGAGGGGGGCGAGATCGGTGGGGCCGAACGGCCTTCGCAGCCGTTCGTAGTTCCCAGTCATCCAGGGATAGTCGGCCACCCCGGGATCCCAGAAGTGCTGGTGGGCGTCGACGACGGTCGTCACGATATTGGCGCCCTCGTCGTGTCGCCCGAGCTCACGCTCAGCGCCCTTCCTCGACCAGAGGCCTGGTCCACTCCTTGCCCGACGGATACGTGTAGGCGTCGATCGTGGACGGGTGCATGGTGATGCTCGTGCCCGGAGCCGTGGGGGCCACATAGTGGCCATCTCGCACGACAGCCGGGTCCACGAAATGTTCGTGCAGGTGGTCGACGTACTCCGCCACGCGTCCCTCAGTGGTCGTGCTGACGGCTAGGTAGTCGAAGATCGAAAGATGCTGGACGTACTCGCACAATCCCACACCTCCAGCATGCGGACACACGGCGACGCCGAACTTTGCGGCCATCAGCATCACGGCGAGCGCCTCATTGACCCCCCCAAGGCGGCACGGATCGATCTGCGCAAACCGGATCGCGTTGCTCTGAAAGAGCTGCTTGAACATCACGCGGTTGTGACAGTGCTCGCCTGTGGCAACCCCAATGCCCATGGGCTCCAGAGCCCGTGCGATCCGGGCGTGGCCGAGGATGTCGTCAGGGCTGGTCGGCTCCTCGATCCACAGTGGTCGAAATTCAGCCAGCTCACTCATCCAATCGATCGCCTCGTCCACGCCCCACACCTGATTGGCGTCCAACATGAGCGCATGCTCGGTGCCGATGACCTCGCGAACCAACGCGGCCCTCCGAATGTCCTCCTCCAGGTCACGACCGACCTTCAGCTTGAAGTGACGCCAGCCACGGGCCATTCCTTCTTCGCAGAGCTCTCGGACTTTGAGATCGGAATACCCCAGCCACCCAGCGGACGTCGTGTAGGCCGGGTAGCCACGAGTGCGGCATGCTCTCGACTCGCTCGTCTCTCCCCTGAAGTCCATCCTTCAGGATCACAAGAGCATCATCGGGGGATAGGGCGTCGCTGATGTAGCGAAACGGAATGCATCTGACCAACTCCTCGGGCGACATGTCTGCGAGCAGCCCCCAGAGTGACTTGCCTTCCATTTTGGCAATGAGGTCCCACACCGCATTCACGACCGCGGCCGTAGCCAGATGGATAACGCCCTTCTCGGGTCCGACCCAACGCAGCTGTCCGTCATCCACCAGCGATGTCCAGAAAGCACCCAAGTCAGCCGTGAGCGTTTCGAGACTGCGCCCCACGACGCGCGGTGCCAGCGCCTCGATGGCGGCTACGCACAGCTCGTTGCCACGACCGGTGGTGAAGGTCATGCCGTGGCCGGTCAGCCCGGGAGTGTCCGTTTCCAGGATCACATATGCCGCCGAGTAATCAGGTGCCTCATTCATCGCGTCTGAACCGTCCAGCGCACGCGACGTAGGGAATCGAATATCTCTCGTCGTTAGACCGACGATCGTTGTACGCATCACAGTTCCTTCGATTGAGCGTCATCAACGCAAACATGGCCCGTTGGGGGCCCGCCGAGGCGAGCCCCCAGAACGGCGGCCCCTAGGGCCTACTCGAAGTCCGCTGCGTTGTCGATGGTGACGATGGCGGTCCCAGTGTCGACGTTGGCCTCGGCGACACCTCCGGTGACCACCTGGTAGAGAGTCGCCATGCCGAGTTCTCCCATCTTCGCCGGGAACTGGGCGACTGAGGCGTCCTGCCTACCGTCGAGGATTGCCGCCACCTCGTCGGGCGAGGCGTCGAATCCGACGACGACGATGTCCTCAGGGGCGATGCCGGCGTTGTCGATAGCTTCCAGCGCTCCGAGGATGGGCGGGCCGCAAGCGCCGTAGATTGCAGTTACATCCGGGTTCGCTGTCAGCAGGTCCTCAGCGGCGGCCACGCCCTTCACCTGATCACAGTCGGTTGGAGTCTGTGAGACGATCGTGACCTCGGCGTCGCCGAGACCTTCGATCATTCCCAGGACACGGTCGTCGAGCGCTGGCACTCCAGCGACTCCCTCGAGCACGCCGAGGGTGGACCCGGGTTCGAGGTTCTCGGCCAGCCACTCTCCGGCGAGTACCCCGCCCTGGTAGTTGTCGGTGGCTACCACGGCTGACTTGCCATCCCAATCGGGCAGGTCGTTGTCGATGAGGACGATTTCGACTCCAGCCTCGACTGCCGCATCGAGAGCGGGGGTCACCGCTTCTCCCGTAGGCGTCAGTGCGATGCCGTCGACGCCTTGGGCAACCATCGACTCGATGTGGGCGATCACTCCCTCGTCGTCAGATCCGGACTCGCCCATGGCGGTGATAAGCTCGACATCGGGTTGGCCTTCTGCCCAGGCTTTTGCTGCGTCTTCGATGACGAAGAAAAAGTCGACGGGGAATTTGGTGATCAGCCCGAGCTTGTAGCTCTCGCCTGCGGTGGTCGTGTCCGGCGCGGCGGTGGTAGCCGGCGCGTCGGTCGTTGTGGGCTCAGCAGCTCCAGTTGTGGTGGCACTTTCGCCTTCACCGCCTCCGCAGGCGGCTACAAGCAACGCAATCACAAAGGCCAAGAGCCATTGAGTGCTCTTCTTCGCTCTCAAGTTGATTCTCCTCCATTGTCCTTGGGTGGTTCGTTCCCTCAGCACCGATGCCGCCACCCAGGTCGGCCCGGTCTGGGTGTAGCGGTCAAGTTGTCAACCGTCACCTCCAACGATCAGCGAAACGATCTGCTCCCGCGACTCTTCCGATGGGATCAATTCGCCCACCTTGCGACCGCGCCTCATCACTATCGCCCTGTCGGCTACCTCCATGACGTGGTCCATAGCATGGGAGATGACCACAACTGCCTTTTGGTCGCTTCGCAGGCGCTTGATGAGGTCGAGGACTCGTGCCGCTTCGCGTAGCCCGAGGGCTGCGGTCGGCTCGTCCAGGATGACCAATCGAGAGGTGAAAGCAGTCGCTCTCGCCACCGCCACCGCTTGGCGTTGACCGCCCGACATCAGCCCGACGGGGGTGTCGAGGTCCGGGAGTGTGACCTGGAGGCGATTGAGCACGTCCTGCGTGTTCTGGTTCATTGTCTTCCTCTCCAGCAGTCGCATCCCCGCCGGCAGCCACCGCGGACCGGCCAACTCCCGCCCTGCGTAGAAGTTGGCCGACGGGCTCAGGTTGTCGAAGAGGGCCAGGTCCTGATACACCGCCTCGATGCCGAGGGCCCGGGCGTCGGATGGACTGTGAATTTGCACTGGGTGGCCATCGACCTCGATCACTCCAGAGTCGAGGCGGTGTACGCCGCTCATGCACTTGATAAGGGTCGACTTTCCGGCCCCGTTGTCCCCGAGGACAGCCAACACCTCTCCTGCGAAAACGTCGATATCCACCTCGTCCAGGGCGAGGACTCCGCCAAAGCGTTTGGTGCCGCTCCTCACGGAGAGAAACGGGATCGAAGAACCGGGCGTCATGCTCGTGCCGCCTGTGCCAGACGAAGCTTGTTCTCCAGATGCCCGCGCAACACGTCGGACTCGACCGCCACGATGATCACGATCCCGAGGACAATCAGCTGAAAGAAGGAGTCCAGATTGGCCAGGTTCATGGCGTTTCTGATCACGCCGATCATCAGCGCCCCAACGAGAGCGTGACTCACCCCTCCCCGTCCCCCTAGAAAGCTGGCGCCGCCGATGATCACTGCAGCGATGGCGTCGAGCTCCGCCAGGGCGCCAAATGTTGGCGCACCGGCGTTGGTCCTTCCCACGGTGAGAAAGCCGGCGATCCCTGCGGTAAGCCCGCTGAAGACATAGACCGAGATGAGAATCGTCGATGCCGGGATCGCCGTCCGGTGGGCTGCCTCCGGATTGCCACCAACTGCGTAGATCCAGCGGCCCCACACAACGCGAGTCGTCAGCAGCCAAACCGCGATTGCGACGCCGACGACGACAAAAAAGGAAATCGGGAGCCAGCCGAAGATCGAGTCCCCACCGACGACCTGGACGATGGATGGCATATCTTGGATGGGCCTGCCGTCAGAGAGCCACAACGCCACTCCGCGCACCAGCGTGAGGGTGGCGAGAGTGACAATGAATGGGTGCGGGATTCGGCCCTTCACAAAGAGCACGCCATTGACCAGACCGACCAGAAGACCTGCGCCAATCATGGCGGCGATGACCAGAAAGCTCGAGTTGCCGGCTTGAAATACGAGAGCGCCGGTAACGGTGGCGAGGGCCAACGTGGATCCCACGGAGAGGTCGATCCCTCGTGTCACGATTACCAGGAGCATCCCTAGGGACAGGACGGCAATCACGGCGGTTTGCGCCAGGACGTTGCCGATGTTCCGCGGCGTCAGGAAGAGCGGAGTGGTCATCGCGATGACGCCTATCAGAAGGAGGAGTATCAGAGCCGGTC
>CAWHEU010000020.1:0-267634 GCA_963828465.1 uncultured Acidobacteriota bacterium | reverse complement strand
TTCTGCGTCTTCTCCCCCTCGACCGGACCCGATGCGGATTCGACGGCGGCAGGATGATCAGCACATCGGGTGCCTACAGCCTCGAGATGACAGTCCCCGGCTCCCAGGTCCCTTGTGGCGGGACAACCGCCGTGGTGGTGGCGCCCACTCATCGGCGTCAGGGTGTGCTCAGGGCAATGATGCGAGCTCATCTCGACGATGTGAGGGAGCACGGCGAGCCGATTGCGGCCCTGTGGGCATCTGACAGTGCCATCTACGGGCGGTTCGGGTATGGGTGCGCCTCCATTTGCTACGACATCGAAATCGAGCCCGATCACGCGACGCTCGGCCGTCTCGCCCCACAGCCCGGGCCAGCCCGCATCATCGATCGTGCCCAGGCGCTCGAGATCGTCCCGCCCCTGTACGACCGCCTTCGCATGGAGATCCCGGGGTTCTTCGCCAGGAGCAGGCAATGGTGGGAGGACCGCTCCTTCTGGGACAGCGAATCGACCGGTGACACGACCAATCTCCGCTACGCCGTGGTCGACGGTGAGGATGGCCCCTCGGGTTTCGCCTCCTTCCGGACGAAAGCGCACTGGGACGAGGGCCACGGATCGGGGAAAGTGATCATCCAGGATCTCTTCGCCGCCACACCCGAGGCCTGGGCCGGTATCTGGTCGATGGTGGCCAATCAGGACCTCGTCGCCAGGGTCGAGTCCGGGCTTCGACCATCCTGGGACCCGATATTCGACCTCCTGGCCGGGACACGGAGAGCCCTCTCGTTTCGATACGACGCCCTCTGGGTGCGCCTGATGGATGTGCCCGCCGCCTTGACGGCTCGCTCCTATTCCGCGCCGGTCGACGTCGTGGTCGGAGTCGAGGATCCGCTGGGCGATCTGACCGGCTCTTACCTCCTCCGAGCCGACCGTGCCGGTGCCGAGTGCGCACCGACCAGCCGAGAGCCTTCGGTCGTGCTCGATCTCGAGGATCTGAGCGCCGCCTACATGGGACGCCCCCGATTTCGACGATGGGCCCGCGCAGGCCGACTCAGCGGAGCCCCCGACGCCCTCGCTGCGATGGACGCCGCCTTCGCCTGGGACCCAGAGCCCTGGTGCCCCGAGCTCTTCTGAGGGCAGCACGAGGGTCCGTCTGCCGACGGACCCTCGGCCTACGTACTACGCAGAACGTAGAACGTAAGACGTGAGATGAGGCCCCGAGGGCCCCATCTCAGATGTCGTAGTAGAGGTGGAACTCGTAAGGGTGGGGGCGTAGACGCACCGGGTCGACCTCGTGCTCGATCTTGTAATCGATCCACGCTTCGATCAGCTCCTGTGAGAAGACGCCTCCCTGGAGCAGGAACTCATGGTCCGCCTTCAGGGCATCGAGAGCCTCCGTCAGGCTCCCCGGCACCGACGGCAGCCCGGCCAGCTCGGCAGGCGGCAGGTCGTAGATGTCCTTGTCCACCGGCTCGTGCGGCTCGATCCGGTTCTGCACTCCGTCGAGACCTGCCATGAGCATGGCCGAGAAGGCCAGGTACGGGTTGCACGACGGGTCCGGGCAGCGGAACTCGAGCCGCTTGGCCCCGGGCGCCTGTGAGTACTGGGGGATGCGGATCGCTGCCGACCGGTTCCGGCTCGAATACACCAGGTTCACAGGTGCCTCGTAGCCGGGGACCAGGCGGTGGTATGAGTTCGTGGTCGGGGCAGCAAAGGCGAGGATGGCCGCCGCGTGCTTCAGCAACCCGCCGATGTACCAGCGGGCCATATCGGACAGACCTGCGTACCCCGCCTCGTCGAAGAAGAGCGGCTCGCCGTCCTTCCACAACGACTGGTGGGTGTGCATGCCCGACCCGTTGTCCTCGAAGATCGGCTTGGGCATGAAGGTGACCGACTTGCCGTACTCCCAGGCCGTGTTCTTCACGATGTACTTGTACAGGGTGACGTTGTCGGCCGTCCGGAGGAGCGTGTCGTAGCGCATGTCGATCTCGGCTTGACCCGCGGTGCCCACCTCGTGGTGCTGCACCTCGATCTCGATGCCGGCTGCCTCGAGGTTGGCGGTCATCTCCGACCGGAGGTCCTGGAAATGGTCGGTCGGCGGCACAGGGAAGTAGCCCTCCTTGTACCTGGGCTTGTATCCGAGGTTGCCCCCCTCCTCGAACTCTCCCGAATTCCAGGCGCCCTCCACCGAGTCGACGAAGTAGTAGCCGGAGAACTGGTTCTGCCCGAAGCGGACATCGTCGAAGATGTAGAACTCGGCCTCGGGACCCCAGTACGAGGTGTCGGCGAGGCCGGTGCTGATCAGGTACTCCTCCGCCTTCCTGGCCACGTACCTCGGGTCCCGGTCATAGGGCGTGCCAGTGATCGGGTCGTTGACGAAGCAATAGATGATGAGGGTCTTGCGGGCGCGGAACGGGTCGTCGATGGCGGTGTCCGGGTCCGGGATCAGGATCATGTCCGATTCCTGGATCTGCTGGAAGCCTCTGATGGACGAGCCGTCGAAACCAAAACCGGCCTCGAACGAATCCTCCGTCAACTGCTTGACCGGGACGGTGAAATGCTGGACCTGGCCGGGCAGGTCACAGAAGCGAAGGTCGACGAACTCGTACTCCTCGTCGGCGACGAGGGACAAGACGTCGGCAGCCGTCTTGCTCACGGTGCTCCTTTCGGTTGGGTTGCCAAGCGTGAACGTGGAGTTTTTAGCCCGTTCCCCGTTTCCATGCCGTTGCTGCATCGTGAACGCTGTGTTTCGAGTCGCCGCAGCGTCCTAATTGGGAGTCACACGACCGCATTTGACACATCTCTGTCCCAATTACGGCAAGGTCACAGCCAGTCTTTGTGTCTGAAGATGTAATAGAGACCGGCCGAGACCCCGATGATCAGCAGCGTCGCCCAGATCACACCGGAGATTTCGCCAGACCCGGGATAGGGGACGTTCATCCCGTAGAAACCGGTTATCAAGGCCGGTACCGCGATGATCGCCGCCCAGCCCGACACCTTTTTCACGATCAGGTTCTGCCTGTAGTCACGGAGGCTGAAGTTGGTCTCGACAATCGCTGTGACCAAATCACGGAGCGAGTCGGAGGATTCGCTTATCCGCAGGATGTGGTCGTATAGGTCCTGGTAATACGGGTACAACCCCTCGGGGACAACTTCCTGCTCGTGCCGCATCAGCGCGCTCACCACCTCGCGCATCGGGACGACCAGGCGGTGGAATTGCACCGTCTCCCGCCGCATCTCGAACCAATGCCGTTGTCTCGATGGCTCGACGGGACGCTCGGCGAAGATCCCCTCGCTCACCTCCTCGTAGAAGTCGTCGAAGGAGGCGAGCACATCGAAGTAGTCGTCGATGATCACGTCGAGAAGGCCGTAGAGGAGAAACCCCACACCGTGCTTCATCAAGCCCGGCGAGCGGTCCCAACGGGCGAGGACGTCCTGGATGGGGAAGTCGTCGTCCTTCCGGACGGTGATCAGCCAACGGTCGTTGAAGAAGGCGTTCACCTCGAAGGTCTGAAGATTCGCGGCCTCCACGTCGAGCCGGACGTGGTAGGCAGTGAGAAAGAGGTGGCTGGCGTATCTGTCGACCTTGGGACGTTGGCGGGGGCCTATCGCATCCTCGACGGCCAGCTCGTGCAACCCCAGCTCCTCGGCCAGCTCATGGAGCGCCTCGGCCGACGGCTGGACGAGATCTACCCACACCATCGTGTCCCGCTCGGCGAGATAGTCAGAAACGTGGGCGACGGGGAAGGACTCGGTTTCGAGCACGCCGTTGCGATACACCCGGGTCGAGAGGTTGCTCATCGGACTGGACGACAGACTACGACTCGCCACCGTGGCGCGACCGCCAACCGCGGCCGCGTGCTGACTACCGTCGCTCCACGTCATGCCAGCGACCGTTGTCTTGGGCGCGCAGTGGGGTGACGAGGGGAAGGGCCGGGTCGTGGACTTCTTCGCCGAGTCAGCCGACTTCGTGGTCCGCTACCAGGGGGGAAACAACGCCGGGCACACCATCGTCGTCGGTGAGCAGCGTCTCGCCCTCTCGATGATCCCCTCCGGGATCCTCTACCCGGACTGCATCCCCGTCATCGCGTCGGGCACGGTCATCGATCCACGGGTGCTGATCGCCGAGATGGACATGGCCGCCGAGAAGAACCTCGACCCGTCACGAGTGAGGGTGTCCTCGAACGCACACGTGATCATGCCCTACCACCGCAAGCTCGATGCCGCCATCGAGCGCTATCTGGGCAAGAACCAGATCGGGACCACCAAGAAGGGGATCGGCCCCGCCTATACCGACAAATATGCCCGCTTCGGGATCCGGGTCCAGGACCTGTTCGATCCCAAGATCTTCAGGGAGAAGGTCGAGGCGGCCCTGGTGGAGAAGAACAAGATCCTGCCCCGGGTCTACAACACGCTTCCCATGGACCCCGAGAAGATCATCGAGGAGTACGCCGGCTACGCCGAGCGCCTCCAGCCCCATGTCACCGACACGTCCCTCCTGCTCTGGGAGGGGCTCGAGGCCGGCAAGCAGGTTCTCTTCGAGGGCGCCCAGGGCACACTGCTCGATATCGACCATGGCACCTATCCCTTTGTCACCTCTTCCAACCCAACCGCCGGAGGCGCCTCGGTCGGGTCGGGAATCGGCCCCAAGGCGATCGACGAGATCATCGGAGTGGCCAAGGCCTACATCTCACGGGTCGGGACCGGCCCGTTCCCGACCGAGCTTCAGGACGAGATCGGGGACCGGATGATCGAGCTCGGCGGTGAGTACGGCACTGTCACCGGGCGTCGGAGGAGATGCGGTTGGCTCGACCTGGTCGCCTTGAAGTACGCCTGTCGGGTCAACACCTTCACCAGTCTGTTCTTGACCAAGATGGACATTCTGTCCGCCTTCGACACCATCAAAGTGGCGACGGCCTACTCCAGTCAGGGCGAGCGGCACGAGCATTTCCCGGCCCAGCAGAGCGTCCTCTATCACTGCGAGCCTGAGTACGACGAGCTTCCCGGTTGGCACGAGGACATCACCGGCGTGCGTTCATTCGGCGACCTCCCTTCCGAGGCTCGGGCTTACATCGAGTACATCCAGGAGGCGGCCGGGGTGCCCGTGGGCTGGGTATCGGTCGGACCCGAGCGCAGCCAGCTCATCGAGATCTCATGAGAGTCCTCTTGGTCGGCAGTGGGGGTCGCGAGCATGCCCTGGGCTGGAAGCTGGCGTCGTCACCCCGGGTGGACGATCTCATCTCCCTTCCCGGCAACCCGGGTCTCAGCCGGCTCGGAGCCGTCGTGGACGGGATTTCGGTAACCGACGTCGGGGCGATTGCGGCGATGGCCCGGGTTCAGTCGGTGGACCTGGTCGTGGTAGGCCCAGAAGCGCCTCTCGCTGCCGGCGTCGTCGATGCGATGGCCACCCTCGGCATCCCCGTCTTCGGGCCGACCCGGGCCGCCGCCCGCCTGGAGTCGTCGAAGACGTTCGCCAAGGAGGTCATGACCCGAGCCGGCGTGGCAACCGCAGCTTCGGAGTCCTTCAACGATCCCGACACGGCCCGCGAGTATCTCTCCCGTCGTGATGGCCCTTTCGTCGTGAAGGCCGATGGCCTCGCTGCCGGCAAGGGTGTCCTGGTGACCGACAACAGGGACGAAGCAACGAGATGGTCGGCGCAGTGGCTGGCCGAGGGTCCGGTCGTAGTGGAGGACTTCCTCGACGGGCCCGAGGTGAGCGTGTTCGCCGTCTGCACCGACGCGGGCGCTGTGCCGCTGGCTCCGGCGCGTGACTACAAGCGACTCCACGATGGAGACGAGGGACCGAACACGGGCGGGATGGGAAGCTATTCGCCGGTCGCCGACCTACCGGCAGGTCTCACCGACGACGCGATGCGCGACGTCGTCGAGCCGACTCTCCAGCAGATGGATGAGGAGGGGAGCCCCTTCGGGGGTTTTCTTTACGTAGGCCTGGTCCTCACTTCCGAGGGCCCCAAGGTGCTCGAATTCAACGTTCGACTCGGCGACCCCGAAACCCAGGCCATCCTGCCCCGCATGACCTCCGACCTGGTCGACCTACTCGAAGGGACAGCACCCGAGTGGTCCACGGATGCGGCAGTGAATGTCGTGCTCGCCGCCGAGGGGTACCCGGAGTCACCGGTCAAAGGGGCGTCGATTCGAGGCCTCGACGCGGTTCCCGACGACGTCTTGATATTCCACGCCGGGACCAGGTCGGAGGGGAAGAAGGTGCTGGTTGACGGGGGCCGGGTGCTGAATGTGGTCGGACTCGGCTCGTCGGTGAGTGAGGCCCGGGCGAAGGCTTATGAGGCTGTCCAGGCGTTGAAGTTCCCGGGCATGCAGTTCCGGACCGACATCGCCGCTCAGTCGTAGGGATGGCGGAACATGAGGGCGATGCGGGGTGGGGCAGAAGCGCTCTTGGGAACGGTGTGCTCCCACAGCCTCTGACAAGCACCTCCCATCACCACCAGGTCTCCCCTGCCCAGGTCGAAGCCCATTGATTCTCCCCCACCGCGGGGTCTGATCAGGAATCTCCTCGGGCCTCCCAGGGAAACCGTGGCGACGATGGAATGGGGCAGGTCGCGGGCAATGCGGTCGCCGTGCCAGGCCACCGAGTCGAAGCCGGTCCGGTACCAGCCGGCACTCACCTGATCCATCGTGATCCGGTAACGCTCCGAGAGCAGCTCGATCATCTCGGGAATGACCGGATGTGCGTCGGGATCGACGGTACCGACGAGACGCGGCGTCTTGACCATCCGGTCGTACATGCGGACCTCGGGTTGACGCCACTGCACCGTCTCGGTCAGCACGTCGTACAACCGGGCGTCGCCGACCAGGAAGCCCGGTGCGTAGTCGAGCCAGGACTCAGGGTCGAGATCGAAACGCTCCAGACTGACGAAACCCGTGTCTGGAACCGGCTCGCTCTCCCCGAAAAGTGATGGTTGGAGTGGTTCCATAGCGAACATGTGTTCGATGATAGCGGAGGTTGTGGAAAGTGTGAGATGCCGCCCAAAGCTGAGCTAGTACGACCCGGATACGGGCCGGAGAAGCTGAGGTTCGCCGTTGCGCTCCCCCTCGCTACCGTCGCACCCTCATGAGTCACAAAGTCGCAATCGTCATGGGCTCGGGGACCGATCGCCCGGTGATGGAGAAGGCCGCCCAGACCCTCGATTCCTTCGGGATCGCCAGCGAGGTCAGGGTGCTCTCGGCCCACAAGACCCCCGACCAGGCGCTCGAGTTCGCCACAACAGCCTCCGATCAGGGGTTCTCGGTGATCATCGCCGGGGCGGGAAAAGCCGCGCATCTCGCGGGTGTCATGGCGGCCAAGTCGCTGCTCCCGGTGATCGGAGTCCCCATAAATGCCTCTCTCGACGGCATGGACGCCCTCCTCGCCACCGTCCAGATGCCGACCGGGATCCCGGTGGCAACGGTGGCGGTGGACGGGGCGACCAACGCCGCACTCCTCGCAGTCGCCATCCTCGCCCTCGGCGACGAGGAGCTCACTGCCAAACTCGCCCCTTATCGAGCCGACCTGGCAGAGAAGACGCTCGCCGGCTGACCCCAGGGCCCACCCACACCGACTCGGATACCATCGCGTCAGTCATGAGCGACATCTCCTTCGAAAGACCCGACCCACGGGACTTCCTCGACATCGACTCGCTCCTCTCCGAGGAGGAGATCATGTTGCGGGACACGGTCAGGACCTACGTGCAAAAGGAGATCGTCCCCAATGTCGGCGACTGGTGGGATGAAGGTGTCCTACCCCAGGAGGCCCTTGCCAAGGCATTCGGCGACATCGGCCTGCTCGGGATGCACCTGCAGGGCTACGGGTGTGCAGGAACCTCCGCCACGGCCTACGGGCTCGCCTGTCTCGAGTTGGAGGCAGGAGACTCCGGGATCCGATCGTTCGTTTCCGTTCAGGGCTCGCTCGTCATGTTCCCGATCTGGAAGTTCGGCTCCGAGGAGCAGAAGCAGACATGGCTCCCCCGGATGGCGAGCGGTGAGGTGATCGGCTGTTTCGGTCTCACCGAGCCCGACTCCGGCTCCGACCCGGCCTCGATGCGGACAAGCGCCCGCCGGGACGGGAGCGACTGGGTCATCAACGGGACCAAGATGTGGATAACCAACGGGTCCATCGCCGACGTGGCCGTGGTCTGGGCTCGCACCGACGGTGGTGTCCGCGGGTTCCTGATCCCGACCGACACCCCGGGGTTCTCGGCGCCCGAGATCAAGAAGAAGGCTTCGCTGCGGGCATCGGTCACCTCGGAGCTGATCCTCGACGACGTCAGAGTGCCTGACGACTTCGTCCTCCCGGGCGTGTCGTCTATGCGTGGGCCTCTCTCCTGCCTCAATGAGGCGAGGTTTGGCATCGCCTTTGGTGCGATAGGTGCGGCCCGGGCGTGTTACGAATCGGCCCTCGACTACTCGATCGAGAGACACCAATTCGAGCGGCCAATCGCGTCATTCCAGCTGACCCAAAAAAAACTGGTCGAGATGATGGTTGCGGTGCAGCGGGGAACTCTCGTTGCGCTGCATCTCGGACGGCGGAAGGACGAGGGGACCCTCACCCCCGAGCAGGTCAGCTTCGGCAAGTTCGACAATGTCCGTAACGCCCTCGACGTGGCCCGCACGGCTCGATCGATCCTCGGCGCCAACGGGATCACCCTCGAGTACCCGGTGATCCGTCACATGGCCAATCTGGAGACGGTCTTCACCTACGAGGGCACCAACGAGATCCACTCGCTTGTGATGGGCCAGGCCATCACCGGCCTCAACGCCTTCACCTGACCAGGCGGTGGAGACCCCGACTCTGATCGTCGGTGCCGGCCCGGCCGGGCTCGCTGTGGCCGGCAGGCTCCGGCAGGCCGGTCTCGAGTTCGCGGTCATCGAGAAGTCGGACCGGGTCGGCGACGCCTGGCACCGTCACTACGACCGTCTCCACCTGCACACGGTGAAGCAACTGTCCCACCTGCCCGGACTCGACTTTCCTGAGCAGTACCCCCGATACGTCCCGAGGAAGGAATTGGCGGACTACTACACCCGGTACGCCGACGTCTTCTCGATCGAGCCGCTGTTCGGCGAGGAGGCCGAGGAGATACTCCCAACCAGCGACAAATGGCTGACGAGGACCCAGGGCGGGCTCGAGATCTCCTCCGATCACGTCGTGGTCGCAACCGGTCTCAACCGGGTCCCACAAAGGCCGAGCTATGCGGGAGAGGACGAGTTCGCCGGTCGGCGGATCCACGCACGGGATTACAAGGAGCCGGGTCCCTTCGCCGGACAAAGTGTGCTGGTGGTGGGCATGGGCAACACCGGCGCCGAGATCGCGCTCGACCTCAGCGAGGCGGGGGTGGATTCCACCATCTCCGTGCGAGGCCCGATAAACATCGTCCCCCGTGACGTCCTGGGCCGTCCCACCCAATTGACTGCTCGGATGCTGGCCCACCTTCCCACCGGTCTCGCAGATTGGCTGGGGTCCCTGCTCCGCAGAATCACCGTCGGCGACCTCACCGGATATGGAATCGCCACCCCGGAGATCGCCCCGCTGGCCCAGCTCCGGGTCGAGGGCAAGACCCCGGTGATCGACGTCGGGACGGTGAGCCGGATCAAGAAAGGGTTGATCGCAGTCCGCCCGGGGATCGATCACTTCGAGGCAGACATCGTCGTCTTCACCGACGGTCGGAAGGAGCGCTATGACACGGTGGTCTTCGCCACCGGTTATCGCCCGATGCTCGAAGAGATACTGAGCGCCGGGGACGAAGCCCTCGATGAGAAGGGATTACCCCATCAGGTGATCGGTGAAGGTCCCAGCCGTGGGCTGTTCTTCGTGGGCTTCGACAACCACCGGCCGGGCGGTGTCCTCGGGACAGTGTTCGAGGAGTCGGAGACAGTCGTGGAACGGATCAGAGAGGCCTGACGGCATCGGCGAGATCGCCGTTGCGGCTGATCACGACATCGTCCAGACCGAGCCAGGAGGAGGTGAGCTCCAGTTCCGCCCGAAGCTCGCGGGCTACCCGCGCCCGATCGACACCCGCCTCGGCAAACACGCCCTTGACCAGGAGTGCCTCCTTCTTGCGGTCGGTCTTGAGATCGACGCGTGCCACCAGGTCGCCGTCGAGGAGGAACGGGAGCACGTAGTAGCCGTAAACACGCTTCGGCTCCGGCACGTAGATCTCGATCCGGTATTGAAAGTCCCAGAGCCGCTCGATCCGATCCCGGTACCAAACCAGGTTGTCGAACGGCGAGAGCAGGGCTCGTCCCTCCACTTTCCGCGGCAGACGGGCCTCAGGATGGAGGTACGCCGTCCGCCCCCAGCCCTCGACCTCGACCTCGACCAGTTCTTCCTCCTCGGAGAGACGCTCGATCAGCGGCCGGGCCTCCGGCATCCTGATCCGGTGGTAGTCGGCCAGGTCGGCGGCGGTGGCCACGCCCATCGAGCGCGCCGCCTGAAGAAGCAATATCGATTGAGCCTCCTCCCGCTCCAGACCCTGCGCACCGAAATGCTCGTCGGGGATGACCCGCTCGCTCAGGTCATACATCCGGGTGAAGTTGGGGCGATGGGCCGTTGTGATTTGGCCCCCGAGGAAAAGCGCCTCCAGGGCGACCTTTCCCTTGGGCCAGTCCCACATCGAGGACCCGGAACGCTCCCCCGGGTCATGCAGGTCGGCGGTCCTCAGCGGTCCCCGCTCACGTACCTGGTCGAGCACCTCAGCGAGATATTCGGGATGCTCGTTCTTGATCCGCTCCATGCTGCCCCACTTGAAGTCGCCGTTCATCCTCCATCGCCACAAGTTGTGGTCCTGGACCGGGATCACAGAAGCTTCGTGTCCCCAGTACTCGAACATCTCCCCAGACCCCCATAGCCACGCATCGAGGGCAGGGCGGTCATAGGCACCGAGCCGGGAGAAGAAGGGCATGTAGTGGGTGCGGCTGAAGACATTGACCGAGTCCAGTTGGACGAGCCCGATCCTGTCCACGACACGCCGGAAATGACGCACGTCGACCCGCCCCGTGGGTCGGGGGTCGGCAAAGCCCTGGGCGCCCAACGCAAAGCGGCGGGCATGGTCGATGGTGAGCGTCCGCATCGCAGGGCAACCTAATGTCGATAGCGGACAACCCCGGTCCTCGGCCATGCCATCATCCCGAGGTGATCGAGCGCTACACGCTCCCCGAGATGGCCGGGATCTGGTCCGAGCAGCGAAAGCTCGAGGTGTGGAAGGACGTGGAGACCCTTGCCCTCGAAGCCTGGCAAACGCTGGGAAAGGTGCCGGAGGGCACCGCCGAGGCGACCCGGGCCGCTACATGTCCCACTCCCGAGAAGGTGGCGGAGCGCGAACAGGTGACCAACCACGATTTGGCCGCATTCGTCGACCTGCTCGGAGAGGCCGCCGGCCCCGATGCGGCCGGCTGGGTCCACTACGGGCTCACCTCATCCGATGTGCTCGACACCGCCGGGGGGGTCATCCTCTCCGAATCAGCCGATCTGCTCCTCGGGGCGCTGGAGGCGCTGTTCGACACGGTCAAGGACCGCGCCATGGAGCATCGGGCACCTATATGGTGGGCCGGACCCATGGAATCTGGGCCGAGCCCACCACCTTCGGGCTCAAACTGGCCGGGTGGGCGTTCGAGTTGGCCCGGGATCACGCCCGTCTCCAGGACGCCCGATCGACCGTGTGCGTGGGGAAGATCTCGGGTGCCGTTGGCACCTACGCCCACGTCCCGCCCGAGGTGGAGCGTCATGTCTGCGATGCCCTCGACCTGGAGTCAGAGCCGGCCTCGACCCAGGTGACGGCCCGAGACCGCCACGCCCAGTACCTGCAGACGATCGCTCTCATCGGCGCTTCGATCGAGCGCATGGCCACCGAGATCCGTCACCTGCAGCGCTCCGAGGTGGCGGAGGTCAGGGAGGCATTCGGCAAGGCGCAGAAGGGCTCGTCCGCGATGCCCCACAAGCGGAACCCGATCCTCTCCGAGCGCATGACCGGGATGGCCCGGCTCCTCCGGGGCTACGCCCAGGTCGGTCTGGAGAATGTTGCCCTTTGGCATGAGCGGGACATCTCTCACTCCTCGGCGGAGAGGGTGGTGCTGCCCGATGCCTCGATCGCCCTCCACTACATGCTGGTCAAGTTCAACGGTCTCGTCCGAGACCTGGTCGTCGACGCCGATCGGATGATCGCCAATCTCGAATCGACGCGTGGTCTGGTGTTCAGTCAAGCGGTCCTGCTCGCCCTCATCGACCAAGGCATGACTCGTGACCAGGCCTATCGCATCGTCCAGACTCACGCAATGACGGCATGGGACACCGGGCAATCGCTGCAGGAGCTGCTGGCGGCCGAACCCTTGGTCGCGCTCACGGATGACTCCCTCGCCGCCTGCTTCTCGTTGGAGCGCGTTGGCGAATCGGCGCAGATCGTCTTCGACAGGCTTGCCGACTTGAAGCTGTAGGCGCTCAGTCAGAAGAGGTGATGTGCACGGTCCCGGTGAACAGGGCCACCTTCCGCCCATCCTCGCGACTGACATCGACCCGATAGGTGCCGAGAGTCCGGCCTCTCGAGGTCTCGACGACCGATGCCCTGAGCAAGTCCCCCGGCTTTGCCGCTGCGGTCAGCACGAGATGGGTGTCGATGGCCACAGCTCGATCTCCCGCGTTGTTCGAGGCCAGGGAGAAAGCACAGTCCGCAAGGGAAAAGACCAGGCCGCCGTGGCCGACGCCGAGGAAATTGACGTGGTGCGGAAGCACCGTCAGCCCGACCACGATCTCGTCGTCGGTGACCCCAACCAATTCCACACCCAGTGAGCCGGCGAATGGATCGGCCGCGAGCAGGTCGGCGACCCGGGACGGGGAGAACCCTGGCATGCGGGCACGTTAGGTGACGCCCTTTCGCCTCCGCTCGATCGCTCCGGCACACCGACTGACCGCGCTGCAGAGCGTTGCACGCAGAGCGACGCATTGCAGCGCGAACCAGATGCGGCCCGTCGCTCGGTGACCGCGTTGCACAGGGTTAGGCCGTAGCCAACGCACTGCAGCGCGAACCAGATGCGGTCCGTGTCGACCGGCTTCGGCCGTGCACTACTCTGCCGCCACGTGCCGGCGCTTCCTCATATCGCATCTGGAAAGGTCAGGGAGATCTATGAGGTCGACGGCGACCATCTCCTCTTCGTCGCCACCGACCGCATCTCGGCCTATGACGTCATCCTCGACCAGCTCATCCCGGACAAGGGCAAGGTGCTCGCCGGACTCAGCCTGCACTTCTTCGACCTACTCGACACCCCCAACCACCTCGTCACCACCGACCTGTCGGGTGTCGACGGGCTGGGTGCAGAAGAGCTCGACGACATGACGGGCCGGGCCATGGTGGTGCGCCGGGCCGAAGTGATCCCGGTCGAGTGCGTGGTCAGGGGATATCTCTACGGGTCTTCGTGGCGGGAGTACCGGGACGGCGGCGGACCCACCACCGAGCACCTTCCTTCCGGCCTGAAGCTGGCCGACGTCCTCCCGGAGCCGATCTTCACCCCGGCCACCAAAGCCACTACAGGCCATGACGAGAACATCACCGAGTCCGAGACTCGGTCCCTCCTGGGGGACGACCTGTACGAAGAGCTGCGGAAGCGGTCGGTCGACATCTACCTCAGGGCATCGGAGCACGCCGCGGAGAAGGGCGTCATCCTGGCCGACACCAAGTTCGAGTTCGGGTTCGCCGGTGACGAACTCCTCCTCATCGACGAGGTCCTCACTCCCGACTCTTCGCGCTATTGGCCGGCAGATGAGTGGGTCCCCGGTCAGGATGTGCCCTCTTTCGACAAGCAGTACGTGAGGGAGTGGCTGGACACAACCGACTGGGACCACAGCCCGCCCCCACCCGAGCTGCCTGACGACATCGTGGAAGGAACCCGCTCGCGTTACGTCGAGGCGTACGAGCGGATCACAGGGGCGCATTTCGACGACTACCTGGCCCGGGGCGGATGAAGGTCACTGTAGAGATCACAAGACGACCCGAGATCGCCGACCCACAGGGGACAACGATCCAACGGGCACTCCACGATCTGGGCAACAATGAGGTGATGTCGGTGAGAGTCGACCGGGTGATCCATCTCGAGGTGGACGGCGACGACCCCGCCATAGTGCAGAGCCGGGTGGAGGAGATGTGCCGCAAGGTGCTGGCCAACCCCGTTCTCGAGGACTTCAGCGTGGAGGTCACCGGATGAGGACGGCTGTCGTGGTCTTCCCCGGCACCAACTGCGAGCAGGACGTCGCGCATGCCCTCACCTCACTCGGTGGCGAGGTCGAACTGGTCTGGCACCGGGAGACCGACTTGTCCGGATTCGATGGTGTGGTCTTGCCGGGTGGATTCGCCCATGGGGACTATCTCCGCACCGGGGCTATCGCCCGATTCTCTCCGGTCATGGCCGAGGTCGAGCGCATGGCCTCTCGAGGGTCGCCGGTGCTGGGGATATGCAACGGTTTTCAAGTCCTGTGCGAGGCCGGCATGCTGCCCGGTGCCCTGATCGCCAACCGCGACCTGGCCTTCATCTGCCGGTTCGTGGACCTCGAGGTGACGGACAACGACAGCATCCTCACCCGGTCAGCTGAGATCGGGCAACGGATCCGAATCCCGCTCAACTCGTACGAGGGCAACTGGGTCGATCCCGGAAGGACGGGGCGGATCGTGCTCAGATACCTCGACGACCCCAACGGCTCCCAGCACGCGGCGGCAGCCGTGGCCAACGACGGAGGCAATGTTGTCGGGGTGATGCCTCACCCCGAGCGGGGCGTCGACGAGCTGCTCGGCTCCGGTGATGGACGGGTCCTCCTCGAGGGGTTCCTCCACTCGCTGGTCCCAGCGTGACAACCGACACCCAGCCACTCCACCGACGGCTCGGCATGACCGACGAGGAGCACGAGTCGGTCCTTGGCCTGCTCGGGCGTGATCCGCGGCCCGCGGAGCTGGCCATGTACTCGGTGATGTGGTCCGAGCACTGCTCCTACAAGTCGTCCCGAGCCCACCTTCGCCGTTTCCCCACCGAGGCGCCTTGGGTGGTGGTCGGCCCAGGGGAGAACGCAGGCGTTGTCGATCTTGGTGATGGCTGGCTGGCCGCCCTGCGCATCGAGAGCCACAACCACCCGTCGTTCGTGGAGCCCTATCAGGGAGCCGCGACCGGTGTCGGTGGCATTCTGCGCGACGTCTTCACGATGGGCGCGCGGCCCATCGCCCTTTGGGACCAGATCCGATTCGGCCCTCTAGACGACCCGAAGAACAGGTATCTGTTCAACGGCGTCGTGTCGGGGATCGCCGGATACGGCAACGCCGTCGGCGTGCCCACGGTCGGTGGTGAGATCGAATTCGACCCCTGCTATTCGGGGAATCCCCTGGTCAACGTGATGTGTCTCGGCATCCTCCGTCGGGAGCAGCTGGTCCTGGGGACCGCCGGGTCACCGGGCACGGTGGCGGTGCTCTTGGGCAGGGCCACCGGCCGCGACGGGATCGGTGGTGCCTCGGTGCTGGCCTCTGCCTCGTTCGACGACGAGTCCCAGGAGAAGCGGCCCAGTGTGCAGGTGGGAGATCCCTTCGAAGAGAAGAAGCTGATCGAGGCCTGTCTCGAGCTCTACGACAGGGGATTGGTGGCGGGTGTCCAGGACCTGGGTGCCGCCGGGCTCTCCTGTGCCACTTCGGAGCCGGCGGGAAGGGCGGGAGTCGGGCTCGACGTCGATCTCGACTCGGTCCATGTCAGGGAGACCGGCAT
The DNA here is from genome assembly GCA_963828465.1 of uncultured Acidobacteriota bacterium. GTDB lineage: Bacteria > Actinomycetota > Acidimicrobiia > Spongiisociales > ZC4RG35 > JARDZU01. Next base: position 251,921 of record CAWHEU010000020.1, on the reverse strand, counting down.
GACCGCTCCCGAGTTGTTGATGTCCGAGTCCCAGGAGCGGATGATGGCCTTCGTCCCCCCCGACCTGGTCGACGAGGTGCTGGCCATCGCCACGAAATGGGAGATCGACTCCGCCGTGGTGGGCACCGTCCGGGCCGGCGGCACTCTCACCGTGCGTCACCGGGGTGAGATCGTGGCCGAGGTGCCGGCCGCTTCACTGGCCGACGATGCACCGATCTACGACCGCCCGATGCGCCGGCCGGACTGGTTGGATGGGTTGTGGGCCACCCCGGCCCGGGCACTCGATGGCGACGCAGCCGACATCCTGTTGAGTCTTCTCGACGACCCTGCCCTCGGTTCGACGGCGTGGGTGCACGAGCAGTACGACCACATGCTGTTCCTCAACACGGTGGTCGGCCCCGGCTCCGACGGCGCCCTGATCAGGATCAGGGGAACCGACAAAGGCTTGGCCGTCTCCACCGATGGCAACGGGCGGCTCTGCCAGCTGAACCCGAGAGAGGGCAGCTCGAGGCTGGTCTACGAGGCCGCCCTCAACATCGCCGTGACCGGCGCCCGGCCGTTGGCCGTGGTCGACAACCTGAACTTCGGGAACCCGGAGAAGCCAGAGGTCATGTGGCAGTTCAAGGAGAGCGTCGAGGGGATCTCGGCGGCCTGTGAAGCACTCGGGATCCCGGTCGTGGGCGGGAATGTCTCGTTCTACAACGAGACCGACGGGGTCGACATCCACCCCACGCCGGTGGTCGGGCTGATCGGACTGGCCGATCCGATGCCGGCAGCCCCGCCCCGGCTCTCCCGGGCAGAGGAGGGCATGGAGATATGGGAGATCGGTCCCCAAGCAAGTGGCAATTTGTCCGGCTCTGCCACTCAACGGGTGATCCACGACGAGCTGACCGGGCGCCCGACCGCGCCGGACCCAGACGCCGCGGTGCAGGTCGTTGCCCTCGGCGCCGAGCTAGCTCATCGAGTTCCGGTGCTCCACGACATCTCGGACGGTGGCCTGGCCGTGGCCATCGCGGAGGTGTGCATCGCGTCCCAAATCGGGGCCAACGTCACCGAGAGTGACAAGGGGAGGTTGTTCTCGGAGGATCCGCATCGGTTGATCGCCGTGCTCGAGGCGAACACTGTCGAGTTGCCCGAAGACCTCAGCAGGAAAGTGGGAACCATTGGCGGTGACTCCCTCGTCCTGGGCTCGTCTGATCCAATCGATGTCCAGAAGCTGATCGAGACCTTCGAAGGGGCTATTCCCCGTTTGATGGCAGGCTGATCAGTCGGACCGCTCCACCCAGCGGCCCTTCTCGTCTTGCTCCCATTTCGACCCATGGAGGTCGATGACGATCGCGGTCAGGCCCTTGACCTCGTTCTTGATCGTCTTCAGCAGTGTCTTGGCGTCGTTCTTGAGCATCTTGGCCTGCTCCAGGCGATAGCGCAGGGGCACCGCCTTGGTGGCGGTGCGCCCCCGGATCGCCTCGACGCTCTCCATCGTGATCCGTCGGCTCAGGTCGAGGAAGCTGATGATCGTGAAGAGCTGCTCATCGCTCAGCGAAGCGAGGTGCGACTGGCCAGTTTGGTTCAGAGGTCCGTATACCTCATCGCCCAACTTCTGCGCCTCGGTGGTTAGTTCGACCCAGACCTTTCGCCGGTCCTTGGGGTCATACGACCTGCGTAAGAGGCCGGCTGCCTCCATCCGGTCGACGAGCGCCGTGACCGCACCTGTCGTCAGGCCCGCCTCCCGGGCCAATTCACCTGCGGTCATGCGGCCACGCTGATCGACGATGTCGATGCAGCGGAGATCGTTTCGGTTGAGGCCGACGAAATCGGCGAACGCCTGGTCCATGAGGTCACTGGCCAATTGCAGGGCTCGGAGTGACTCGACCAGCCGACCCATCGCCGCCGTTCGCTGATCTCTTGACAAGTTGATGTCTTGATTCATAAGATACTCACCATTCGAAGTATAGCGCGAGGAGCGTGCGATGCCGGAGAACATGATCGAGTCCCGCGGACTGCGCAGGATCTACAAGACGAAAAAGGAACAGATCGAGGCGGTGCGCGGCGTCGACTTCACAGTGGACGCCGGTGAGATCGTCGGTTTCCTCGGGCCCAACGGCGCCGGGAAGACCACCACCCTGCGGATGCTCACCACCCTGCTCGAGCCAACCGGCGGCGATGCCACGGTGGCCGGGTGCGATCTGAGGACCGACCCGGTCGGCGTGCGGAGAGGCATCGGTTATGTCGCTCAAGGCGGCTCGACCGACCCCGAGGCGCGAGCCGGAGAAGAGATCGTCGACCACGCCCGCATGTATGGGATCGATGCCAAAGTCGCCCAGAGCAACGGGCAGGCGCTGTTCGACCAGCTGGACCTCGAAGGTCTCTGGGCCCGTCAATGCAAGACCCTGTCCGGCGGACAGCGCCGGCGACTCGATATCGCCATGGGCTTGGTCCACCAGCCCAGATTGGTGTTCCTCGACGAGCCCTCGACGGGTCTCGATCCGCAGTCGCGGGCCAACCTGTGGGAGCACGTCGGACGACTCAGGTCCGAAATGGCCACAACCGTGTTCATCACAACCCACTACATGGACGAGGCCGACGTCCTGTGCGACCGCATCCTCGTCATCGACGATGGCGCCATCGTGGCCCAGGGCACTCCCGACGAGCTCAAGCGAAGGGTGGCCGGCGACTCGGTGATCCTGAGCTTCGAGCAGCAGAGAAGCACCGTGGTCGTTGCCGAGCTCGTCTCACGACTCGACGGTGCCACCGACCCATCGATCGAGGGCAACGAGGTGCGATTCCAGGTGCCCGATGGGGCTTCTGCGCTCCCTGTGCTGCTCCGGGCGATGGTCGAGCACGACCTCGACGCCACGGGTGTCGAGGTGCACCGGCCCACTCTCGATGACGTGTTTCTCACCATGACCGGCCGCTCACTCCGCGACGAGGCAATGGCGGGCACCACAGACCAGGCCGCGGCCTGAAAGGACGAATGATCATGCGATTCCTGACAGATACCTGGCTGGTCTTCAGCCGTGCGATGCGTCTCTCTCTGCGGAACCCGGTTTGGGTGATCCTCGGGTTGATGCAACCCATCCTCTACCTGATCTTGTTCGGGCCGCTCCTGGAGCCGGTTGCATCCGCACCCGGTTTTCCGCCGGGCTCGGCCTGGCAGGTGTTCGTGCCAGGGCTGCTCGTCCAGCTCGGCATCTTCGGAGCGGCCTTCGCCGGCTTCGGGTTGATCGCCGAATGGCGGGCCGGGGTAGTCGAGCGGATGCGGGTCACCCCGGCGAGCCGCGGCTCGCTCCTCCTCGGCCGGGTGCTCCGGGACGTCGTCGTCATCCTCGTCCAGGGCGCCCTCCTCTCCGTTGTGGCGGTCGCGTTCTTCGGGCTCGAAGCACCCGTCGAGGGTTTGGCCATCGGCGTCGTCATCGTGGGGCTCCTCGGCGGTGCCTTCAGCGCCCTGTCCTACGGGGCTGCTTTGAAGCTGAAAAGCGAGGATTCCTTCGCTCCGGTGGTCAACGGCCTGATCCTCCCAGTCCTGCTCCTGTCGGGGATCCTTCTCCCCATGTCCCTAGCCCCGGGCTGGCTGCAGACCATGGCCGATGTGAATCCTTTGACCCATATCGTCGACGGGGTGAGGGCGGCGTATCGCGGCGAGCTCGGCTCGACCGACGCCTGGCTCGGCGCCGTTCTCACCATCGGTCTCCTGGTGGTCGGCGTCTTCTACGGAGGGCGGGTCTTCCGCAAGGAATCCGCCTGAGTGCGAGTAATTGGGACGGTGACGTGTCATATCCGGCACTCACCGTCTCAATTTGCGTGACGATGCCACCCGATACCATCACATCGTGGCGAGAAGCATCGGGATACTCACTGCCGGCGGCGACAGCCCCGGTCTGAATGCCGCCATCAGGGCCGTGGGCAAAGCCGCCCAGCGCGCCTACGGGATGCACGTCATCGGCTTCTACGACGGCTTCCTGGGCCTGATGCAGAACCGGTTCGTCCGATTCGACTCCGATTCGCTGTCGGGAATCCTGACCAGGGGAGGCACCGTCCTCGGGACCAGCCGGGCCAAGGTCGACAAGATGGAGATGGGCGACGGCAGACGCATGGACATGCGGTCCCTGATGCGCGACGTCGTCGATCAACACGATCTCGAGGCCCTCGTAGTCCTCGGCGGCGACGGCACGATGCGCAACGCTCTCAAGCTCGAGGACGTCGGTATCAAGGTCCTGGCCCTTCCGAAAACAATCGACAACGACGTCACGGGGACCGACGTGACGTTCGGCTTCGACACCGCGATGGGGATTGCCACTGAGGCCATCGACCGGCTGCATTCGACCGCTCACTCCCATCACCGAATCATCCTCGCCGAGGTGATGGGGCATGAAGTGGGGTGGCTCGCGCTTGGTGCGGGGCTCGCCGGCGGCGCCGATGTGATCCTCGTCCCCGAGATCTCATACGACATCGAGGCCATAGCCTCGTCTATCCAGGCGAGGAAGGCGGCGGGCAGCGCCTTCTCCATCATCGCCGTGGCCGAGGGCGCATATTCCAGGGAGGACTCCCGCCTCCGGGCCTCGCTGCGGGCGGACATCGATGGCACCGAAGGTGAGGAGCGACGCGCCATCAAGGAGAGGCTGGCGGCCCTCGCCAGGTCGGCCCGGACCGAGAAGCTCGCCGCCGCCCTCGAGGAGGTCACCGGGCTCGAATCGAGGGTGACGATCCTCGGGCACGTGCAGCGCGGCGGCACACCCTCCCCCGCCGACCGTCTCCTCGCCACGAGGCTGGGCACGGCCACCGCTGCATATATCGCCGATGGCGTGCACGGGGTGCTGGTGGCGGCCAGAGGGCAATCGACCGAGGCTGTGCCCCTGAAGAAGATCGCGGGGATCACCAAGTTCGTGCCACTCGATCATCCCTGGGTCGCCTCCGCCCGGAGCCTCGGCATCGTCCTGGGAGATTGAGATGACTCTGCTCGGTGCTGTCCTCGCCGGTGGCGCCAGTCGCCGCATGGGCACGGACAAGGCCGATGTCGAGATCTCAGGGTCCACCCTCCTCGACCGTGTGACGTCGGCCGTGGCGGAGGTCACTGACCGGGTGGTGGTCCTCGGTGGGCAGCGCAAGGGCTATGAGACCTGGCCCGACGAGGCACCCGGCTCCGGCCCCCTGGCCGGGTTGGCGACCGCCCTGAGCCGAATGACCGAGGACCGCGCCCTGGTGGTCGCGGTCGACAACGCATTCGTCCAGGCTGGAACCCTGGCTCATCTGGCATCCGTCGAATCGGACCTGCCCGTGGTGCCGGTCGATCACAGCGGGGTGCGTCAGGTCACTTGTGCCGTATACCCGCGCCAGATCGCCGGCCAAGCCCTCGAGGAGGCGGAGTCGGGTGGTTCGGTCCAGACCTTGCTCGACCGTGTCTCCTTCCTCCCGGTGACGCCCGAACAATGGGAGGCGTGGGGTGAGGACGGCCGGAGCTGGTACTCGGTGGACAGCTCTGATGCCCTCGCCACCGGGATGCGTCGCTTCACCTGACCCTCGGTCAGAGTTCGGCCCGCTCCTCGAGGAAGCGTCTTTCTGTCTCGTTGGCGGTGAGCGAGAGGGCACGATCCAGTGCCGCACGCGCCGCTGTCTCGTCGCCCAATTCGCGCAGCATCTCGCTTCGGGCGAGATGAAAGGCGTGATACCCGTCGAGCTCTCCTGCCAGGTCACCCAACGCGGCCAGGCCTTCGATGGCGCCGAATGCCTCGAACACCGCGACCGCACGGTTGAGCCGGACCACCGGGGCGGGGTGGATGGACGTCAGGCGGTCGTACAACTCGACGATGTGGGCACGGTCGGTCGCATCTGTCGACGGCGCCATGGCGTGTTGTGCGGCTATCTCGGCTTGCAACTGATAGGGACCGGGTCGCCCGAGCCGCCGGGCACGTTCCAGTACGTCGAGGCCGTCGCCGATCGCTCCTGTGTCCCAGCGTGAGCGATCCTGATCACGAAGCAGGACCAGTCGGCCCAACTCGTCGACCCGGGCATCACGACGGCTGTGCTGGAGCAGCATCAGGGAGTGGAGCCCGAGTACCTCTGGTTCCTCGGGCATCAGGTCTGACATCAATGAGCCCAGCCCGATGGCTGATTCGGCGAGGTCGGTCCTGACCAGGTCATCACCGGTCGTGGCGAAGTAGCCCTCGTTGAACACGAGATACACCACGGCGAGCACCGCCGAGAGCCGGTCGCCCAGGTCGGCGCCGGTGGGGACCCGGAACGGGATACCGGCGTCCCGGATCTTCGACTTGGCCCTGACCAATCGCTGGGCCATGGTCGGCTCCGGCACGAGAAAGGCGTGAGCGATCTCGAATGTCGTGAGCCCTCCGACGGTGCGCAGGGTCAGGGCGACCTGCTTGTCGGTCGCCAGCGACGGGTGACAGCAGGCGAAGAGCATCTGGAGACGATCGTCCCCGAGGGATAGGTCGGTCACGACTTCGGGAGGGCTGTCACGGTCCGCCTTCTCGTAGCCGGCCAGGATCGAGGTCTTCCTCACCAGCGTGGCCTGGCGGCGGATGCGGTCGATGCCCCGACGCTGGGCGACGGCCGAGATCCAGCCGGGCGGATTGTCGGGGATTCCCTTCTCCGGCCAGCTGCGGAGCGCCTCGACAAGGGCGTCCTGAACCGCTTCCTCGGCCAGGTCGATGTCGCGGAATCGAGTGGCCAGCCCGGAGAGGACCACGGCATACGACTCCCTGAACGCCGCCTCGATGACGTCCTTGTGGTCTACCGAGCTCATCCCTCCCAAGTCTCGTCGCCAGCATCACCCAGGATGTCGTACACGACGACCCCGCGTCGACTCCTAACCTCGCACCCGTGCCCCTCCACCTGCCCGAGCCGAAGATCGATCCTGGGGCTTTCGTGGCTCCGGGGGCCCACATTTACGGGGATGTGACCCTCGACACCGGGGTTTTCGTCCTCTTTGGGGTGGTGATTCGGGCGGAACTCGATCGTGTCGAAGTCGGTGCAGAGACGAACATCCAGGACAACTCGGTCCTCCACTGTGACGACGACGTGCCGTGCTTGCTCGGGAGGCGGGTGACAGTCGGCCACGCAGCCGTCGTCCACGGTGCCCTGGTCGGGGACAGGTGTCTCATCGGGATCGGCGCCAAGCTGCTCAACCGCTCACGTCTGGGCGAAGGTGCCTGGCTCGCCTCGGGCTCCGTCCTTGCTGAAGGCAAGGAGATACCGCCCTGGACTCTGGGGTTGGGCATCCCGGCCAAGCCGGTGCGGGAGCTGACCGAGGCAGAGGTCGAGAGAGCCGACGAGGGCGTCGACCACTACCAGGAGCTGATGGAGAGGTACCGAGGGCACCTTGGAGCCGGATCAGGGACTGAATAGGTCGACCGCCCGCCGCGCCCTACGATGAGACCGTGGCCAAGGAGGTAGCCGTCCTGCTCACCAAGGGCCCCCGCGAGGCGTGTGGGGTCTTCGCCGCCTACACACCCCGGCAACGAGTCTCCAGTCTGATCTACTTCGGCCTTTACGGCCTCCAGCATCGGGGCCAGGAGTCAGCCGGCATTGCGACATCGAACGGGGAGACGGTCACGGTGTTCAAGGACCTGGGCCTCGTGTCCCAGGTCTTCGACGAGCCCGCTCTCGCCGGTCTGGACGGTCATCTCGGCATCGGACACACCCGCTACTCCACGACGGGCTCCAACAATTGGGCCAACGCCCAGCCGGCGCATCGACAGGTCGGTGCCACGAGCATCGCCCTCGGGCACAACGGGAACCTGACCAACACCCCCCAACTGGCCGAGCGCCTCGGAATCCGGGGGGCGACGACCGACTCGGACCTCATGGCCGAAGGCATCGCCCGGGCCATCGACGACGAGCGCTCCGACCAGCGTGGCCTCGAAATGGCGGTGATGGAGGTCGCCCCGACCTGGGAGGGCGCCTTCTCGCTGGTGATCATGGATCAGGGCCACGTCATCGGGTTGCGGGACCCCAACGGGTTCCGCCCTCTCTGCCTCGGATCATTGCCCGATGGCGGATGGGTTCTGTCCTCGGAGACTGCCGCCCTCGATCTGGTGGGTGCGAGATTCGTCCGCGAGATCGCGGCCGGGGAGATGGTGGTTATCGACGCAGTCGGGGTGCACAGCTTCTACCCGTTCTCGACCACAGACCCGACACTCTGTCTCTTCGAGTTCGTCTACTTCGCCCGGCCCGACAGCCAGATGTACGGGCGTGGGATCCACGCGGCGAGACGGCAGATGGGCGAGACATTGGCCGCCGAGCACCCGGCCGACGCCGACGTGGTCGTCCCGGTACCCGAGTCAGGGCTACCGGCTGCACAGGGATTCGCTGCCGCGAGCGGCATTCCCTACTCCGACGGCCTGGTCAAGAACCGCTATATCGGCCGTACCTTCATCGAGCCCAGCCAGAGCCTCCGCGATCGAGGGATCCGGCTCAAGCTGAACCCCATCCCCGACAATCTCAGGGGAAAGCGGGTGGTCCTGGTCGACGACTCGATCGTGCGCGGCTCGACCACCCGGAAGCTGGTCCACATGGTGCGCGACGCCGGGGCGACCGAAGTCCATCTCCGCGTGTCTTCGCCTCCTTACCGCTGGCCCTGCTTCTACGGCATGGACACGTCGGACCGGAGCACACTCATCGCGGCATCCCTCGAGGTCGACGAGATCAGAGAGCACATCGGGGCCGACTCCCTCGGCTACCTGTCACTGCAGGGCCTGCTCGATGCGACTGGAGTCGCCGACGCCGGGTTCTGCACGGCTTGTCTCTCCGGCAACTATCCGACCGAGGTACCGGAGGCAGCAGACAAGTTTCAGCTCGAGCGGTCCTAATGACCACCTACGGGGAGGCCGGGGTAGATCTGGAAGGCGCCGACCGGCACGTCGAGGCTATCGCCAATCCGGTGACCGCCACATGGACCGAAGACGTCATCGGCAACTTCGGCGGCTTCGCGGCGGGCGTCACCATTCCCGCCGGATACCGCGAGCCCGTGCTGATGATGTCGACCGACGGGGTGGGAACGAAGCTGGAGCTGGCGAGGAGGGCCGGTCGCTGGGATGGGGTTGGCCAGGACCTCGTTGCCATGTGTGTCGACGACCTCGCCGCGGTCGGGGCGAGACCCCTCGGATTCGTCGACTACCTAGCCGTTGGCGCCCTGAACGCGACGCGCGACCGGGCCATCGTCGAATCGGTGGCTGCGGCATGTGCCATCGCCGGGTGCCCCTTGCTGGGCGGGGAGACCGCCGAGCACCCCGGAGTGATGGAGCCCGATGCCGTCGACCTGGCCGGCGCGGTCATGGGCATCGTGGAGCGAGGCCAGGAGTTGGGCCCGACCCTGGTGGCCGAGGGTGACGTCGTCGTGGGACTCGTCTCACCCAACCTGCGATCGAATGGCTTCTCTCTCGTCCGCGCGCTGTTTGGCGACGACATCGAATCCCAGCTCGACCGATTTCTCGAACCTTCGGTCATCTACTCACCGGATGTCCTGAGAGCGGTAGAGAGTGGCGGGGTGCGGGCCGCGGCGCACATCACCGGTGGTGGGCTGGCCGGGAATCTGGCAAGGGCCCTCCCTTCCGGATTGGGCGCCCAACTGGACACAGATGCCTGGAACGTGCCGCCGGTCTTCGAGACCATTGCGTCACGTGGTGTCGCGGTGGCCGAGATGCGGTCCACTTTCAACATGGGGATCGGCTTCTGCCTGGTGGTGGCTCCAGAAGCCGTGGAATCGGTGATCTCGAGCGTCTCTGCCCACGAAGGGCGGGTCATCGGCAAGATCGTCACCGGTCCAGGAGTCGTGCTCAGGTGAAGTTCGCCGACGCATCTGCGGTGGCAGCCACCGGAGATGGCGCCTGGAAGGCAGAGGTCCAGCCTGACTGGGACATCTTCGGCATCGCCAACGGCGGCTATCTGATGGCGATCGCGTCGAGGGCGATGTCGGACGCCGCCGGAGGCCGGCTACCGGTGAGCGTCACCGCTCATTTCACACGGCCTATCTCGGCCGGCGCCATCATGGTGACGGTGGACCCGGTGAAAGAGGGACGCAGGTTCTCCACCCTGAGGGCCACAGTGACCGCCGAATCCGACTCCATCTCCCTCCTGGGCAGCCTCGCCGAGCCACAGTTCGGCCGCGCCGAGGATCTCTATGCGGCTGCCGCTCCACCGGAGATGCCGCCACCAGAGGAGTGCATCCGCGCCCTCCCCTCGGCGGACGGGCCGCTGCCCCCACCGCTGATGGCCCAGTTCGAAGAGCGAATCCACCCCGAAGACGTCGGGCCGCTGCAAGGTGAGCCCAGCGGCACAGCCCAGATGCGCGGTTGGTTTCGACTCCACGATGGTGAGCCGCTGGATGCCTTCACACTGCTGCTCGCAGCCGACTCCTTCCCACCGGCGGTCTTCAACGCCGACCTTCCCCTCGCCTGGACCCCAACCCTGGAGATGACCACCCAGATCCGCGGCGAGCCCGTCCCGGGTTGGCTGCGTTGTCAGTTCACGACGCGTTTCGTGACCGGCGGCCTGCTCGAGGAAGACGGCGAGATATGGGACGAGGCCGGCCACCTCGTCGCCCTATCCCGTCAGCTAGCCCTCGTCCCCCGCTGAGAAGGACTCGAGATCGAGGAGCAACGCGGTCTTCCTCCTGTCATCGAGGAAGGATGAGTTGATCGAGTTGCGGGCGATGTTGGTGATCGTGGCATCGTCGAGGCCCAGATCATCCCGGACACCGCGGTAATTGTCGCCGATGTACCCACCGAAGTAGGCCGGATCGTCCGAGTTGACCGACACCACCAGCCCGGCCTCGATCATCGCGGGAAGTGGATGTCGTGCCAGGTCCTCGACGACCTTCAGGGCCACGTTGGACAAAGGGCACACCGTGAGCGGAACCTTGTCGCGGCTCAACCTCGCCACCAGCTGCGGGTCCTCGAGGCTGCGCACACCGTGATCGATCCGCTCCGCTCCGAGGACGTCGAGGGCGGCTCGGACGTACTCCGGCGGGCCCTCCTCTCCGGCATGGGCGACGGTGCGAAGACCGAGCTGCCGGGCCCGGGCAAAGGCCCTCTCGAACAGCTGCGGAGGGCGATCGCGCTCCGACGAATCGATGCCGACCCCGATCACCCCGTCGAGGAATGGCTCGGCCTCCTCGATCGTGGAGAGGGCCTCCTCCCCCGACAGATGACGGAGAAAGCACATGATCAGGGCGGCACTGATCCCCCGCCGCCTGCGGCCATCCGAGATGGCGTCCCGGAATCCTCTCATGAACACCTCGAAGCCGATCCCCCGCCCGGTGTGGATCTGGGGATCGAAGAAGATCTCGGCGTGACGCACACCGTCGTCGGCAGCCCGGTCCAGGTAGGCGGTCATGAGGTCATAGAAGTCATCCGGGGTCCGGAGGACCTCGCTTCCCAGGTAGTAGATGTCGAGGAACGACTGGAGGTCGGAGAACCGGTAGGCGGCGTGGACCTCGTCGATGTCCTCGTAGGGGAGCGACAGCCCGTTCCGGGTGGCGAGGCGGAACATCATGTCCGGCTCCAGGGTGCCCTCTATATGGACGTGCAACTCGGCCTTGGGAATGCGTGTGATCAGATCATCCATGACCAGGGCCTCATTCGAGGGCGATGTCTTGAGGGCGGATCGGGACCCGGTTGAGCTCCTTGCCCGTGGCGTTTCGAATCGCAGCCGCGACCGCCGCCGTCGAGGAGATGGTCGGCGGCTCTCCCACGCCTTTCGCCCCGAAGGGGCCCCAGGATCCCTCCCTCTCGATCAAAAGGGCTTCGACTTCCGGTGCATCGAGGATGGTGGGGAGCAGGTAGTCGGTGAATGTCGGGTTGAGAATGACACCATCCCTCATCACCAGCTCCTCCATCACGGCCAGACCCACCCCCTGGAGGATGCCGCCTTCGATCTGACCCCGCACCGACAGCGGATTCAGGGCGAGACCCACGTCTTGGGCAGTGTCGACACGGACCACCTTGACCAGACCCAGCTCGGTGTCGACGTCGACCACCGCCCGATGGCCGGCCACGGCGAAGTCGGCGTGTATCACGCCCTGACCGTTCTCGTCCGGGCCGGTCGTGGGCGGGTGCCGGAAGGTGACTGTCTCTTCCCAGCCTTCCTCAGCCAGGACCGACCAGGGGGCCACAAGCTCATCGCCGTTCCAGACCCCGTCATCGTCGAGTTCCTCGCCTTCGTGTCTGTCCAGGACCCTCTGCCGGAGTTTTACCGAGGCCTCGAGAGTGGCCCCACCGGAGAGCTGGGTCTGCCTCGAAGCCGAGGTGGAGCCGGCTGAGTCGATCTTCGATGTGTCCACGTGGATCACGTCCACGCCGGAGATCCCCAGCGCGCTGCGGACGATCTGAGCCAGGACGGTGACCAGTCCCTGCCCGACTTCTATCGCGGCGGTTTCGACCATGGCACCATCAGGAGTGAGCCGAACCCTTGCCTGGGCGTAGTCATCGGATCCCTCAGAGAAGCCGAGGTTCTTGAGACCGAGGGCATATCCCACCCCTCTCCGAACGTGATGTGGCTCGGTGGTGAGACCCGAGCCCCCAGGAAGCTCACTGTGATGAGCCGTCGTTGCCGGTTCCGGAAGAGGCATCGCCTGCAGACTCCGTATCACCTCGATCGTGGGAAGCGGAGTCTCGATGACCTGCCCTGTGGTCGGCATGGGGTCGCCGGTGCCGAGGGCATTCAGCTCGCGCAGATCGAGCGGGTCCATCCCGAGGGCCGCGGCGAGCCGGTCCATTTGTGCTTCGTAGGCAAAGCAGACCTGTACCGCTCCAAATCCCCTCATCGCCCCACACGGCGGGTTGTTGGTGCGGGCTCCCACCCCGTCGACCGCGACCGAGTCGCTGCGATATGGCCCGACTGCGAAATAGCAGGCGTTGGCCAGAACGGCGGATGTGGTCGAGGCGTAGGCACCGCCGTCGATCATCACCCGCGCTTCGACCCGGACCAGACGTCCGTCCTCATCGGACTCGTGGCGGTAACGGAGCCACGCCGGGTGGCGGTGGACGTGCCCGGTGAACGACTCCGAGCGGTGATAGACCATCTTGACCGGCCGCCCAGTGTGGAGGGCCAGCATGCAGAGATGGATGTGCAGGTTGACGTCTTCTCTGGCCCCGAAGGCGCCACCGATCCCCGTCGGGTGGGCACGCACCTGATCCGGTCGTAGTCCGAGGCTGGCCACCACCTGCTCTTGATCTACGTGCACGTATTGGCTCGTCGCGTACAGGTCGACACCGCCCTGGCCGTCAGGGATGGCGAGCCCGGCCTCGGTCCCCAGCGGCGCCTGATCCTGCATCCCGACCTCGTACTCACCCTCTACCACGACGGACCCGCGCAAGCCCTGGTCCCCGCGTCTGATGCTCAGCCGGCGAAACACGTCGTCACGGTCGTCAGCCTCTTCGGGGTCGGTCAGAGCGTCGAGCTCTTCGTAGCGAACCTCGACGGCGGCCGCCGCCCTCCTGGCGGTGTCGTCGTCCTCGGCGGCCACAACGGCCACTGGCTCTCCCCAGAAATTGACCTCGTCGCCGGCCAGAACCGGCTGGTCGGCGTGCTCCAATCCAAACGTGGCCCTCCCCGGGACATCGTCTGCTGTGAGACACGCGTGCACACCACCGATTGCCAGCGCCGGGGCCAGGTCGATCGAGGCGATGCGTGCCCGGGCGTGGGGGCTACGGACCGTGGCCGCCCAGAGCATCCCCTCGGCTCCTCAGGTCCTGGGCGTATTCGAACTCGCCACGGAGCTTGGGCACGCCATCGGGCCGGAGCGGGGAATCCCGGATCACACCATGCGGCACCCCGACGCGGCGTCCCGTCCTAGTGCTCATCGGTCGTCCCCCACCTCCTCCAGGGCGCGGATGATGGCGCCGTACCCGGTGCACCGGCAGATGTTCCCGGCCAGGGCCTCTTTGATCTCGTCTACTGCTCGGATGAGGGTTCCGGGCAAACAGGTCGACCGCGGCCACGACGATGCCCGGTGTGCAGAAGCCACATTGGACAGCTCCAGCGTGGTGCATCGCCTCCTGGACAGGGTGCAGGCCGTCGTCGGGGCTGACCCCTTCGACCGTGGTCACCGACGAACCGGCGGCATCCGCCGCCATCACCAGGCAGGAGCAGACCAGCTCCCCGTCGAGGATGACACTGCACGATCCACATTCCCCCTGCTCACAGGCATTCTTCGAGCCGGGCAGGCCGAGCTCGTCACGCAGGAGATCGAGGAGGCTGCCGGGGTTGGTGACCCGGGCGGTGACCGGCTCTCCGTTGACCGATAACTCGACGATCACGAGAGGCATCTCTCCAGGAGACGTCTGGCCAGGACGCCTGCCCCGTGGCGCCGGTACTCCTCAGTCGACCGGTGATCGGTTATCGGCCGCACTTCTTCGCTGACGAGCCGCTGGAACTCGACCAGATCTCCCGCGCTCGGATGACCGATGGACGAGATCATGTTCTCGGCTCGGGTGGCCCTGATCGGGGTGGGCGCCACTGACCCGAGCGCAACCGTGGTCTTGCCGTCGTCGGCCCGGGTGACCACGGCGCACACGGTGGCTATGACCATGGCGTTTCGGATCCCGATCTTGCCGAAGCACTGCCGCTCGGGGAGGCCGGCGGGCAGGTGGACCGCCACGATCAACTCGTCTGGTCGTCGGGCCGTCTCCTTGACACCGGTGAAGAACTCCTGCCAGGACAGCGTTCGCCGTGACGCCGTCGAAGCGAGCTCGATGGAGGCGTCGACCGCGACCAGGAACGGATGCCCGTCGCCGGCAGGGCTCGCAGTCCCCAGATTCCCACCAATCGTCCCGGCATTCCGGATCTGTGGTGAGCCCACGGTGCGGGCCGCTTCGGCCAAGGCCTTGGGGCCCTGTGTCTCGATCCGGCGCCATGTGACACCTGCCCCGATCCGTTGGCCATCCCACTCCTTCAGCTCGGCGAGCCGACGCAGCCCGATGACACGCTCCGGGCGGGTGTGGCCGAAGTTGACCTCGACCATGAGATCGGTTCCCCCGGCCAGTGGGATCGCTCCCTCGCCCAGTCCGGCGAGGGCCTCATCGATCGAGTTCGGGTGCACGATCTCCACTGGCGGGCAAAGTTAGTGCCTGTTTCCGTTACACAAGTGTCGCGGCAAGCCGGTTGTGCTCCCTGACCAGAGACGCGGTGTCGACCCCGGTCAATTGGCCGCCCTCGACGACCTTCCGACCGCCGACCCAGGAGTGATCGACCGTCACCGGGGCGCACATCACCACCGCCGCCACCGGATCGTGAAGCGCGCCGGCGAAGTCGACCCGATTCAGGTCATAGGCGATGAAGTCGGCGCACATCCCGGGGGCGAGTCTCCCGATGTCGTCACGGCCCAACACCCCCGCCCCACCGATGGTGGCCAGACCGAGCGCCTGCCGCGCCGTCATCTGCGGCCCCTCGCCGATCCCCGGCGAGACACCGAGACGATTGAGCAGGAGTGCCTGCCGGACCTCCCCCATCATGTGCGAGGCGTCGTTCGAAGCCGAGCCGTCCACACCCAGGCCCACCCTGACACCCGCCTCCAGATACCGCGAGACCGGGGCCAGCCCGGAGGCGAGACGCATGTTCGAGGTCGGGCAATGGGCGACTCCTGTCCCGGAATGACCCATCCGTCTCACTTCGTCCTCGGCCACGTGCACGGCATGGGCGTACCACACATCCGGACCGGCCCAACCAAGGTCCTCCATGTACTCCACCGGACGGCGACCGAACCGGCCAAGGCAGAAGTCCTCCTCATCGGCCGTCTCGGCGAGATGGGTGTGCATGGCGACCTCCAGGTCGCGAGCCAATTCGGCGGTCTCTTCCATCAGATCGGTGGTCACGCTGAACGGAGAGCACGGGGCGAGGACGACCTGCGTCATCGACCCGGGGGACGGGTCGTGGAAGAGGTCGACCACCCGCCGGGAGTCCTCGAGGATCACATCATTCGTCTCGACGACAGAATCCGGCGGCAGCCCACCATCCGACCGCCCGAGGCTCATCGACCCGCGCGAGACATGAAATCGAACTCCTACCGGGGCGGCGCCCTCGATTTGATCGTCGACCCGCGAGCCGTTCGGCCACAAATAGTGATGGTCGAAGGCGGTTGTGCAGCCGCTCAAGGCAAGCTCGGCGAGACCAAGACGGGTGGAGACCCGCACATGATCCGGCGTCATCCCCGCCCAGATCGGATAGAGGGTGAGAAGCCAATCGAACAGACCCGCATCCTGGGCACCCGGCATTACCCGCGTGAGCGTCTGATAGAGGTGATGGTGGGTGTTGACCAATCCGGGGAGGACGACATGGCCGCTGAGGTCGACCATCTCGTCGGCCTCTCCAGGCAGCTCGGCCGTAGGAGCCACCTGCTCGATCCAACCGTCTCGTGCGAACAGACCCCCGTCCTCGATCTCCTCGCCGCCCATGGTCACCAGCACTTCGGCATGACGGACGAGCAGGGTTCCCATCGGCACCAAAGCTAACTGCTGTCTTAGAGTCGCCCGCCATGACCTTGCGCGATGACTCGATGACTCGCTGGGGTGAGCGTCTCGAGGCGGTGGCGACCCGTCTCGGCACCGACTTCCCCGGCGAGAGCCCCGAACGCCAGCCGGTGCACACCGTGTACGGCGGCGCCCATCTCTTCTCGGCCAACACAGCGGAACGCTTGGGCGAGTTGTCCCTGGCCGCCCTCGATCGCTGGGCCCCCGCCCCCGAGCACCTGGCTTCGATTCTCGCCCTCCCCGAATCGCTGGCCGGGCCAGTCCACGGTCTCGTGGCCGAGAAACTGAGAAGAGAGCCGGTGGAGGACTTCCGCGTCGATTTCGAGGATGGCTACGGGCATCGGCCCGATGACGAGGAGGACGGGCACGCCCGATCGGCTGCCACCGAGCTAGCCGACGGCATGACAGCCGGGACGCTCCCTCCGTTCACCGGGATCAGGGTCAAGTCGCTCTCGGGTGAGCTACACCGGCGCGCCTTGCGCACCCTCGACCTGTTCGTCACCACAGCCGTGGAGAAGGGGGGGCATCTCCCACCCGGCTTCACCGTGACCCTCCCCAAGATCCAGGACGTCGAGCAGGTCCTGGTGCTCGGCGAGGCCCTGGCCGAGCTGGAGCAGGAACTGGCCATCGACCCCATCCCGGTGGAGCTCATGGTGGAGACCCCGCAGACTGTCATCGACAGGGACGGGACAGCAGGGGTGCGCAAGTTCGTCGACGCCGGGCAGGGCCGCGTGCGTGGCGCCCATTTCGGGACCTACGACTACACGGCATCGCTCACCATCACTGCCGCCTATCAGACGATGACGCACCCGGCCTGTGATTTCGCCCGACACGCCTTGCAGGTGAGCCTGGCCGGGACTGGGGTCTGGATCTCCGACGGGGCGACCAACGTGATGCCGGTGCCACCGCATCGTGGCGAGGAGTTGACCTCGGGTCAGGAAGAGGAGAACCACCAGACCGTCCACGATGCGATGCGGCTCCATTACGACCACATCAGACATTCGCTGACCCACGCCTACTACCAGGGGTGGGACCTCCATCCCGCCCAGTTCCCCACTCGCTATGCCGCCGTCTACGCCTTCTTTCTCGAGGGTCTGGACCAGGCCGGCGAGCGGCTCTCCAACTTCGTCGAGTCGGCGGCCCAGGCCACCCTCGTAGGTGAGGTGTTCGACGACGCCGCGACCGGCCAGGGTCTTCTCAACTTCTTTCTGCGAGCGATCAACTGTGGTGCGATCGACGAGAAGGAGGCCACCACACGCAGCGGCCTCACACTGGACGAGATCCAGACCCGCTCCTTCCTCGACATCCTGGAGAGCCGGACCGCTGGATAGAGCTCAGCGCGTGACGATGAAACCGATGTCGCCGTAGGGTTGGCTGACCGGCTGAAAGACCGTGTGCTCGTCCTCGATCCCGAATCTGGACAGGTCGTAGCTGAGGTGATGCTGATTGGGGAGGCGAAAGTCGACCTCCTCGATCTCTGGAATCGCTCCCAGCAGAGCCTCGGCCATCATCCATCCCTGGTGTTGGACAGACTCCGAGTGTTCTGCCATGAAACTCTCGATCATGGCCTCACGCGCCCTCTCCCATGTGGCCGTGGTGTCGGCCGGGGTGGCTGAATATCGCCACACCGCCTTCACCGACGTGGCCAGGATCCGCTCGTCCGTCTCGGGCAGCAAGGTGAACTCGTCCCGGGGGAAACCGGAGAAGGCCGACCCCGTGGTCTTGAGCACCACCAATCCGTCTACTCCGGCCCACACCCCGGCATTGGTCCCCGCGACCACTCGGCCCAACCGTCGCTCTGAGCCCCCACCGACGAAGCCCGACGGGCCCATCCGGTTCCAGATGAGCTGGGATACAAAGACGTCGGCTGCGCTGATGCCTTCACGCTCCAGGAAGCGGTCACCAAGGACGGCGGCGAACGCCTCCAGGTCTCGAGTGAGATGCTTCTGAGCAAGACCGTAGACGGTGTTCTTCATGGTGTCGGTGGGCAGAACACCACTGTTGTCACCTCTGACATGGGCCGCCTCGACGTCGCCCTGGAGCAGCACCTGAACCGTCAGGTCCAGGAAATCGTCACCCGATTCGGTTCGGAGGATCTTCGACACCCGAACATCGGACTTGCCCCATCGGTTCTCGCCGAGCCGAGCCATCAGCTACCCCGGTAGGTCGTGTACCCGTAGCTGCTGAGCAGAAGCGGGACGTGATAGTGGTCCCGATCATCGTCGAGATCGACGATGACGTGCACCTCGGGGAAGAAGGGATTGCCTGCATCGCCCGTGGCGAAAACGAGACGGTAGATGCCGGAGCCCAAGGCGACCCCGAGAGTGGCGACACGCCCATCGCCGTCCGTCGTTCCCTCGCCGACGTGCTGCCAGCCACCGTCCGATGAGCGCTCCAGCGTCACTTTCACCCCTGACGCCGGCTGACCGGACTCTGTGTCGAGAACGTGCGTGCTGAGCCCGGTCATCGGGCATCTCCCATGCAGAGCATGCGACGCAGTCTGGTCTCGGTGATCGCCCGCTGCTCCGCGGCTGCGTTGATTAGCTCCTCGTCCCGCGTGTTGCCGAGTCGGCTGCGGGCGATGTCGAGCATCTCCTGGGCGGTCTTGCCGGAGGCGTAGACGATGTACGTGAAACCGTGGGTTGATTCGTACTCCTTGTTCGCCTCCGCCAACGCGGTCAGCAATGACGCCTCTGCATCGGCGGTGCCACTCTGTTCGCGATTGGCCTGGTGGTTCCCCCTCTCGCCGATTCGGGGGTGACCGGCAAAGGCCTCGAGCCAGTCGCTCTCACCCAGTCCATCGGAGGCGACGGCTGCTGCGGCCAACACGGCATCGCCATCGGCGAATGGGCGGTTCGCGATCATGCGGTCGACCCAGCTCGTGGAAGCGCAGGCCGTGTGAAAGAAGCGCCGCGCCTCCTCGTCGAACAGTGCGTTCAGATATGTGAGCCGAAGCCGCTCGGCTCCGTCAGGATTGGGTCGGCCCTTGACACGGAGACGTGCCACGCCGCCGTCGGGATGGATGTCGAGACGTACGAAGCCGGCTTGAACAGAGCCATCGAGTGTCACGAGATTGACCGAGTCGGGCTTCACCTCGGCCCGGTCGACCACCTCCTCCCAAGTCTGGCCGTCGTTCGAGACCTGAACCGAGACCCAGCCCGGTGCGTTTCCCTTGAAATGCCGGGTGTCGACCTCGCAGCGAGTCCACTGTTCCGGGCAATCCGAGGCGGAAGACGGCCCAGTCGTTGCCCGGCCCACGTCGACGCTTGGTCTCCCAGCCGTCCCACATCCCAGCCGGCTCGGTGGGGCGGAGGAGATTGGAGGGTGGTGAGTAGTGGACATCGGAGGCATCGAGGGCCTCGCCACCGACAACGGACGAAGCCAGGTCGATTCCTTCGTCGTCGAGACACACCTCATGTCGGGCAGGTATCGGGTCGCCTTCGAGGCGCAGCCGCGCCACCCCTCCGTCGGGGAAGATGTTGAGACGAACATGGGTGACCCGATGCGGGTCATCGACCTCGAAACTCGCCGTGGTGTCACCGGAGAGGGAGGTACGGGGGATGATCTCGACCCAGTCGGCCGACTCGAGTCGCTCATCCCCACCCACACCGCAGGCCTCCAAAGAGAAGGATTCGGGGTAATTGCCGGTGAAATGGGAGGTGTCGACCGTTACCGACCGCACCCGCCCCGCCACTCCGAGGGCGAGAACACACCAATCGTGGCCCGGCTCGCGGCGTCTCCGGGTCTCCCAACCGTCCATCCATTTCCCCCGTTCGGTGTAGACGTCCTCTTTCCACACCGGATCTGCCGTTTGGAGCAGGTTGTGCGCCTCGGCGAAGAACTCGTCGTTGCAGGCAACCACCCGCCCACCAACCGCCTCAGATATCAGATCGGTCATTGCGCCTCAACATCCTGCCACCAATGGGGCCGACACTCGTCCCGTCGAAGACGGTGACACCGGCGAGGATGGTCATCACGACCGAACCACGAAGTGACATCCCCTCGTAAGGAGTCGTGGGGTGACGATGTTCGAGGTCGCCCCCCCGGACGCGGGTGACGCCGTCAGGATCCCAGACGACGAAGTCGGCATCCATCCCGACCTCGATCGAGCCCTTGCGGTCGTCGAGCCCGGCGAGTCTCGCCGGCTCGAGGGCCATCCATCGAGTCAGCTGCGGCAGCCCGATTTCACGCTCCACCGCCCCCGTCCACGTTGCGGGCAAGCGCAGCTGTAGCGAGCCGATCCCGCCCCAAGCCTCACCGAAGTCCCCATCGTCGAGACGCTTGACCTCGGCCGGGGCCGGCGAGTGATCGGAGACGATCATGTTCAGGCTCCCGTCCATGAGACCATCCCAAAGGGCGTCGCGGTGCTCGGCGGCGCGAATCGGGGGGGCGCATTTGAACGAGGTGGCGCCGGCGCCGATCTCTTCGGCGCAAAAGGTCAGATAGTGGGGACATGTCTCCCCGGTGAGCGAGTCGGGCCCGTCGGCCACCGCTCTCACCGCCTCGGCCGACGACACATGGAGCACATGAACCCGGGCCCCGGTGGCCCGGGCCAGATCTGCGACCGTGGTGACCGCTGCAGCCTCCCCGTCGGCGGGACGGGTCTCCAGATACGACTGGTAGTCGGTCGGATCGCCCAATAGTCGAAGGATCCGGGCCGGGTCCTCAGCGTGCACAAGTGAGGGAACCTCGAGCTCCCGCATGAGGGGCAGGGCCGAGGCGAGCTCCGAGGGGCTCACCAGCGGGAACTCCTCGACTCCCGAGGCGACCAGGAACGACTTGAAGCCACAAACGCCCTCCGCCACCAGAGGGCCTATCTGATCTTCAGATCCGGGGATGAGGCCACCCCAGAAGGCCACGTCGGCACTCAGCTTCCCCTCGGCCGCCGCCCGCTTCTTCGACAGGGCGCGGACGTCGACAGTCGGCGGAATCGAATTGAGAGGCATGTCGACGATCGTCGTCGTCCCCCCGGCGACTGCGGCTCGTGTCGCGGTCCTGAACCCCTCCCATTCGGACCTACCCGGCTCGTTGACATGGACGTGAGAGTCGACCAGCCCGGGCATCACGACCATGTCACCGAAGTCGACCTCGGCCCGGCCCGGCACCGATATCGACGATCACGCCCTCTTCGATCCTTATCGATGCCGGGCGCACATCCTCGCCCAAGACCACCCGGGTGCTGCCGATCACTGACATCGGGAGTGAAAGCTACAGGTGCAAGCTTCGTTTCTTGCCGTCCCGACGAACGAGGTCGTATGTAGCGTGATCGCCGTCGCCTAACCCAAAGGAGCCGCCATGGAGACGGTGAGTAGCAGCCCGCCGGATCGGACGATCAACTACGCCTTCGTCCTGGGAGGTGTCACCGCCCTGATCTTCGGGATAATCCTCCTCGTCCGCCAGGATGAGGCGATATCCCTGCTGATGGTGATCCTGGGGTTGTGGTGGCTGATCCAGGGCGCCTTCATGATCTTCGCCGTCTTCGTCGACCGCACCGACATGTGGTGGAAGCTGATCATCGGCGTTCTGGGTGTCGTGGCCGGCTTCCTGGTCCTGACCAACCCCGGCGAGGCGGCGGACGTGTTCCAGGGAGTGATCGGCGTCATCCTCGGGATCATCGGGATCGTGGTCGGCGTGACCTCCATCATCGGCGCGTTCCGTGGCGGAGGCGTCGGGGCTTTCGTGTTCGGAGCCGTCAGCGTCCTGATCGGCCTCCTCATCCTGTTCAACGCCGAGTTCTCCACAGAGCTCCTCATAACCCTGTTCGCCGTCCTGCTCCTCGTCGACGGCGTGGCCGGGATCTATCTGGGGATCAAGAACCGCTAGCCGCAGATTGCATATTTGGTGCAGGGCGTCACGGATAGATGACGCCCTGCATTCGGTTTGGCCACTTCTACCGGCGCCAACGAGCCGGTAGCATCCCCCGATGTCCGATTTCCTGAGCAGACACAACGAAGTTCTCGCCCCCGTGCTCGCCTTCGACACGGATATCCACGCCGCCAAGGCCGAGGGGATCTGGATCACGGACGTCGACGGGAGACGCTGGGCGGACTACGCCTGCGGAACCGCAGTGACCAACCTGGGTCACAACCACCCGGCCGTGATCGAGGCGGCGCATCGTCAGTTGGACAACCTGGTGCACTCGGGCTGCATCGTCCGCTATGACTCGATCGTCGAGGCCGCCGAGCGTCTGCGGGCGATCACGCCACCTGGTATCGAGAAGTTCAGCTTCGCCAATTCCGGGGCCGAGGCGGTGGAGGCGGCGGTGAAACTGGCCAAGCACACCACGGGCAGACAGGGTGTCATCGCGTTCCGGGGTGCGTTCCACGGCCGCACCATGGGCTCAGTCACCTACACGACCTCGAATGCGAAATACCGGGACGGATATCACCCGGTGCTCGGCTCGGTGTTCGTGACCCCCTACCCCCACCCCTACCGATGGGGCATGACCGAGGACGAGGCGACCGATTTCTCCCTGAACGAATTGCAAATGATGTTCAAGCACGTGGTGACACCGAAGAACATCGCCTGCTTTCTCATCGAGCCGGTGCAGGGTGAGGGTGGCTACTACCCCGCCCCTGCCCGCTTTCTCGACGCTCTCCGAGAGATGGCGGACGAGCACGGGATCAAGTTGCTCTACGACGAGGTGCAGTCCGGTTTCGGGCGGACGGCCGAGTGGTTCGCCTCAGATCACTACGACGCCAAGCCGGACATCATGGCCATGGGCAAGGGAATCGCCAATGGCCTCCCCCTCTCGGCATACGGCTCCTCGCGGGAGACGATCGATGCCTGGCCCAGGGGGGCGCACGGCACCACATACGGCGGCAATCCGGTATCGACCGCGGCCTCCGTCGCCGTGATCGACACCATGGAAGGCCTGCTCCCACACGCCCGTGAGCTTTCCAAGCGCACCTTCGAGCGATTCAATGAGATGGCCGACAGTCACCCCACCATCGGCGACGTTCGCGGCCTCGGCCTGATGATCGGCGTCGAGCTGGTGACCGACCGGGAGAGTCGCACTCCCGGACGCCACCGCCTTCACCCACGTCGAGAAGCATGCCTTCGACCGTGAGCTGATCGTCATCAACTGCGGTCCGGATGCCAACGTGATTCGCTTCATCCCACCTCTGATCACGACCCGAGAGGAGCTCGACTGGGCTCTCGACCTGGTCGACGAGGGTCTGAGCAGCTGGGAGGGCCAGGACCGCTGAACCGGACCCGGCTGCTTCTCATCGCAGCCGCCATCGGCTTGGTGGGCTTGGTGGTGCTGTTGCTCCAACCCGAATCCGGGCCTGCCGCCACCACGATGGCCTCCACCACCACGACCACCGCGCCGCCTTCCACCGCGTCGTCGACGACCATGGCTCCGGCGGCCACCACGACACCGGTGGTCACCACTGAAACTTCTCCGGTCTTTCAATCATCCATCAGCCCGGTCGACGCGTCCGATCTCCCTTCATCCTGGCGAGAGGGCTGCCCGCTGGATGTGGAATCTCTGCGTGCGGTAGACGTCTCTCATTTCGGATACGACGGCGAGGTGCACACCGGGAGGCTGGTCGTTGCCGGCGAGGTGGCAGAGGACATCGTCGAGGTCATGGCCCAGCTGTTCGGGGCCGGCTTCCCAATCGAACGCATCGAACCCGTCGACGTCTACGAGGGCGATGACGACCTGAGCATGGCGGCGAACAACACCGAGCGCGTTCAATTGCAGACCCGTGACCGGCGGGTCGTCGTGGTCAGAGCACTCCTACGGGACGGCAATCGACATGAACCCCCTGGTCAACCCGTATGTAGTCGGGGGAACGGTCCTGCCGCCCGAGGGCGCCGCCTACGCCGATCGAAGCCTCGACACACCCGGGATGATCCACGATGGTGACGTGGTGGTGGAGGCGTTTGCCGCCCACGGGTGGACCTGGGGCGGCACCTGGTCCTCGGCCAAGGACTACCAGCACTTCTCGACTTCAGGCCGCTGATCCGGCCTTGGTGAAGAACTCGAGAGCGATCTTGGTCTTGGTCTGCTGCTCCCCCGAAATGTCGATGTCTTTCGACTCCAGGAACCCCCGCCATTCCACCCCCGCCTGGAATGCCTCGGAAGGCTTGGTCTTGGTGGAGAGCTCGATCACCTGCGACCCGTCCGGATAGAGCCACATCTCGCCAACCATGGGGCGTTTGTAACCCTCCGATTGAAACTTCACCCTCAGAGTCAGGATCGGGCCGAGGATCTGCAAATCGTCCAACTCCACACCCGCGGGAGCGTGCTCTTCGTAGAAGGCCCGTTGCCGCTTTGGAGAACAACTTGCGCACCTTGCCCCCGCCACCAGCGACTTCCCGGATCTCGGCGTTGTCGGCCGCGCCCTTGAACGAGGCTGAGCATACGTAGCCACCCGGCATGGCATCTACTTCGACCCCGAACTCGGGGTCGGCCCGCAGATCACTCGAGAGATCGCCAGGGTCGACCGGTCTGATCTTGATGACTGTGTCCCCCATCTCGTTCTGACGTCGACGCGCTCGAACCACGACGCCGGCAGAGTTGAGGTCGAGTTGGGGAGTGTCGAAGAAGAAGACCTGACGGATCTGGGCATCCATCGCATCGATCCCCAGCGTCCGGGCCACGCCTGCCCGGCGGCCTTCGAGCAGGGTCAGCTTCAACTCAACGCTGTCGGCTCCGCTCAACAAGTCGAGCACTTTCTGCAGCTCTTCACCGGATATATCGGTTGGACCGGGCATGTCTCTCGCTTTCTCCATCGGTGCAACGCCACATACGGCGCCACCTACTTACGGTAGCTATCCGGCTACCACCGGCACCCGCTCCATGGCGGCCGCGATGCGCTCCGCGGGGTATTCGTAATCGATGAGGGCGCCGTCGAGGTATTCCTGGTAGGCGGCCATGTCGAAGTGGCCATGGCCCGACAAGTTGAAGACGATCACCTTCTCCTCGCCCGCTTCCTTGGCCCGCTCCGCCTCCATCATCGTCGAAGCCACCGCATGGGCGGGCTCGGGACCAGGGATGATCCCCTCGGCCCGGGCGAACTGCACGGCGCGGCCAAAGGCCTCCGTCTGTTGTAGGGACTCGGCCTCGATGATCCCTTCCTCCTTGAGCAGCGATACCAGCGGTGCCATCCCGTGATAGCGGAGACCGCCGGCGTGAATCGGATCGGGCACGAAGTCGTGCCCGAGGGTGTGCATCTTCACCAGGGGCGTCATCCCGACCGTGTCCCCGAAGTCGAACTGATAGCTGCCCCGGGTCAGGGATGGCGCCGCCGCCGGCTCGACAGCGCGGATCACGGGGTCCATCTTCCCTGCCAACTTCTCCCTGACGAAGGGGAAGCTGAATCCGGCGAAATTGGAGCCACCCCCAGCGCACCCGATGATGACATCGGGAGTCTCCTCGACCAGTGCGAGTTGTTTGAGAGCCTCCTCACCGATCACTGTCTGATGCATCAGGACATGGTTGAGAACCGAGCCCAAGGAGTACTTCGTGTCGTCATCGGTCGCCGCCACCTCCACCGCCTCGGAGATTGCGATGCCGAGGCTCCCGGGCGTTTCGGGATCGGCCTCCCGGATCGAGCGGCCGGCCTGGGTCAGCTCCGATGGCGAGGAATGGACCGTGGCCCCCCAGGTCTCGATCATCGCCTTGCGATACGGCTTCTGGTCATACGAGGACCGGACCATGAACACCTCGCATTCGAGACCGAAGAGGGCGCAGGCGAAGGAGAGGGCTGAGCCCCACTGCCCTGCTCCGGTCTCGGTGGAGAGCTTCTTGACCCCTGCCTTGGCGTTGTAGTAGGCCTGGGCGACAGCCGTATTCGGCTTGTGCGATCCGGCCGGGCTGACCCCTTCGTACTTGTAGTAGATGCGGGCCGGGCCATCGATCACCTTCTCCAGGTTGTGGGCCCGGTACATCGGGGTCGGGCGCCATAAGCGGTAGATCTCCCGGATCTCCTCGGGGATCTCTATGAACCGATCGCTGCTCACCTCCTGGAGGATCAAATCCATTGGGAACAACGGAGCCAGATCATCGGGGCCGACCGGCTCATGGGTCCCCGGGTGAAGGACCGGTGGCGGGGGCACCGGCAGATCGGGGACGACGTTGTACCAGTGAGTGGGAAGTTCGGTCTCCGACAACGTGATCTTGGTAACCATGCAGGGAAGTTACACAAGTCAATTCCTCCGGTAGGTTGAAGATCGGCTCCAAATCGGAGGTCTCAATGACCGCACACCGTCTGATCAATCGTCGTATGGCGATCGCCGAGATGGGCAAGGCCGGCCTCGCCATCATGGTGCTGGGGACCGCTGCCTGTACGGATGACGGAGGCGGGACCACCACCACCCCGGCGGGTTCTCCGACAGGAGCACCCAACCACCACCACCACCGAAGCGCCCACGTCCACATCGACATCGGCCGCTTCGAGCACCAGCGCCGCTGCGACCAGCACCACGAGCCCGACCATGACCGCCTATCAGCGGGTGAACCTCGATTTCGTCTCCGCCTACATCCTCTATAGAGGGAGTGAGGCGGCGCTGGTCGACACCGGGGTCGACGGGAGTGCCGACGCCATCGAGGCGGCCCTGGGCGAGGTCGGGCTGGACTGGGGTGTCGTCGGGCATGTCATCCTCACCCATAAGCATCCCGACCATGCCGGCAGTGTCGACGACGTGATGACCCGCGCCGCGGGCGCCACCCTCTACGCCGGGGCGGCCGAGATCCCTCAGATCGCCTCGGCCACAGCTCCCCAGTCCGTGGGTGACGGCGACAGCGTCTTCGGTCTCGAGATCATCGATAGCCCTGGCCACACCGCAGGGCACATCTGTGTCCTCGATGCCGCCGCCGGGATCCTGGTGACCGGCGACGCCCTCAACGGCACAGACGGCGGGGTCGCCCCACCCGATCCCTCTTTCAGCGAAGACATGACAGTGGCGATGGAGACGATCCTCAAACTCGGCGGATTCACCTACGAGATCGCCCTCTTCGGCCACGGCGAACCGCTCACCGAGGGCGCCTCCGCTGCAGTAGCCGCACTGGCTGCGGGCTGAGCCCGGGGCGGCCCGGCCCGCCCCCGCCTACGATCCGCCGATGGATGAGCTCGGCGAGCTGGCCATTGGCCTGATAATCGTCGTCTCACTCTTCGGGATCGTCATCCCCATCATCCCCGGTCTGGTGATGGAAGTGATCGCCATCTTTTTATGGGCCTTCGTGAAGGGTGGCGCCGCTGCCTGGGCCGTCGCGATCGTGGCTCTGGTCCTCGCCGGGATCGGGACGTTCATCAA
Source organism: uncultured Acidobacteriota bacterium (assembly GCA_963828465.1). Classification (GTDB taxonomy): domain Bacteria; phylum Actinomycetota; class Acidimicrobiia; order Spongiisociales; family ZC4RG35; genus JARDZU01. The sequence continues at coordinate 224,178 of CAWHEU010000020.1, read as the reverse complement.
GTACTCGATTCCCAAACGAAAACTCAACGAGGTCGGGATCCCGAACCGGACCTTGGTGATCGCAACAGCGGTTGCCATCGTTGGCCTTTTCGTGATCCCGGTGGTGGGGGCGCCGATCGGGTTCGTCCTGGCCATTTACGTCTTCGAACGGATAAGGGTGGGTGCTGAGCAGGCCTGGCCGGCCACCAAGACGAGTCTGGGGGCCGTTGCAACCTCGATCGGGATCGAGCTCGCCACCGGCCTACTGATCGCTGCCATCTGGTTCGGAACCGTGCTGCTGGCCTAAGCGGGCCTCAGTCCTCTGACGTTTCGGCTGCCTTTTCCGCGATCTCGTGAACGACGGCCTCGTTGGCCAGGGTGGTCACGTCGCCGAGCTGACGTTGTTCTGAGATGTCCTGAAGCAGGCGCCGCATGATCTTCCCCGACCGGGTCTTGGGAAGGTCGTCGGTGAAGACGATCGACTTGGGCTTGGCGATCGGCCCCAATGTGTTGGCGACGTGGTCCCGCAGCTCCTGAAGGAGCTCCTCATCTCCTTCGACACCGGAGCGAAGGGTCACGAAGGCGGCGATGGCCTGACCGGTGACCTCATCACGGCGGCCAACCACCGCTGCCTCGGCGACGGACACATGAGAGACCAGCGCCGACTCGACCTCGGTCGTGGAGATGTTGTGACCCGAGACCAGCATGATGTCGTCCACGCGTCCCAGCAGCCAGAAGTACCCGTCGAGATCGCGTTTGGCGCCGTCTCCAGGGAAATAGAGGCCGGGAAACCTCGACCAGTACGTGTCGGCGTAGCGCTGATCGTCCCCGTAGATCGTCCGGGCCATCGCCGGCCATGGCTTGGTGATGACGAGATAGCCCCCGCCGCCGAGCGGGACCGACTCTCCGGCGTCGTCGACCACGTCGGCGAAGATGCCCGGGAAAGGGACTGTGGCAGACCCGGGCTTGGTGGCCACGACACCGGGAAGCGGGCTGATCATGGCCGCCCCGGTCTCTGTTTGCCACCAGGTGTCGACCACAGGGCATCCGCCTCCACCAATCGTCTCCTGGTACCAGATCCATGCCTCGGGGTTGATCGGCTCGCCGACAGTCCCGATCAGTCGCAGCGAGCTCAAATCGTGCTTGGTCACGTGCTCGTCGCCCCATTTCATGAACGTGCGGATCGCGGTTGGGGCGGTGTAGAAGATGGTGACCCCGTACTCCTCGATGATCTGCCAGAGACGGTCGAGATCAGGGAAATTGGGGGCGCCCTCGTACATGACACTCGTGGTCCGGTTGGAGAGCGGGCCGTACACGATGTAGCTGTGACCGGTGACCCACCCGATGTCGGCGCCGCACCAATAGGTGTCTGTGTCGGGCTCCAGATCGAAGATGTAGTGATGGGTCGTGACGATTCCGGTCAGGTAGCCACCCTGAGTGTGCACGATCCCCTTCGGGCGCCCGGTCGTGCCCGAGGTGTAGAGGATGTACAGCGGGTCTTCTGCGCCCAGGACCGCCGGCTCACACTCGTCGGATTGACCCTCGACGAGGTCGTGCCACCACATATCCCGACCCTCGGTCATGTCGATTCCGTGGTCGGTCCGCTTCAGGACGACGACGTGGCTGACATCCGGAGTGCTGGCCAGGGCCACATCGGCGTTGGCCTTGAGCTGGACCACGTTTCCGGCACGCCACGCGCCGTCCTGGGTGATGACCACCCGGGCATCGGCGTCGAGGATCCGGCTGGAGAGGGCGTCGGAGGAGAACCCGCCGAACACAACCGAGTGGACCAGACCGAGTCGGGCGCAGGCCAGCATGGCGATGGGGAGCTCTGGGACCATGCCCATGTAGATGGCGACCCGGTCGCCTTTCTCCACGCCGAGGCCGAGAAGCCCGTTGGCGAAACGGCACACTTCTGAGTGGAGGTCCCGGTAGGTCAGCGTGCGTTTGTCGCCGGGCTCGCCGACCCAGTGATAGGCAACCTGGTCGCCGTGCTCCTCCAGATGACGATCGAGGCAGTTGAAGGAGATGTTGAGCTCGCCGTCGGCGAACCATTTGAAGAAGGGCGGGTTGGAGTCGTCCAGGACTTGAGCCGGCTCCTTGTGCCAGGTGATGCGCTGTAGGGCCTGGCGATGCCAGAAGTCGAGATAGTCGTCCGCTGCATCCTCATGGATCCCCGGCTTGGCCTTTGCTTTGGCTGCGAACTCGGGAGATGGCTCGAACTTGCGGTCTTCGGTGAGCAGGTTCTCCAGGGCCTGGGACATCGATTCTCACTCCTCCTCGTCGATCGCGGGGGCGGAAACTACCAGCGGCCGCCGAGCGCGCCACCAGGTGAGGAGCCCGACCAGGGCGGCGGCGATCATGACGACGTCGCCGGTTCGGGCGTAGATGGACGGTGTGCGACCGGCGACCGACCCGTAGATGATCTCCTCGGTACCCAGTCCGGTGGTTTCGCCATATGCCCCGGATGCATCGATAAACGTCGACTTCCCGGTAACCGCGGCGTGAACCACGTCGAGACCGAGCTCTGCAGCGCGCATCCGGGTCATGCCGATGAACTGGTCCGTGCCGGGGGTGGTCCCATAAGAGCCCTCGTTGGTGGCAACCACGATCAGATTCGCCCCCGCTCCGGCGTGTTGGCGGGGATAGCGGGAGAACCCGCCCTCGAAGGAGATCACGGACCCGATCCGCAGCTGACCTGTATCGAACACCACCGGACCCGTGCCCGGAATCATGTCCCGGGGCACTTGGTCCAGCTCGGGGATCCAGTCGAACAGCGGCCGAAACGGGATGTACTCCCCGAAGGGAACCGGGTGCTGCTTGTGGTACTCACCCACGATCTCCCCCTCCGGATTGAAGACGATATTGACGTTCTCCCATTGAGTCTCACTCAGCGGGCGATCGCTACCGACCAGGAACCAGGCTCCGATCCGTCGTGCCTCCTCGGCGATCGCGTTCCCCACCTCGGGGTTCTGCACCGGATCGGCATTCAGGCCCCCGGTGGATCCCTCGGACCACACAACCAAATGCACGGAGCCCGGTTCGATGGTCCTCGTCAGGTCGAGGTGCTGGAGGAAGGTGCGCAACCGCTCGTCGGGGGGGCAATGCTCGAAGGGACATGGAGTGGATCCTTGGACGATCGCCACGTCTACACCAGGGAGTGCCTCCGTCGAGCTGCTCGGCCACCACGACCAAACCGCGAAGACACCGATTGCAGCCAACGGAACTCCGAGGAGCATCCACTTTCGCTGGCGAAAGGTGAGGGCGACCGCGGTGGCCGCGACCAACACCGTCAGCACCGTGATTCCGCTGGTCCCGTATAGAGGGGCCAACGCCCGGGCCCAGACCTGGTCCGAGAGGGCGTACCCCGGCGCTCCCCACTCGAAGCCGTTGAAAGGGAAGTAGGACCGGATCAACTCCATGAGGGCCCAGCCTCCGACTGCCAACGCCAGCCATATCCCCGGAGTCCGGTCGTTGTATCCGGACAGCCACCATCCGTAGAGCACGTGGAACGCGGCAAACGCAACCACCAAGGGGACCACCGCGACCAGGCCCAGCTCCCCGATCCACCAGATCAGGCCACCGAAGAAGGCAAGCCCGTAGAGGGACCCGTAGAGGAGTCCCTGAGCCCGGCTCCTCGCCATCCGCAGCCCGGCCAGGAACAAGGCGATGCCGGGCAGGATCAGCCAGCCCGGCCCGATCCGGGGGAAGGCCAGGGCAGATAGAACGGCACCGGCGAGGACGAGAAGACCACCGATCACCGGCGGGAGAGTATGCCGTGCTTGATTCTTTCTGCACCGCGTGACGCCTTGCATCGGGAACGCGGCGTGTGCCGACCCGTATCCTGAAGCCATGTGGGAAGGTGATGTTTGGGTTGCGGTGCGTGCGGCGCGGGCCGGCGCCGGCGTGGTGCGCCGTGGCTTCGACGAGGAGTTCACCACTGAGATGAAGGGAGTGGTGGACCCGGTCACAGAGATCGACCACGAGGCGGAATACGCCATCACGAGCGTCATCGCATCGCATTTCCCCAACGACTCGATCCTGGCCGAAGAAGGGGGAGGAGCAGACTGGCGCGGACGCCGGGTGTGGATCATCGATCCGCTCGACGGCACGGTCAATTTCGTCAATCGCATCCCCCAAGTCGCGGTATCGGTCGCCCTCTGGGACGAGGGAAGACCGCTGGTCGGCGTTGTGATCGATGTCGCCCGGGATGAGGAGTTCGTCGCCAGCCAGGGCGAGGGAGCCCGATCGAATGGGAGGCCTATCCGCGTCTCCGAAGCGGCATCACTCCTGGACTCCCTGCTGGTCACCGGTTTCCCCTACGACCGGCAGGAGCATGCCCGTGCCTATCTTCACGTCATGGAGCAAGTGATGACGCGATCACGGGGCACGAGACGCATGGGGGCTGCCGCCCTCGACATGGCGTGGGTGGCCTGTGGACGATTCGATGGCTACTGGGAGCATGGCGGCCCGGCCGGCGTCAAGCCGTGGGACGCGGCGGCCGGGATGCTGCTGGTCACCGAGGCCGGTGGATCGGCGACGGACAGCAAGGGATCGACCAACGAGCTCCAGCCGTCCGCATTCGTGGTCACCAACGGGAAGATCCACGAGGAACTGCGTCAGATCGTCGACGATTCGATGCCCGAGCATCTCCTCTGATGTATCACGACCACCACTTCCATCCGCTGGGTTACGCCGCCCTCGTGACCGGTTTGGAGCTGATGGACGCCCCCGATCTGGACACGGTGGCGCGTCGGGTCGGCGAATTCGCCAGCCGGGTGGAAGGCCCGGTGATCGGCCAACGTCTCAACGACGAGGGGTTGGCCGAACGGCGGCTGCCCACCCGGGACGACCTGGACGATGTCATCGGTGACCGACCCGTTCTGATCTACCGGTACTGCGGTCACATCGCGGTGGCCAACAGCGCAGCGTTGTCGCTCGCCGGGGTCGATAGCGACAGCACCGATCCGGAAGGTGGGTCATTCGACCGCGACGTGGCGGGTGCGCCCAACGGGGTGCTTCGAGAGACGGCGATCCAGACCGTCTCGTCGGCAATCGCCCCGTTGGTGACCGGACCCCCGGACTCGGCCATCCTGCGCGCCCTAGGCGACCTCACCAGAATGGGCATCGGATCCGTGACCGGGATCGTCTCGGTGGGCGAGCCGCTCTGGTGCGGGGTCCGCGACGAGCTCGACGCCCTGTGTCGTCTTGCCCCTGCCCTGCCCATCGATGTCGACGTCCTGGTCATCGCCTCCGACACCCATCAGCTGGCAGAAGCCGCCGAGAAGATCCGCAACACACAGGGCAGGATCCGCTTCCTCGGCTGGAAGGACTTCGCCGATGGCAGTTTCGGTGGCCATACCGCGGCGATGCACGAGCCATTCGCCGATCGACCCGATACCAGCGGCACCGATCGACTCGACTCAGAGCACGCCCTGAACATGGCCCGGGCCTCGATGATGCTGGGAGGTTCGGTGGCCATCCACGCCATCGGGGATCGGGCCAACGACCGAGTCCTCGATGTGTTCGAAGAGCTGGTCGACATGGGGGCGGATCCGGAGCGTCTTCGAGTCGAGCACGCCTCGCTCTTGACCGACGCGGCGATCGAGCGAATGGCTCGGCTCGGCGTCACCGCCTCGGTCCAGCCCGCCTTCCTCGCGTCGGAGGGCGACTGGCTGGAAAAGCGCCTCGGAGATGACCGGATGAACCGGGTCTATCCCTTCCGGTCGTTGCTCGAGGCGGGGGTCAAGGTGATCGGTGGGAGCGACTCACCTGTCGAGCTGCCCGACCCGGCCATCGGTATCAGCGCCGCGATCGGACGGCCCGGATTCAACCAGTCAGAGAACCTGACCCCTGACCAGGCCGAGGCCCTCTTCGCCCCACCGCCCCGCTTCTGAGCGGGCTACCCCGAACCTCAGGTACTACAGCCCGTATCCGGGCCGAGGAACCTCAGGTTCGCAGCATCGCGGCCAGGGCCGAATAATCGTCAGCGGTGTTGTGGAGATGGGCGGAGATGCGCAGCAGCTGGCTGGGCCATCGCGGCCAGTTCATCACGATGGTCGAAAAGCCGGCATCGAATAGGTCATCCATCATCGGGGATAGCTCGCCACCGGGGTCCGGGCCGGTGGCATCGGGCAGAACAACGGAGGCCATGGAACCCACCATCTCATCAGGCGCCGGCAAAGGAGTGCCGACCGTCTCCGAAATCAGACCCCGCCCATAGAGGACGAGGTCGTGGTTGCGCTTCATCACGGCGTCCCAACCTCCCGCCTCCAACCCGCCCACCAGACGCAGGGCGTCGGGCACCACAGCCCAGGCGCTGAAATCGTCCGTGCCCAGCCAATCGAACAGCGCGTGGTACCGATCCTCTGATGTCTCGACCTCGGCGTTGTATCCGTGGGAGATGACAGCCGGCACCGTCATCTCGATCCGGTCGGCTCTCGAGTGGAGGAATGCCGCCCCCTTGGGAGCGCACGCCCACTTGTGCAGGTTCCCGGTGTACCAGGACGAGCCCAGATCATCGATCGCCAATGGCACCTGTCCCGGGCCATGCGCCCCGTCGACGACAACCGGGATATCGGGCTCGAGAGCAGCGACGATGTCCTCGATTGGAAATACCAGCGCCGAAGGCGACGTGACATGGTCGATGACGGCCAGCTTCGTCTTCGGCGTCACGGCGGCGAGGACCGCGTCGGTGACCTGATCCGGGCCTTCGATGGGAAACGGCACCCGGGCCACCACCACGTCGGCCCCAGTCCGCTCGCCGGTGAAGCGGAGGATCTGACGGACCGCGTTGTAGTCATGGGCTGTAGTCAGCAACTGGTCGCCGGGCCGGAGCAAGGGCTCGAATGATTGAAGAACCGATGCGATCCCGGTGGTCGCGTTCCGCACCGGTGCCAGGCCGACTGGGTCGGCCCCCACGAATTCGCCAACAGCCTCCCGAGAACGGTCCATGGCGGGCTGCAACTGCCGCCACACAAAACGGCTGGGATCGGCCTCGAACCTCCGCCGCCACTCCGTCTGCAACTCGAGCACTTCGTTTAGCACCGCCCCAAACGAGCCATGGTTGAGATGCCGGGTGTATGGGTTCAGAGCCCACATGGAACCGAACCTTAGAAAGTAGGTACTGGGCTCCTCGCTACCGTGCCAGGCATGACGAATTTGGATTTTGGGTTCTCCCAGGTGACTGCGGACAAGGTGAGCACGGGGATGGACGAGGCGCTCGAGGGGGCGCAAGAGATCCTCGAGGCTCTCGTCGCACCGAAAGAGACCCGGACCTTCGAGAACACCATGCTCCCCCTCGACCAGATCGCGGACGTGCTCTCCAAGGCCAATGCCACCCACGCCTTCATGGGCTATGTCCACCCCGAGAAGGAGATCCGCTCTCAGGCCAAGGCCGCCGAGGAGAAACTGGAGACGTTCGGCGTGGAGATGGTCTTCCGCGACGACCTCAATTCAGCCATCAAGGAATACGCCGCCACCGATGAGGCGGAGGGCTTGGAGGGCGAGAAGGCTCGTCTGGTCGAGTTCACCCTCAGAGATCTGCGTCATGCCGGCCACGAGCTCTCACCCGAGGCGAGGGCCAGGGTCAAGGAGAGGACCCAGCGCCTGGTCGAGCTCGGGGTCCGCTTCCAAGAGAACATCGACGAATGGGAGGACCACATCCTCGTCGACCCGGAGGAGCTGGATGGCCTGCCTCCCAGCTTCGCCGAGTCGCTCGAGACCGACGAGGAGACGGGCAAGCTCAAGGTGACTCTCGCCTACCCCCATCTCATCCCCTTCATCGAGAACGCCACGCGCCGCGATCTGCGCGAGGAGTTGTCGTTCAAGTTCAACACACAGGCAGTCGAGGCCAACCGGAAGATCCTGGAGGAGGCCCGCGAACTTGCGTTATCAGATTGCAGAGGAGTTCGGCGTCCCCAGTTGGTCCCATCATCGGCTCGAGGACAGGATGGCCAAGGATCCGGAGCGGGTGGCGGCGTTCTATGAAGACCTCGTGCCACCGCTCACCAAGCAAGGCGAGATCGATCTGGCGGCCTTGGGTGAGCTGCTCCAAGCCGACACAGGCGACAGCCAGATCCAGACCTGGGACTGGCGTTTCTACGACACCCAGCAGCGTCGCACCGACTACGGCGTCGATCCTTTCGAGGTGGCCAACTACTTCCCGCTCGACTCGGTGCTCGGCGGGATGTTCGACCTGGTCCAGGAGACGTTCGGCCTCGAGTTCCGCGAAATCCAGGATCCGGACGTCTGGCATCCCGATGTGCGTTTGTTCGGCATCCACGACGCCGGGAGCGGCGAGGAGCTCGCCCATTTCTATCTCGATCTCTTCCACCGCGAGGGCAAGTACGGCCATGCCGCCGAGTTCCCATTGGTCATGAGCCGACGACTGGAGGACGGCTCGTATCAGAACCCGGTGTGCGCCATGGTCGCCAACTTCACCAAGCCGACCGCTTCGGCTCCATCATTGCTCCAACACGGCGAGGTCGAAACGCTCTTCCACGAGTTCGGCCATGTCCTCCACCAGAACCTGGGCAGGACCGAGCTCGCCAGGTTCGCGGGGACCAGCGTGGAGAGAGACTTCGTGGAGGCGCCGAGTCAGATCATGCAGCATTGGGTGTGGCGCGCCGAGGTTCTCAGCCGTTTCGCCCGCCACCACCAGACCGGTGACCCCATCCCCGATCACCTGGTCGAGCAATTGGTCGCCGCTCGCCAGCTCAATGTGTCCATCCACCAGCTCCGCCAGCTCCAATACGGGTGGTGGGACCAGACGATCCACGGGACCGACGCAGAGATCGACCTCGCCATCGTCCTCCGGGAAGGGGCGACTCTGGGCCTCATCCCATTCCACGAGGGCACTTTCGCCCTTGCCTCGTTCGGCCACCTCATGGGTGGTTACGACGCCGCCTATTACGGGTACATGTGGTCCGAAGTGTTCGGAGACGACATGTTTTCCCGGTTCGAGAAAGAGGGAGTCACCAACCCGGAGGTCGGAATGGCCTACCGGCGGGAGGTGTTGGAGAAGGGCGGCTCGGTCGATGCCGATGAGATGCTCAGCGCTTTTCTCGGTCGTGAGCCCGACAACACCGCATTCCTGAGGAAGCTCGGCATCGAGTGATGCTCAGGTCGCCGACCCGCCCTGCCGATGACCATGAGTACATCGCCGCAGGCTGGTCTGGCGATGGTCGGTGACCCGGAGATAGACTGGGCTATCCAGGGAACCGATTCGGGCTTCCCGACGTCTCAATCCCGGGAGCGGTTGTTTACCGCCGCTTTAAGGGCTGGCTCGCACAGTGACGGTGCGCACGAGAATCCTCCGGGATCCTCGTACCGGCAAACAATGAGATCACAAGAGACTTGAACTAATCACCGGCCCAGGTCAAGGAGGGCCACTGAAATGACAGACATCGTTAGAGGGGCCGCCATCAAGGGCATGACCCGACCTTCGAAGAGATTCAACGAAGGCCGCGTCTGCGCCAAGAAGGGCTGCACCACCAAGCTTTCCCAATACAACAAGGCGGAGTACTGCCATGCTCATGCCCCGGTCCGGTTCCCCCGGGTCCGCGGCAAGATCATGGACGGACAAGACGCCTGAGGACTCTGACCGGGACAGGTCCTCTCCCCCTCCCCGTTCCGAGTCAGAAAATGCAAAACGCATCGGCGATGCCGGTGCGTTTTGCGCGTCTGGTGACCGATAGGAAGCAACGAGTAGCCTCGATGTCATGAGCGAGGTTCTCCTGCAGGCTCCGGAGATCCACTGCGATCAGTGCAAGACGAGCATCGAAGGCGCTGTCGGGATCATCGATGGCGTGCAATCGGTGGAGGTCGGCATCGCAGATGCCACGGTGAGGGTCGCGTACGACGACACGCGCGTCGAGCTCGGGTCGATCAAGAAGGCCATCGAGGGGCAGGGCTACGCCGTATTCGGCTGACAGAGGCGCTTCCCTTGCCGTGTGAAGGCAGCAGTTCAGCGCTGCGTTTGAGGCGGTTTCGCCCCCACGCGGAGTGAATCCCTAGCCAGGGACGGGGAGTAGGTTGGAGCGATGGGCTCGTTGCAATGGCTCGACCGTCCGGTCCTCCAGGACCCGGTCGCCCTAGTCGCCTTCGAAGGCTGGGGTGACGCCGGCGAGTCGGCGAGTCAGGCAGTTTCCGAGTTTCTCGACAAGCTCGATGCCGAGCTGTTCGCCATCATCGACCCTGACGATCATTTCGACTTCCAGGTGCGGAGACCAATAGTCGAGCTCGACGCCACGGGGATCCGTTCGATCTCCTGGCCGCGCAACGAGTTGTACGTCGCCAGGGGCATGGAGCGGGAGATGGTGATCCTCCTCGGCGAGGAGCCGCACTACCGGTGGAAGTCGTTCACCAACGATGTGGTCGAAGTGATGAAGGTGATGGGGGTTCGCCGGGCCGTGACCATGGGCGCCTTCATCGGTCAGGTGGCACACACACTCCCCGTCCCGTTGGTGGGATCGGCGAACCGGCCCGACGACCTGGCGATTCACGGGTTGCTCCCGTCGGGATACGAAGGGCCGACGGGAATCCTCGGAGTGCTCAATCACTCCCTGGGCAATGTCGGAATCGATGTGATCTCGGTGTGGGCGGCTGTCCCTCACTACCTCTCCAATCAGGAGTATCCGCCGGCAACTGAAGCACTGGCGATCAAGGCCTCGGAGTTGTGCGGTGTCACGCTCGACATCGGTGACCTCGCCTCGGCCTCACGTCAGTTCCTGTCGACGGTGGACGCCGCCATCGAGGGAAACGCCGAGCTCGAGGAATACGTAGAGCGGCTGGAACAGGAAGCCGACGACGACCGCGGCGACCGTCTCGTCGAAGAGATCGAGAAGTACCTGAAGGGCCAATAGGGCGGTCCCCCCTCCCCGCCTCCGGCGGTACTCCCCCCTTCGGGGGGAGAAAAGCGAAAGGACCGGCTCGCGCCGGCCCTTTCACGAAGTCACTTCCGCTTGTGGCGATTCGCCTTCAGACGCTTGCGGTATTTGTGCTTCGACATCTTCTTGCGACGCTTCTTGACCAACGATCCCATGCAAAAACCTCTGTTCCGAGTGGGGAGACGACACATGGTCGCACCGATCGGTTCCCTATTCAAACCGGGCCGGCCGGTCTCACCTCAGTCCACCGGTTGCAGTGAGCCTGCCAGCGCCAGCGTTGGACCCAGGCCCACCGTCGTCTCGAGGCGATGGGTGACACCGTCGCTCTCCCACATCAGCACGTTGCCGGCCAGCCTCGTCTCTTCCTCGACCCGATTGCCGGCGGCGTCCTCGTATGAGATCAGATGGGGCGCCCCTTCGATCCAGAGCCCGATTGCGGTGTCGACCTCCACGGCCCGAACCGATGTATCCGGCATGACGCTCTTCACGAAGTCCGCTTCCTCGGCCAGCTCGAGTGCGAATTGGCTGTAGACCACTCCGATCCCGGTGTCGCCTGATGCAGGAAGTGCCTCATCGCTCTCCCACACCATCGTGACCCTGCCGGACGATGGCCGGTCAGACAGGAAGACGCCGTCCTGTGGTCCCAGATTCCCTGGCACCGACAATTCGAAGTCCACCGCCTCCGCCGCCTCCTCGAGGGTGACGGCCTCGCCGAGGTCGAGCTCACCACCCACGACTTCAGCCGGATCGGGGTCGAATCGAATCTCGATACCGGCGACACCGAGCAGATCGGCCACGGCTTCCCGGGCCGTCGGCGAGAAGAGAAGCAATGAGGCCACGAGGATGAGAATGAGGGCCGTCACCGGTATCCAGCGATGTCGGGTGCGGCTCCGTGGACTCCCTTCCAGACGCCCACGGAGTCCCATCGCCTGATCCGACGGCTCCGGCCAGTCGATGTGGTGGGCCAGCTCCACGAGGGCCTGCTCGATAGGCCTACTCATCGCGGCCTCCTCCGCTGAGACTCGACAGGGAATGTTCGAGACGCCCGAGGGCGCGGGCCGTTCGTGATTTGACCGTTCCCACCGGGATTCGGAGCGTTGCGGCGGTCTCGGCTTCGGATAGGCCGAGCAGATACCGATGCGTCACCACCTCCCGGTATCGATCGGGCAGCCCGTTGACCGCGTCCAGGATCGTCCGCCTCTCGACCCCGGTGATGACCGTCGTCTCGGGAGATGGGGCCGCACCTCCCGAGACGGGGTCGTTGGCCAGGCGCAGGCTGAGCCGTTCCTGACGTCCGCGGCGGCGTCGCTGATTCAGAGCCTCGTTGCGGACGATGCGAAGCAGCCAGGGTCGGAACGAAGAGTCGACCCGGAATCGAGACATCGCGTGATATGCCTTGACGAATGCCTCTTGGGTCACGTCTTCGGCCTCGGTCCGGTCACCAACGACGAGAAATGCCACCCGAAGGGCAATGTGCCGATGGGTCTGCACCAATGCCTCGAAGGCAGCGACATCGCCACTCTTTGCATTCTGGATCAGGTCTTGCTCGTTCAGTGGGCGGCCCTCCACCGACGTTCCGCTTATTGCCTACACCGACCGTGCCCGATTGGTTCCCTCGATTTTCGTGGAACCCGGGGCAGGGCTTCGGTGTATGGACTGATGACGACGATCCGAGGAGATCACATGAAGCGCCTGACCCGGGTACTCCTACCCACCACTCTGCTCCTTCTCTCGCTGGCCCCGGCCGCTCTGGCCGGGTCGGTAGCGGTAGTCACATTTGCAGAGCTCCCATCCGACTTCGATGCCGGCACCCCCTACACCCTCGACTACACGATTCTGGCCCATGGCAAAGAGCCGATGCCGCTCAGCGATTCTTCCCTCCACTTTCAGGGACCGAATGGTGAGGATCTGACATTCCCGGCGGCGCCATCGGGCAGTGGCCGGTGGACGGCCGAAGTAACCCTCCCCGAGGCGGGTGAGTGGCGCTGGGAAGTCCTCTCAGGAGATCAGATCGTGCAGGCACTGGGCACGCTGCCGGTCCTCTCTGCCCCGGCCCCTGTCCCCACCGGGCTGATCAACACGCTCCGGATCGCGCTGCCAATCGCCGCCTTGCTGGCACTGGTGCTGCTGGTCGACCAGATCAGGAACAGGCCCCGGACCGAGAGGCATCCTTCGACCGCAACCGATGCGGTCTAGTCGCCTCGGTCTGCTCGTAACCGCCGCCATCGTGGTCCTGCTGGTCGGGGCCACGGTGGCGGTCTACGCCATCGACCCGGGTACGCAACAGGCGGCGTCCGCAGCGGACGGGTCGGCACCGGGGTCAGTCGAGGGACAAACCGTGTTCCTCACCAAGGGCTGCACGGGCTGTCACACCCGTGCGGGTGTTTCCGAGGGTTTCATCGGTCCCGACCTCACAGACCTGGCCCATCGAGCCGGTGATCGCGTTGAAGGGCTGACCGCCGAGGAGTACGTGAGACAGTCGGTGCTGGATCCTCAGGCTTACCTCGTCAGCGGCTATGGCGGACAGATGCCGGTCTTGCCGGTCGACACCGAGGAGTTGGACGCACTCGTGGAGTTTCTCCTGAGCGACGGCTGACCAGGTCACAGATTTCCATCGGAGGTCGGGATCAGGGTCATCCCCGACACGCTTGGGGGTGAAGCCAGGGTCGTCCCCGATTGATGAACCGGCCATGAAGCGTTCGAATTTGCCTCATGGAACAAACCATGAGACGGAACAAAGCAGTGGCTTCGGTGGCCGTGCTCGCTCTGGCGGTCTCTCTCGCGGCCTGTGTCGCGAACATGCCATCTGCCCCGCCACCGGTTGGCGCCAGCCCCACCATCAGTATTCAGGACCAAAGATTCAATCCCGATCACGTGACGATCGAGGAAGGCGACACCGTCACCTGGGTATGGGAGGACGGCGGCCTGTCACACGACGTCTCCGGCGATGGATTCAAGAGTGAGGTCCAGGCCGAGGGCACCTTCTCCCACGCCTTCGAGGACGCCGGCGACTATCCGTATGTGTGCACGCTGCACTCGGGGATGAGAGGCATGGTGACCGTGGTCGATGTGGCCTAGCCCAGCTCGGGCTCGATCCCGTGTCGCAACAGCCCGATGAGGATTCCTTCGCTGAGGGCCTGCCATGAGGCCTCGATGATGTTCTGATGGACGCCGACAGTGCCCCAACTCGACTCTCCATTCGTGGTCTCGATCAAGACCCGCACCCGTGCGGCGGTTCCGTCGGAAGAGTCGAGGTCGCGAACCTTGTAGTCGGTCAGCCGGAGCCGCTTCACCTCGGGATGGGTGTCGACCAGTGCGCTGCGCAGAGCCTGGTCCATCGCGTTGACCGGTCCATCACCCTCGGCCGATACCTCCACGGTCTCGCCGTTCACCGTCAGCGTCAGGTTGGCTCGGGCTGTCACCTCGCCATTGGCCTGGATGCTGACGGAGAGCGCATCAAGTTCGAACAACTCCTCGTATCCCTCGGTGGCCCGCCGCACCAGCATCTCGAATGAGCCATCGGCCGCCTCGAACTGGTATCCGGCATGCTCGAGCCGCTTTACCTGCTCAACCAGCTGCTGGGCGCGGTCCGGATCGAGGTCCCATCCCTTCTCCCGGGCGACAGTGAGCACCGTTGCTCGACCCATCAGCTCACTGAAAAGCATCCGAGCAGAGTTGCCCACGGCACTGGGGTTGACATGCTCGTAGGCACCCTCGAGACGAGCCAGACCCGAAGTGTGCAGCCCCCCCTTGTGGGCGAAGGCCGAGGTCCCGACGTATGGCCGCTTGGAGTCAATGGGGGAGCCGAGGATGTCGGCGATCTGCTGGGCGATCGGGTAGAGGCGAGCCAGTGAGTCAGCAGGGATCGTCTCCACACCTGACTTCAGGCTGAGATTTGGGATCACGGAGCAGAGATCGGCATTGCCGGTGCGCTCGCCGTATCCATTGATGCAGCCCTGCACCTGATGCACACCGAGAGAGAGGGCCGTGAGCGAGTTGGCCACTGCGCAGTCGGAGTCGTTGTGGAAATGAACTCCCAGAACGGTCTCGACCTGCCCAGAGACCGCCTCGACCGCTGGGGCGATGTCGGAGGGAAGGGCCCCACCGTTGGTGTCGCAGAGAACTACCCGCTCGGCGCCCGCGCCCGCAGCCGTCTCCACCACCGAAAGGGCGTACGCCGGGTTGTTGCGGAAGCCGTCGAAGAAGTGCTCGGCGTCGAAGAAAACCCGTTTCCCTCGTTCCCGAAGGAAGGCGATCGATTCCCCCACCATGTCCAGACCCTCCTCCAGGGAGGTATTGAGGGCATCGGTCACGTGGCGGTCCCATGACTTGCCGACGATGCAGATGAAATCGGTGTCGGCATCGAGCAGCGCCTGGAGCTGGGGATCGCGCTCCACCAGGCCACGTGGCCGCCGTGTGGAACCGAAGGCGACCAGCTGGGCTCGCTCCAGGTCGAGCTCCTTGGTGGCCCGCGCAAAGAACTCGTCGTCCTTGGGATTCGCCCCTGGCCATCCCCCTTCGATGAAATGGACGCCAAGCTCGTCGAGCAGCCGCACGACGCGCAGCTTCTCTCCCACCGTCGGTGAGAGGCCCTCGGCCTGGGTTCCGTCCCGCAGCGTTGTGTCGTAGATCTCGGCTGTCTTGTTCATGGTCGTCCTGCCAATAGAAAGGACCCCCGCGGCTTGCGGAGGTCCGGTGCAGGGGCGGGCGCCTAGTCGGCGCGGGCCCCTAGGGAATGATGATGGGCGTGCGCGGCTCGGTCATTCCTCTCATACTGTCGCTCAGTATGGGAACGGGTGCCGGGATAGTCAAGACGTGGTCGAAAGGCCTGGGAACACCCTGACCGGCATGGATCACTACGCGCCTATGCCCACCCTCGAGCAGCTGGACGCCCTCGGGCGAGAGCTCGGGCGACCCACACGCTTCGACCGCCGAATCGTCGGCGGTCTCGGTGGGACAGTCGACGTGCTCATCGTCGGGAACGAGCCCGGCGAGCCAGTAGTGCTGAAGCGCTATTGGCTTCCCGAATCTGGAGAGACCAGTCCTGCGGAAAGCGAATTCCGTGCCCTCACCTTGGCGGTTGACCGCAGCATTAGTGCTCCATCTCCAATATGGATCGATAGGTCGGGGCTTTTCCCGGAACGCGCCATCGTCATCTCCTACGTCGAAGGAGCCGTGCTTCTGGATCCGACCGATCCGAACGATTGGGCCTCTCAACTGGCAGACGCGCTCATCGAGATCCATCGGATCCAGCCTGCGTCCGCGGATCGGGACCTCTTCCCGGTGCTGGCCCACACGGACGGTCACCAATCCGATGCGGACACCCTGGCCGCGTTGCGCCGGCACCCGCTCGGCATGGAGCTTTGGGCAAAACGTGAGGAGATCCTCGCCTCCCTGAAGCCCGAGGCTCCGGTCTACGTTCACCATGACTTCTGGCCGGGCAACACCCTCTGGACCGAGCAGAAGCTGGCCGCGGTGATCGATTGGGAGGGCGGCGCCATCGCCGACCCCGCACTGGATGTCGCCTACTGCGCCCTCGATATGAAGCTGCTGGGTCTGACCGGGGCGGCCGAGGTTTTCGTCGAGGTTTACCGGCAACATTCCGGCCGAACCCTCGAGGATCTGCACTATTGGGAACTGTTGGCCCTCTGTCGCCCGATGCCCGATATCGAAATTTGGGTGCCCGCTTGGCAGTCGATGGGGGTCGAGATCAGTGTTGACGAGGCCCGCCTGCGACATACGGCGCTGATCGCCGCCGCGCTGGAGTCGTGAACCTCGGTGCATAGTGACGGAACCGGCACGAATGTGTGTCACACAACGTGGTGAAGCGGTGTCTTTATGCGTGACGACAGGGAGAAACTTCGATTGCCAAAGCGATCTTCGGTAGGGGATGGGGAGAGGGAGCTGATTACGGCTCTCTACCCGGCCTTGCGGAGGATCGCCGCGGTGGCGGGCTCCGTTGATGTCGAGCCGGACGATCTGGTTCAGGAGGCGCTAGTGAAGGTGTTGAGGAGAGGGTCCATATCCGACCTCGACAATCCGCTGGCTTACCTCCGGACGACGATCGTGAACCTGGCCTCTAACCAACGGCGCAGCCTCGGTCGTCGGCGGAAGGCCGTAGCTCGGCTAACCGTCGAGGAGAGCTGGTCGCCCAGCTATCCGGCCGATATCGAGGCGATTCTCGATCTTCCTCCAAAGCACAGGGCCATCCTCTATCTCGTCGAGGTGGAGGGTGTGCCCTACGCGGAGGCGGCGGATCAGTTGGGGATGACCACGATGGCGGCGAGAGCGATGGCGAGTAGAGCCAGGAAGCAGGCGCGGCTCGCATTGGAGGTGGCCAGTGGCTGACTTCACGAACAAGCTGCACCAGCTCAGTGAGAGAGGAACCCCTGTCGGCGCGGAGGAGTTGATCGAGCGTATCGAGGCCGAACTGGCCGGCGATCCCCTGGTCGTTGCTACGAAACGACGAGAGGGAGTTTTCATGACCAAGACAGATCAACCGGTGACGACGAAGAGTCCCGGTCCGGGGCGAGGTCTCGCCTGGGCTTTGGCGGCGTTTGCCGTCGTCCTCGCCATAGGTGGGTTGTATTTCGCCTTCAGTGGAGATGATGGCCAGGTGGTCGATCAAACCACCGTCCCCACCCCGACCACGGTCCTCGAGCCCGAGGCCATGTCTGATGGCGAGATCATCGAGGCTGGTGCCGCCGCCCTGTACTCCGGAGACGCCACGACGGCAGCGGGGCTGTTCGACCTGGCATGGCCCAACGACGAGGAGATAGCCACGGAGGCCGCATATCAGGAAGCCATCGGAGGGCAGGTGGACCTCGATTGCACCGAGCCGGGGACCAGTGGCGATGCAATCGACTGCATCTACCGTTACGGAAACTCATTGACCGACGCCATCGGGTTCGTCGATCCCGGCGAGACATTTGAAGTGAGGGTCAGCGACGGGCAAATCGTTGAGTTCGCGTTCCCCGTCCACCACGGGGCGCTCCTATCGATGGGGTCGTTCCTCGCCTTGGAGGGGTCGTACGACGGCTACGACGAGTGCATCGGCGCGGGTCCGTTCCCCACATCGTGTGCCGCGATCCAACTGGAGAACGTCGAGGCGTGGGCGGATTGGTACCAATCGCGAGATGATCTGGCTGCCGTCCAGGACGTGATCTCGAGTTGGTACGGCGGGGACTGTGTGGCAGCGGCGGTCTTGAGCGCCGAATTTGGTGCTTGCTCGGACCCGACCGACCCATTGACCCTCAAAGTCCAGTACGAATCGATCCTGGGGGCCCAGGTGTCGCTGGAGAACTGTGAAACCGCGGATGAAGCGCTCGTCCGATGCGACGTCCACTACTCGAACGCACTCAACGAGGCAGTGGGCAAGCCGGCCGCGGTAATCAACAGGACGTTCGGAGTCATCTCAACGATAGGTGCCCGTGGCTGGCACGAAGACCGATACCCGGAGGACGCCGAGCTCAATGAGAGCTTCCAGGCGTTTGCCGAGGGTGGTGAGCTGAGCACCGAATATGCGGCGGCCGGATGTGCCTACTCATTCTCACCCGACTGCGCCAACCTGATGATGGACAACCTCGACGATTGGGCCGCCTGGTACCAGGCCAACAACTGAAACGACGAGGCGATGGAATCGCGGAAGGGGAGAGGCCCTCACCGGCCTCTCCCCTTCACAGTCGAGCAGGGGTTCAGGCTCCGAAGGCTTGCTCGTAGGCGGATCTCAGCTCAGGGTTCGAGGGACCGCTGAACCCGCAGTAGTTGACGTTCCCGTCGTAGGCGGTGATCAGGTACTGACCGCCGGTCTCGAACGGGATCCCGCCGATGAGTGCCACCATGCCGGGTGGTGCGTTGAGCACGACCTGGCCGGCGTCGCCACCCTTGAACCAGTGGTCGACATCGAGAGTGATGGTGTCTCCGTCGACCGCGGTAGCGGTTCCCTCGAAGGCGAGTGGCGCCTTGGCCAGCTCCTCGACGCTGAAGACAATGCACATTGCCGTGAGATCTTCGCCTCCCGCGGTCAGCTCCAGCGGGGGTTCGGAAGCCACCGGGTCCGTCCCACCACCGGTGAGCGCGATCACGCCCCCAACGGCCAGAACGAGCGCGGCAGCGGCCGCGATGCCGACGAGCCAGCGGTTGGACTTTTGTTCCGGCCCGGTCTCAGGTTGTTCTACGACTGGTGTACTCATGATGCCCTCCAACAGCTCTTTGGACGGTGGTTCTGTGCCCACGCCTTGGTGCATCGGATCGAGACGGGCTAGCCGTTCACGTAGCTGGTCTGTCATCGTCGATTCTCCTCGGCGGTTTCATCCCCTATGTGTCCGGGAGCGGAGGGATCCTGTCGAGCCATCGCATCGGCCAACTTCTTCCGAGCACGGCTGAGCCGAAGACTCACCGCGTTGGCCGTGCTGCCCAGTGTCAGGGCGATCTCCCGCGGCTCGAGTTGCTCCCAAGCCCAGAGACGGAGGATCTCCTGGTCGGCGGCAGGCAAGCCTGCCATCGCCTCGGCCAGCTCAGGATCTTCCAGTTGCCGCGCCGGGTCGTCGTCCACGGCCGGGGATCGCTCCGCCTCGAGTCGCTCAACCAATTTCAGGTGCCGCGAGGCGGCGCGGCGGTGATTAGAGACTGTTCGCCTTGCAACGCCGTAGGACCACGGCAGGACGGCGCCCTCGGGCACATCCTCGAGACGACGCCACACGGTGAGCAAGACATCGGAGAGGACATCGCCCGCTTCGTCGGCCGTGACGCGACGACGTATATAGCGCTGCAACGGGTCGTACACATCGGCGACGAGCGATTCGAAGCGGTCTCGCCGCTCGCCTTCGGAGCTCACTACCACCCAGTGTCCGGCATAGGGCGGATTCTGTCACCGTTCATAGGTCCGCGGACCCATGCAGGTCGATCGTTCCCCTGACGAAAACATCGATCAGCAGCAAGGCCAAGTGCCGGACCCGCTCGGCTCCCCCCGACCGGGATCCTCCCTGAGAACCAGGTGTGGTGCCACCACCCCGCACCTGGTTCGTCTGCTTTCCGCCTCACTCCTAGCGGCGTTCTTCGCCGACTAGACCAGACCGGTAGTGGCCAGCTGCGGTGTGAGTGCATCCACGCCAGCCTCGGTGAAGGCGGCGGCGACCTTTTCCCTCGAGTCGCTCGTACAGAAGGCGATGACAGACGGCCCGGCCCCGGACCGCGCGGCATGAAGGGCGCCGGCACGCTTCCCGACCTCGATCAAACCTGCCACCTCGGGTGAGATCTCATCTCGGGGTTGCTCATGGATCTCGTCCCCATGAGCCGCCCCGAGAAGGTCCGGGTCGCCGGTGATGAGCCCGGCAGTGAGGGCAGAGACTCGTGACAGGCTGCGCAGGACCCGGTCCTGGGGATGAGAGTGTTCGATGACCCGCCGCGCCTGCTCCGTGGGGAGATGACGGTCGGGCACCGCGAGCACCACCTGGAGCCCGGGGTGGATCGGGAGTCGGAGCGGCATGCCCTCCGCCGGCACCAGCGCCAGGCCGCCGTATACGGCAGCGGCAACGTTGTCTGAATGACCCTCCAGTTCCACAGCAAGCCGGTAGACACGATCGTGACTTGGCTTCTCCCCGGTCAGGCGAAGAGCTGCGGCGATGCCGGCGACGGAGGCTGCCGCAGATGAGCCAAGGCCCTTCCCGATCGGGATCTCGGCATCGACCTGGAGTGCGAGCGGGAACTCGTCGCCCACGACACCGCGGGCAGCACTGATGACCCTGTCACCCTCTTCGGGTCCGGGCTGATACCTCCCGATGTGGTCGACGCTCCAGGCATCGGCACGACTGGCCTTCACCGCGCAGCGGATCTCGATTGCCAATGCCAGGCAATCGAAGCCTGGGCCCAAATTGGCCGAGGTCGCCGGTGCCGAGGCAGACGCAGAGTGAAGGTCCTGACTCACCCACGCAGACTATTCAGGGTTAGCGTGACCGGGAGTGGGCGACATCTTCGACTTCGAGAACCTGCTCCCTGAGCTGATCCTCGGTCTCGGCCTGGCCCTCCTCGTCGGCAACGGGCTCGCCTGGTGGCGGCATCGCCAGGGAAAGGCCCCGGCGGGAGTGGAGAACCCCGAATACCGCGCCGGTCGTGTCGCGTTTCTTGTGCTCGTCGGAGTCCTGATGACGACCTGGGGAGCGGTCTCCTTGCTCACCTAGCATCCGATTCATGGCGACCAGCGGCGGAACAAGGGCAATCATCGCCGCGATGCTGGCCAACGCCGGGATCGCGGTGGCCAAGTTCGTCGCATATGTGGTCACCGGATCCGCCTCGATGCTCGCCGAGTCGATCCACTCGGTCGCCGACACATCCAACCAAGGGCTCTTGCTGCTCGGTGGCAAGCGGGCGCGCAAGGTCGCCGACGACCAGTACCAATTCGGCTATGGGAGGGAGCGTTACTTCTGGTCCTTCGTCGTGGCGATGGTCCTGTTCACCCTCGGTGGGCTCTTTTCTATCTACGAGGGCGTGAGCAAGCTCCTCCATCCCCATGAGTTGACCTCGATCGGCTGGGCGATCGGTGTGCTGGTCGTGGCAATAGGGCTGGAGTCGTGGAGCTTCCACACCGCCATCGACGAGTCGAGGAAGGTAAAAGGCGAACGCGGCTGGTGGGAGTACATCCACACTTCCCGCTCCCCGGAGCTGCCCGTCGTCCTCCTCGAAGACGCAGGAGCCCTGATCGGGCTCTTCTTGGCGATGATCGGTGTGGGTTTGGCCGCCATAACCGGGAACGAGGTCTGGGACGCGGTCGGGACGCTGTGCATCGGCACTCTGTTGCTGGTCATCGCCGGTTTTCTCACCGTCGAGATGAAGTCGCTCCTCATCGGGGAAGCCGCAATGGCCAGCGATATCGACGCGATACGTGGTGCGATCGAGGGGACACCGGACGTGGTCAGGATCATCGATCTAAAGACCCAGCACATCGGGCCCGAGGAGCTCTTGGTCGCAGGCAAGCTGGAGTTCACTCCCTCGCTCACCGCCTCCGAGATCGCCGGGGCCATCGACGCGGCGGAGACCTCGATTCGTCTCGCCGTTCCTCTGGCAGGCCGGATCTACCTGGAACCGGACATATGGCGGGGCGACCACGTGCCCAACCCCGACGGCCCCCCGACCGGAGCGGGCAGCGGAGGGCACTGAGCCCTCAATCGAAATCGGAGGAGCCGAGGCCGGATCCGAGAAAGACGAGTGCCTGGTCGAGCATCTGATCGACGTCGGCGTTTCCCCCTAACCTGATCCAACGGTTCATCACAGCCCGGAAGGCAG
This sequence comes from uncultured Acidobacteriota bacterium, assembly GCA_963828465.1. GTDB lineage: Bacteria > Actinomycetota > Acidimicrobiia > Spongiisociales > ZC4RG35 > JARDZU01. The sequence goes on along the minus strand of CAWHEU010000020.1, from coordinate 202,030 downwards.
CCACGACCACAGCCGCGGTGAGCTCCGGTCGAAGATCCTCATCCGGGTCCAACCCGAGACGGTCGGCCACGGCGTTGGCGAACGACTCCACCCACTCCTGCTCGTGTTGGAGGACGAGCGTCTGCAGCGAAGGCGTGGATTCGACCAGTCGGGCCCGGGCGAGTTGGAGATCCTTCGAATCCTCGAACTCGTGGGAGATGGTTTGCAAGGCCCGGCGCAAGCCCTCGATGACGGACAGCTCGGTAGGCAGGTTGGCCACGAGCTCGTCGACACGCCCGCGCAGCTCCTCGGTGTCGGGGAAGATCACATCTTCCTTGGTAGGGAAATATCGGAAGAACGTGCGCTCGGAAACATCCACTCGAGCTGCGATCTCGGCGGCCGATACATGGTCGAAGCCGCGCTCGGCGAACAGGGCGAAAGCCGCCTCGACGAGACGGTCCCGGGTCTGCCGCTTCTTGCGTTCCCGGAGACCGATCTCAGGGGCAGTTTGGGTGGTCACAGACCTCAAGATAGTCGTTTGGCACCCGCTGTCAATTGTCAGGGATTGACAAATGACAGTTCCAGTCTAAATTAGAGCCTTCCACTCATCCCCATCGGAGGAAACCTTGACCCGCCTCGCCCGAATCTCCCTGCGTTATCGCACCGTCACCCTGCTGGTGGTGGCGATGCTGATCGCCGCCGGTGTCTACTCGGTCGGCCAACTCAACCGGGAGCTGTTCCCGTCGCTGGAGATCCCCAACCTGGTCGTGACCGCCACTATGCCCGGGGCGGGCCCGAACGAGGTTGCCGAGGACCTTGCAGTCCCCATCGAGGGCGCTTTCCTCTCCACCAGCAATCTGGAGCATGTCCAATCGACCAATCTCGAGGGTGTGGCCATCGTGTCGGCCTCCTATGAGTTCGGGACCGACATGGACGAGGTCCATACCGAGATCCGTGAGGCTGTCGCCGGCCTGAATCTTCCTGTCGGAGCGGAAACCCAAGTTCAGCGCATCTCCCTCGATGCCTTCCCGGTGTATTCGGTCGCCGTGTCGGGAGATGATCCGGCTGCGCTCGAGGACTTCGTTACCACCGCTTTGGCTCCGGCAATCGAACGCGTCAGCGAAGTTGCCGAGATCCGCGTCGCGGGTGGGAGCAACGAGGCAGTTGCGGTGACTCTCGATCCGGAAGCGATGTCGCAGGCCGGTGTCACCACTGCAGGTGTCATGACCGCTCTCGGCTCAGCCCAGGTGTCTGTTCCGGTGGGAAGCGTCAGCGCGAGTGGCTTCCAGCTCCCGGCTCGCGTCGTCGCCGAGCTCGACGGAGTCGAAGGCATCGAGAACCTGCTGGTGCCGGGAATGGTGCCCGGCACGCCTCCGGTAGCCCTTTCCCAGATCGCCGACGTGAGCCTGGTCGAGAACGGGAGCGGCTCTACCGTGAGCCGCCTCGACGGCCAGCCGGCGATGTCGGTCGAGATCATCAAGGCTCAGGGCGAGAACACAGTTGACACGGTGGACGCCGTGTCCGAGGCCATCGAGACGGTGACCGTGCCCGCTGGGATCACAGTCACTCCAGTGATCAACCAGGCGCCTGAGATCCAGAACTCGGTCAGTGAGATGACCCGTGACGCGGTTATCGGCGGGATCCTTGCCGTCCTCATGATCCTGGTCTTCCTCCGCAGTTTCCGGGGCACTCTCGTCTCCGGCATCTCGATCCCCCTCTCCCTGCTCGTCGCCTTCATCCTTATGAACCTGGAGGGGATCACCCTCAATATCCTCACGCTGGGCGCCCTGTCGGTGGCGATCGGGCGGGTGATCGACGACGCCATCGTGGTGCTCGAGAACATCCATCGGCTCCTCGATGAGGGCTATGAGAGAAGTGAGGCGGTGCTTAAGGGCACGACCCAGATGGTCCCAGCCATCACCGCCAGCACGATCACCACCGTTGCCGTTTTCCTCCCGCTCGCCTTCATTGGCGGTCTGGTCGGCCAGGTGTTCGTGGGATTCGCCCTCACCGTGACCTTCGCCTTGCTGGCCAGTCTGATCGTCGCCGTGACAGTGGTCCCGGTTCTCGCCATAACCCTCCTCAAGCGGTCGCACCGCAAGGAAGGTGAGGCCGAGGAGGAGCTGGGCGCTGACGACACCGCTCTCCGCCGGGTATACCGCAAGCCCCTTGCCTGGGCCCTCGATCACAGGTGGACAGTCGTGATCGTCGCCTTCGTGTTGTTGATCGCCTCGATGGCCACCCTGGCCACCGTGCCGGTGACATTGTTCCCCTCGGAGGAGGCCACTTCGCTTTCGGTGAGCCTCACAGGAGCGCCAGGTACCAGCCTGGATTCCATGTCGGAGCAGGTAGCCGTGGTCGAGGCCGAGATCCTAGAACTCGAAGGTGTCGAGCGAGTAGCCACCGTCGTTGGAACCTCCACAGACAATCCCTTGGCCGCCCTCATCGGCGGCGGAGGTGGCGGGGCAAACAGTGCTTCGATCGTCATCGACCTCGGCGAAGAAGCCGACATCGACACGCTGACCACCGAGATCGAGACGCTCATCCCGGCCTCCGGTCTGTCGGGCACCGTGGCAGAAGTCGGCGACATGTCCGATTTCGGAGGCTCGAACCTGAACATCAACGTCACCGGATCCGACTTCGAGGATGTGGAAGCAGGCTCGGCCGCCGTCCAGGAGGCTCTTGCCGATATCGACGGAATCGAGGGGATCGAGTCCAATCTGCTCGGGGAGAGACCCGAGATCGTCATCGAGGTCGACAACGCGGCCGCAACGAGCGCCGGGCTCAACGCGGCGACGCTGGCCGGTGCGGTGAGGGCTTACCTCACTCCCATTCCCGCTACGGACATCGTCATCGACGACGCCACGCTCAGCGTGATCGTGGGAACCGACCCGGCAGCAATCGCTACTCCCGAAGCGCTGGCCGCCCTTCCCCTGGGCCCCGGCGTTGCCCTGGGTGATGTGGCTGTGGTCTCGCAGGGCTCCAGCCCAATCGCAGTCACCCATTTCGACGGCAACCGATCGGCCGAAGTGTCTGCCGCTATCACCGACCCGAACTTTGGCGCCGTGAACATGGAAGTCCAGACCATGCTCGACGGGCTCGAGCTTCCGGCGGGCGTCGAGGCCAGTCTTGGCGGGGCAGCCGAGCAGCAGCAGGAGAGCTTCGCCGGCATCTTGACGGCCATGGCGATCGCCGTGGCACTGGTCTATCTGTCGATGGTGATCACGTTCGGCAGCCTCCTCACTCCGTTCGTCATCCTGCTGACACTCCCCCTGGCCGCAATCGGCGCCTTCCCGGCCCTGGCTGTCACCGGTCGGGAGCTGGGTCTGCCCTCGATGCTGGGACTGTTGATGCTGATCGGGATCGTGGTCACCAACGCCATCGTCATGCTCGAGTTCGTCGAGCGATTGAAGCGAGAGGACGGGCTCAACACGATGGAGGCCCTCAAGCTGGGCGCGGAGACCCGGCTGCGGCCCATACTCATGACAGCGATCGTCACCATCCTGGCGCTGACCCCGCTGGCATTGGGCCTGAGCGACGGCGCTCTCCTTTCAGCGAGTCTGGCAACCGTGGTGATCGGCGGGCTGTTCAGCTCGACACTGTTGACCCTGTTCGTGATCCCCGCCGTCTACTCCCTGTTCGACGGGCTCAAGCGACGGTTCAGCCGCGAGGACCACAGCATCGACCCGATCGAGCCCGGACGACCGGCTGAGGCGGTTTCGACCAGCACCCTCTGAATTCGACACACTTGCAAGCGTCACTGTTCGGGTGGCGCTTGCGATGTCCAGTGACACTGAAGTTCTGACCGGGTGGCGGGCACGGTGTGCAGTATTCGTATATGGTCGAACCTCGCAGTTGTCGCACCAGGCTCCCCCCGGTCGCACCGGGAATGAGCTGGGGCGGCACCGTCGACTGACGAGGAGGAGAACGTGAGGAGACGAGCACGAATCCTGGCGATTGTGTCTGTCCTGGCCCTCGTGGCCACGGCTTGCGCCGGCGACAGCGCTGCCACCACCACTGCCGGAGGAACGCCGGGCACGACGGCAGCGTCCGACACCACGGTGGCGGCACCGTCCACCACAGGCGCCCCGAGCACCACGGCAGAGGGATCTGGTGACCCGATCGTCGTCGGCGGGACCCTTTCGCTCACCGGAGCGTTCGCCGCGACCGGAGCGATCCACAAGCTCGCCGGTGACATGTTTGTCGAACGGCTCAATACCGCGGGCGGCCTGCTGGGCCGGGAGGTTCAGTGGAACCTGCTCGACGATGAGTCAGACACCGCCAACGTCGCCCCCCTCTACGAACAGCTCATAAGCCAGGACCAGGTCGACCTGATCATGGGGCCCTACGCCGACACCGAACATCCTCGCTGCCATGCCCGTAGCCGAGCGCTACGGGTACACACTCCCCCAGCACACCGCGGTGCTGGCTCCGTTGATGACCTATGCCTGTCAGTTCCCGGGCTGGTCGATCGGACCCGAGCCGAACTCATTCATCCCGAATCAGATTGCCGACGCACTCGACAGCCTCGACGGTGCCGTCAGCACGGTGGCGCTCCTCACCAACGAGTCGGGTTCGACCGCATTCGTGAGCTACGGCATCGCGGATGACCCCGATGACCCGTCGACGCTCAACATCCTGCCTGAGCGTGGCTACGAGATCGTGGCCGACATCCCATACCCGCCGGGATACGAGGACTGGGGTTCGACCGCGGCCCAGGTCCGTGACGCCAACGCTGATCTCGTGTTGATTAACGGGCTCGGTGTCGAGGCCAACTCACTGATCGACGCGATGCAGCAGCTCGATTACGCGCCGCCGATGATGTTCGCTCTCTTCCCGGCGCCGGGCCCGCTGCTCGGATTGGGCGACGCGGCTCAGGGGACGCTCTCGGTTTCGATTTTCGAGCCAAACGCGCCGATCCTCGAGCAAATGGATCCCGAGGTGGGCGAGATCGTCGACGAGTTCGCCGAGCGCGCCACCGCCGCACAGATCCCCTACACGGTCTTCGAGACCCAGGCCGCCGCCTCCTGGAACGCATGGGAGATCCTGGTCCAGGGTGTCGAAGGGGCCGGCTCGACCGACGGACAAGGGATTTGCGACTCGCTGCACTCGACCGGTGCCGACCTGACTTTCAGCGGAGCGGTCACCTTCGATACGGCGGTGAACAACTTCTGGGAGACCACCGAGGGCCTCAAGCAGATCCAGGGCTCCGAATGGGTGATGGTCTGGCCGGAGGACATCGCGGCGGGCACGCTGGCCGGACCCGCGGGCTGAGCAGAGCGGATGCACAGGCGCCCCGGGTCTCCTCTGAACGGAGATCCGGGGCTCCTGTCGGTGTTCGACGTTCCCGGGTGACTACCTGGTGATCGAGCTGCAGGCGGCCGTCTCAGGCGCTCTCAATGGCAGCCTGTTCGCCCTGATGGCCCTGGGGCTTTCCCTCGCCTGGGGATTCCTCAAGGTCATCAATCTGGCCCATTTCGCGATGATCCTCCTCTCGGGTTATCTCACCTTCGAACTGGCGACATCTATCGGCTTGGGCCCGATTGCCACGATCGTGATCACCGCCCCCCTCATGTTCCTGGTCGGAGCGATGATCCAACTCGGTTACGAGCGGTTCGATGTCTCCGAGCTCAACTCCCTCCTCATCAGCTATGGGCTGCTGATCATCACGGTGCAGGTCGTGACCAACATCTGGACAGCAGACTTCCTGCGGCTACCGGCCGAGCTAAACCCCTTTTCGGCCAAGTCGGTGGGGGTCGGCTCACTCAGGTTCCCGGTTCCCACGCTCCTGGCCGCCGGGTTCGCTGTCGTCCTGGTCGCAGCGGCGGAACTGGTGCTCGGGCGAACGTACGCCGGGAGGGCTCTGCAGGCCTTCGGTCAGGACAGGGAGATCGCCTCGGCCTTCGGCATCGACCATCGCCTCCTGGGGGTGCTGCTCGCCGGCGCAGTGGGTGCCAGCGCCGCGATCGCCGGGATGTTGTTCCCGATCGGCGGCACGCTCACCCCGGACCTGCCCTTCGAGTGGATCGGCCTGGTCTTTGCCATCGTCATCCTCGGTGGCATCGGCAATGTCACGGGCACGCTGTACGCCGGGCTCCTCGTCGGCGCGATATCGGGGCTGGTGGCGGTGGTGTGGACCCCGTCCACATCGCCGTTTGTCGTCTTCTCCCTGGTGGTCCTCGCCCTGGTGTTCCGCCCCAAGGGCCTCTTCCCGCAGAAGGGGGGCTGAGTGCGCCACAAGGGATGGATGGCTCTGGTCGGGATCGCGGTGGCTCTGGTAGCCCTGCCCGCGATACGTCACGCCACAGAATTCCCCATGTTCTACCTGATCTTCCTCTCGGGGATTCTGTTCTGGACCGCTCAGTCCACCAGCTGGAACATCCTCTCCGGCTACAGCGGATACTTCAGCTTCGGCCAGGGCGCCTTCTTCGGCGTTGGGGTCTACACGATGGCGGTCCTCTTCGGCCGTCAAGGGATGAGCTGGTGGGTGGCCGCCGTGGTTGCGGGGGTCGCCTCCATGCTGCTCGGTCTGGCCATCGGCACAATCGCCTTCCGGCTCAGATCGCTGCGGGGCGAGATCTTCGCCCTGCTCACGCTGGCGATCCCCTTCATCCTCGCCTCGGTGGCACGGCTCTCGAAAACCATCGACGGCGGGCAGGGAATCGTCATCCCGGTGCCTGAGGCGCCGTCTTTCTTGAGCCAGTTCCAGGAGTTCGTCTTCGTAGTGAGCGGAGTCGTCGCCCTGTTCGCCCTGGCCGTCGCCTACGTGATGCAGCACACGCGCTACGGCTGGGCTCTGTTCACGATCCGGGACGACGAGGACGTCGCCGAGGGCCTCGGTGTGCCCACCTTCCTCCACAAGATGATCGCGATCGGGGTCACCGGGCTGATCGCAGGGATTTCCGGCGCGGTCGCCGCCCTGCAGCTGGGATTCGTCAGCGTCGAGGGAACGTTCAACCTCGACGTCCCCCTCTTCGTCATCGTGATGAGCGTGCTCGGAGGTCGAGGCCATTGGGCCGGCCCGATGGTGGGCGCCATCTACGTTTACACCCTCCAGAACCGCCTCGCATCCGGAGGCTTCGAGGGCTGGAGCCTGATCGTTCTCGGTGTGATCCTGGTTCTTGTCATGTTGCTCGCCCCTCAGGGCCTCATGGCCGGATTTCGCCGGCGACCATGGCTCTCAGCGAGTGTGTTCGTGGTGATCTTCCTCGGGCTGTGGCTTCTGGGAGTCACGACCGACCCGGTCACGTCGCTGGCTCTGGCGCTCGGAGTGACGGCGGTCATTGCCTTCATACCTGGCGGGCGAACGCGCCCGTCACAGAGCGAAAGCGACACCGGACCGCCCGAAGAGCATCATGCGCCGGTCGGCGACGAGGCGACAGCCGAGAGGGCGGTAACAGGCCGACCACTGCTGGCGGCTCAGGATGTGGTGAAGACCTTCGGCGGGGTCCGGGCGCTGCGCGGCGTCTCGTTGACCGTCCACGAGGGTGAGCTGGTTGGTCTTGTCGGGCCCAACGGCTCGGGCAAGACCACGCTGGTCAACCTGATATCGGGTGCCTTCCAACCGACCACAGGGACCATTTCGCTCGACGGGGAAGGGATCGTCGGATCGAGACCGCATCGGATCGCCCATCTCGGCATCGCTCGCACCTATCAGATCCCAAGACCCTTCACATCCCTCACCGTCCTGGACAACGTGGCAATGGCGATCATGTTCGGCCGCGAGCCCCTCGGCCTCGATGCCTCGAGACGCGCTGCGGTCGAGTACCTGGACCTGGTTGGCATTGGTGGCCGCGCCGACGCCCTGCCAGGAGAGATCAACCTCCACCAACGCCAGCTGCTCGAGATGGCACGAGCAATCGCCACGCGGCCGTCGCTCCTGCTCCTCGACGAGGCCCTGGCCGGCCTCAATCCGGTGGAGATCGACAACGCGGTCGACGTCGTCCGCCGGATCCGCCAGTCGGGGGTGAGCATCGTGCTCGTGGAGCACCTGCTCAGGGTGGTGAACCAGCTGGCCACGAGGATCGTGGTCCTCGATCATGGCCTCGAGCTGGCAGAAGGAGAGCCGGCGGTGGTCATGAGGGACCCGGCCGTGGTCAAGGCGTATCTGGGAAGGCAGGCCGATGCTCCAGGTGATTGACCTCGACGTCTTCTACGGCGACGCCCAGGCCCTCTGGGGGGTATCGATGACCGTCGGCAGCGGTGAGGTGGTCTCCATCGTCGGGCCGAATGGGGCCGGGAAATCGACATTGGTCAACTCCATCATGGGCATCCTCCGGCCACGCCAGGGGCGGATCGTGCTGGACGACCAAGACATGACCGGCATTCCGGGGCATCGGGTGTGCCGAGCCGGAGTCGCCATCGTCCCCGAGGGCAGACGGTTGTTCTCGGCGATGAGCGTGGAGGGCAATCTCGACCTCGGTGCCTTCAACCGTGTCGCCAGAGAGCATCACGGCGAGTCATTGCAGTGGGTCCACACCCTTTTCCCTCGTCTCGCCGAGAGGAAAGACCAGCTCGCCGGGAGTCTCAGTGGCGGCGAGCAGCAGATGCTGGCGATCGGCCGGGCGCTCATGGCCCGACCACGCCTGCTTCTCATGGACGAGCCTTCTCTCGGACTGGCGCCCGTCGTCGTCGACGAGGTGTTCGACGTCATCGAGGCTGTGCGTGGAGAGGGTGTTGGCGTGTTGCTGGTGGAGCAGAATGTGCAACGGGCACTCGACGTGTCCTCACGCGCCTACCTGCTCGCCGAGGGCCGCGTCGTGATGGAAGGCGATGCCGCCGGGATGGCCAACAACCCGGAATTGAGGAAGTCGGTGCTCGGGATCTGATGAGGCGGCCTTCTGGCATGCACCTGAATCCGGTAATCTCGGGGCGATCGCGGGTGTAGTTCAATGGTAGAACACGAGCTTCCCAAGCTCGGAGCGAGGGTTCGATTCCCTTCACCCGCTCCAGTTCGATTCCCTTCACCCGCTTCACAACGAGCGAGTGCCCATGGCTCGGAGCGGGGTTCGATTCCCTTCACCCGCTCTACCATCTTCCCGTGATCTTCTCCGACCGCTCAATACGTGAGGCCATCGAATCGGGTCTGATCCAGATCGACCCCTACGAGCCGTCGTATGTCCAGCCGTCCTCGGTCGACCTGCGGGTGGGTGACGGGTTCCGGGTGTTCGTCAACCACCGGTACAGCCTCATCGACCCACGCGACCCCCAGTCCGACCTGACCAGGCTGGTCGAGGTGGGTGACGAGGAGCCATTCATGCTCCATCCCGGGGAATTCGTCCTGGGATCCACCCTGGAGAGAGTCAAGCTGGGCAACGACGTGGTCGCCCGTCTCGAGGGAAAGTCGTCCCTGGGCCGTCTCGGCCTCCTCATCCATTCCACCGCCGGCTTCATCGACCCAGGCTTCGAGGGCCACATCACCCTGGAGCTGTCCAACGTCGCCACCCTCCCCATCGCCATCTATCCGGGGATGAAGATCGGCCAGGTCAGCTTTTATCAGATGACGACCGAGGCCGACCTCCCCTACGGCTCGCCCGAGCTCGGCTCCAAGTATCAGGGTCAGACCGGGCCCACCGCCAGCAGGTCCCACAAGGACTTCGAGACCTGATTCTTCGCGAACTAGCGCGACTGCGTATAGTTCGAAATGAGTCCGGTTCTGCCCGTCCAAGGGGGCTCGGGGTGTACAGAATTGGATTCAGGTCCCTCAAAGCCCTAATTGAGTCCCCCCTCTAGAAGCTTCCCCGGCTTCACAGGGCAATGCGGGAACCCCTCCAAGCGGCAACCTCAGGGTTGCCGCTCGTCCTACTGGCTTTCCAGGAAGGCCGCCACGTCTGGCTCGGCAAAGAACTCCTCTGCCCTCTCCGGGGTGCATGCGGTGGAGACGGAAGCCACCAGGCTGCCCACTTGGACCACTTCGGTCATCGTGAGGTCGGACATCGAACTGCTCTCCTCGATGATCGCCCTGAGCGCCGAGATATCCGTCTCACAGTCGCCTGAGACCTCGGCATCGCCGAATCCGGCGGCGAGGCCCTGCACCCACTGCAGGTAGCCCACCGTGCCCGGTGCCTCCTGCTCGGCCAACTCGATGATCGCGGCGAAGGCTTCCTCGTCGCTGCCGGAAGGATCAGGGCAGTCGAGATCTTGGATCGCCGTCGTGTACTCCTCGGACAGACCTTCCAGTTCGGTTCCCATGGCTTCGAGGTCCTCGCCTGTGGTCGTCTCGAAGTCGACATCCTCCACGGCCGGCTCGATGGCCCGGAGATATCCGACCAAGGCGTCGATGCATTCCTGGGGCATGTCGGCGAAGTCGACCGTCCCGGCATTGTCCTCGACGACGGTGGTGGTGGTCTGGGCCAGGGTCGTGTCTGTCCCACCGTCACCCCCACACGCCACCAGTGCCACAGCCAGGATGAGAATCGATGCTCTGAAAACCCTCATGGGGCGCCCCCTCAAACTCGGGAGTCCGAATCCCGGACAGAACCAGCGTACGGGTGCCGGCTCACAACGCCACTTGCTTCCCGATCTCGATCACCTGACCGGGGGGAAGGCTGAAGAACTGGACCGGGCTCGAGGCGTTGCGATGCATCAGGGCGTAGAGGGCCGCCCTCGCCCGGCCGATGCCCTTGCCACTGTTGATGATCGTCTCCCGCCCTATGAAGAAGGTGGAGTCATCCGGGTCGAACCCGAACTCCGGGTCGACGATGTTGGCCAGCGCCTTGGGGACGTCGGGCTCGTCCATGAACCCGAAATGGAGCACGACCTGGACGAATCCCTCGCCGAGGTCGTGGACCGTCGACCTGCGCACCTGAGGGACGCGGGGGACCGACGATGTCTGCACCGCCACCAGAACAACAGTCTCGTGGAGCACCTCGTTGTGCCGCAGGTTGGCTAGAAGCGCCGGAGGCGTGATGCCCGGGTCGGGGAACAGGTGGACGGCTGTGCCGGGGACGCGGAGTTGGGGATGGAGAGTGATGGAGCCGATGAAGCGTTCGATCGGCAGCTCACCCCTCTTCAGGGCGGCAGTGAGCCTGCGTCGTCCGGTCTTCCACGTGGTCATCACGGTGAAGATCGCGGCACCGACGACGAGTGGGAACCAACCCCCGGCGGGAATCTTCACGACGTTGGCCGAGAAGAAGGCAAGGTCGACGATGAGGAAGAGGGCAGTAAGCGAACCGGCAACCGCCGCGGACCATTGCCAACGTTCCCGCATCACGAAGTAGAGGAGGATGGTCGTGATGACCATCGTCGTGGTGACGGCAACGCCGTACGCCGCGGCGAGGTTGCTCGAGCTGCGAAAGGCGAGGACCAGCCCGACGCAGGCGACCATCAAGCCCCAGTTGACGGTGGCGATGTAGATCTGACCGACCTCCCTGGGCGAGGTGTGATCGATGTCGAAACGGGGCAGGTAGCCGAGCTGGACGGCCTGCATGGTGAGCGAGTAGGCCCCCGAGATGAGCGCCTGGGAGGCGATCACGGTGGCCATCGTCGCCAGGATCACCAATGGCAGCACTGCCCACTCCGGCGGCATGCGGAAGAACGGGTTGTCGATGGCTCCGGGGTCGGCGATGAGCATTGCCCCCTGGCCGAAGTAGTTGAGGAGCAGAGCGGGGAACACGACGATGTACCAGCCGAAACGGATCGGGCGCTTGCCGAAGTGCCCCATGTCGGCGTACAGGGCCTCCGCTCCGGTAACGACCAGGAAGATCGATCCCAGGGCAAGAAACGCGAGACGCGGAGTGGTGGCGACGAGATGCGCGCCGTGAGCCGGGTTGATCGCAGCAAGCACCGCCGGGTCCTGGATCACGTGGAAGCCGCCGAGAACGGCGAGCACCGTGAACCAGACGATCATGACCGGGCCGAAGATGGCTCCGACGACCGCGGTCCCGGCGCGCTGGATGCTGAATAGCGCAATGAGAATGACCACGGCGATCGGGACGACATACGACTCCAAATCGGGCTCGACGATCTCGAGGCCTTCGACCGCGGAGAGCACCGAGATTGCCGGCGTGATGATCCCGTCCCCATAGAGAAGGGCGGTTCCGAAGAGACCGAGGAGTATCAAGGCCCACCGCAACCCCACCGTCGGGGTCTTGCGACGAGGGACGATGAGGGCCGTGAGCGCCAGGATCCCTCCTTCCCCATGGTTGTCCGCTCGCATCACGAAGATCAGGTACTTGACCGATACAACGAGGACCAGGGCCCAGAACATGAGGGAGAGGACACCGAGGACGCTTGGGCGGTCGACGGGCATGCCTTCGGCGGCGTGGAATGACTCCCGGAAGGCGTAGAGAGGGCTGGTCCCGATGTCGCCATAGACGATTCCCAGGGCGCCGACCGACATCATGAGGAGGTAGCGCTTGCCGCGCTTCTTAGGAGGTGCCATCGAGGGGTCTATCCCGGGGGTTGCGGATGGTTGAAAGACATCGGGGAACCGACCCGGGACGTGGCATCGCCACCCATGTGAGGCACAACCGGGCGAGGGTAGCGATCTGTAGGGTGATTGCCGTGCTGGTCACGATGATCGTCGAGATCCCCAAGGGGAGCAGGAACAAGTACGAAACCGATCACGAAAGCGGGGAGATCTTCCTCGATCGGATGCTGTTCACAGCGACGAGATACCCGGCCGATTACGGGTTCATTCCCGACACGTATGCCGACGACGGCGACCCACTCGACATCCTCGCCCTTGTCTCGGAGCCGACGTTCCCCGGGTGTCGGATCAGGGTTCGGCCGATCGGCTTGTTCCTGATGGAGGACCAGGGGCACGCCGACCACAAGGTCCTCGCGGTGCCGGACGGCGACCCGTTGTGGCGCGAGGCGGCCGACCTCCATGACGTCCCGGACCACCTGTTGCGCGAGCTGGAGCACTTCTTCACCGTCTACAAGGAACTCGAGGACAAGAAGACCGCGACCATGGGATGGCGCCCGGCGACTGAGGCCTTCGAGACCATCGAACGGGCTCTGGAGGCCGGCCAGGCTCGCGAGTCCAATCGTTAGGTGACGTCCCGGCCCAGGTTGGCGAAACGGGTGAACTCGGGCTGGAAGGTGACCTCGACGGGGCCGGTGGACCCGGCACGATGCTTGGCCACGATGACCTCGGCGATGCCTTTCCGCTCCTGGTCCTCGGGGTGGTAGTACTCGTGGCGGTAGATGAACATCACGACGTCGGCGTCCTGCTCGATGGATCCGCTTTCGCGTAGATCGGAGAGACGCGGCCGCTTGTCCTCCCTGGCCTCCAACGATCGGTTGAGCTGGGAGACGGCGATCACCGGTACTTCCAGCTCTCGGGCCAGGTTCTTGAGGTTTCGGGTGATCTCCGAGATCTCCTGCTGACGGTTCTCCCGGCTCGACGCCTCCATCAGCTGCAGGTAGTCGATCACCACCAGGGAGAGCCCCTTCTTCCGCTTCAGCCTCCGGCACTTCGCCCGGATATCGGTCACCGTGACGACCGGGGAGTCGTCGATGTAGATAGGTGCTTGATACATCTTGCCGGCGGCGTCGACAACCCTCTGCCACAGCGGTCCCAGCTGACCGGAGCGGAGCTTCATGGAATCGACCCGGCCCACCGAGGAGAGGATGCGCTGGACGATCTCCTCCTTGGACATCTCCAACGAGAAGATGGCCACGGGTTCGTTCTGGACGGCGGCGTTGACCGCGATACCAAGTGCGAGGGAGCTTTTGCCCATCGCCGGCCTTGCCGCGATGACCACCAGGTTGGACGCTTGGAGACCGGCCAGCTTCTTGTCGAGATCGACGTAGCCGGTCGCCAATCCGGTCAGCTCCGAACCCCGCTGCTCGAGCAACTCGATGTGCTCCAGCACATCACTGAAGAGGGGACCTACCTCGAGGAGGGTCTGTGCGCCCCGACGTTCGGCCACCGACAGGACCGCCTGCTCCGCCCGGTCCATCACTCGGGCGATCTCCTCGTCGATGTCGAAGGCGACATCGGTCACCGTGGCGCCGGCCCGGATCAGCTCGCGGCGCTTGGCGTGCTCTTCGACGATCCCCGAGTAGTAGAGGATGTTGGAGGTCGAGGGCACGATGTCGACGAGACGGGTCAGGTAGGCAACTCCTCCGACCTTGTCCAATTCCCCCCGTCGCCGTAATGCCTCGGACACGGTCACGGCGTCGATGGCCTGACTCGTGTCGAACAGTTCCCGCATGGCCTCGAAGATCGCCTGGTGGGCGGGGACATAGAAGTCGGGCGGGTGGAGACGGTCCATCACCTCATTGACCGCCTCCTCCGACAGGAGCACTGCCCCGATGACCGACTCCTCAGCCTCCCTGGAATGGGGTGGGCTCCGGAAACCCGGTCTCATTTGCCCCTGATCGGTGATGCCGCTCATCTATGTCCTCATCAAACAACGCGCGAGTGACAGATTTCGCGGACCTGTGGGGCCCTGACATGCAAGACCCCGCCGGTTGGCGGGGAAGCCGAAACTGCCAGCGGGGAAGGTGGCTGAAGATAGGGTCGCTCCGGCCGGCGTCACAAGCCAGAGGCCTCATCGAATTTCGCGGTGGCCTCTTTTGTTTTCGCGGTGGAAAGGACTGGCAGGAAAACCGCGAAACTCGCCAGTAATCGGACCGGTCAGCTGGCGGGAATCACGTCCAAGGTGAGGGGGAACTGGACCTCGGCGTGGAGTTTGATGTTGATCTCGTGCAGACCTATCGCCTTGATCGGGTTCGGGATCTCCAAGGTGTCCCGGTCCAGCTCGATGCCGGTGAAGCGACGGACACCTTCGACCACGTCGGCCGGGGAAATGGAGCCGTAGAGCTGGCCCTCGTCGCCGGCCTGGGCCGCGATCACGACACGGCTGCCGACCAACTGGGTGGCAAGCCGCTCCGCCTCTTCCTTGGCCTTCCGCTCGGCCTCGATGCGGGCTTCGCGGACGGCCTCGGCCTGGGCCAGGGCCGCCTCGTGGGCCTTGACGGCCTTCTTCCGCGGCAACAGGTAATTGCGGGCGTAACCCTCGGCCACGTCCACGACATCACCCCTCTTGCCCAGCTCCTGGACGTCGGCAGTGAGGATGAGCCTCATCTCGTGCTCAGATACGGGAGCAGGGCCATCTCTCGAGCATTCTTGATGGCGTTGGCCACTTCTCGCTGATGCGTCGGGCAGTTCCCGTTCACCCGGCGACCCCTGATCTTGCCCCGGTCGGACATGTATTTGCGCAACACGGAGACGTCCTTCCAGTCGATGAAATCGACCTGCTGCTTGCAGAATGCGCAGGGCTTGGGACGGCCCCGTCTCATCTCCATGCCCCGGCGCCGCTTGGGGCGCGGGTTGTTCGTGCTCTTTCTAGCCATTGTCTAAAACTCCTGGATCAGAAGGGGGCCTCGTCGGGCCCGTACGACTCTCTCGCCACCGGTGCTGGAGGAACCTCGGCACCCTGGCCGGCGCCGGCACCGCCACCGCCACCGCCACTCCATTCGCCGCCGGAGCGCTGGGTCTTGTTCACCGAAGCCGTTGCCCAGCGCAGCGACGGGCCGATCTCGTCTATCTGGATCTCCACCACGGAGCGCTTGTCCCCCTCTGGGGTCTCCCAGCTCCGCTGCTCGAGACGGCCGGTCACGATGACGCGGGCGCCCTTCTGCAGCGATTCGGCCGCACTCTCAGCTTGCTCTCGCCATACGGTTCCGGTGAAGTAGCTGGTGTCTTCCTGCCACTCGCCGTCCTTCTGCCAGCGGCGATTCACGGCGAGCCGGATCTTGGCCATGGCCACCCCGGAAGGGGTGAAGCGAAGCTCCGGGTCGTCGACCAGGTTCCCTATCAGTGTGACGTTGTTCGACATGTGAATCTCCTCTTCTCAAGTCCCTGGGTCGATCATGCCGTGGCCCTGGGACAGATTCCAGTCATGCGCCCCTGCGCACGATCTTGTGTCGAATCACTTCGTCGGCCAGTGACAGCATTCGATCGAGCGAATCGACGGCAGCCGCCTCTGCCTGAAACGTGACCACCGAGTAGTAGCCCTCGGACAGATGGTCGATCTCGTAGGCGAAGCGGCGCTTCCCCCACATATCCCTCCCATCGACTGTCGCCCCCGAGCCGGACAGGTGCGATTCAAGATCGGCGATCTTGGTCTCGACCTCGTCCTCGGCCAGGTCGGGCCGATGGATCGTCATTACCTCATAGTCGCGCATGTGACCTCCTGTGGACATCCGGATCGGAAGGCCCCACCAGCCCGGTGGAGCAGGGGTTTCACGCAACCGGACGGCGCGAGACGCCGGTGCGGAAACCAGATGATAGGGCGCTCTCAGCCCGATGCAGAAGTCGAGAGAAGGTCACCCGCCTGGAAATCTCGCTCCCCCGCCGGTGTCTCCAGCGCCCAGCCCACCGGTCCGGGGGCGGGGTAGACGGGACAGGGATCGGCCGGGCACGGCGTCATCTCGTGTGAGCCGATCATTGATCCGTCGGGGTCGAAGAACCAGACCTCGAGAGGGAGCGGCGTACCTGACATGATGAAGTTGGGTGTTTTCGGCTCGGGGAACACGAAGAGCATCCCATCGATCCCATCGGGCAGCTCAGCCACCGCTCGGAGACCCTGTTGCCGCTCTGCGGGCTCGTCCGCGACCCATACCTCGAGGGTGTCATCGCCGACAGCAAGCTCCGTCGTCGGTAGGTCAGGAGTGACTGTGCTCGTAGACGGAGTAGGCGTCGTCGTCTCCGCGACCGCGGTCGTGGTGGTCGAGCCGACAACTGTGGTAGTGGTCGGGGCCACGGTGGAGGTCGATGACGTGACACCGTTGGTCGTGGTCGTGGCGCACGCCGCCACCAGGAGAAGGGCCGCTACCCGGACGATCGGCCCTTCAGCATCTCGGCTGCGATCTCGTCCGACACGTGATAGCTCTCGTCCTCACCGGGGAACTCGCCCGAGCCGACATCGGCGACGTACCTGGTCAGGGCGGCGACCGCGTCGTCGGCAAGATCGGCGTACTTGCGGACGAACTTCGGGTAGTTGCCCGACCCGAGGCCGAGGACGTCGTGGAAGACCAGAACTTGACCGTCGGTCGCCGGACCGGCCCCGATGCCGATGGTCGGCACGTCGACCTCCTTGGTGATCAACTCGCCGAGGATGTCGGGAACCCCCTCGAGGACGATCGAGAAGCAGCCCGCCTCGGAAATGGCGATGGCATCTTCGATGATCTCCTGGGCGGCGTCGACCATCTTGCCCTGGACCTTGAAGCCACCCATGGCGTGGACCGACTGTGGGGTGAGGCCGAGATGGCCCATCACCGGGATCTCGGCGTCGAGGATTGCCTCGATCATGTGAAGCCGCTTGCGACCCCCTTCGAGCTTGACCGCCTCGGCTCCGCCTTCCTGGACGATCCTTCCCGCGTTGCGCACTGTGTCCTCGACCGACACATGGAAGCTGAGCCAGGGCATGTCGACGACGAATAGCGCCGTGGGATGCGCCCGGTTCACGGCGCGGGCATGGATGATCGTCTCCTCCATCCCGAATTCGAGGGTGGTGGCCATCCCATGGACGACATTCGCCGCCGAATCGCCTACGAGGACGATGTCGACCCCGGCCCGGTCTGCGATCACCGCCCCCGGATAGTCGTAGGCAGTGACCATCGAGATCTTGGGACCGCCTTTGCGAGCCCTGATGGACGGGACCGTGACCTTTTCGCGCATGACGGAAGGATACCGGTCGCTCGTAGGTGCCGATTCCGGATCTGGCATGGCGGGCGCGCGCCGATACCATGCTGAGCCCGCCGAACATCCGAAGGATCTTCCATGGCCAAGGTGTCCCGGTGGCGTCTTTTTTGGACTGTGATCTCCATAGGCGCTGCCGTCTACATCGTTCTCAACAACCCGGTCAACCTCGGTCTGGACCTGCGCGGTGGCACGCAGATCGTTCTCGAGGCTCAGGACACCGACGACGTCACCGTCGACAGCGAGGTGACCACTCGGACACTCGAGGTCTTGCGTCGCCGTGTCGACGCCTTCGGAGTAGCCGAGCCCACTCTCCAGGTGTCGGGTGACCGCCGGATCATCATCGAGATGCCTGGAGTGGAAGACCCTGACGCCGCTCTGGAAGTCATCGGGCGAACCGCCCAGCTCACGTTTCACCCGGTGCTCGAATCAGTGCCCACCGGCACGGAGCCGACTGTCGAAGGGGATCTCGTCATCCCGGGCGAGCCCGGCGAGGACCTGGTTCTCGGCCCGACAGCCGTCAGTGGTGACCAGGTCGAAAGCGCTGCGGCCATCTTCGACAGCCAGGGCTCGGGTCTGTGGGCCGTCTCGATCAACTTCCTGCCCGAGGGGGAGGAACAGTGGGCCCAATTGACGGCCGAAGCGGCCTGTGCCCCGGTCGGTGACCCGACCCGACGGATAGCCATCGTGCTCGACGAATCGGTTCTCTCCAGCCCGGGGGTCTCACCCTCGGTCCAATGTGACGTGGGCATCACCGGTGGCGAGACTCTGATCACCGGAAACTTCGACGAGGAGACTTCCAACGAGCTCGCACTCCTCATTCGCGCCGGCGCCCTGCCGGTCCCGGTCGAGGTGATCGAGCAGGGAACGGTCGGGCCCTCCCTCGGTGAAGCCGCGATCGACGCGAGCCTGCAGGCCGCCCTCATCGGTGCCGGCCTCACCATCCTCTACATGATCGCCTTCTACCGGCTGATGGGTGTGGCGGCGGCCATCTCGCTGGTCGTCTACGGACTCCTCTCCTACGCCGTCCTCATATGGCTGGGAGCCACCCTCACCCTCCCCGGCATCGCCGGCTTCGTCCTCGCCATCGGGATGGCCGTGGACGCCAACGTGCTCGTTTACGAACGGGCAAAGGAGGAATACGCCGTCGACCCGACGCTGGGCAGATCGCTGGAGGCGGGATTCCAGCGGGCCTGGAGCGCCATTCTCGACGCCAACGTCACCACTCTCCTGGCCGCAGTACTCCTCTTCTTCCTGGCCGCCGGCGCCGTCCGTGGCTTCGGCGTCACCCTCACCATCGGTGTCCTTGTGTCGATGTTCTCTGCCCTCGTCGTGACCCGGGTCCTGCTCGAGATGTTGTCCCGGATACCGGCATTGCAGACCCGGCCCCGGTTGATGGGCTTGACCGTCGGGCGGCGTTTCCAGGAATGGCTGAGGACGTCGGGGCCGAATCTGTTTGCCAAGCCGCAGCGTTGGCTGATCATCTCGGGGATCCTGATCGTGATCGCCATCGCAGGCATCGTGGCGCGGGGCCTCAACTTCGGGATCGAGTTCTCCGGCGGCCGCCTGGTTGAGTTTTCCACCACGCAAGAAGTCGACCTCGACCAGTTACGACAGGATCTGGCCGACCAAGGGCTGCCGCAGGCCTTGATCCAGGAAACCGGCCAGGGCACGATCGTGATCCGAACCGAGGAGCTCGACCCCGAACGCGAGCAAGTACTCGAGGACACCGTGGCCGGGATCGGGGGCGACGTGACCGTGGTCCGGGACCAGTTCGTCGGGCCCACCCTGGGCGAAGAGATCCGGAACCGCGCTCTCCTGGCTCTAGGCCTGGCTCTGCTCATGCAGCTCATTTACCTGGCGATCAGGTTCCGCTGGACCATCGGAGCAGCGGCCGTCCTCTCGATGTTCCATGACGTCATCCTCGTGGTCGGGCTCTTCGCCTGGCTCGGAAAGACCATCGATGGGGTGTTCCTCGCCGCCCTGTTGACCATCATCGGCTACTCGATCGCCGACTCGGTCGTGATCTTCGACCGGATCCGTGAGCACCAGGCGGATCGGCCGGGCGAGCCACTCGGCCCCATCGCCAACGAGGCCTGCCTGCAAACCGTCCCGAGGACGATCAACACGGGTCTCGGGGCGATCCTCATCCTCGCCTCCCTATACGTGCTCGGCGGTGACACCCTCTCGGACTTCGCCCTCGCCCTGCTGATCGGGATCCTCGTCGGGACCTACTCCTCGGTGTTCACGGCGACGCCGCTGGCGATCCTCCTCGAAGATCGCTACCCGCGCCCGATCCCCGAACCGACGCCGAACGAGCGCAAGCAGCATCAGAAGCAGAAGACGGGACCGAAGAGGATATTTGAGTAATGGGTGGTGGGTGTGGGTTCTGAGACTCACCACTCATAACTCACCACTCAAAGCCCTCCTAACCCATTCGATGTCGGCGGCCTGTTCCTCTACACCACCCGGGGTCTCCACGACCACCGGCGCACCGGCCTCGATGATCATCCGGGCCATCTCCTCCTCTGGGATGAGGCCTTTACCCAGGTTCTCGTGACGGTCGCGGCGTGAGTCGAAGGGGTCCTTGGAGTCGTTCACCTGGACGAGATCGATCCGTCCAGTGGCTTCCATGATGCGGGGGACCACCTCGTCCACTGGCTCACCACCCGCCCACAGATGACAGGTGTCGAGGACGAAGCCGACTCCGAACTCCCCGACCTCGTCGAACAGACGGGCGATCCACTCGACCCTTCTCGCCACCGCCTTGTCCCCACCGGCTGTGTTCTCGATGAAGATCGGGATCTCGGTGTCGACCGCCTCGAGTGCCTTCCTCCAACGCTCGATGCCCTCTTCCTGTGGCCCGTCGCCCGTCACATGTCCACCGTGGACGATCACCGCCAGGGCGCCCACCTCGGTCGCCGCATCACAGGTGTCCTGGAGGATCTTTCGTGACGGAATCCTCACCCGGTTGTTATCGGCACAAACGTTGATCAGGTAGGGAGCGTGGACATAGATCGGGATCGGTGAGCTACGCAGCGCCTCGGCGTCGGGCCGCGGTGGGGGTTTCTTCCACGACTGTGGGTTGGAGAGAAAGATCTGGGCGAGGTCGGCCTTGCGCTCGCCCGCCTCTTCCAAAGGCTTGATCGACGGCACATGGGCGCCGACCAGGATCACGTCGGGTCCGAGATGGGGGCGGTCCGGGCCCGGGTCTCCCGTTGTGCCGCATCGACCGCATACTCCCCAAGCTGCTCTGCCACCCGGGCCGGCGTCGCGGACCAGTCCTGGGCGAGAAGGCCGAGGACCTTGGCCTCTACCCAGCGTGCCCCCCAGGGATGCTCGGTCAGCTCGCCCCGGGTGAAGAGCCTGATCCGGAGGAGAAGCAACACATCTCCCTCGTCCACGATCTCACCCGGCTCGATGTCGGCGATGTTTCCCCACGGGATGAGGTCGGGCTTTCGGAAGGGGCCACGGAGTTTGACGGCGAGCCCTTCGTCCCGGGCCTCGATCACCTTGGTGGGCATGAAGAGCTCTTTCAGACCCCACACAACGAGAAACACCGAGAAGAAGAGGAGGGCCCAGGCCCAAATCACGTCTCGCGGCTCATAGATCTGGGTGTCTTCCGGCGTGAACAACAGCTCCCGGAGCCAGTTGGTGATCCGACGGCTCGTCAGCACGTCCACTGCGATGACCAGGAGTGGTATGCCGCCCATCGCCAGCAGCCACATCCTGACCGCCGAGCGCTGTACGACGACTTTCACCTCTTGACGCCCAGGTCCTTGGGGACCACCAGGGCCACGTAGGGAATGGATTCCTCGTCGAATGCCTCGGCAGCCCTCCCATCGGATCGATCGACGAGGGCTATGGCCTGCACTACTCGCAGTCCGGCTGCAGTGGCTGCCTCAGCCGCGTCGAGGGCGGCGCCGCCAGTGGTCGTCGTGTCCTCGAGGATCGCAACTGACATGCCCGCTGCCACCGGGCCGACGACCCGCCCTGTGATCCCGTACTGCTTGGTGGTCTTGCGGATCGAGAAGGCGTTGATGTCCCGACCCCGGAGATTGGCGACGACGGCGACGGCGAGAGCGATCGGGTCCGCCCCCATGGTCATGCCTCCCACCGCCCTGACCTCGGGGTCGAGGACGTCGAGCACGGCGGCGCCGACGATGGGCGCTCCCTTTCCGGCAAATGTCGTCTGTCGCGCATCGAGGTACCAATCCGAGCGCTGGCCCGACCTCAGTGTGTAGGGGCCGTCAGTGAAGAGGGCGTGATGACGCAGGTGATCGATGAGGGCTTGGCGGGACACAGCCCAATCGTATTGCGACGTCGATCGGTATGAACAACGGGCTGGGTACGGTTGACGACATGGATTTGATCCTGGTCCGCCACGGCCAGCCCGACTGGACTCCCGGCCTCATCGCACGGAACGACCCCGACCTAACAGATATCGGGCATGAGCAGGCGAAGCGCGTCGCCCATCGGCTGGGCGCGGTCGAACCCTTCGACGAGCTCTGGGTATCACCGATGAATCGGGCCATGCAAACCGCCGCCCCGGTGGCTTCCGAGGTGGACATCGAGCCGGAGGTTTACCCGTGGCTGAGGGAGATCCAGAACCCGCCATCGTGGGAGGGATCGCCCGCCGAGGAGATCGAGAAGGCTTTGCGGGAGGCCCACTTTCGCACGATGGAGGAAATGTGGGACGGGTTACCCGGAGGGGAGTCCTTCCGCGCTTTTCACCGCAGGGTGGTGACCGGGCTCGAAGAGACCCTGGCCATCCATGGAATCCTGCCCATGCACGGCGAACACCGACATCTCTGGGAAGTCGAGGATCCGGGGATGCGGGTGATCATCGTGGCTCATGCGGGCACCAACGCCGTGGTCCTTGGCCGGCTGCTCGGGCTGGAGCCGGTTCCCTGGGAGTGGGATCGTTTTCGCCAGCCTCACAGCGGGGTTTCCCGCTTGACCATGGACCGGATCAGCACCGGGTGGGGTTTCTCGCTCCGCCAACTCGGTGATGTGAGCCATCTCGACGAGGAGATGGTGACGGAGTAGGCGACCGCCTATTTGCCGAAGCGGCGATCCCTACTGGTGAAATCACGCAGGGCGCGCAGGAAGTCGACCCGGCGGAATGCCGGCCAGTTGACGTCGACGAAGACGAACTCCGCATAGGCGGACTGCCAGAGCAGGAACCCTGACAGCCGCGACTCGCCGGAGGTCCTGATCAGGAGATCCGGGTCGGGGAGATCGGCGGAGTACATGTGTGAAGCCAGCGAGTCGGCATCGATGTGGGCGGCGACCTCGTCAGGCGGGATCCCCTCGGCCATCAGCTTGGCCACCAGGTCCTTGGCCGCGTCGACGATCTCCTGCCTGCCCCCGTAGCCCATTGCGATGTTGAGCCGGCGGGTGCCGAATGGCTGGGCCTCCTCCGCCAACTTGGCTGCAGCGACCAGTTCGTCTGGCAACAAGTCGAGGCTCCCGATGAACCTGATCCCCATGTCGTAGGTCTCACAGAGGGCCGGCAGCCGGCCAAACAGCTCCGTCAGGACCTCGAAATAGGGGTCTAGCTCGTCGGCGGGTCGTGACAGGTTCTCCCGTGACAGCACCCAGGCAGTGACGGCCGGGATCTCGAGCTCCTCGGCCCATCCGATGAACTCTTCGAAGCGGCGCATGCCGACCCGGTAGCTCTCCGTGTACGTGGGTAGCCGCTCCTCTCGGGCATGACGACGATGCCCATCGAGGACGATGCCGATGTGACCGGGCAGCCGGTCTCGATCGAGGCCGTTGACGAGATTTCGCTCGTAGAGGCGGTATAGGACACCAAGAGCCATGGTGATGGCTCCATCGTATCGGCCAGCCAGTACCTGGGCCCGTTTCGACCTGGGTCGCCCGACCCCTTTCCACTACAGGTGGCCGGTCGATACGCTTGCAACGACATGGAGCGGATCACGCTGGGGCGGATGCAGAACCCGATTAGGGGCTTCTTGCACGGCTCCGCGGCCATCGCAACAGCCATCGGGCTCGTTCTCCTCATCGAAAGGGCGTCGGGTCGGGCCGAAGCCCTTTTCGGGGTACTCGTCTATGGCGGGGCCTTGCTCCTGATGTTCATCGTCTCATCGCTGTACCACTCGGTCCCTTGGCGCGAAGAATGGAGGGCGAGGCTGCAGCGAATCGACCATTCGATGATCTTTCTCGTGGTAGCCGGCACCTTCACGCCGATCGCGATCGCCTCGCTAGAAGGGGTTCCCCTCGCCGTGGCGCTCGGCATCGTCTGGGGCATCGCGCTCACCGGAATACTGCTCAAGGCGTTCATGCCCGACGTGAGAACCCACCTCTCGGTGACATTGCAGATGGTGATGGGCTGGTCCGCGCTGATCTGGGTTCCCTGGATCTGGCGTGAGCTCGGGCCGGGCGCCCTCGCCCTCATCGTCCTCGGGGGCGCTTGCTATGTGATCGGCACGGTGATCTACGCCACCGGGCGGCCCCGCCTCTTCCCCCGGGCCTTCTCACACCACGAGCTGTTCCATGTCCTGGTCATCGCCGGAAGCAGCTTTCACTTTTTCGCCATCTTGGTGTACGCCCTCCCGGCAACCGTCTGAGGGCAGACCTTCATCCAGCAGTAGATCAGCCGCTCGGCAACCTCGACGACTCGGCGCATAGGGCTTCGATCTCGTCGATGCCCGAGGGGACCGAGCCGGTCAGGTTGTCGTGGCCATCCTCGGTGATCACCACATCGTCCTCGATTCGTATCCCGATGCCGAGGAAGTCGGGAGGAACGGCGTGTGTGATCTTCTCGGCCTTCTCCTTGGCCTCGGCCTCCTTGGCCATCGCCGCCGCCCGACCCTCCAGGATCCTGCGCTGGTTCCACTCGTCGGTGTCGTACTCGAGCAGGGTCAGGGTCACCTCTGTCTTGTCCGGGGCGATGTAGAGGCCGGGCTCAACCGTGAATGCCATCCCCGGCTCCAGCTTCCGAGGCACGCCTTCCACCCGGTAGGTGCCCATGTCATGCACATCGAGGCCGATCCAGTGCCCGGTTCCATGGAAGTAGAACTGGTTGTAGTGGTGCATGGCCAGCGACTCCTCGACACCCTTGGGCAGGAGGCCTAGCTCCTCCATTCCCTCAGTGAGCACTCTGGTGGCCGAGTCATGTATGGCTCTGAGGCTCGATCCGGGAGCCGCCATGTCCAGTCCCCTCTGGAAGGCGGAATGGACCACTTCGTAGATGGCTCGCTGTGGACCGCTGAATTTCCCGTTGGCCGGGAAGGTCCGGGTGATGTCCGCCGAGTAGCCCTCTACCTCGGCGGCGGCATCTATCAGGAGGAGATCGCCGTCTTCGATCAGCCGTTCGTTCTCCACGTAGTGAAGGACACAGGTGTTGGGCCCTGACGCCACGATCGAGGGATAGCCATTGTGCCGGGCGCCGCCCAGCCGCCAGTAGTACTCGAGTGCGGCCTGGACTTGATACTCGTACAAGCCGGATTCGGTGAAACGCATCGCCTCGGCGTGTCCACGGGCAGACAGCTCACACGCCCTGCGCAGGATCTCGATCTCCTTCGGGCTCTTTATGAGACGCATCTCGGCGAGCAAGACCGTGATGTCACGAACCGCAGACGGCACCGTGCCGCCGTAGCGCTCCCGATGACTCCGAGCCTTGGCCAAGATCTCGCCGACTCTGTCGTCGTGGTGCGGGTTGCCCGTGCGATACCAGATCACCTCGCGCCCGACCATGAGCCGGGTCAGGATCTCGTCTAGCTGCCCGATCTCATAGGCCTTGTCGGCACCGAATCGCTCCGCGGCACCGGTGGTGCCGACCCGATATCCGTTCCAGGCCTCCATCTCGGGGTCTCGAGGTCTGACGAAGAGGGTGTAATCGCCATCGGAATGGCCAGGTGCGATCACCGCCACCGCGTCCGGCTCGTGGAATCCGGTCAGATAGAGAAAGTCCGGATCCTGGTGGAACTCGAATTCGGTGTCGTTGCTCCGGGTCACCTCGACTGCGGCCGGCACGATGGCGATGGCGTCATCGCCGATGTCCAAGGCGAGACGTGCCCGGCGCTCAGAAAATGGGTCTGACATGACGCGAACGGTAACGCCGCTCTTTCTGTGTAGCGGTGGGGCCAGATGTGGCCGTAGGTACCTCAGGCAAGCGGTTCACGGACCCGGGACGTGCTCCAGGTCGACCACGAGCGGGAAGTGGTCTGAGCCGAGGGCCGGGCCGAGACGACGGTCACGGACACGGAGGTCGTCACTGTGGAGCAGGTGATCTATGGGGACCCGAAAGGGGAAGATCGTGTTCGCCGAGAAGGAGGGTTGTAAGCCGAATCCGATCTGAGAGTTGCGCAGACCACCCTCCGACACGAGCCCACGGAATGGAGAGGACCAAGGCGACGCGTTCAGATCTCCCACCACGGCGTAGGCGCCCTCCTGCTCGGCAGCCCATCCGGCAGCAAAGGAGAGCTGGGCATCTCGAAGGGCTGCCCGCTCCCCCGATGTCGGGGCCAGCGGATGCGATGAGAGGATCTGCACCGGCACCGACCAACCCTCCGGCTGATACACGAGGGATATGGCCCTCCCGTCGCCCTCGGCGAAGCCATAGGAGACGGCCTCGACCTCATCTCGAGCCAGAACCAGGGTTCCGAAGATCAAGTTCTCGGAGCGGCCACGGACAATTTCGTAGTCGAGCCCCGAGGACTCCATGGCCACCTCCCAGGGGCGGCTCGACTCATGGAGGAGGACGAGGTCTGGCTCCGTCGCCTCGATGTACTCGATGACCTCGCTGTAGCTCTCGTTGGTCGAGAGCAGGTTGAAACTCATCACCCGCATTCCAGGCGCCCCCGCCACCGGCTCCCCCGGCGACCCCACGAACAGCGGAGCGACGAAGAGCAGATTGACCAATGCGACGCCGAGGATGGCCAGTCCCGGTGCGGCGCCACCGGCTGGCCGCGACGAGCAGACCCAGGATCGCCAGGATCACCACGTACTGCGCACGGAAATTGGCCAGGACGTCGAGCCACCAGACCCACGCTCCCGCAAAGGAGGCGAGGCTGATCACGGCAACGACTACCGCGGGGATCACCACAAGGATCACCGGGGCACGTTAGGAAGAAGTGATCCTCCTGCGCAGGTCGGAGACCTGGGTGTGGACCGACTCAGGGCTCCCCCCACCAGGGCTGATTCGGCGCTGCACCGACGTCGCCGGATCGAGAAGACCGAGATCGGCTTCGTCGAAAGCAGCGTGCGCGTAGAAACCAGATCCTCGAGGCCCGCCTCGAGGAGGGACCTGCTCTGGCCCTCGAGAGTGAGCACCAGCTTGCCCACGGCCTCATGGGCCTCGCGGAACGGGACGCCACGGGCGACCAGTGCCTCGGCCAGATCGAGGCTGGCGGTCTCCACGGATGGGTCGACCGGCAGGAACTCGGTTTGGCCGAGCAACTCGACCATCGCTGCCAAGGAATCCGCCAGCGTGTCGTCGGCCTCGAAGACGAGTCGCTTGTCTTCCTGGAGATCACGGTTGTAGGCGAGCGGAAGGCCTTTCTGGAGCGTCATCATCGCCGCCAGCAACCCCGATATCCGGGCGGCACGGCCCCGGACCAGCTCGGCGATATCTGGGTTTCGCTTGTGAGGCAGGGCCGACGACCCGGTGCTCACGCTGTCGCCGAGCCTTGCCCGGCCGAACTCGGGTGTAGCCCAGAGAACGACCTCCTCGGCGAGTCGGGAAAGCGTCACCATTGCCTGGGCACAGCAGAAGACATACTCCGCGAGGTGATCTCGGGACCCGACTGCATCGAGCGAGTTCTCGAAGACGCCGGCCATCCCCAGCTCCCTGGCGGTTGCCTCCGGATCGATCGGCAAGGATGTCCCGGCCGAGGCGCCTGCGCCCAGGGGCGACACATCGATCCGCCTGCCCGCTCCGGCGAACCGCTCGGCGTCTCGGACCGCCATCCAGGCATAGGCGAGGAGATGATGGCCGAGGGTGGTCGGCTGGGCCTGCTGGAGATGGGTGTAGGAGGGGACGACGGTTTCGGCGTGGCTCTCAGCGATGTCGGCGAGTGCGAGGGCGAAAGCGTGAAGCTGGTCGTGTCGCTCGCTGGCGGCGCGGCGGGCGTAGAGACGCATGTCGAGGGCCACCTGATCGTTGCGGGAACGGGCGGTGTGCAGCTTGCCCGCGGTGTCACCGACGAGTTCGAACAATCTCCGCTCCACCGCCGAGTGAACATCCTCGTCAGAGTCGGAGAAGTCGAATTCACCACCGGCAGCCTCGGACTGGATGGCCTCCAGCCCACCGAGGAGGGCCTTCACGTCGCCATCAGAAAGGATCCCGGTCTCGCCGAGCATCAGGACGTGCGCCCGAGAGCCGGCGATGTCGTCGGCGAGGAGACGCCTGTCCGAGACATCGGTGGTGTACCCCCACAGCGTCTCGCCAGGGCCCGACTCGAAGCGACCACCCCACAGGCTCATTCCACTTCCCCTCCGCCGAACCCCCTGATGCGCAGGGCGTTGAGCGAGATGAAACCTTCGGCATCGGCTTGGCGATAGACATCGTCGGCCTCGAACGTGGCCGAATCGGGGTCATAGAGGGTGTTGGGTGAGCGTCTCCCCGACACGGTGGCCCCGCCCTTGTAGAGCACCAGGCGCGCCTCGCCGGTGACCGGCTTCTGGATGTCGTCGATCAGACCCTGCAGTGCCGTCCGTTCCGGGCTGAACCAGAACCCGTTGTAGACGATCTGGGCATAGCGGGGGATGAGGGAGTCCCGGATGTGCATCACCTCCCTGTCCAGCGTGATCGACTCGACTGCGCGGTGGGCTAGATGCAGGATGGTCCCTCCCGGGGTCTCGTAGACCCCACGGCTCTTGATCCCCACGAACCGATTCTCGACCAGATCCACCCTGCCGACGCCGTTTCGACCGGCAAAGGCGTTCGCATCGGTCAACAGCTCGACCGGACCCAGCTCATGCCCATCGATCGACACCGGGTTGCCCTCCTCGAACCCGATCACGACCTCCTCGGGCTGATCCGGGGCATCGACGGGGTCCACGGTGAGTCGAAACATCTTGGGCGGGGGTGCGGCCCAGGGGTCCTCCAGGATTCCGCCCTCGTAAGAGATGTGGAAGAGGTTGGCATCCATCGAGTACGGCTCCTCCCGGGTGACCGGCACAGGTATCCCGCGTTCCTTGGCGTACTCGATGAGGGCCGTGCGCCCGTCGAGGTCCCATTCCCGCCAGGGCGCGATCACCCCGAGATCGGGGGCCAGCGCGGCCACGGACAGCTCGAAGCGGACTTGATCGTTGCCCTTGCCCGTCGCACCGTGAGAGATGGCGTCGGCGCCGAAGGCGCGGGCAGTTCGCACCAGACCCTCGGTGATGATGGGCCGGGCCAGGGAGGTCCCAAGCAGGTAATGACCCTCGTAGACCGCGCCGGCCCTCAGGGCGGGGTACACGGCGCCGTCGACGAAACGATGGGTGAGGTCCTCGACCACTGCCTCCACGGCTCCGGTCGCGATGGCCTTCTCCTTGGCCTCGGCGGCCTCAGCGCCCTGACCGACGTCAGCGGTGTATGCGATCACCTCCGCCCCGCGCTCCTCGCGAAGCCAGGCCAGGATCACCGACGTGTCGAGGCCACCTGAATAGGCGAGGACGACCCTCAACGTCATTCCTCCTCGTCGGGTGGCGGTCCAGGATCCGGGATGCCCTGGGCGATGGCCCAGTCCCTGACCATGGCATATGCCTCCCCCACGCTGTAGGGGCCCTCGTCGATCCTTCGCTCGAGCATCAGCCCCATGATGTCACCTACGTTCGGCCCGGGGCCAATCCCCAGATACCCCATCACCTGATTGCCATCGATCGGAGCGCGGAGACGCGATATCTCCTCCTTCGCACTCAGCTCGGCGATCCTCTCTTCGAGTTCATCGATGCGATTCCGGACAGCCCGGGCGCGGCGCGGGTTGGCGGTGGTGACGTCACACCTCACCAGCTCGTTGAGATACGGGAGCAACTCGCCGGCATCACGCACGTATCGGCGCACGGCCGAATCCGTCCAACCCATCTTGAGCGTGTGCGGGCGGAGGTGGAGGAAGACGAGCCGGGACACATCGGCTACGACCTCACCCGGATAGCGAAGCGCCTTCAGCCGGCGTCGGGTCAATCGCGCCCCGACGACCTCGTGATGGTGGAACGACACGCCGTCCTTCCCGAACTGGCGGGTGTCGGGCTTGCCGATGTCGTGGAACAAGGCGGCGAGCCGAAGCACCAGCTCGGGCCGTGTCTTGTCGACGACCGCCAGCGTGTGGGCCAAGACGTCCTTGTGACGCTGGTGGGGGTCTTGCTCCATCGCCAGGGCGGGCAACTCGGGAAGAAAGTGGGTGGCCAACCCGGAGGCCACGACGCGATCGAGGGCCTTCCCGGCGTCTGGCGCCACAACGAGTTTCGAGAGCTCGTCCCTGATCCGCTCCGCCGACACGATCTCCAGACGCTCTCCCATCTCGGCGACAGCCCCTACCGTCCTGGCCTCCCCGGTGAATCCGAGCGTGCCCTCGAATCTGTACAGCCGCAGCATGCGCAGGGGATCCTCGGAGAACGAGATCTCAGGATCCAGCGGGGTCCTCAAGACCCCGGCGGCCAGGTCTGCGAGGCCACCGTGGGGATCGATCGGTTCCATGTCCATGAGCGACAGAGCGATGGCGTTCACGGTGAAGTCGCGCCGGGCGAGATCGGTCTCGATGTCGTCGGAGAAGGTGACTTGAGGTTTGCGAGAATCGTCGCGGTAGACCTCGTTGCGAAACGTCGTTACCTCGACAACGCGCCCGTTCTTGCGGGCAGCGACGGTGCCGAATGTGGCTCCGACGCGGTACACGACGTCCGCCCAGGTCTCGAGTAACTCGGCGATCCGATCCGGCCTGGCATCGGTGGCGAAGTCGTAATCCTCCAGCGGCCTCTCGAGAAAGGCGTCACGGACCGAGCCGCCAACCAGGAACAGTTGATGGCCGGCCACATCGAACAGCTGATGCAATTGGGCCGGTGGTAGTTCAGGCGAGACCAGAAAATCGAGCCGCTTCGGGATCACCCGCCGCAGGTTATGGGTTTTGAGTGGTGGGTGGTGAGTAGTGACCCACCACCGAATTACACCGCGATGCCGGCTGCCATCGCCTTGGCCCGAAGCTCGTGGACGTTTCGGGCATAGGGAAGGGCGGCAGGGAGGTCGATGGACTTGTCGACCACCAGTTTGAGAAGGGACGCGTCCATCGTCTGCATCCCGAAGAACTCGCTCTCCTTCATGATGTCGATCAGGACCGGGGCATCGGCGCCACCGATGATCCACTCCTGGACACGCTCGTTGGTGGTGAGGATCTCACACGCAAGTGTCTTCCCCTTCTCCTGGCTCTCGAGCAGACGCTGGCTGACGATCGCCAGAAGCTGTGCGGCGAGCTGACCACGGACGACGCGTTGCTGCGACTCGGGGAACAGCGAGACCACGCGATCGATGGTGTCGGCTGGGTCAGTCGTCCGCATCGAGGAGATCACCAGGTGGCCGGTCTCGGCTGCCGCGATGGCCGCACGTGCAGTCTCGGCGTCATCGAACTCAGAGATCATGAGCACGTCGTTGTCGTGACGCATCGCACTCCGCACGGCATCGGCGGCGCTCGGAGTATCGACACCGACTTCGCGTTGTTCTACGACACTCTTCTTGTCGGGGTGGAGAACCTCGATCGGGTCTTCGACCGTGAGGATCGACACCGCCCGATGGGTGTTGATCCAGTCCAGGATCGACGCCATCGTGGAGGTCTTGCCCGAGCCAGAAGCTCCGGTGACGAGGAGCAGCCCCGACGTTTCGGCGGCGAGCTTCTCCATGACCCGGGGTAGGCCGAGATCGGTGAAAGACATCGTCCCGGGAAATACACGACGGAGAACCACCGATACCGAGCCACGCTGACGGAAGGCGGTTACCCGGAAACGCCCGATGTCCTGGCGACCGAACGCGAAATCGGCGGTGCCGGTGTCCTTGAAATCGCGAGCGCCACGCGGGGTGAAGAGCGCCTCTGCGTAGGCCTGCGTGTCCGCGGGTTTGAGCGCCTCGAAGCGTTCGAGCCTCTCCAGGTCACCGTTGACGCGCGCGACTGGCGGCGAGCCGACCTTGAGATGTAGATCCGTTGCGCCCAGTGAGACAGCCCGGCGCAGAAGATCCTCGATGTTGATTTCCATGTTCCTTTCCCGTTGACCCAGAGTGTGGTTATCGGCTCGGGTCGCACGAGACCTGAAAGACTTCTCAGACGCTCCAGTGCCTCGCCACGGCCACGCGGGCGACAGCTAGCGCTTCGGCGGCACCAGGGGCCGAGGTGAGAGGAGGCCCGAACTGCTCCTCGCCCGCCATGCCGCGCACCGTGGAGCGGGCGGAGTGCCGGAGCCCGTCGAGGTCGTAGCCCCCTTCCAGAGCGAACACCGTGCGGTGTGCCGGGTGAGCACGAGCCAGACGCGAAGCCATCCATCCGTAGTCGGCATCGAGTAGATCGAGGTCGGCCAGTGGGTCTTCGGTGTGGGCGTCGTACCCGGCGCTCACCAGGACCCAATCCGGCCCGAACTGGGTAAGCACAGGGATGACCAGCTGCTCCCATGCCAGGCGGCACACGTCTCCGGCAGTGCCGGCGTGCAGCGGGATGTTGACCGTGGTGCCGGCGGCACCAGCTTCGATGTCATCGGGAAAACCCACGAACGGATAGAAATCGTCTTGGTGGATCGAGACGTACAGGGTGCCCGGATCTTCAGCCACCATCGTCTGCGTTCCGTTTCCGTGGTGGACATCCCAGTCCAGGATCGCCACCCGCTGGCCCCGTGACCTGAGCCGGGCTGCCACCACGGCGACGTTGTTGAACAAGCAGAAACCCATCGCCCTGGAACGGAGGGCGTGGTGGCCCGGCGGCCGGCAAAGGGCGAACCCGGTGGCATCGGCGCGGTCTTCCAACTCCTCCACCACGGCCATGACCCCTCCGGCCGCGGTCGTGGCGGCGGCCCAGGTCTCGTGCGAGGCGAATGTGTCCATGTCTAGGGCACCGCCGCCTAGGAGACAGAACCTCTCGATGGCATCGATGTAAGCCGGGTCGTGGACCAGGGCGAGATCGGAGCGCTCGATCGGCGGTGCTTCGATCTCGGTCAGCTTCAACCCGCTCTCTGAGATCCCGCGGAGCACGGCACCCAGTCGCTCGGGCCGCTCCGGGTGGTTTCGGCCGGTGTCATGCAGGGCTCCCATCGGGCTGGCGGCCACCACCACTTCCATGCCGTACTCTCCCACAGGTGCCCGATCGCCTGCATCTCGATGGGGTCTGGCCCGGCTCGGTGACCGTGCGCAGGGGTTGGGCCAAAGCACTGGCACGGCCATGGAACGATGACTTCCCCGACCCCGCGGTGCGTCTCGAGCGGGGCACCCATGAGTTCCTCAGGTCCGTCGCAGAGCTTCTCGGGTCGATGGGGTCGGGCATCGTCTACTCCCCCGCTCTCTACCCGTCGGCTACGAAGGTCTGGATTTCGGCCGGATTCACGCCGTTCCGACTGCTCGATGTGATGGAGATGGCATTGGGAGCCGGGATCGGCGCACCGGAGCATGAGGTCGAGGCGACCAATGTCCCCGCCTGGGACCCCTTGGTGGCATTAGATCACCTCGCCTTCGACGGGTTCTGGACGATGAGCGAGTCGGGGTTGGTCGAGGCGATGAGGGCAACGCCGCGCGCCACCGTCCTCACCGCCCGAGTCGAGAACGAACTCGCCGGTTATGCCCTGGTCGGCTCCCAAATGACAGTGTCCTACCTGCAGCGTGTGGCTGTCGACCCATCATTTTCCAGCCGGGGCATAGGCGGGTCGTTGGTGCGGGCCTCCGCTCTCTGGGCCTCCAAACGCGGGTCGCGTGCGCTCGTTCTCAATCTCAGGCCCGAGAACGACCGGGCTCGCCGTCTCTACGAGCGGGAAGGGTTTCAAGCCCGAGAGACACCGCTCCACCTGTTGAGATATGGGGCTTGAGGGCTGCTCGGTGCTGAACTAGGGCTATGCCACCCCCGGTCTCCGACCGTTACCGCCTCGAGATGCGGCTCGGGCGCGACAACGACATCGAGGAGTGGCTGGCGACTGATACGTCCCTCGAGCGCCCAGTCCTCATCCGGTCCCTCGGGCCGGAGTCGAGCCCGGAGCGAAGGGAACGATTCATCGCGAGCGTGAGCGGAGCCGCCAAGACCGGGCATCCCCATCTTTCCCGGGTTTTCGCGGTCGAGGATGCCACTGGCGGCGCCTACGCCGTCTGTGAGTGGACAGGTGGGGCATCCGCCGCCGATCGGCTGGAGGCGGATCAGACCGTCGGTCTGGAGGAGTTCCTGCCCAACGCGTCAGGTCTGGCAGGTGCTCTCGCCGCGCTGCATGAGTCAGGCGCGGTGCACGGGCAGGTCGATCTCTCCGCTATCTCGTGGTCGGTTGCCCATCCAGCGAAACTCGGAGCGTTCGGTCGGGAGACACGCACCGATCAGGACGGCGATGTCCGGGCACTGGCTGCCGCTCTCGAAACGGCCCTCACCGGGTCGGCGCCCGGCGGCCCGCCCCCCTCTGAGAGCATCGATGGGGTCCCGAGGGCCGTTGACCGGGTGCTGCGTTCCGCTCAGTCGGGCAACCTCGATGCCGCCGAGTTGGAGAAGGCCCTCCTCGCCTCCCCGACCCTCCGACCAGCTCAACCGGAGCCGCTGTCAACGTCGCGGCGCCTTCTCTACGTCGCCGTCGGGCTCGTGATCCTGGCCGTGGGTCTGGTGGCGTTGGGGCGGCTCTTCATCGGTGGAGGCCAGATCATCCCCATTTCCCCCACGACCACCGTGGGCGCCAACCCGGCGACCACGACAACCGCGGGCACCGGAACGACCGTGGCACCGGGTCCGGTGCGCGTGGTCGACTTCGGATCCTTCGATCCCTTCGGGGAAGGCAGCGAGAACGACGAGGCACTCGGCGATGTCCTCGACGGCAGTGCATCGACGATCTGGAGGTCGGAGCGATATCAGGACCCCGTCTCGCTGGTGAAGCCCGGCGTCGGGCTCCGCTTTCAGGTGAGTGGCGCGCCATCGGCCGTGCAACTGGTGGGACTCACCAACGGCACCGAGTTCAGCATCTACTGGGCTCAGGACCCACCCGATGGGATCGATGGATGGGAACGCGCCCTGACCGCTACTGCGGAGTCGAGCACCACCCTCTTTTCCCTCCCGAGACGTGAGGGAGGGCACTGGTTGCTGTGGATGACCGACTTCCCCGAGCAGCCGGACGGAACCTATTACGGGGAGCTTGGAGAAGTACGATTCACCCCGTGACGGTCCCCGGCAACGAAGCCGAGCTGCTGACTCGGGTCGTCTCCGGAGACCGGGATGCATTCGACGCAGTGATGCGAAATCACGAGGACCGGGTGTTCTCGGTGTGCCTCCGCATCCTGGGAGACCGTGAGAAAGCCCTCGATGCGACCCAGGAAACATTCCTCACTGTGTTTCGCAAGGCGGGCCAGTTCCAGGGCCGGTCGGCGGTTGGGACCTGGATCTACCGGATCGCGGTGAACACCTGTTACGACCAACTCCGGCGCGCCCAGCGAAGGCCCTCCGAGAGCCTCCCCGAACATGTCGACCCTTCGGACCCTTCAGCAGAGGAGGCGATCGAATCCGCCGCCTTGCGACCCGAGATCGAGGCCGCCCTCGCCGAACTGCCCGCCGACTTCCGCAATGCCGTGATTCTCTCCGACCTCGAGGGACTATCGCTCCCCGATGCCGCGGAGATCCTCGGAATTCCAATCGGGACCGTGAAGTCCCGTGTCTTTCGCGGCCGCCGTCTCCTCGCCAAGCAGCTGGGGAACCAAAACGACCAATGAGACCGTCCAAAGATTCGAATGCATGACCATCCCCTCGATCTGATCGCCGCCCTCGCTGATGGCTCTCTGAGCGATGAGGCCGAGGCGCGCGCCCTCGTCGAGTCCTGCCCGGAGTGTCGTGAGGAGTACCGCACCCAGACCGAGGTGATCGGATGGCTGGCTGCCACTCCCGCTGCGGAGATGACCGATCTGGAGAAGGCAGCTCTCCATCGCGATCTGTGGACCGAGTTGCGCAATCAGCCCGGGAAGAGCCCGGCCACACCGTGGTGGCAGCGCCTCGCCTACGTAGCCGCCGGGCTGTTCATCACCGTTGGACTGGTCAGCGTTCTCAACAATGGCGCACTGAACGACAGTGCCGAATCTGGCGCAACAACCGTCGCCGAAGCGCTCGATGCGCCCACCGAAGAGGCCCCGTTCGTCGCTCAGGGAAGCGATGACGGTGAGTCGGCACCCGAGATGGCGACAACCACCGCTGCCGCGACAGAAACGACGGTCGCCGCGTCCGGTGGTGAGGAAAGTCTCGCGCTTCCCTTCGCCGAGCTCGCAGAAGAAGCTCGTGCCAATCAAGCCGACCGGGCTGTCACCCAGGGCACCGATCGCGACGTCGAAGCATGCCTTGCTCGAGTGGCCCTCGATGAGCACATGGTGGTAGACGAGATCGATCTCGATCAGGTCTA
The DNA here is from genome assembly GCA_963828465.1 of uncultured Acidobacteriota bacterium. GTDB lineage: Bacteria > Actinomycetota > Acidimicrobiia > Spongiisociales > ZC4RG35 > JARDZU01. The sequence goes on along the minus strand of CAWHEU010000020.1, from coordinate 165,858 downwards.
TCTGCTGGTCATGCCGGAGGATCCAGACGCGGAGCCGATCGTCACCTTCGTCGTGCTCCCCCAATGTGAGATCGTCTACGTCGGATAGCCGACACGGACGACGGGGTAACTAATCTCGGTGCCAGTGGAAGAATTAGCCGCCAGGTTCGCCGAGATCCTCGAGCAGATCACTATCAAGATCCGTTCGCTGACAGTCGACCGTGTGGCCAAGGGGATCCGTGTCACCGGGCTGGGAATCCTGGCGGCCAGCCTCGGGTTGTCAGCATTGTTGTTCCTGTTTCTGGCGATATTCGGGGCCCTCGAGATCCCGTTGACGACGGCCGGGGCCTTTGCTGTCTTTGGTCTCGTATTCGTCGGAGCAGGCACCTATCTGTGGTTGAAGAGGACCTGATACAGAGATGAGTCACGAGAAGTTGATCATCATCGGCTCCGGGCCGGCGGGACTGACCGCCGCCCTCTATGCCGCCCGCGCCGACCTCGACCCGCTCGTTTTCGAGGGGGTGGCTGCAGGAGGCCAACTGATGATCACGACCGATGTCGAGAACTATCCGGGTTTTCCTGACGGCATCCTCGGCCCGGAACTGATGGACCAGTTCCGCAAGCAGGCCGAGCGTTTCGGGGCTCGCATGCAGCAGGTCGATGTGACCAGCGTTGACTTCGATTCCCGGCCACTCCAGGTCGAGGTCGGTGGGGATGACTACACGGCGGATGCCGTCATCGTCGCCACCGGCGCCACCGCGAAGTGGCTGGGGATCCCCGGTGAAGAGGAATTGACCGGGCGTGGGGTGTCGGCCTGTGCCACCTGTGACGGGTTCTTCTTCAGGGACCAGGAGCTGGTCGTGGTCGGCGGAGGTGACACCGCCATGGAGGAAGCCCTGTTCTTGACCAAGTTCGCCTCGAAGGTCACGATCGTCCATCGCCGTGACGAGTTCCGGGCTTCGAAGATCATGGCGCAGCGCGTGCTGGACCACGAGAAGATCGTGGTGCTGTGGAACACCGTGCTGACCGAGATCCACGGGAGCACCACCGTCGAGAAGGTGACCCTCGAAGACACCATCACCGGCAAGACGCAGGAGATGGCGGCCAATGGCGTGTTCGTGGCCATCGGGCACAAGCCCAACACCGATTTGTTCGCCGAAGGACTCGTTCTGGACGAGAATGGATACATAGTGACGTCGCCCGACGGCAGCACCCGCACGGATGTGAACGGAGTGTTCGCCGCCGGTGACGTCGCCGATCACACCTATCGCCAGGCGGTCACTGCGGCAGGGACCGGGTGCATGGCGGCCATCGACGCAGAGCGGTGGTTGGCCGGCCTGGAATGAGACTCTGACACCTCAAGGAGAGACCCAACCAATGGCCGAGAACATCGTCACTCTCAACGACGGCACCTTCAACGACGCCATAAGCGCCGACACGCCGATCCTCGTCGATTTCTGGGCTGAATGGTGCGGTCCGTGCCGGGTGATCGCCCCGGTGCTCGAGGAAATCGCCGACGAGCACGCCGGCCTCACGATCGGAAAACTGAATGTCGACCACAACCCGATGCCGGCGGCACAACACGACGTGATGAGCATCCCGACCTTGATCCTCTTCCAGGATGGTGTCGAGAAGAAGAGAATCGTCGGCGCAGCACCAAAGCACCGCCTCTTGCAAGAGCTCGCTGAGTTCTTGTAGAAGCGTTGTAGGTCGTAGGTGCCTAAAACCTATGACCTATAACCTGTAACCCACATGCGTCTCTATCGCGTCGGTGACGAGGGAGCAGCGGTGCGGGACATCCAGGAGCGTCTTGATGCCCTGGGCTACCCCACCGAGTCAGATCCCGCGTCGACCTTCGGCGAAGGCACAAAGGCGTCGGTCCAGGAATTCCAGAAGGCCAGGGGACTCGACGTCGACGGCATCGTCGGCCCCGACACCTGGCGCTCGCTCTATGAGGCCGGGTACCGCCTCGGTGACCGGATGCTCTTCCTCCGCCGGCCGATGATGCGAGGGGAGGACGTCTCAGAGATCCAGTCCCGTCTCAGCTCGCTCGGCTTCGACGTGGGCAAGGTCGACGGGATCTTCGGACCCAAGACCGAAGAGGCCATCATCGAATTCCAGCACAACCGCAACCTGGCAGAAGATGGAAAGGCAGGACCGGAGGTGGTCACCGAGATCCATCTGGTGACCCGCGGCGAGATGAAAGAGGGTCGGCAATCGGTGCGTGAACGGGAATGGCTCCGTCGCCTCCCACCCACCGTCGCCGGGGCCAGGGTCTACCTCGACGCAGGTTGTCGGGACACTCACGAGGCGTCTGTCACGTGGGAGGCGGCGTCGGCCGCCGCACTTGGGCTGCAAGAGTTGGGCGGGCTCCCGGTGATGTCGAGGTCACAGGACGGATCGGTCCCGGAGCGGCTGAGGGCCCATCGGGCCAACATCCTCGGCGCCGATCTCATCGTTGCCTTCCAGCTGAGCCCCGATGGGGATGACGCTGTCTTTTACTTTGCCTCGGAGCACAGCCGGTCCGAGGCGGGTGAATTGCTCGCCCGGTCCCTGGCCTCGGCGCTTGGCGGCAAGGTCGAGGGGCGGGCCGGCGCTCTCCTCAAGGAGACACGGGCGCCCGCCGTGGTTGTTTCCCGTGGCAAACTCGACGAGGAGGTCGGGTACTCCGTGGTTGACGGTCTGACCCAGTTCTTCGCCAACGCCGCAGGCGAATTTGCAACTAGCCGTTGAACATTCGATAGAGGCGCTCGAGCTCTCCCAATGAGCCGAACCTGATCTCCATCTTGCCCTTCTCGTTCCGGTAGCTGATCTTCACCGGTGTGCCGAGGTGGTCGGTGAGCCGCTTCTCGAGCTCGATGATCTCTACAGGCCGGAGCTGACGAACACCGGTCGGGCTGTTGCGCCGCTCCCCCTTTCTCATCCTGACTGCGTCCTCCATCTGCCGAACGCTCCACCCCTCGTCGACCGCTCGGCCCGCGAGGTGTGTGGCGTAGGCGGCGTCCTCCATTCCGACCAGAGCGCGGGCGTGCCCGGCCGAGAGCTCGCCGGCATCGACCATCTCCTGGACCTCTATCGGCAACTGAAGGAGACGCAAGGTGTTCGCGATCGTGGGCCTCGACTTGCCGACGCGCCCTGCCACCTGCTCCTGGGTCATTCCATAATTTTCCAGAAGCTGTTGGTAGGCGTGAGCCTCCTCGAGTGGGGTGAGATCCTGGCGCTGCACGTTCTCGATCAAAGCCTCGACCAGCGTCGGCTGACCGGTGGCCTCACGAATCACCGCCGGTATGACACCCAACCCGGCTCGCTTCGCTGCCCGCCAGCGTCGTTCCCCGGCGATCAAGACATAGCCCTCGTCCGCTGCGGTCACCACGATTGGCTGGAGGATGCCCACCTCCTTCATCGAGTCGGCCATCTCCTCGAGCGACTCGTCGTCGAATCGCGAGCGGGGCTGGTCCGGGTTGACCTTGATCTGATCGACCGGGATCTGTCGGAAGCCCCCTGATTCGACTGGGGCCGGATCGATGGGGATCAATGACTCCAGACCCCGGCCCAAGCCCGTACGTCGACCCGTCATCACATCCTCCTAGTTCAGCCCGTGGCGTTCGATGAACTCCCGTCCCAGTTGTCGATAAGCAATGGCTCCCCGGCTCATCGGATCGAACGCCTCGATCGGTTCCCCGTAGGAAGGAGCCTCGGAGAGACGCACCGAGCGCGGAATCACCGTGCGATAGGCGGTCTCGGCAAAATGCTCACGGACCTGCTCGGCCACATCCTTGGACAGCTTGGTTCGACCGTCGTACATGGTGAGCACCACACCGCCAACCTTCAAGTCCTTATTGAGATTTGCCGTCACCAATTGGACATTGCGCAACAACTGAGTGAGACCTTCCAGGGCGTAGTACTCACACTGGATCGGGATCAACACCTCATCGGCAGCAGTGAAGGCGTTGACGGTGAGCAGACCCAGAGAGGGAGGACAATCGATCAGTATCGCCTCGAAGCCCTGATCGAGATCGGCAATGGCGGTCCGCAGACGTGTTTCACGTGAAAGCAGGGAGACGAGCTCGATCTCGGCGCCGGCCAGGTCGATCGTGGCCGGGATGACGAACAAATCCCGCACCGACGTGGGCTCTATCGCATCATCCGTCTCGGCCTCCTTGAGCAGGACTTCATATATCGAGGTGCTGATTGCTGAGCGATCCACCCCGAGACCACTAGTGGCATTGCCCTGCGGGTCGAGATCGATGAGAAGTGTACGCTGACCCTGAAAGGCCAACGCCGCGGCCAGATTGATGGCGGTGGTCGATTTGCCCACGCCACCTTTTTGATTGGCCAACGCGACAACCAGAGGGCGCTTCTCGCTCACTGAGGACGCATGATAAGAAGCCAAACAGTTTGGTCAAGGACCGTGCCCGGAACCTCGAGCAGGTCGAAGCCCACCACCACCGGTGGCGCCGCCCACGAACCTCCCACCACGGCCCTGCCCCCCGGCTGCAGAAGACGTGTGAAAGTCACCAACGCATGATCCGGGGAGAGACTGGCCCGGGAGACAATCCCATCGACCGGTGTATCCCAGTCCGAGATATCTCCATGTACCACCTCGACATTGGGCAGTTCCAGCATGCGGGTCACCCGTCTCATCAGATCGACCCGCCGGCCCGATCGATCGAGAAGTACAAAACGGGTATCGGGCATCACGACGCTGAGCGGAATCCCGGGTAGACCAACCCCGGAGCCAACGTCGAGAACGAGATCCGGCGTGTCTCGAAATCCCCCGGCAAAAAGCAATGAGTCACCGATATGCCGGTTGTCGACCCGAACTGCCTCGTTGGGGCCGATACCACCGGCTTCCACCGCTTCGGTGAGCAGCCAGTCCCGATACCGTTCGAGAGTGGAGACACGGGTCGGGGATAGCTCACGACCGGCCCACTCGCTGCACCGAGCCCAAAGAAGGTGGGAAGGTTCCACGTGAAACAAGTTACCCCGCCCGGGGGCGGGGGTAGTTATGGGTGGCGAGTTTTGGGTGGTGGGTTCTGAATACTCACCACTCACCACCCATTACTCACTCCTCTTCCTCGCTCTGCGTGTCGGCAGTGGCGGCAGCTGGGGCAGTTGCGGTGAGAACCACGTAGCGACGGGGCGATTCCCCTTCGGAGTAGGAGTTGACGCCCTCTCGAGCGGCGGCGGTGTCGTGGATCACTTTTCGATCGGCCGGGCTCATCGGTTCCAGCATGACCTCGCCACCTTCGACCATGAGTTGGTCGATGAGCCGATCGGCGTAGATAGTCAGCGCCTGACGCCGTCTCTCGGCATATCCGGCGATATCGAGGCGAAGACGGGCCGTGTCATGACCGTACCGCTGCATGACGGTCCGGGTCAGCTCATGAATTGCCGATCGAACCGAGCCCCGGACCCCGACCAGAGCCTCGGTCTGCTCCCCGTCGACGTCGGCGACGATGATATCGTCTTCGATCTTGGTGGTAACGGTCCCTTCCAGACCAAATGCATCAACCAAACCCTCGAGAAACTGGGTTGCGATCCGGGCCTGCTCCTCGATCGTGATATCGGGACGATCGTCGATCTTGGGCTCTCGCTTCTCTCCCTGTTGGTTCATATGACGACCCTTGCTCTGCGATTGTTGGACCCGTTGATTGCCGCCACCATTCTTAGCCGAAGCCGGTGCTTTTTGCTGCTTGGATCCACGGTCCTGACCCTGACCCCTGCTCTCCCGCTTACGATCATTGCGACGACGCCGGCTCTTCCGGCGCACGACCCTGACCACCGCGTCCTGACCACCAATGCCCAGGAAGCCCTTTTCCGGCTGCTGGATGACTTCGACCGCCAGCTGTTCGCGGTCGGTTACACCGAGCTCCTGCATCGCCGCCTCTACTGCCAGGTCGACGGTTCTGGCCCGGACCTCGATCTCGACGTAACTCACGTCACCTCCTCCTGCGCCGTCGGCGCTTGTCTGCGGCGCCCTGTTGGGGTTTCTTCGCCTCGGCCTCTTCGGACGCCGGGATTGCCTTCGGTTCCTTCTTGGGCTCCTCGGTCGTCGTGGCCGCCGGCGTCGGGCGTCCATCCATCTTGAAGATAAGGGCCTGCTGGCCAAGTCGGAACAGGTTGCCCGTCGCCCAATAGATGATGAGGCCTGCAGGGAAGTTCCAGGAGATGAAACCGATGAAGAGCGGCATGATCTTGGTGATCGCCTGCTGAGCGCCGGCCCCTGGCTGACCAGCGGGGCGTTCCTGTCCATAGGTGGCATGCCATTGCTGGACGTATTGCGTGGCCACCATGAGCACGATCATGATCAGATAGGGGAGGGCTGCGCTCAGCCCGAGTGCCATCGCCTGGGACGGGCTGGTGAAGAGGTCCATGCCGAGAAATGTCTTGGGGACATCGTCGGCCAATGCCAGCCCCAGGGCGCTTTCCGGCGCGATGTATTGCTCAGGTGCCTGAAGAAGGCGGAACAATGCGAACCAGATCGGCATCTGAACCAGGAGGGGGAGCAGACACCCGCCGGGAGTGGCCCCGGCCGACTTCTGCAGCTCCATCAGCTTCTTCTGCATCTCCTGCGGGTCGTCCTTGTACTCCTTCTGAATCCGCTTGATCTCGGGCTGGATCGCGGTAAAAGCCCGGGTGGCCCGGGTCTGTTTCAGAGTGAGGGGGAACACCAGGATGTTGACCACGATGGTGAGCAGGATGATGGCCACTCCCAGGGCCACGCCCTCGTCGAACACGCCATCGAGAAGGTCGTAGAAGAAGCCCAGGATCGACCCGAGGCCTCTGATCAGTGTGTTGAAGATCTCACCCATCAGTGAGCTCTCCAGGTCTCAGGCACCGGGTCATAGCCACCAGGGCGGAGGGGATGACACCTGCCGATTCGCTTCATCCCGAGCCAGGACCCCCGGATCACTCCGAACCGCTCGATCGCCTCGGCCGTGTAATGCGAGCAGGTCGGCTGGTAGCGGCAGTTGGCTCCGATGTTGGGACTTACCAATTTCTGGTAAATCCCGATGAAGCCCACGGCAATCATGCGAGGACGGAAGATCGAGTCAGACATCAGGCGTCTCGAGGGCGCGTTCCAGCCACCCCATCAGCTGGGGATGCGGGGCATCTGCTACCTGGCTGCTACCGATGAACACGTAATCCGATCCTGGTTTCAAATCCACCCCACGCAGCGAGTGTCGAAGACGGCGCTTGATCCGATTCCGGGTGACCGCATTGCCGGCGCTCCTCGAGACAACGAGCCCGACACGTGACACTCCCGGCTGACCGGAGCATTTCACCATCACGACGCCCCCCGAGCGGCGTCTTGTCCCCTCCTTCAGCACCCGTCGAAAGTCTCTAGGGGAGCGAAGGGATTCGAAGTCAGGCAGCGAGACGCTTCCGACCTTTGAGCCGGCGCGACTTGACGATCCCGCGCCCAGCTCGGGTCTGCATGCGATGACGGAAGCCGTGACGGCGCTTTCGCCTTCGAACCTTGGGTTGGTAAGTCCTCTTCATGACAAAACAAGGGGGGGTAGAAGTGTGAGTCACGATAGGTTACGAATCCTCGCCGAACTATGTCAAAGTCCGATTCGATTGCTGACTGGACCGAGCCCTCGACCACCTCGCGGCGCCAGATGGGCCGGAGCGCGAAGAAACCAAATAACTCGCGAAAAGAATGCCACAGCCGATTGGCCCGGTTTTGGGCAGAGGAACGTGTGGAAGAGACTGGAAAAACCAGAGCCGACCTGGGATTTCCCTGTGGATAGAACCGACACCACTCTTCCACACCGTCAATTCTCGCGTTCTTGACGGAGTCGCGATCGAGGGTCGATACTCGCCTGCCTTGGCCTTGGGAGCGCGATCGACTTCCCCAGTCGTCCGCGGAGGACTAGACCGCTCTCGGTGACGAGCTGATGGATGTTCCCGGTGGATGTTCCACAGTCCTTTCCACAGATGTGGATGGATCTGTGGACAACCTTCCCGGCAGGAGGAGTGGTCTTGGTACAAGAGCAGACGGCGCCGGGCGGCTGGGGCCAATTTCAAGATGTGTTGAGGGCCGGAGTTTCGAAAGGGAACTGGGACACCTGGTTATCGCGTCTCGAGCCCGACTTCGGGGGTGAGACCCCCACCCTGGTCGCGCCGAGCGAATTCCATCTGCGCTGGGTGCGCGACAAGCACGGGGAGTTGATCGATTCCGCTTATCGCGACGCTTTCGGGAACCACTCTCACCCGGTTTTCAAGGTCGTCGAGCCCGAGCCCGGAGTCGAGCCCGGTCTGCCCCTCGACGATGGTCTCGCCGATCCGACTCATCGATCGGCGACCGGGAGTGGCGACGGCGTTCCGGCGACCAATCTGTTCTCCCGTTATCGCTTCGAGAGCTTCGTCGTGGGCCAGTCGAACCGTTTCGCCTGGGCAGCAGCCATGGCCGTCGCCGAACAGCCCGGTGCTCACTACAACCCGCTGTTCATCTATGGCGGTGCCGGCTTGGGCAAGACCCACCTGCTCAACGCAGTGGGACATCAAGCTCTCGAGATGTACCCCAATCTGGTGGTCCGATATGTCTCGTCGGAGAACTTCCTCAACGACTTCATCGACTCGATCCGCCGCAAGCGGGCCGATGACTTCAAACACAGGTACCGGGGAGTCGACATCCTCTTGTTGGACGACGTTCAGTTCTTCGAGGGCAAGGAGCAGATCCTCGAGGAGTTCTTCCACACCTTCAACTCGCTCTACGAGTCCGGTAAGCAGATGGTCATCAGCTCCGACCGCCACCCCCGCAACCTGTCTTCGTTGGAGGACCGGCTGCGCAGCCGATTCGAATGGGGCCTGCTCACGGATATCCAGCCCCCGGACGTGGAGACTCGCCTCGCCATCCTGCGGAGGAACGCGGAGTTTGCCCCTCGCCCTGTGCCCCTCGAGGTCCTCGAGCACATCGCCGGGCTGGTCTCCGACAACATCCGCGAGCTCGAGGGTGCCCTGACCAGGGTCACCGCCTGGTCGGCCCTCAATCGGCGGGACATCGACCTCGAGACCGCCGAGCGGGTACTCCGGGACATAGTCACCAACGAGGATCTGGCCCCCCTTGGGCCGGACATGATCATCAGGGCGACTGCCACGGCGTATGGCTTCACCGTCGAAGACGTGCTCAGCCCGAGCCGGCGCCAACCCCTCGTCCTGTGCCGTCAGATCTCGATGTACTTGTGCCGGGAGCTCACCGATCTCTCGCTGCCCAAGATCGGTGAGCACTTCAAGCGGGACCACACCACAGTCCTGCATTCCGTGGAGAAGGTGAAGAGGATCTTGCGCTCCGATCGGGCCGTGTTCGACCGGGTCACACAACTCACACAGGACCTGAGGAAAGGCGGGGGCATATCCACACGTGGCTGAGTTATCCCCGACTGCAGGCGACTATCACACAGAAGGTCCACATCCCACTGCACAGGCAAAACACCCGCCGGAGCCTGCGAGAATGCAGGTAATCCCCAAATCCACAACCCTCTACTACGACTAATACTCTTCAAATGAAAATCAATAGGAGCAGAAGAAGGGACCTCCACCTGTGAGAATCCGAGCACAGCGAGACGATCTCGCCGATGTCCTCGCCCGAGCCAACCGGGCGGTAGGCGCTCGCACCGCCTTGCCGGTCCTGCAGGGCCTGTTGTGCGAGGTCTCTGGCACCACGCTCCGAGTGACCGGCACCGACCTCGATGTGACCGTGCGCACGGCGGCCGAGGTCGAGGTGATGGAGGAGGGACGAGCCGTCATCCCGGGCCGTCTCCTCTCGGAGGCGGTCCGCAAGATGCCGGCAGGTGCGGTGACCATCGGAGTGAGTGACACGGACATCGAGATCCAGGGGAATGGCCCCCGCTTCACGCTTCGCCCTCTCACCGTCGACGACTTCCCGGTGCAGGAGGACGTGGTGGCCGATGGAGTCGAGGTCGATGGCGAGGAGCTGGCCGAGGCGATCTCCCAGGTGACGATCGCAGCCTCCGGCGACGGCGCCCGTCCGATCCTGACGGGAGTTCTATTCGAGAGCTCCGACGAGGGTCTTCGCATGGTGGCGACCGACTCGTACCGGCTGGCCAAAAAGGAACTCAAAGGAGTGGGACTGGAGGGGTCTGCGCTGGTGCCGGCTCGCGGCTTGAGGGAGCTGCCCCGTTCCATCGGGTCGACGAAAGTGACCGCTCAGTTGCGTGACCGCGAGGCGGTGTTCACGTCGGACAAGGGGATGCTGCGGTTGAGGCTGATCGACGGGAACTTCCCCAAGTACCAGTCGTTGCTGCCCGAGAGCTACCCGAGTCAGGTGGTGCTGGAGAAGGACGTCCTGCTCGAGGCTCTTGGCCGGGTCACCCTCGTTGCCGAGGATCACATTCCGGTGCGTCTCAAGCTCCTGGAGGGTGGGGTGGAGGTGGCCGTCACCCGCCAGGATGTAGGCGGTGAGACCGAGCACCTCCCTGGTGTTTTTGAGGGTGCCGAGGAAGAGGTGTCGATCGCGTTCAATCCGAGATACCTCCAGGATGGAGTTACAGCGATCTCGGGCGATTCGATTCGGATCCGGGTCATCGACGCGTTCAAGCCGAGCGTGATCGACAGCGGCGCCGAGGATGACTTCCTCTACCTGCTGATGCCCGTCCGGGTCTGAATGAAGGTCGACTGGGTTTCGCTCGCCCACTTCCGTTCCTATCAGGAGCTCGAGTGGCAGCCCGACCCCGGAGTCAACCTCCTGCTCGGTCCCAACGGGGCCGGGAAGACCAACCTCCTCGAGGCGATCGCCTACCTCTCGTCCCTCCGATCGTTCCGATCGGTCCCCGACCCTTCGCTGATTGCCGACGGTGAGACGGCCGCTGTAGTCAGGGCCGAGGTCTCCAGCGGCTCGCGGGAACGCCTCGTCGAGATCGAGCTGCCCAGGTCCGGCGCCCGCCGTACCCAGCTGGACAAGAGCCGTCTCCGGAAGACCGCCGATCTGCTCGGTGTGCTTCGTGTGATTGCCTTTCTCCCCGATGACCTGGACCTGGTGAAGCGGGGGCCTGCCTACCGCCGGGACCTCCTCGACGCCGTCGCCGTGCAACTCTGGCCCGCCGCTCATCACGATCAAGGCGAGTTCGACCGGGCCCTTCGCCAGAGAAACGCCTTCCTGAAGTCTGGCGAGCGCGACGACACGACCCTCTCGGTCTGGGACGCCCGTCTCGCTCAGTCGGGTGGCCGGGTCATGTCGAGGCGCGCCCGCGTGATCGAGACCCTGTCACCGCATCTGGAATCGGCCTATGGCGACATTGCCGGGAAACCGGAGCGGGCTTCCATCGGATACATCGCGACGTGGGGCGCCGGGGATGCCCTGGACGGCGCCGCCGCCGACTTCACTGCAGCGATCCTGAGGTCCCTGGAGACGTCGCGAAAGATCGACTACGACCGGAGGCTCACCTCGGTCGGGCCTCATCGCGACGAGCCGGTCCTCGCTCTCGATGGGATCGACACCCGCACCCACGGAAGCCAGGGCGAGCAGAGGACGATGGCGCTGGCAATCAAGCTCGCCGCCCACCGCTCGGTGGCAGAGATGATCGACGAGCCCCCGGTCCTGCTCCTCGACGATGTCTTCTCCGAGCTCGACCCGCAGCGGGCCGAGGCTCTCGCCAAGACGCTGCCGGAGGACACCCAGACCCTGATCAGCTCGGCACGTCCCGAGGATGTGCCGGTCGAAGGCGCGGTGTGGAGGGTGGGCGCCGGGGTGCGACGATGAGCGAAGGAGATCTCACCTCGTTCGGCGCCTCATTGGAGGCGATGTTCCGCAAGATGGGGATGTCGGATCCAATGGCATTGTCCCGTCTCGCCTCCGGCTGGGATGAGCTGGCCGGCACACCGTTTTCGGGTCGTTCCAAGCCTCTCTTCATCCAGGGCAAGACCCTCGTCGTGGAGGCGGAGTCACCTTCGATGGTCGCGTTCCTGAGATATGGAAGCGCCGATCTGGTGTCTGCCCTAGGGAGGGCTCTGGGTGAAGGGGTGATCGACAGGATCGAGGTGCGGGCACCTCCGAACCGGTGACGCCAGACCCCTTGATTGATTCGTTTTGATCAGGTATTTCCGGTAAAATGACATCCGTGAAACTCGTCTGCAGCCGGGTCCCCGGCTCCTGACTCAGGTCCACCAGCAGACATACCCGAAGGTCCCACAAGGAGGGTCGTGACGGCCACTCGCGACAGTTACGAAGCCAAAGACATCACCGTGCTCGAGGGTCTCGAGGCCGTCAAGCGACGGCCCGGGATGTACATCGGGTCCACCGGTCCGAGAGGGCTACATCACCTCATCTGGGAGGTAGTGGACAATTCGGTCGACGAGGCGATGGCCGGCCAAGCCAGCCGGATGGAGGTGACCCTTCTCGCCGACGGGGGAGTCGAGGTCGTCGACGATGGGCGTGGCATCCCTGTCGAGCAGATGTCGAAGACCAAACGCTCGGCGCTGACAACGGTCCTCACGACACTTCACGCCGGCGGCAAGTTCGAGCAGGGTGCCTACACAGTGTCCGGCGGGTTGCACGGCGTCGGGGTCTCGGTGGTCAACGCTCTCTCCACCCGCCTCGAGGCAGAGGTCCGGCGCGGGGGCCACGTCTATTACCAGGAGTTCACCGACGGGCAGCCCAAGACCAAGGATCCGAAGAAGCTCAAGCCGATCAAGAAGACGGGCACCACCATTCGCTTCTGGCCGAGCCCGGAGACATTCCAGGAGACCACCGAGTTCGACTACGACACGGTTGCCTCCCGACTGCGGGAGACCGCATTCCTCAACCGCAATCTTCAGATCACTCTCACCGACCGGCGCAACGACCCCGAGACCATCGATGTCTTCCACTACAAGGGCGGGCTGGTCGACTTCGTCAAGCATCTCAACTCGCTTCGTGACCCGCTCCATCCCCACATCATCGACATCTCCGACGTCGGGGAGGATGCCGAGCTCGAGGTGGCCATGCAGTGGACCACCTCCTACACCGAATCGGTGCTCTCGTTCGCCAACAACATCAACACGCACGAGGGCGGCACCCACGAGGAGGGCTTCCGTAAAGCCCTGACCAAAGCAATCAACGACTTCGCCCGGGCCAAGGGCCTGCTCAAGGAGAAGGACGAGAATCTGACCGGCGAGGACGTCCGCGAAGGTCTGACCGCGGTTCTCTCGGTACGGGTCAAAGAACCCCAGTTCGAGGGCCAGACCAAGACCAAGCTTGGGAACACCGAGATCCGCTCCTACGTCGAGAAGACCCTCAACCGCAAGCTGCCGGAATGGCTGGAGCGATATTCGCCCGAGGCCCGCCGTATCGTCGACAAGTGCGTCGGCGCCGCCAAGGCTCGAGAGGCGGCACGCAAGGCCAGGGAACTGACCCGGCGCAAGTCGGGCCTGGAGTCGGGCGGTCTCCCCGACAAGCTGGCCGACTGCTCATCCCGTGACCCGGGGGAGTCCGAGCTGTTCATCGTCGAGGGCAAGTCCGCTGCCGGCCCCGCCAAGTCGGCCCGAGACTCGAACACTCAGGCGATCCTCCCCATCCGGGGCAAGATCCTCAACGTGGAGAAGGCCCGTCTGGCCAAGGCCCTGCAGAACCTCGAGGTGCAGGACATCATCACCGCGATGGGGACCGGGATCGGCGAGGAATTCGACATCGAACGGGCCCGCTATCACAAGATCGTCCTGCTCGCCGACGCCGACGTCGACGGCGCCCACATCCGGACCCTCCTGCTCACACTTCTCTTCCGCCACCTGAAGCCGTTGATCGAGTACGGCTACGTCTACATCGCCCAGCCGCCTCTCTACCGGGTCAAGGTCGGGTCCCAGGTCCACTACCTGAAGGACGACTCTCAGCTCGATGCCTTCAAGAAGGAGCACCCCAAGGTGAAGCCGACCCGTTTCAAGGGCCTGGCCGAGATGAACGCTCAGGAACTGTGGGAGACGACGATGAACCCCGCAACCCGCACGCTGCTCCAGGTGGAGATGGAGGATGCGGCTCGGGCCGAGGAGGTGTTCGTCACCCTGATGGGCGACGACGTCCCTTCACGCAAAGCGTTCATCCAACAGAACGCCGGAGACGTCCGCTTCCTGGACATCTGAAACATGGCGACACGGAACCCACCAGCGGAGGGCGTGCCCCAGATCGAGATCACCGACGAGATGGAGCAGAGCTTCGTCGACTACGCCATGTCGGTCATCGTCTCCCGGGCCCTGCCCGACGTCCGCGACGGTCTGAAGCCGGTGCAGCGGCGGATCATCTACTCGATGTTCGAGAACAACATCACCGCGGCCTCGGCCCATCGCAAGTGCTCCAAAGTCGTCGGTGACGTGATGGGTAACTATCACCCTCACGGCGACACCGCGATCTACGACGCCCTGGTCCGCATGGGCCAGGACTTCTCGATGCGTCATCTCCTCATCGACCCGCAGGGCAACTTCGGCAGCATCGACGACCCGCCCGGCGCCGCCAGGTACACCGAGTGCCGGCTCACCAAGCTGTCCAATCACCTCCTCGAGGGGATCAGGGAGGACACGGTCGACTTCGAGGACAACTACTCGGGGGAGATGCAGCAGCCGTCGGTGCTCCCCGCCCGGTTCCCCAATCTGCTCGTCAACGGCTCTCAGGGGATCGCGGTCGGCATGGCCACCAACATCCCGCCCCACAACCTCAACGAGATCATCGATGCCTGCACCCATGTCATCGACAACCCCGACGCCACCACCGAGGAGCTGCTCGGCTTCGTCAAAGGACCTGATTTCCCCACCGGTGGCTTCATCGTCGGCACCGGTGGGATCCGGGATGCCCTGACCACCGGCCGGGGATCGGTCAAGATCCGGGCGGTCTGCGATGTGCAGGAGATCCGCAAGGGCCGCACCGCCATCATCGCCACCGAGTTGCCCTACCAGGTGTCGATGGAGCGGATCATCGCCAAGATCAAGGAACTGGTCGACAACAAGCGTCTCGAGGGCATCGCCGAGGTTCGCAACGAGTCATCCGATCGGGTTGGCACCCGGCTCGTCATCGAACTGAAGAGCACCGCCGTCCCCCAGGTCGTCCTCAACCAACTGTTCAAGAACACTCCCCTTCAGGATTCGTTCGGATACAACATGGTGTCGCTGGTCGACGGGGTTCCCCGAACCCTCGATCTGGCCGAGATGATCGGCTACTACCTCGATCATCAGATGGAGGTAGTGGAGCGGAGGACCCGCTTCCGTCTGGAGGAGGCTCAGGCCAGAGCCCACATCCTCGAGGGCCTCATCATCGCCGTCGACAACATCGACGAGGTCATCAAGATCATCCGTGGATCGGCCGACACCGCCGACGCCCGGGCAACCTCATCGATCGGTTCGAGCTGAGCGAGATCCAGGCCAACGCCGTTCTCGACATGCCACTGCGCCGGCTCACAGCCCTCGAGGTGGACAAGCTCCGCACCGAGTTGGCCGAACTGCACGGCGTTATCGCCGAGCTGGAGGCCATCCTGGCCGACCCCAAGCGCCGCTGGGCGATCATCCGGGATGAGCTCGCAGACATCAAGGAGAAGTACGGGGAGAACCGTCGGAGCCGGGTCATTCCCGACGAGGGCGATCTCTCCCTGGAAGACCTCATCGCCGACGACGAACTGATCGTGACGGTGTCCTCAGCCGGCTACATCAAGTCGGTGCCGGCGTCGACCTACAAGACCCAGGGCCGTGGCGGGCGTGGGGTGAAGGCCGCCGAGGTACAGGAGACCGACGTCATCCAACATCTCGTCCATACCACCGCGCACGCCTATCTGTTGTTCTTCACCAACAAGGGTCTCGTCCATCGACTCAAGGCCCACGCCATCCCGCGGCAGTCCCGGATCGCCAAGGGCGTCATGGCCCAGTCGGTACTGCCCCTCGAGCCCGAAGAGAAGGTACAGGCGATCATCGACACCAGGGACTACGAGACCGGGCGTTATCTCGTGATGGTCACCAAGCAGGGCGTTGCCAAGAAGACCGAGTTCAAGGAATACGAGTCGCGTAACCAGACGCTTGTCGCCATCAAGCTGGTCGACGGCGACGAGTTGGTCACGGTGCGGACCACCAACGGTGAGAACGACGTGCTGATCTTCACCAAGGAGGGCATGGGGATCCGCTTCAAGGAGGCCGACCTTCGCAGCATGGGGCGGGGCACCCAGGGCGTGCGCGGGATCCGTCTCCGTGAAGGCGATCAGGTGGTTGCCGCAGTGTCGAACGTCGATGGCGAGGAAGTGCTGCTCGTCACGTCCGCCGGTTACGGCAAGAGGACCGTGATCGGGGAGTTCCGCCGTCAGACCCGAGGCGGGATCGGAGTCAAGGCCTTCAAGCTGACCCGGGTCCGGGGAAATCTGGTCGGGGCGCGAGCCGTCACCAAGGAC
The DNA here is from genome assembly GCA_963828465.1 of uncultured Acidobacteriota bacterium. Taxonomy (GTDB): domain Bacteria; phylum Actinomycetota; class Acidimicrobiia; order Spongiisociales; family ZC4RG35; genus JARDZU01. Next base: position 149,521 of record CAWHEU010000020.1, on the reverse strand, counting down.
GACGACGTCTTCCTCATCTCCTCGGCGGGGATCGGAATCAGGACCCCGGTGGCGAAGATCAGCCGTCAGAAACGGGATTCGACCGGGGTCCGGGTGATCCACGTCGGCGACGGCAACGAGCTGTCGGCGCTGGCCATCGTCTCCGAAGAGGTCGATTGAGGGGAACCATCGACCGTTTCGTGTCGTTGGGACTAGTGCGGTCTTCCTTTAGACTGCCCCGGTAATCCTCAGGAGCCCTATGGCAACTGTTCGTCGCGTAAGACGCATCATCCGAAAGATCGACCCCTGGACCGCGCTGAAAGTGTCGGCTGTGGTCTGGGCCGTGCTGGCCCTCGCGATGGTCCTGGGCGGAGTGATCTTCTGGTCGGTGCTCGATCGCGCCGGTCTGCCACAGCGTCTCACCGAGTTCATGGTGGAGATCACGTTGATCGATGAGGGCGCCCAGCCGTTCGCCAACGTCGAGCAGTTCTTCAGAGTCATGATCTTTGGCTCCGTCGTTTGGTGGGTCACCATGACGGGAGCGACCGTGGCCGGTGCGATCGTCTACAACCTGGTGTCCGATGTGGTCGGCGGGCTCGAGGTCGTCGTCCTCGAAGAGACTCTCAACCCCGTGGTTGCCCCCGCCCCGTCACAGATCCTCCATCCGCCGGCCGACTACCGCCCGGGCAACGGCTCGGTGACACCTCCCCCCGATCACGCCGACATCCCGACCGAAGAGAGCCCCCGGGTACTCGATCCGCGTATCTGAGCGCAAAGGGCCTCAACCCTCTTCGGAGGCGTCGATGACACAGAATTGGTTGCCGTCCGGGTCGGCGAGCACCACGTAGTCGGCGTCCTCCTCGTAGGTCCAATCGACGCTTCGAGCTCCTAGACCCATCAGGCGATCGACCTCGGCGTTCTGGTCGGTGGCATAGAGGTCGATATGATGGCGCTGACGGGGCAACGGGTCCGACGTCACCAGCCTGATGGATAGCCGCTGACCCGATCCCTCTCGTGGGACCAGAATCGCCCAATCATCGTTGGGCTCATCCAGCGGCTCATAGTGGAGCGCCTCGCACCAAAACCGGGCAGCCTCGGCGACATCACGCACCCCCCACACCACCGAGCCGAGCGTCAACATCGGCCCGAAGCTACCGGTCTTCGGCCATGACCAGGCCCATGACGGCCACGGTCTGCAGATAGATCAGAGCCGAGTCCCACACCGGCGCTACGTCGTCCGCGACGACGTCGATGGCGGCGGCCAGGGCGATTCCGGACATGAAGGCGCCATCGTCGACGATGGTGACCTGTCGCTCGGACCCCACGGCCAGACACGCGGCGAACCGGGCGGGCGATTGGGCCAGTGCCACATGCCTCCCCCCGAAGGTCGTGTCGGCGACCTTGGCCGAACCCACCGGGTCGGGGAATCGCACCTGATGATCGAACCCCTCTTCCAGATCAGGATGAGCGACGGCAATGATCCTCGGATCGGGTTCGCGGGCACCGAGGGCGAGGGCGAGGCCGACAGGAGAGGCACCCCAGACCACTACTCCTTCGGCCGGATTGCCCCCATCCCAGAGCAGCGGAACCCCCAGATTTTTGGCACGGACAGGCGCGTCGTCCCCACTCCCGATCAAGAGATCGCACTCGGAGGCATCGGGAACCACACGGAAACTGCGACTGCGGGCCGGTCCCACGACCACGACTTCCTCGACGGTGTCATGAGCGCTCAGAGAGTGGGCCGCCCGGACTGCTGTGTCCCCGCTGGCGAGGACGCCTACCTTCACGAGGGGTCGACTGGGTTCCAGGCTGAGTCGGGGATCACGACCTCGGCATCGCGCCGGCGAATGATGAGGAAGGCGGCGATGGCGCCGAGGATGATGATGGGGGAGAGTCGCTTCACCAGGTCAGTGTACGGGCCTACCCGATCTTGCCCGTCATCCGGCAACCCCACGTTCATCTGCCCGTCTTAGGCTCGGCATGTGCCCAAGCCCAGCGTCCTCTTCCTGTGCGTGCACAACGCCGGCCGGTCCCAGATGGCCGCCGGTCTGCTTCGGTCTCTCGCCGGGGGGCAGATCGATGTCCTCTCCGCCGGATCGGAGCCGGCCGATTCGATCAATCCAGCAGCAGTGGCCGTTATGGCCGAGAAAGGGATCGACATCTCCGATACCACTCCGCGTGCTTGGACCGATGAGATGCTCGGATCGGCCGACGTGATAGTCACGATGGGGTGTGGTGACTCCTGCCCGTTCATTCCCGGCAAGCGGTATCTCGATTGGGAACTGGACGACCCGAGCGGCAAGTCAGTCGAACAGGTACGCGAGATCAGGGATCAGATCGAGCGGCGGGTTCGAGGGTTGATGACGGAGCTCGGCGTCGGCTCTCGAACCTGATCTCGGTCAGACGCCGGCAAGGGCCTCCAAGGCCCGGTCGGCCTCGTCCGCTGTGTTGTACTGGACGAACCCCACCCGGATCAGGCCGCCCGAGTCGGAAAACCCGAGACGCTCGATGGCGTTGAGGGCGTAGTAGTGGCCGGACCACACGTAAAGGCCCTGATCGGCCATGTGGGCGGCGACAGGCTCCGCCGATTTGCCACTCAACGACAGGGCAAACGTGGACACTCTCCGATCGTCGGCCTCAGGCACCCCATGGACGGTGACCTTCTCCAGCGCAGCGATGCCGTCGAGGAATCTGGCCGCGAGGTTGCGCTCGTGGGCCCGAATCCGGGAGAAACCGTCGACGAGCCTGGCTCTCCGGTTCGGGCCGTCGCCCAGACCGGCCAGATGGTCGACTGCAGCCGTCACGCCGGCGATCGACTCGAAACTCTGCGTCCCGGTCTCCAGCTTGTCGGGTGGGTCGGACGGTGCGGGCCGGACCTTGTAGAAGTCGAGGTCGGCGAGGCGATCCAGCTTTCCGTAGAGGATCCCGGTGTGGGGCCCGAAGAACTTGTACGAGGATGCGACCAGAAAGTCACAATCGATGCTGCGGACATCGATCAGTTGGTGCGGGCCGGCGTGGACCGCATCGAGATACACGAGGGCTCCGGCATCATGGGCTAGCTGGGTGATCGTCCCGACATCCACCAACGTCCCGATCGCGTTCGAGGCGACACAGGTGGCGACGAGACGGACCCGCTCGTCGAGAAGGCTGGCGATCTCCGCCGGGTCGAGCTCGCCGGTGGCCGGATCGAAATGGGCGATGCGAACCTCGACTCCGGCTTCTTCGGCTGCCCGCACCCAAGGAGTGAAGTTGGCGTCGTGGTCGAGACTGGTGACGACGATGGCGTCGCCACTGCGCCAGGTCCTGGCCAGCGCGCGGCTCACGGCGAAGGTGATGCTGGTCATGTTCTGACCGAAGGAGATTTCGCTCGGATCGGCGTTGAAGAAGTCGGCCATAGCCAGCCTTCCTTGCGTGGTCGTCTCGTTGGCGTCATGCGATGCCCCGAAACCACCGCCGAGGTTGCTCACACCGTGTTCGAGGACTCGGCTCATCGCGTCGATCACAGACTGCGGGACCTGAGTGCCCCCCGGTCCGTCGAGATAGGCCACGACCTGACCGTGCTCGCGCCGCTGGAGGGCCGGGAACCGGGCCCGCAGTGCTTCGACATCGAGTGAGCGGTCCACCGTCTCAGTCCAGTGTTCTAGTCGCAGTTGGGCACGCCGGTGAAGCACGGCCACTGATCGGCGATGAAGGCCACCCACAAGGTTCCGAGCGCGACCAGGACCACCAGCCGGATCAAGGTCGAGATCGGAGAAGCACCGGATCCACGACCGGTGAGGATTGGACGGAGCGTGACTAGGAACCCGGTCGGCAGCGCCCAGAGAAGCGCAAACAAGAAGATGATGCCGAGGTGGTACTCGGGGGTGATCACGCTGACCCTGTTCGCACCGTTGAAGACCAGTTCCATCACCAGGAATGGAACGGTCAAGAGCAAGCCGATCTTCGCCGCCGACGCGAAATCGATCGTCTTGATCACCCTTTGATCCTAAGGCACCTCGACCGCCGAGCGGCGTTGGCAGCCGCCAGGGTTCTAGCGGATTTCGAGAGTGGGCCCACGTGGACTTGAACCACGGACCTCATCCTTATCAGGGATGCGCTCTAACCGGGCTGAGCTATGGGCCCTCCCGACTTGCTAGTCAAGGGGGTGAAATTCTATCGGGTCTCGAAATCGAGGCGAAGTGGCCTTCCCCGCCTCAGCTGGAGCATCCACTTTTCAGCGGACGGCGTACTTGAGGTGTGTGACTTTCGGTGCTGCGACCACATCAACCACTTCAACACTGGTCTTCGAGGAGATGTCGTCGAAAGGTCGCTCTCCGGCGCCGAGCAGAAGGGGGACGATGCTGAGCCAGAACTCGTCGATGTCGCCGGCGCCCAGATAGTTGCGGATCACCGACGCGCCGCCGGCTATCAGGACGTCATCGTCGCCGGCGGCCGCCACCGCTTGATCCAATGCCGATTCGGGACCATCGGCGGCGAAGTGGAATGTTGTGCCTCCAGCCATCTCCAGCGACTCGCGCCCATAGTGGGTGAGCACGAAGACGGGTTTGTGATAGGGCGGGTTGTCCCCCCACCAACCCCGCCACGGGTCGGCGCCCCAGTCGCCGCGTATCGGGCCGAACATGTTGCGCCCCATGACGACCGCACCAAACCCTGATTCCATCTCGCTGACCACCGGCGTGCTCGCGTCGATTCGGCCGCCGGGTTCACCGTGGGACGACCTCCAGGCCTCCATGTCGAAAAGCCATCGGTGCAGGTCCATCCCACCGACCCCGAGCGGGTTCTCTTCACTCTGGTCCGGGCCGGCCATGAAGCCGTCCAAGGACATGCTGATATTGAATCGAACTTTCCCCATCGCAGCGTACCCGTTCTGTCGGAGTTCTAAATTGCGACCCACCGCGAGCCGTAATAACGATTCCAGTATGACCGACGACGATCAAGCGCCGAATGAGACCGACGGCCAGGGCCGGAAAGTCGGTGTCTGGACCGAAGCGGACTCCCACGGCGGGGTGATGACCGGTGAGTACGTCGAGGGCAAACGTCAGGGTGTGTGGCGCCACTATTTCGTCGACGGATCGGTGCGCTCGGAGGGCAGTTACGAGAGAGGCGTCGTGGACGGGGCGTGGACCTGGTATCGCTCGACCGGTGGTCTCCTGCAGCGTGGGGGATTCCATGATTCCGAGAAGCATGGATTCTGGGAGCGCTGGGATGCCAATGGGAACCTGATCGACCACGGAGCCTTTGACCACGGCAAGAAGGCCGGGGAATGGACTTCTTACAACCCCGACGGCACCGTCAAGCGAACCACCACGCATCGACCAAAGACGTCGTAACGGCCGTCATTCGTCGCCGATAGGTCATGAGCCCTTGACAGTCTTACGCTGTACGAGTACCTTACGTCGTACGACTTACGTAGTAAGACCGACTTGGCGGAGGAAATGCTCATGAGTTCACTGAAGAAGACGGCCCGAACCACGGGGTGGCTGTATCTGGGCGTCGGGGTCACCGGGATGCTGGGGTTCCTGCTGATCCGCCCGGAGATCTATGTGGCCGGCGACGCTGCCGCCACATTGGCCAACCTCGTCGAACGCGAGATGCTGGCTCGACTCGGAATCGCCCTCGAGCTCCTCGTCGTGCTCACTCAGGCGCTTGCAGCGGTCTGGTTCTACAAGCTGTTCCGGACGGTCAGCAGCACCGCGGCAGGCTCACTTGCGGCTTTCGGCCTCATCAACAGCACCGCGATCCTGAGTAGCGCCGCTTTCCTGGTGAGCGCCCTCACAGTTGCCCTCGATCCTGCGCTCGCCCCCGGCGGCGATGCTGCCGCAACGGTCCAGTTGATGTATGAGCTGAGTGGAGCCTTCTGGGGCGTGGGTGCGCTGTTCTTCGGGCTTTGGTTGATCCCGATGGGGTACCTGGTGGTGGCTTCTCGGTGGATGCCCCGGCCTCTGGGCTGGATCCTCATCTTCGGCGGCGTCGGCTACATCCTGAGTGCGTTCGTGCTCTACCTGATCCCCGAAGTGCCGGAACTCGCCCTCACCGCGCTGGCGACCGTGGGCGAGTTCTGGATGATCGGTTATCTGCTGATAAAGGGTGTGCGGAGCGACATAGAGCCACGCATTCCGATGCCGGAGCATGTCGCGGTGTGATCGACCGGATCAGCATGGCATGAGAAAGGCCCCGCCGTGAGGCGGGGCCTTCTCTATCGCTGCTGAAGTTGACTCAGCTGGCGCAAATGGCGAAGGCCTGGATCGACCAGTTGCCGTTGTGAATGACGTTTTCCGCACCCGCCACAGTCCACGTCGTGGCGTCTGAGGGATAGTCTGCGGTGACAGTCAGGTTATGCGGCTGTGCCCCGAGAAAGAGGACACCGCCCCCGACAACCACACCCACCGGGCAGGTTGCAGTCGCGTCCTTGGTCTGGCCGTCATTCGATGCGCTCGGAGTGCCTGCGACCCTGGTGAAGGTCGAACCTGGGCCAGGAATGCCCTGGATGCCCTGAATCCCTTGGTCACCCTTGTCACCCTTCTCACCGGTCTGACCAGTCTGACCGGTCTCGCCGGTCTCGCCGGTCTCTCCCTGCTCGCCGGTCTCGCCGGTCTCGCCGGTCTCGCCCTGGATGCCTTGGTCACCCTTGTCACCTTTTTCGCCCTGGATGCCCTGCTCACCAGGCTCGCCCTGCTCACCCTGAGGACCGCCGGGAGTCCCCGGGGCACCCTGGGCGCCCTGGGCACCGTCGTCACCGTCAACACCGTCAACACCGTCAACACCGGCAGGACCGCGGGCACCGGTAGCACCGCGGGCACCGGTAGCACCCTTGTCACCCTGCTCACCTTGGGGCCCTGTGGCACCAATACCGGCAGCGATGACATCTGACTCGGCGAACCGCTTCAGAAAGGCGGACATCTGACCGCGGGTCACGTAGTCCTCCGGGCAGAACCTGTCGTTGTCGGGGGGATTACAGCCCTTGGTGATCCCGTTCTCGTCCATCCAATCGATGGCAACCGAGAAGGTGTGATCTGAGGGCACGTCTGCGAATCTCGTCGGGACGGCCACAGCGGCGGTTGCCGCCAGCAGGACCGTCGCTGCCACCGCGAGGGTGACGACCTTGAACCTTTTCATTTTCATTTCCCTACTCCCTGTGTCGGGATGGACCTGGTTCCATGATGGAGCAGGTATCGGGGTTCCCCGATGGAGCAGGTATCGGTTTAAGTGCGGGCGGACGAAATGGGTCCCCAGGACTAGTCATGGATGTTCGGGGGGTTGGGAGTCGGGGTGCACCCTTAGAATGCGGGCATATCGGGGGACGTAGCTCAGTTGGAAGAGCACCGGCTTTGCAAGCCGGGGGTCGTGGGTTCGAGTCCCATCGTCTCCACAGCCGGATGATTGGAGTCACACATGACCAATGCCGTCATCGTCGATGCGGTGCGGACACCGGTCGGCCGTCGCAACGGGGTGTTCAAGGACTATCACCCGGTCGATCTCGCCTCCCGACCGCTCGAGGCGCTGGTGGAACGCAATGGCATCGACCCGTCCCTCATCGACGATGTGATCATGGGGACGGTCAGCCAGACGGGGGAGCAGGCATACAACGTCGGACGCAACGCCGCATTGGCTGCCGGGTATCCCGAAGAGGTTCCCGGTGTCACCATCGACCGCCAGTGCGGCTCGTCCCAGCAGTCGGCGCATTTCGCCGCGCAGGCGATCATGGCCGGCGCCCAGGATGTGGTGGTCGCCGCCGGCGTGGAGAACATGACCAGGGTTCCGATGGGGATCACGGCACACCAGGGACCCGGGCTCCCGTTCGGGTCCCGGATGTTGGAGCGGTATTCGCAGGGACTCGTTCCCCAGGGTCTCTCGGCCGAGATGATCGCCGAGAAATGGGGCGTCGCCCGACAGGAACTGGATGAGCTCTCACTCGAGTCTCATCGGAGGGCGTCCCGGGCCACGGCCGAGGGCCGATTCGAGGAACAGATCATCCCGGTCGGAGTGACCGGCGACGACGGGCGGCTTCACACCGTCACCAGGGACGAGGGCATCCGGGAGGACACTTCTCTCGAGAAACTGGCAGCCCTCCAGCCCGCCTTCAAGAGCGACGGCGTGATCACTGCCGGCAACTCCTCGCAGATCTCTGATGGCGCCGCGGCTGTGTTGATCATGTCTGAAGACAAGGCCAGGGCCCTGGGTCTGACGCCGAAGGCGCGGTTCCTCGCTTTCGCCATGGCGGGGGTCGACCCGGTGACCATGCTGACCGGGCCTATCCCGGCCACCGAAAAGGTCCTCGAGCGGGCCGGGCTCGGCATCGACGAGATCGACCTCTTCGAGGTGAATGAGGCATTTGCGGCGGTGACCGTCGCATGGCGCATGGAACACGGTGGCTCCGACCCGACCGCTTTGTGGGAGCGGACCAACGTCAATGGCGGCGCGATCGCTCTGGGCCACCCGCTCGGGGCCAGCGGTGCCCGCCTCCTGACGACGCTGGTATGGGAGTTGGAGCGGACCGGGGGCCGTTACGGGCTGCAGACCATGTGCGAAGGCGGGGGCATGGCCAACGCCCTGATCATCGAGCGAGTTTGAACGGCATCTCTGCCGTCGAAGTCATCCTCGCCTTGGTCGCCGGGTACATCATCTGGCGGGTCTCCATCGCCATCATCCGCATGCTCTCGACACCACCTCCTGAGGTCGATCCGGAAGACGTGGTCACTGTCGATCAGGACTACCGATGCACGGTCTGCGGGGCCGAGTTGACGATGACGGCGGTGAACGTCAGCGAGGACAACCCTCCCCGGCACTGCCGGGAGGACATGGTGCCGGTGTGGCGCCCGGCGTAATGACACCGTTGTAGTTTTCCCAGGGTTTTTCCACAAGGCTGTTGAGAACTACACACGTGTAACTCGGCGATGCCGCCATACGTTTTTGACTACCCTCGCTGCTCGTGCCCGAGTCGAAGCGTCGTAAGCCCAAGAACAGACCGGTTTCGGCAAGTGCCGCCCAGGCCGCGGTCAAGGCCAAAGATCCAAGCCCGACCTGGTACGTGGCCCTGATGGCCGGGTTGATGGTGGTTGGCGTCGTTCTGGTGATCCTCCGCTTCGTCTTCGAATGGGATCAGACGATCCTGATCGCCGGCCTCGTGGCGATCGCCGCCGGCTTCCTCATGACCACCAATTACCGCTGAGTCAGGGCGCGGTTGTCGGAACCGTCGTGGTAGTCGTAGTGGTGGGAGCTGCCGTCGTAGGCGGCGGCGTGAATTCACCAACCGCCACGTTCACCGTGTCGCCGGGCAAGAGCACCTCACCCGCATTCGGGTTCTGATCGATCACGAGGCCGTCCTGCTCCGAATCGGCGACTCCTTGTGTGTCGGCGACCATCGTCAGTCCGAGCTCGGCCAGTGCGGCCTCGGCTTCGGCCTGACTCAACCCGATCAGGTCGGGCACTTCGACGGGTGCCGGGCCCTGCGAGACGACGATGAGAACAGTGTCACCGAGCTGGACCTCGCTGTCCGCCACAGGGTCGGAGCGAACCACCAGGTCTCTTGCGACCGTGTCCGAATACTCGTCCTGAACCCGCACCAGCAACCCGAGCGCTTGAAGCTGGGCGGTGGCATCCCGCTCGCTCAGATTCACCAGATTGGGCACGACCACCGTTTCGGGTCCCGTCGACACCACCAGGTTGACCGGGGCATCCACACCAACTCTCACTCCCTGCGGGGGATCCTGCTCGATCACGATCCCTTCGGCGAAGGTGGCGTCGGCGCGTTCGGTCACTTCTCCGATGCTGAGTCCCGCCTCGGTTATCAGGCGCTCCGCCTCCGCTCTGGTCTGGCCAACGACAGGTGGCACCTCGATCTCTTCAGGCCCAGAAGAGACATAGACCTCGACAGTCGACCCCTCTTCGACCATCGTCCCGAAAGTGGGGTCGGTCCGAATGACATCGCCTGCCTCAACCGTGTCGCTCGACTCGAAGAAGGTCGTGACCAGGAACCCGTCCTGCTGGAGACGCTGTAGAGCCTCGGCCTGGCTGATTCCCGTGACGTTGGGTACCTCGACGAGAGTCGGCTCCTCCTCGCCGCCCCCGGCCAGCTGAAAGAGGAGAAAGATCAGCCCTCCGAGTGCGAGCAGGAGGCCAAATGCGGTCAGGATGAACGGCATCTGCGAGGACGGTTCCTCCTCTACATCCCGGTACATCTCGTCCGGGGGTGCCGTGGCCGGAGGCACGGGGGTGGTCGACATCACCCGCGTCGCGCCGTCTCCGTTGGCCGGTACCGCCACGGGCACGATGAGAGGCGGCATGCCAACCTCTTCTCCCTTGAGCACCGACAGGAGGTCGGCGCGCATCTCATCGGCGGTTTGGTACCGGGCGACCGGGTCCTTCCGCATCGCCTTGGCCACCACCGCGTCGAGCGACGGCGAGACATCGGCGTTGAGCGAGCTCGGTAGCGGCGCTTCGGTCGAAACGTGCTGGAAGGCAACCGACATCGGGCTGTCGCCTGTGTAAGGGGGGCGCCCGGTGAGCATCTCGTAGAGCACCACGCCAAGGGAATAGACATCGCTCCGGGCATCGGCCGCCGCTCCCTGAGCCTGCTCGGGGCTGAAATAGGTAGCGGTCCCGATGACCGCACCGGTCCGGGTCAGCTCCTGGCTGTCGTCCCAGGCCCGGGCGATGCCGAAGTCGGTCACCTTCACGGTGCCGTCCTTGGCAAGGAGGATGTTGCCCGGCTTCACGTCGCGGTGGACCAGCCCCGCCTGGTGGGCGACCGACAGCGCTGCTGCCACCTCAGCCGTGATCTCGGTGGCTCGCCGCGGGAGCAAGGCCCCTTCCGATCTGAGGACGTCCCGTAGCGAGCGCCCGTCGACGAGTTCCATGACGATGAAATACGTGTTCTGTGCCTGACCCCAGTCGTAGATCCCGACGATGTTGGGGTGGCTCAAGTTGGCTGCGGCCTGTGCTTCGCGTCTGAAGCGCTTTACGAATGCCTCGTCGGCGGAATACTGCGAATGAAGGACCTTGATCGCAACCCGGCGATTGAGGAGGTTGTCCTTGCCCTCATACACGTCGGCCATCCCGCCCCGAGCCAGGTGGGACGTGATTTGATAACGGTCGGTGAGTGCGGTTTGGGCATCCATGGAAGACGGGCGGATTGTAGGAAGGCTCTCATCCCAACTCATGGGCTTCCCTCCAGCCACAACTGGATGAGGTCGCCGGCAAGGGGGGCTGCGACACCGCCGCCGGAGGCGGATTCGCCCAGTTCCGGACTGGCCTCGAAGAAGACGGCTATCGCAATCGTCGGATCCTCGGCGGGGGCGAAACCGATAAACCACGGGTTGGGCAACCCGTCCGGGCCCATGGAGGTCCCGGTCTTGCCGGCCACTCTGACATCTGGGACGGCGGCCGCCTGACCGGTGCCCTCCGTGACGACGCGCTCCATCATCTCGGTTACAACGGCGGCCGTGGCAGGGTCCATGGCCTGACCCATGGGGCTGGGTTCGAATGTCTCCACGGTGTTCCCGTCTGCGTCAAAGATTCGATTTACGAGATAAGGGGTGAGGGTGGTGCCGTCGTTGGCGATTGCCGCTGCCACCATCGCCATATGCAACGGCGCAGCGCGCACATCGCGTTCCCCGATGCCGCTCTGGGCCAGTGCCGCAGGGTCCTCGGCCAACAAGTCCACTGGGTAGATCGCCTCGGGCACTGTCCACGGGAACGGAATGTCCGTGTTGAAACCGAGCGCCTCCGCGGTGATCCCAACGTCCTCGGCGCCCACCTGGATCGAGAGGTCGGCGAATGTGGTGTTGCAGGAGACGATGAAAGCCTGGAGCAACGTGATCGACTGACCGTCGTTGCAGACGCCGCCACCGGCGTTGGATATCGTCGCCGACGACCCGGGCAACTGGAACTCCTCGGGGTCCGGGAACTCCGTCTCCGGCACCGCGGTCCCGGTGTCGAGGGCGGCCGCCGTCACCACGGTCTTGAAAGTCGAGCCCGGCGGGTAGATCTCCCTGGTGGCCCGGTCCAGAAGAGGCCCCTCGGGGTCGGCTAGGAGGCTCTCCCACACCGTCGCTGCATCGCCGCCCAGAAGCGACTCCGGGTCGTATGACGGCGAGGAGACAGAAGCCAGGACCGCCCCGGTCCTGGGATCGATGGCGAACACCGCGCCTTTGAGCCCGCCCAAGCCTTCGAATGCCGCTTCCTGCAGGGCGGCGTTGATCGTCAGCTCGAGGCTCTCCGGGCGGAGATCGCGGCCCAGGATGACCGAGACGAGGTCGCTGATGGTCAGATCCCGCCTGGAGCGGAGCTCATCCGCATATGCGTTCTCCAACCCCGAGGATCCGACGAGGAACGAGTTGTAACCCACGACGTGTGCAAATGGCTCGCCTTCGGGGTACTGACGAACGAACGAGCGTGGGTCTTCGGGGTCAGGAACCGATTGCGCCACCACGGTCCCGTCGATGGTCACGATCAGCCCGCGCTCCTTGCCACGCTCGGACAGTGCCGGACGAGAGTTGCGAGGATCGGCCTTGAGCACGTCGGCATGAATCACCTGGATCCAGGTGACGGCCAGGAGCAGGGCGAAGAAGCCGGCGAATATGCCGATCGACAGGCGGCGGACAGGCCCGTTCACTGGGCCTCCTCGTGGCTGATCCGGAGCAGGAGCGCGATCAGGATCATGTTTCCGACCAGGGCAGAGCCGCCGTATGACATGAAGGGAAGTGTGATGCCCGTGAGAGGTACGAGCCGGACCACCCCCCCGATGATCAGGATCGTCTGGACGGCCAGAACGAAAGTGAGGCCCGCTGCCAGCAGCTTGCGGAAGGTGTCGCGGCTGCGGAAGGCGATGCCCAAGCCCACCGCAACGGTGAGGGCGAACAGTGCGATAACCGACACCGTCCCGGCGAACCCCAACTCCTCGCCGACGGCAGCGAAGATGAAATCGGTGGCGGCGTTGGGGATGAGATCGGGCCTGCCGAGCCCAGGCCCTGCTCCGGAAAGGCTCCCCGTCCCCATCGCGAAGAGCCCCTGGGCGATCTGAAAGCCTTCATCCTCATAGTGTTCGAAAGGCGCGATCCAGGCGATCACCCGACGCTGTACATGATCAAAGGCGAGATACGACGCCACCCCGGCGATAGCTCCGAGGAAGGCGCCGGCCACGAGGTACCCCGTGGTGCCGGTGGCGGCGTAGAGCAAGAGGACGAACCCAACGAACAGAAGCAGCGAAGCACCGAGATCACGCTGCGAGATCAGTATCAAGACGCTGACTCCCCAGGTGATGAGCAGTGGGATCAGCTGACGGGGCTCGGGGAAGGCGATGGGCCCGATGTGGCGCCGTGCCTCGCGGAGCGCTCGCTGGTGGTCGGCGAGATAGCCGGCGACATACGCGACCAGGCCCAGCTTGGCCAGCTCCGCGGGCTGGAACTGAAAGGTCGTGAACCCCACATCGAGGAGGACCCAGAGCCGGGAGCCGTTCACCGACAACCCCCGCAGAGGGAACCCCCAGTCGGCAGGCAGGTTGGGGAGCAGGATCAGCACCAGCGAGATGAGCAAGGTGATGTTTCGGTATCGGCGCAAGATCGAGATCGAGCTCCGGCTGAACAACAGGAGAGTCAAGGAAGCCAGACCGGCCGCGATCAGGATCCACCACCTCTGAGAGCTGGCCCTGACGGTTTCGGTGGCGAAGTCGAGCCGGTAGATCTGGAAGAAGCCCAGTGCGGTCAGGGCGGTGACCGGTGGGAGGAGCAGCGGTGTGGCCTTGGGGGCGAATGCCCGCACCGCCATGTGGAGCCCTCCAAAGGCGATCAGGAGGACGAGGAAGGTCAGGGCGGTCTGGGCATCGACACTCCGTTCCTGGGCGAAGTTGACCAGTGTCACGGCGAACGCCGCCAACACACACGCCGCCACGATCAATGCGCCCTCGGTATTGCGGGTCATGGGCTCAGGAGACGACGTCGATGACGATGACGCTGATGTTGTCGTGCCCTCCGGCCTTGTTTGCCGCCTCGACGAGCTTCCAAGCCGCCTCGTCGGCGCTCCCATTGGCCAGGGCCTTTGCGATTCCCTTTGGTGGCACCATCGAGTTGAGACCGTCGGAGCACAGCAGCAGTCGATCACCGGGGTCGAGGTCGAGGTCGATGCGGTCGACGTTCACAAACCGCGTCAGGCCGAGGCACCGGGTGAGCATGTGGCTCTGCGGGTGTTCGTCCATCTCATCGACCGATATGTGGCCGAGGGCCACATACTCGGCCGCGACAGTGTGATCCTCGGTGAGTTGTCTCAGCTCACCGTCCCGGTACAGGTAGGCGCGACTGTCGCCGACATGCCCGAAGCGCGCGGTCCTCTCGGGAGCCAGCTCCACCAGGGTCAGGGTGGTCCCCATACCCTCGAGATCGGGCTGACGGGCGACCTCCTCGCGTATGGCACGGTTGGCGGCGGCGACGCGGTCGTCGGGATCGAGGTCGGCGGAGGCAGCGGCGTTGATGGCGAGTCGCGAGGCGACCTCACCCGCGATGTGGCCACCCATCCCGTCGGCAACCATCAGCACGGCCGGCCCGTCGGACTCACCGGATTTGTCCGGGAACAGGGAGTCCTCGTTGTTCTGTCGGACCATGCCCTGGTGGGTGGCCGACCCCCAGACGTATCTCATCGGACTTCCATCACGGTCTTCCCCACCTGGATGTTGTCGCCACGACGCAGGGTGGTGGGGGCGGTCACACGACGCCCGTTGATATAGGTCCCGTTCGTGCTGCCGAGGTCATGCAGCACCATCCCGCTGTCCTGGGCTACCAGGCGCATGTGGAACTCCGAAGCGTAGGGGTCATCGAGCAGCACATCGGCCTCGGGCGAGCGTCCGAGCACCGTCACATCCTCCACTTCCAGCTCGGTGCCCTGTTGGGTCTCAGACTTGATCATCACGACTTTGGTGCCCTCCCGGCGCTTTCGTCGAAGGGATATTCCTAGATGTGCGCCGATAGCGCGGGCCACTTGCCATACGAAGAGGTAGACGAGGCCCAGGAAGATGATCCGGAGCAAGGCCAGGATGATGTCGGGCATTCCTACCCCTCGATGAACCGGTAGCGGTGCCCGGCCAGGCTTACCACCGAGCCATTCTGCAGCAGCACAGGTCGCTCGCCAACCCCTGCCCCGTCGACCAGGGTCCCGTTCGACGACCCGAGATCCTGGATCCAGGACCTGCCTTCGGAGCGCCAGATCAGGGCGTGCTTGCGCGACACGTTGTCGTAGGGAAGCACGATGTCGGCCTCCTCCGACCTCCCGAGAGTCACCCGGTTGGCTCCGATCTCGATGCTGGTACCGGAACCGGTGAGTCTGGCCCACGGCGGGAGCGGGCCCGGCTCGACCGAGGGTGTGCAGGAGAACTGTCCCGGTGTCATCTCACCCGAAGTCACGATCTTCACGGTCGGTGGCCCCTCGAAGAGGAGGCCAACGCCGGCGGCGTGCTCGGCAAGGGCCATCTCGAGCTTCTTCTCGAGAGTGGAAGGGTCGACGTCGAGGTCGGCCGGGCTCACCGTCAACACGTATTTGTTGGCCGTTGCCGGACCCGATTCATGGCGGTAGCGGCTGAGATCGGCCTCCCTTGCGATGCGTCCGGCCATTTCGGATGGATGCAATCGCCCGGAGAAAACGCGGCCGGTTGCGCCCTCCAGGAGGCGTTCGAGACGTCGTTCGAGACTGCGTGCCAGGCTCACCGTCGAGAGGTTACGGCCGGCCCGGGACAGTGTTGCCGACTACCGGAACCCACGGTGCGACGGTACGATTTCGCCTCGATCCCGGGCGAGTGGCGGAATTGGCAGACGCGGAGGATTCAGGTTCCTGTGATCGCAAGATCGTGGGGGTTCAAGTCCCCCCTCGCCCACCGCCACTTAAAGGGGGGCGACCCCCTTGTATCTCCCTCGGCCGGCATACGCTTCTCGCCTCGGCCTGTGGCCGGAAAACCAGTGACGATGATGCTCGACCAACCCAAATCTCGCCGACGGTCTCTTGGCCGCTTCCTCTGGCCTGCGGTCGTGACCGCAGCCGCCGTGGTTGCCGTGGTCGTAACCAGCGAAGGCGACGACACCCGAGCCGAACTGCAGTACCTCGATTCCATGCACGAGACTGCATCCGATCTCTCGATGGGCGCCGATTCGCTGAGAGTTGTCATCTCCCGCCTCTCCCGTATCGATCGGTCCGAGCTCGTCACGGCGACCGATGGCTTGCGTGAGGATCTCGAGATCGGGTTGGAGCTGGTCGAAACAGGACCGTCCTCTGAGAACCTCGTTGCGGCCAACGCGGTATATCGCAGAGCGTTGGAGGCGTGGACGGTGGGTGTGAGCGGGTTCGCGTCCGGCATCCTCGCCGCCGCCGATGACCCGACCGACACGGTGGTGACGGACAACATCGCGAATGCTCTGGCCGAGCTGCGGGCGGGGGATCGCCTCTACACCGACCTGGTTCGGGAGCTGGAGGAAGAGGAGGTGCCGGACCCGGTCGCTGCGATGCCCGAGGTGCTCATGCTCCCAGCCGAGGGCGAGCTGTTCACGTTGTCGCAGGCCTATGTCGAAGCATCGCGCTCACCGAACAGCGGGATCGGGCTCCGGCCGGGACTCCAGGTGTCATCGATCACCTCCGACCCGCTCTGGAACGTCGATCCGTCCGACCAGGCGATCGTGCCGGCCACCGAGTTGTTGAATTTCTCCGTCGTGGTGGGCAATGCCGGCAACGTGGCCAGCGAGCCCGAGCCCATCGAGCTCACCCTGTCCGGCGAGTCCGACCCGGTGGTGCTCTCAGAGATGGTGCCGGTGCTCGAGCCGGGCCAGCAGACAGCAGTGCAGTTCCTCGAGATCCCAGTCATCCCTGGCGCCCTCTATGAGGTCGCAGCGAGCCTCACCGCGATCACAAACGACGTCGATCTCGAAGACAACGTCGTGAGCGTTCTCTTCGAGGTGAACGACGAGTAGGGGCCGACCCAGGCGGTCGGTACCATCCTCGCTCTCATGATCGACCCCCGGCTGCTCCGAGATGACCCCGACGCGATCCGGGAAGCACTGGCCCGGCGCGGCTCGAAGGTCGATCTCGACTCTGTCATCTCACTGGAGTCGAGCCTCCGCGGAGCCCGTCGGAGGGCCGAGGAGCTCCGGGCCAAACAGAAGGAATCGGGACGGGAGATAGCGGGTCTCGACGGTCAGGCCAAGGAGGTTGCCATCGCAGCGGTCGCTGATCTCGCAGGTCAGGTCAAGGAGGCGGCGTCGGAAGTCGATCGTCTGGAGTCGGAATTCGACTCGGCCATCCTCGAGGTGCCCAATCTGGTGGCACCTGACGCTGCCGAGGGGTTCGGTGAAGAGGACAGCCTGGAGATCAAGCGGGTGGGTGAGCCCCTCACCGAGGGAACCGATCACGCAACTCTCGGTGAGAGGCTCGGGATCATCGACACGATCCGCGCCGCAAAGGTGTCGGGAAGCCGGTTCGGCTATCTCAAGGGCAAGGGGGCGTTGCTGGAGTTCTCCTTGGTGCGCTGGGCCATGGACCACCTCGTTGCCGAGGGTTTCACCCCGATGGTCCCACCGGTCCTGGTGCGGGAGGAGGCGCTGGTTGGCACCGGGTTCTTTCCTGAGGCCAGGGAGCAGGTCTACGAGATCCCCCGGGACGAGCTCTTTCTTGTCGGAACCGCCGAGGTCCCCCTCGCCGCCTATCACACCGACGAGATCCTGGAATCCAATGACCTACCCCGGCGGTACGCAGGATTCTCCACCTGTTTCCGACGGGAGGCGGGGACTTATGGGAAGGACACGGCCGGCATCTTCAGGGTCCACCAGTTCGACAAGGTCGAGATGTTCGTGTTCACCAGCCCCGACGATTCGGTCGCAGAGCACGACCGGCTCCTCGCCGTGGAGGAGAATCTGGTCGGCGAGTTGGAGATTCCCTACCGGGTGGTGAATATCGCGGCCGGGGATCTTGGTGCCTCGGCCGCCAAGAAGTACGACATCGAGGCCTGGTTCCCGGGAGAGCAGGCATACCGCGAGATCACCTCGTGTTCCAATACGACTGATTATCAGGCGCGACGGCTCAAGATCAGGATGAGGACCGAGCAGGGGAACGAGGTATTGCACACGCTCAACGGGACGGCCTGTGCCGTGGGTCGCACCATCCTCGCCATCCTCGAGAATCACCAGCAGCCCGACGGCTCGGTCGTCATTCCCGAGGCGCTCCGTCGCTATACGGGTTTCGACGTCATCGAGTCGTGAGTGAGGTTTCCGATCCGATATTTGCCCGGATCGCGGCTCGATACGACCTGATCAATCGGATCCTGTCCCTGGGCCAGGAAGAGAGATGGCGGTCCCGTGGCATCGAGATGTTGGGGCGGGGCACCGTTCTCGACCTCGGTTGTGGGACGGGCGCCACCGACTTCGAGGGCAGGGGCGTGGTGGGCCTGGACCCGGTCATCGAGATGCTGGCACTCAGCCCGGTCCGTGACCGGGTCGTCGGGACGGGGGAGGCGCTCCCGTTCCGGGACGCGTCCCTCGACGCGATCTTCAGCGGGTTCGTCTTCCGCAACCTGAGCTCGATTGAGGACACCTTGTCCGAGATCGATCGGGTGCTGAAACCCGGCTCGACGGCGGTGGTGGTCGATCTGACTCGGCCGCGCAGCGGCGTGCTCCGCATGCTTCACAGACTCGGCACTGCCGTCCTGCTGCCCCTCGTTGGACTCCTCTTTGCCGGCGCCCCGCGGGAGTACTGGTACTTGCACCGGTCCCTGGATTCTCTCCCGCCCCCCGAAAACCTGTTTCTGGGCCATGCCCTCACCCCCGAGCACATCTGGCGCATGGGCATGTTCGGCTTCGTCTACGGAGCCCGGCTTCGGAAGCCTGACCTAGAACCTAGAACTTAGAACCCAGAACCGCGAGCGCAGCGAGCTTGATCGTGCCCCCGCCGTCGAGACCTTGCAACGCCGTCGATTGGCGGGCGTGGACTCGGGTCAGGCCGCCCTGCGTCACCCGGAACGGTCCACTTAGAGCTGCTTCCTTCCGGATCTGACCCGGTTCGTGGTGTTCCGCCGCGCAGGACCCGACCGTCAACGTCCCGTGTCCACCATCTGCCGGTGTCACGTGGACCCTCGGGCGGGGAATTCAGCCCCGCATGGAGAGGATTTCGGGTTCAGGGCACCCCTAGCGCCCCGCCTATCACGATCGACGACAAGGGTAGGCGCCCGTCGACTATTACGACTTCGACGGACTGCGGCCCTGTTACCTTGCAGCGGCTGTGTCCGCCCGCTTTGGCCCCAATTTCGGCAAGCTCTTCGCCGCCGCGCTGCTGCAAGAGATGTCCTTCTTCCTCCTGGTCCATGTCCCCGGCTATTTCGAAACGCTCGGAGTCACCGAGGCGCTGATCGGCTTGCTCTACGCAGCTGGAGCCGTGCTCGCCTTGCTCTTCCGCCCTGCCTTCGGGAGGATCCTGGACCTGACAAACCGGCGCACCGTGCTCCTGGTCGCCGGCTTGCTCAACGCGACGGTCGTGCTTGCCCTGGCCACCACCACCGTTTGGGGCCCGTATCTCTGGGTGCTCTTCCTTGCGCAACGCGTGCTGCAGATCGCCCTTTTCACCACCATGCTCACCTACGGTGCGGATTCGATCCCTATCGAGCATCGCACACAGGGACTGGCTCTATTTGGTCTCTCCGGGCTCCTACCCATCGCACTCGGGGGTGTCGTCGGCGACGTCGTCATCGAGGCCTTCGGATACCCGGCCCTGTTCGTGCTGGCATCGGCGGCCAGCCTCGGCTCGTGGTTATTGGTGTGGCGCCTGCCGTTGCTCCCGATCCTTGGCCATCGTCCCCGACGTGGCTTCTGGTCGGCCCTGGCCCAACGCAACCTCCTTCCTTTGTGGTGGGTGACGCTCGCATTGAGCATCGGCATGGAGACGATCTTCACCTTCACCAGGACCTTCGTCGCCGATCGGGGTGTCGGTTCCACGGGTCTCTTCTTCGGCGTGTACGGCGTGACCGCAGCCGCCACGAGAATCTTCGGCGGGCGGCATTACGACCGGATACCACAGCGTCCATTCGTCACCGGGGCCCTGCTGGCTTACGGATCGGCTCTTCTGTTGCTGGCCGTAGCGGGTAACGCCGCAGTCATCGTGGCGGCCGCCTTCGCGGCCGGTCTGTCCCATGGCATCCTGTTCCCGATTCTCACCAGCCAGGTAGTGAGCCGGGCGCGGACGGCCGAACGAGGATCTGCAATGGCGATCTTCACTTCGATCTTCGACATCGCCCTTCTCGCCTCAGCTCCGGCGGTTGGCGGCCTGATCGACGGTTTCGACTACCGAACCGCCTTCTCCGCGGTGGCTCTGGTCCTGGGGGTCGGTGCGGTGGTGTATGCGATTTGGGACCGGCGTCTGGTGGCCTCGGAGGCGGCAATCCCTGCGTGAGTCAGCGCTTGGTCCGGCGAAGAAACCGGTGAGGAGCGCAGAGCACTCGTCGGCAAGGACGCCTTCGATCAGGTCGATCCGGTGGTTGAGCCGGCGATCCTGGGGGATGTTGTAGAGCGACCAGGCGGCTCCGGCCTTCAGGTCCGCGGCCCCGTAGACGATGCGGTCGAGACGTGCCAGCACCGCCGCTCCGGCGCACATGGGGCAGGGCTCGAGGGTCACCACGAGGGTGTGCCCGGTCAAGCGCCAATCGTCGATCTCCCGGGCCCGGGCCGAGATCACCAGGATCTCGGCATGTGCGGTGGGGTCGGACAATTCCTCCCGCCGGTTGTGATCGACTGTCACCACTGCTCCCGTTGCGTCGAGAAGGAGGGCACCCACGGGCACGTCGCCTGTGCCCGCTGCCTCGGTTGCTGCTTTCAGGGCCTGGCGCATCGGGTCGATATAGCGATCGGAGGGCATCGGCTCAGCCATGTGCGTCGATTATCCTCTATCTGCCTGCCGGTCCCGGCAAGGCAACTCCGGAGGGATCGCATAGTCCGGTCTAGTGCGCGGCACTGGAAATGCCGTTGGGGGTTCACGCTCCCTCGAGGGTTCAAATCCCTCTCCCTCCGCTCCGCCAAACCAGCCGCCCCTGGAGGGGTCGCATAGTCCGGTCTAGTGCGCGGCACTCGAAATGCCGTAGGGGGCTGACGCCTCCTCGAGGGTTCGAATCCCTCCCCCTCCGCAAAGGCGCCGCCTCAGGCGGCCCTATCCGCTGACTTCGACCGCCGCCGATGAGCATCCCTTGAGGGGGAGCCATAGTCTCGGCCTCGTCGGATATCGCATCGCGCACCCTGGCGAGGAGACGCCCGAAGGGCTCGAGCTCGACCTCCCAACGCTGTCCCTTGACCCGGCCACGCCAGGTGCCGGTGACCACGCCATCGACCAGCAGCGCGCCCGGGCCTCGAACTGCCTGCCAGAGCCGCCGACGGGCCGTCTGATCAGGCAGCAGCGTCGCACGATCCCGTTGCTGGAGATAGGGGTCCTGGACAGGGAGGAGACGCACTCCTTTCGCCTCGGGCGGTGAGTCGAGGTCCCGCTCATCGACGGCCAAGAGGAGGGCCCTTTTGCCCGCCATCTTCATTTCGATGAGCTCATCCTCGATGAGCTCGATGGCTTGTTTTGCATCGGCCAGGCTGCGTTGAGTCCACTCTGCGAAATGCTGGGCGGTACCCGGCCCGTAGCAATGCAGGAATCGGCGTGCCAGCTCGGCGCGTGCCTCGTCTGGGTCAATCGGCGCCGGAAGGCGGCTGAGCCATTGGTCGGTGCGGGCCATTACCGAGTCAGTGCCCCGACCCGAAACGATGCACACCGCCCCCATGGTCCCGATGGCACGGAAGAGTGGCTCGGGCATGTCGTCACGGGCAGACTCCGGCCGCTTGATCTTGTGAAGACTGCGGAGCAGGGCATACAGCCGGTCTCTCAGCTCGTTGACATTCATGCTCGTGTCATCGAGCAGCTTCCTCGCCGCGTCGACGAGCTTGTCGAGCAGTTGGAACGGCTCCAGCCCGGCCTTCTCCAGCGCCGGGGCCCATCCACCCAGTGTGTGGCGAAAAGAATCGTTATCGAGGGGAAGGGCACCGATGGTGAAGACTCCGAGGTCTGTGGCCGGCACAACATGTGGGGCTCCGCGCATGGCCCATAGGGCGAGCAGTGACCTGTCTTTGCTCAGGGCTTTCTCCAGCTTCTCGGGTGAGAGACCATCTACCCGGGCATGGAAGGCGAGGGGCGCGGTGCCGAGCGGGGTCTCCTGTATTCCACACCGGGACGCTGCCTCGACCAGACTTTTGGTCCGTTGGTTGAGTCCATGACTGGCGAGACGGAAGGCGAGGACCTGCTCGCGCCCGATGGCCATGGGCCGATGCTACGTCGAAGAGGAGAAAGGGCCCCGGTACCCTGATACTGCGCGCTTCGCCTGGAGGGGTGTCCGAGTGGTCTAAGGAGACGGTCTTGAAAACCGTTGGGCCCGATCCGGGTCTCGTGGGTTCGAATCCCACCCCCTCCGCCGACTAAGCCCTGGAACCCAGAACGGATAACGTACAGATTGCGGCTGATGCCGCTCATGGAGAGGTGGCCGAGTGGTCGAAGGCGCTCGCCTGCTAAGCGAGTAGGGGGTGTTAAGCCTCCTCGAGGGTTCAAATCCCTCCCTCTCCGCTGGTTGGACGCCCATCGAATGGAGCTGCTGGGTCGGTAGATTCGAGCGAATCGCATGACTGCCACAGACAAAGCTCTGCGCCCGAACCAGTGGCAGTGGTGGCGGTGGGCCTTTCTCGATGTAGCGATCGCCGTCATTGCCACTGCGGCCGCGTTGACTCTGTACACCGAGGTTCTCGGCGATCGAGAACCGACGGCTTTTGGGTTGATTCTCGTGATCGTCCATGGGGGCTCGCTCGTCTTCAGGAGGCTGTGGCCGCTTGCGGTCCTTGCGGTGATGCTTGTCACCGCTGCGATCTACACGCTGGGGTTGGAGCTGCCGGTCTACATGCTCGGGCCCGGGACACTGATCGCGGTTTACACGGTGGCCGCTGCGGAGGAGCGACCACGGTCGTTGCTCGCGCTGGCCATCGTCGAGCTGGTGATGTTGATCCTGATCATCGTCGGGCCGAGCTTTCCCGACTACAGCTCGTTGGCACTGTTCGCTGTTCTGATTGGTGCGGCGTGGTTTCTCGGAGACGTCGTTCGCAGATGGCGGACGGCGGCAATTCAACACGAGCGACGGGCGGCCGAGTTGGCCGCCGCCCGGGAGGAGCTGGCCCTCCGTGCCGTGAGCGAGGAGCGACTCCGCATCGCCCGAGAGCTCCACGACGTCGTCGCTCACAGCATGACGGTTGTCGCGCTGCAGGCGGGCAGCGGTCGCTTGGCGGGTCGCCAGGACCCGGAAGCAGCCCAGCGGGCCTTGGAGACGATCGAAAAGTCCAGCCGTGAGGCGCTCGCCGACATGAGACGTCTCGTAGGAGTGCTCCGAGAGGGGGACGATTCGCTTACGCAGCCCGCTCCGGGTCTCGGGGACATCGATCGATTGGTGGAGGAGATATCTCGTGCCGGGGTCACGGTGGGAGTGACCAGCTCCGGGCATTTGGACCGTGTGCCACCGGGGATGGCGCTCGCCGCCTACCGGGTTGTCCAGGAGGCGCTCACCAATGTGGTACGGCACGCCGGTGTCGATGAAGCGGAGCTGACACTGGAGGCGTCCGACGGCGCCCTCGTGCTCATCGTAGGCAACGGCCCGCCGACCAGGCCGGTCGAGCCCATCGAAGGCGGTGGCCACGGGATCTCCGGGATGGAGGAGCGAGCCTCTCTTTATGGAGGAACCCTGAATGCCGGCTCGACCGACGACGGCGGTTATCGAGTCGAGGCAATATTCACGTTCGATAGGGACCCGGAGTGACGCGAGTCGGGATCGCCGACGATCAGGCACTGGTTCGGGCAGGGTTGGAAACCATCATCAGGCACTCAGAGGGCCTCGAGCTGATTGGTGAGGCGAGCAATGGCCTGGAGGCCGTCGAGCTCGCTCGGGATCATCGCCCCGATGTTCTTTTGATGGACATCCGCATGCCGATGGTCGACGGGATTGAAGCTACGACGCGAATCGTGGCAGACCCGGATCTGACCGACGTTCGCGTCTTGATTCTGACCACGTTCGATGCCGACGAGTATGTCTATGCCGCGTTGAGAGCTGGTGCCAGCGGGTTCTTGCTCAAGGACGTCCCACCCGAGGAACTAGTCGCTGCCATACGTGTTCTTGCCGAGGGGGAGGCCTTGTTGGCTCCTTCGATTACCCGGCGTTTGATCGCTGAATTTGCAGTGCGGCCTGCCATCACCGACGAACGAGCCATTCGAGGATTGGAGCTCCTCACAGGGAGGGAGCGGGAGATCATGGTCGAGGTCGGGCGAGGCCTTAGCAACGCCGAGATCGCCGAGGCTCTCGTGGTGACTCATGCCACCGTCAAGACGCATGTATCTCGGATCCTCACCAAACTCGGAGCTCGCGACCGCGCCCAGCTAGTCGTACTCGCCTATGAGTCAGGGTTGGTGATCCCGGGGCGCTGAGCCGCGCCGTACATCTGAAGATGTAGGGCCGATTGCATTCTCGCGGCGGACGACGGGCGAGACCCCTGTCCATACGTTGGCGACATGTCACACCATGTCACCTACGCCCACCCCGACCCGGTAAGGGGAGGCCGAGGGTCGTCCCCGATTGTCGCTTCGAAGGTCGTCGCCGACTCTGCTCGAGTGAGTCGCGGAAACGTGTCACGGGGACGAATCCTCCGCGGGGGGCTGATGGTCCTCTCGCTAGTCCTCCTTGTCCGGATGGGCGCAACAAACCATTCGGAGATCAGCCAAGCCATCGGCCACCTGCTCACCAGGAGCTGGTGGCTGGTCGCGGCGGCCATGTTCATGGAGGGAATCTGGGTCTACAGCCTGTCCAACGTCTACCGGTCATCGATCCGGGGTCTGGGCGGAAGCCTCGGCCGGCGTCAGGCCCTCCGGATCTCGATGGGCGCTTTCTCCCTGAGCCGGATCCTCCCCGGTGGCGGAGCAGCTGGAAGCATCTTCGCGGCAAGGGCCATCGTGGCTCACGGAAATCCTGTCCCCAGAACCGTCGCCTCGATGCTCATGGCGTGGTGGGTTTCGATGTCCACTCTGGCTCTCGTGGTGGGAGTCGGCACTGCCTCGGGGCTCCCCGGAGACCTTGTCGGCGCGGCCCACCTCGTGGGACCGGCGTTGGTCTTCGTTGTCCTCGCCGTTGCGGGTATCGCGGCAGTCGCCGCCCTCCGCGTTCCACGATTCCGTGCCCGTTCGCGCGGGGTCTGAATGTGCTCGGGTCTCGGCTGGGCGTGTCCGCCGAACCTCGGGACTGGGAGTTGCAGGCGATGACGCCAGTGCCGGTCCGCCGGCTGATGCCGCTCATGGCCTGGGCTGCGCTGAGCTGGATCGTCGATGCGGCGGCGCTGTGGGTGATGTTCCTCGGCTTTGGCGTCCGCCTCCACCCGGCGGTTCTTCTGGTCGGCTATGGCCTGGCCAATCTGATCAACGCCCTCCCTGAGCTCACTCCTGGCTGGCTCGGTGTCCTCGAATCCGCCCTCGCTGCCACCTATGCGGCCCTGGGCGTCCCGGTCGGGGTTGCCGTGATGGCGGTGCTCTCCTACCGACTCGTTTCGTATTGGTTGCCGGTGGCCCTCGGTATCGGTCCGGCGCTTGGCATGCTGCGCGGCCGGCCCTCGCCCGTCGAGGACCATCGGGCGGCCAGCGAGCTCGAGGCGGTGGCATGATGCCGGGGCCAATCGGACTGCTGGGCGGTTTGGAGCACTATGAGCCGACTCTTCCCATCGACCGCCGCATGCTCGACGAAGTCGGCGTCTTCGCCCCCGAGGTCGTGATCCTTCCTCTCGCCTCGTTCAAGGGTCAGGCAGCAGCAGCCGGAGCGCTGGCGCAGGCGCATTGGACCAGCCTGGGAGCCAGGGCACGCGTGTTGATTCCCGCCTCGGGAAGCGATGAGACCGCCCTGGAAATGGTGCACGGTGCGGATGTGATCGTCCTCCCTGGCGGTGTGCCCAACCGGCTGATATCCGCCCTGTCCGGTACGCCCATTCTCGAGGCGATCATCGGCCGGTGGGAAGCGGGTGCGGGTGTAACCGGGTCTTCGGCCGGCGCCATCGACCTCTTTGAGCGTCGTTTGAATCTCTATCCCCCCGATCCGTTCCGGTTGATCCCAGGGTTCGGGCTCCTGCACGGATTCGTGGTCGCCCCTCATTTCGACCGGCTTCGGGTTCGGCGCTGGTTCTCACCCTTCTTGAAGCGGATGGAGGGTCTTGCAGTGCTCGGAATCGACGAGTCGACCGGTCTCATTGGGAGGGATGGAGTCATGCATGTGCTGGGGACGGGATCGGTGACGACCGCCACCGAAGGGTCGATCGAGGTGTACCCGACCGCTTCGATCATCGACATCGATCTGGGCACGATTCCTTTCAGCCCGGGGTCGAACGTGCCCGTTGATCCCAGACCTCTTCCGGCGTTCGCTTGGTCATCGTCGCCGTGGTGACGGTCAAGACGTCGCTCGCTCGAAGCGAAGCACGTTCCAAGACACTGCAGGCAGAACCACCTCCACCGAATCATCTGGTTCACCGGAAACGACGCGTGAGCTCGGCGTGACCCGATCTGGTTGTTCCAGAGTGTTGACGGCGTGTATGTCGTCATCGCTGACCGTCAGATGCTCGACAAGCCGATAGCCGGGGAAGGCGCGCAGGCCAACGGAAAAGGCAACTTCCTTTTCCAGGTCCCGGTTGACTGCGAACACGACGAGCTCGCCGGCGTCGTCGTCGTGAGTCGCCACCGAGTCGATGACGGGGGTGTCGCCATATCGCTCGCTGTTGTAGCTCGGCGACTTGGGCTCGACCCTCAGCACATTGCCTCGTGCCAACCGAGCCGCGTGGGCAAAGGGATAGAAGGTGGTATGCCTCCAAGCCGGGCCACCGGGCTCGGCGTGGATCGGAGCGATGGCATTGACCAGCTGTGCCTGACAGGCTGCGGTGACCCTGTCGCTATGCCGCAGGAGTGTGATCAGGAGTGTGCCAACTACCACCGCGTCGGCCACGTTGTAGACGTCTTCGATCAGCCGCGGTGCGATGGGCCAGTCCGTCATCGGCTCCAGGTCCTGAAACCGGCTGATATACCAGACATTCCACTCGTCGAACGAGAGGTTGATCCGCTTACGGGCGCCGGTCTTGGCTCGGACATGGTCAGCTGTAGCGATCACCGAATCTATGAAGGATTCCATGTCCAGCGCAGACGCGAGGAAGCTGCGCATGTCCCCGTCATGCTCCTGGTAGTAGGCGTGCAGAGAGACGTAGTCGACCTGGTCGTAGGCGTGCTCGAGGACAGTGGCCTCCCAGCTGCCGAAGGTAGGCATGCTCGAATGCGAGCTACCACAAGCGACCAATTCCAGGGCCGGATCGAACATTCGCATTGCGCGCGCCGTCTCCGCTGCCAGCCGCCCGTACTCGTCTGCCGTCTTGTGCCCCATCTGCCAGGGGCCATCCAGTTCGTTGCCGAGACACCAGAGCTTGATGTCGAACGGCTCTCGATAGCCGTGGGCGATGCGTAGGTCTGACCAGTAGGAGCCACCTTCGTGATTGCAATACTCGAGGAGGTTCACTGCTTCCTGCACACCTCTGGTTCCCAGGTTGAGCGCGTGCATGACTTCGACATCGGCCTTGCGGGCCCAGTTGACGAACTCGGCGATCCCGAACGCGTTGGTTTCCAAGGAGTGCCAGGCGGAATCCAGACGGTCGGGTCGCTGATCGACAGGCCCGATTCCATCCTCCCATTGGTACCCGGAAACGAAATTGCCACCGGGATAGCGAACGACGGTGACTCCCATCTCACGAACCAGGTCGAGCACGTCCCTGCGCAAGCCGTCTTCATCGGCGGTGTCGTGGCCGGGCTCGAAGATGCCGGTGTAGACACAACGCCCGAGGTGCTCGACAAAGGACCCGAAGGTGCGCCGGCGAACCTCGGACACCTGAAAGTCCGGGTCGATGGTCATGGAGGCTGTCAGCATCGGTCCCTACCTCGGGGGTGCGGTGGAATCGCGGACCACCAGATCGGCGTCTACCACGCCTCGTCGACCGCCGCCAGCCAATCGGACCAGTAGCCCTTCCATTCCTCGACGGCGTCGGCCGTGGGGAGCTTGTCATGGGCGACGGTGATCTTGACCCGGCCGTCGTCCTGGTGGTCGAGTGCGATCTGTGCCGTTCCAGGACCGATTCCGATGCGAAGGACCTTGGAGGTGGGTCGCGAGCGGAGCTCGGTCTCGAGACCGGGGAAGAGATCGGCCCGGTCGTCGTCGTCGAGCAGCATCTCCCTGAGCAGTCCGACGTCGGCCGCCACCGTTCGTGACTTACCTGCGCTGAAGGTCCCATCCGGCTGCTGATGGGGGAGTCTCAGACCGGTGACCCGCTCATATCCCACGGTCACGGTCTGGGCCCACCATCCAGCGACGTCGTGCTCGTCATGGAGGTAGGTGGCGATGGCGGTATGCCCGTCGGAGTGCCCGGGCCAGGCGTCGATGATGTCGCACCACTCGTCCCAACCCCGCCCGGTGGCCTCTCGCAACGTGTCGTCGGCCATCTCGGGCTCGGACGCCCACTTCCTCGCCCCATCGGTCGATGATTGCTCGATGAGGACGCGGCGGGCCGCGCCGTATCGTTCACCGGTCTTCTCCATGCGTTGCCGGATCCGGCGCTTGAAGGTCTCTTGTCGGGTCATTTCGACTGCTTTCCCGTGTATCGGCCGCATAAGACCGGTGACCCGCGCTCACCGACGTATGCGTGGACACGCACAGCTCGATCCGACTCTTTGCCGAGCACTCGGGGTCCCCTTTGCCTTCCGGGTCGCCGGCGCGGGCACCGAGACGAAGGTCGGGCGGGACAAGCCGCCCATCGGACGACCTTACACCCGGACACCTATTCCAGGAGACGCTGCTCCATCGCGAAGAGGGCGGCACCAGCCCGAGTCGACACCCCAATCTTGACGTAGATGTTCTCGACGTGACGCCCGACTGTCTTCGGTGAGATGAACAACTCCTCGCCGATCACGCGGTTGGTGTGACCCCGAGCGATGAGGCGCAGGACCTCCACCTCGCGGTCGGTCAGGCCACCAGGGTTGATGGCCTTTTCCACTCGAGATCGGCCCTCTGCTGCGGACACCACGGCGGCTACGGCCTCGCGGTCCAGCCGACCCGAACCAGCCTCCACCTCGAGCGTGCGGGCGGCCTCGCTGGTATCGAAGCGAGCTCTGTATGGTCGGTCGGCGGTCAGCGCAGCCATGACGTCCGCTGCCGCCAGCACACGGCCCGCCTTCGACAGTTGCTCTGCGGTCATCCTCCGGTGATATCCAGAGCCGTCACTGCGCTCGTGGTGACTCGACGCGATCTCACCCAACTCGGCCAGGGTCGTGCAACGGGACAGCACCCGCTCGGTCAGATACGGGTGGAGCCGGACCTTTTCCCACTCCGGGGTGGCCAACGGGCCTGGCTTGTTCCAGATCCCGTTCTCTACACCCACCCGACCGAGATCGTGGACGAGGGCAGCCCGCCTCAAATCGCTCACCTGATCATCCGTCAGCCCGAGCAGCCCTCCAGCCTTTTGGGCCAGGTCGGCGACCGTGCGGGAGTGGCCCCTGGTCCATGGCGACTTGAGATCGACGTAGTCGGCGACCACGGCGAGAGAGTGATCGAGATCCTGCACCATGGCCCTTGGCTCAGGCTCGGATGCCAGAACCTGGTCCCAGTCGGCCTCCCCTCCGGAGAGGTTCAGCTTCGTCACTATGTCCACGATCTGGGGGTCATAGGCCTTTCCACGACGATCCCGCAGGACCTCGACAACGTTGTCACCGCGCCGGGCAAACAGATCAGCATCGTGGGCGACAACCGCGATCCGCGTCTCGAGCGGGATCTCTTCACCCTCCAGGCCGGCCGGGTCACCGGTCCCGTCCCATCGTTCGTATGCGTGCTCGAGGGCGACGATCACCCCCGCGTCGAGGCCGAGACGCCGAGCCAGCATCGCGCCAACCTCACAATGAGCGGCGAGACCGCCGGCGTCGGACGCGGGATGGGTCAGGGCGGCTCCGATCAGGAGAGCGCGTCGCGGCGCTCTTTGGCCCGAGCCGACCGCCCGGATCATGGCCCGCGTCGCTTCACCTTTGCCACCCATGTGAGCGGGGGCGAACCCCCTCATGAAGGAGAGATCGTCTCCCCCGGACATGCGTGCGGTGTCGTCGGAGTCTGAAGTGCAGCCGAGAAAGCGGATCAGCGAGACCTGCTGAACATGGCGAATTTGAGCGTCATCGCACCCCAGCTCCCGCGACACTTCGACCGCCAGGAGGCTGGTACTGAGACCATGGCCTTGGGGCTGGCCCGTGCCGAGATCCGTGGCGAGTGAAAGCGACCCGAGCAACTCCGTCAGGGGCAGCTTCGCATCGGCGAAGGCCATGAGCCGACCCTACGCGGGTGGATGTTCCGGATCAGCCAGGGTCGAGGACGGCGGTCGTGTTGTCGATCGGCCGTGCCACGGTGGATCGACGGGAGTCGGGGGAGATCCCGAACCACACGCCGGCCATCACCACGAGAGCACCGATCGTGCTGGCCACCGTGATCGGCTCGTCGATGAGGAGAGCGCCGAGCGCCATCGTGACCACCGGGAACAGGACGAACATGTAGGACGTCGCAGAGGCGGTCCAGCGCCGGGCCACCAAGAGGACCAATGCGAACAACCCGACCGAGCCGGCAGTCACGAGATACAGCAGCGCCCAAGCGACTTCGCTCTGGGCGGGGAGCGCCCACTGCTCTCCATTCAAAGCCGAGAACGCAAGCAGGGTGGCGGCGCCCGTGGCCAGTGATATGGCGTTGGTGACTGCCGGGTGATTCGCCGAGATGGCCTTGGCGATTATGACGCTCTCCCCGGCGCACAGTGTCGCTCCAAGTAGGGCGAGCAAGGGAACGAGTGAGAGCGTCACCCGCCCCGGTCCGATCGCCATCCAGGTGATTCCGACTACGGCCAGTAGCGACCCTCCGACCGCCCTTGCACTGAGGCGTTCGAGTCGTTGCGCCGAAGCAAGGAGCAACGTCACCAGTGGGACCAGGGCCAGAACGATCGTGGCAGTCCCCGCCGTTACACGCACGAGAGCCCAATACATGAGCGTGTAGAAGATGGAGATGCCAAGCAGACCATTGGCAATCGTGAGGATGAGCTGCTTGCCCCGGGGCCAAGGCAAACGCAATGCCGCCACGATGACTACGAAAATCACTGAGGCAAGCGTGAATCGGAGGCCGGCTCCCCAGAAGGGGTCGAGTTCACGGTTGCTGAGGCGAACGGCCAAGAAGTTGCTTCCCCCGAGGGTCACAGCTATGGCAAACAGGGCGTATCCCCCGCCAGAACGTGTCGTCGGCTCCATGTCGTTCACAATGCCGCAACGGATCGGCCGTTGACATCGGGTGAACACCCCATTTCGACCGGGATCAGCCGGAGTAATGCCTTTCGAGACTCTCCAGATATGTGGCAGCGGCGGCCGCGTTGTGGCGGCGCCACAGTTCGAGATGGTCGACCGGGCCCACGGAAGCAACGTCGAGAGCGGCAAGTGTGGGATCGAGAGTCTCACGCTGGGCGACCACGAGCTGCAAAGGAGATCTTCCCAGTCGCTGAAACAGGGCCAGCTTGAGCTGGAACTCGATCCTCATGTCCCTGATATGACCGACAGGGCTGCTGAGCCACGAATCGAGTCGCCGTCTCCCCGATCGGGTGATTCGGTGGATGACCCGATTGGGACCGGCGGCCCCTGGCTCGGTGTGGACTGACTCGGCCAACCCGGCATCGACCAGGCGATCGAGGGCTCGATAAACCAACGGTCTCCTAACCGTGATGACCCGCCCTATTTCGGTATCGGGTTGAAGTGCCTTGGAGATGGCGAAGCCGTGGGTAGGTCGCTCGGCGAGCAGACCGAGGACGGCGTACTCGGTGAGGGACGGCTCAAAATCGGTCATCTCGAATTCAGGGTAGGTAGGAGGTCCAGCATGCACCGAAGCCCTCCGGTACTCTCCGTGAGACTACTGGGTAGTCACACCGAGAATAAGGAGACACCATGCGGAGAGCTCACCTGATCCTGTTGGTTGCGATGCTTGTGGGGCTTGCCGCTTGCGGGCGGTCCGCTGACGATTCCACGACGACGGTTGAAGCGGCCACGACAGTGGCGGCTGGCATGGAAGGAGAGCTGCTGATCTCTGCGGCAGCCTCGTTGACGGATGCATTCGCAGAAGTCGAGGCCGCCTTCGAGGAGGCGAATCCCGGCGTGGACGTCATGTTGAATCTGGGGCCCAGTTCGGGTCTTCGGGAGGCGATCCTGGAAGGCGCCCCCGCAGACGTGTTCGCCTCAGCCAACACGTCGAACATGGATCAAGTGGCGGAGGCCGGGGAGGTGGCGGGAGAACCGGAGATCTTCGTCACCAATCTCCTTCAGATCGCGGTACCGGCCGGCAATCCAGGCGAAGTCTCCGGGCTCGATGACTTCGCCAGAGAGGAGTTGCTCATCGGTCTCTGTGCCGAGGACGTGCCGTGTGGCGAGTTCGGACGCCAGGCACTGGAGAACGCCGCTGTGACTCCATCGATCGACACCAACGAGCCGGACGTCCGAGCACTGCTGACAAAGATCGAGAATGACGAGTTGGATGCCGGCATCGTCTATGTGACCGATGTCCTCTCCAGCGCCGACGGAGAGGTCGAGGGAATCGACATCCCGGAGGAT
This sequence comes from uncultured Acidobacteriota bacterium, assembly GCA_963828465.1. Taxonomy (GTDB): domain Bacteria; phylum Actinomycetota; class Acidimicrobiia; order Spongiisociales; family ZC4RG35; genus JARDZU01. Next base: position 116,800 of record CAWHEU010000020.1, on the reverse strand, counting down.
GTGAATGTCGTTGCCGAGTACCCGATCGCCGTGCTCGGAGGCGCCCCCAATCCAGACGCGGCCGGGGCCTGGGTCGAATTCGTGCTTTCCGACGAAGGACAGGCAATCCTTACCAGTCATGGATTCATATCGCCTTGACCGCTGATCGGCAGGCAGGGCGGCGCACCCGGCGCCCACCGCCGCTGATGATCGTCCTGGGAGCTATCGGCCTGTCCCTGTTCGTCGTCCCCTTCGCCGGACTGTTGGCACGAGTGCCGTGGTCGGATCTACCCACGCTGCTCGCCAACGATGTGGTGACCGATGCCTTGCGGCTCTCAGTGGTGACCTCATTGGCGGCGACCCTGATCGCGGTGGTGGTGGGTATCCCACTGGCCTGGATCATGGGTCGCCTCGATTTCCCCGGACGTTCCCTGGTGCGCGGGTTGGTGACACTCCCGCTGGTGCTGCCTCCGGTGGTCGGTGGTGCCGCCCTGCTCTTCGCACTCGGACGACGTGGTCTGGTCGGAGAGCCATTCAATCTGGCCACCGGTCTGCTGCTCCCGTTCTCGACGTGGGGCGTAGTAGTCGCAAACACTTTCGTCGCCATGCCTTTCCTCGTGATCACGGTGGAAGGGGCGCTCCGGAATCTGGACGAGCGCTACGAGGGCGCGGCGGCGAGTCTCGGGGCCGGGCGTTGGACGGTCCTGCGCCGGGTCACCCTGCCAATGATCGGCCCGTCGTTGGTCGCGGGGCTAGTCCTCACCTGGGCCCGGGCGTTCGGTGAGTTCGGTGCGACCATCACCTTTGCCGGGAACCTGCAGGGACGGACCCAGACCATGCCCCTGGCCGTGTTCGTGGCCCTGGAGAGCGACCGTGACACAGCGGTGGCGCTGAGCCTGGTGATGGTCATTGTCTCACTGGCCGTTCTGGTCGGCCTCCGGGAGCGTTGGTGGAAGGCGCTCTAGGGCCAGGGCTGGAAGCCGACTTCGGTCTGCGCCGGGGAGATTCGTTCCGGATCGACTTGAGCCTTTCCATCGCGGCCGGGACCACGGTTGCTCTGCTGGGACCCAACGGGGCAGGAAAGTCGACTGCAGTCGGGGCGATCGCCGGCCTTTTGCCGATCGAATCTGGGCGGATCGGTCTTGCCGGCGTCACGCTGGACGAGCCGGCGGCAGACGTCCTCATTCCCGCAGAGGCCCGCCGCATCGGTGTGGTGTTCCAGGACTATCTGTTGTTCCCGCATATGACGGTCATCGAGAACGTCGCCTTCGGATTGCGGAGCCGCGGTGTGAAACGTCACGAGGCGATGGAGCGAGCTGGAGGCTGGCTGGAACGTCTCAATCTCACTGGCCTCGAGCGAAGAAAGCCGCCACAGCTCTCCGGCGGTGAGGCGCAGCGGACGGCCCTCGCCCGCGCTCTGGTCATCGAGCCGGACTTGCTGCTTCTCGACGAACCTCTCTCCGCCCTCGACGTGACCACTCGGGTGGAGCTCCGCAGGGTGCTCGCCCGGCATCTTGCTGACTTTCCGGGTCCACGTCTCGTCATCACCCATGACCCAACCGAGGCGTTCCTCCTCGCCGACGAGGTCCACATCATCGAGAACGGTTCGGTGACCCAATCAGGATCCCCGGACGAGATCCGGCTCCGCCCGCGAACTCCCTACGCGGCGGATTTAGCCGGGTCGAATCTCCTCTTCGGCAGAGCCTCCCACGGTCAGGTCGACGTCGGGTCTCAAGTCATTCAGTTGGCCGAGCACGAGATCGAAGGGGAGGTCCTGCTCACAATCCGGCCTTCGGCCATATCCCTGCACCGCATCCCGCCCGAAGGCAGCCCACGCAATGCCTGGGAGACCAGCATCGCAGTGATGGAAGAGCTGGGTGAGCGCACCCGGATCCGGACCGGGGCACCGCTGCCGCTCACCGTCGAGGTGACTTCCGACGCGATGAGCGCGCTGGAGCTGGGGGTGGGAGATGCGGTGTGGTTGGCCATCAAAGCCACCGAGATCGGGGTCGAGGCCGGGAGCGCGGAGACCCTGGTCGAGTAGTCTCGAGTTACTTGCCGCACACGACTGGAGACGATCGCGATGGGTGAGAAGCCACGCATCAGCTACGTATCGATCGAGGACATGACCCCGGAGATGCGAGAAGAGATGGAACGATGTGCGCGGGAGGGGACACCGAGACCGGAGAGCTCGGCGATTCGGGCCCATGTTCCGGCGGCGTTCTGGTTCTTCGCCGAGAGCTGGCAAAACTTGTTCCGCGACGGGGTCCTCGATCACGACATCAAGGAGTTGTGCCGGGTCTATGTCTCTCGCTCGGTCAAGTGCGAGTACTGCGGGAACCAGCGATCGGAGAAAGGGAAGGCCCTCGGTCTGGTCGAAGGCCAGTACGACGATCTGATGAACTTCGAGCGCTCCGAGATCTATGACGACAGGCAGAAGGCAGCGTTGGCCTATGCCGAGGCGATCACCTGGCATCTCGACACCAACGACGAGTTCTGGGAGCGGATGTACCAGCATTTCAGCGAGCCCGAACTGGTCGAGTTGGGGTGCTTTGTTGGTCTCACCATGGGACAGCAGAGCTGGCTCCGACTCCTCGACATCGATCATCACGAGGTGATGCCGGGCACCGAAGCTGCCATGGCGCCAGGCTTCGAGGACGCCGACTCCCTGGCCAGGAGCAAGTCGGCGGAGGGCTACTGGGCCAAAGTCTGAAGCCGCTCAGAACGGCGCGAGAGGCCGTTGATCTGATGGAAGGGGGGCCTCTCGCCAATGGGACTCTCGCAGGCTGCTGTTCCGGCGTGCTCGCATGAGTGTCCGTAGGCGACATTAGTCGCAGTGTGACTATCGTGCCGCCATGAGTGAACTCTCCGAAGAGACATGGGAGATGCAATGAAGCTGAGCGCACGGAATCAACTGGCGGGCGAGGTGGAGACCGTCGACCACGGCGCGGTCACCACGACTGTGAAGATACGCCTGACGGGCGGGGACGTCGTGACCTCGTCGATCACGAAGGAAGCAGCAGAGGAGCTCGGCCTTCGAGCCGGCTCCACGGTCACCGTCGTCATCAAGTCTTCGGACGTCATCCTCGCTGTCTCCGACTAGGCCCCGCGGCGATCGTCCCGATCAGCCGCTATTCGCCGCCGGGAACGATGAGGTTGAGCACCCAGCCGGCGATCGAGATGACGAGGGCACCGAGGAAGGTCGTCCAGAAGAAACCCGTTGAGGTGAGACCGAGGTCCCAGATCCCGGAGAGCCACACCACCAGCTGGAGCACGAGGGCATTGACGACGATCAGAAAGAGTCCGAGCGTGAGGGCGATGATCGGGAGGCTGAATAGTCGAAGGATCGGCTTCACGATGAGGTTGGCCAGCCCCAGGATCACCACGACGACTAGGTACTGCCACCAGGTCCCGGTGAACTCGAGACCGTCGATGATCCAAACGGCGATTCCGAGGGCCCCTGCAGTGACGGCGAGGTTGAGGATGATGCCCATGCGGGCAAGCTATCAGGCTGGGTCAGGTCGCGACGGACCTGAAGGCTCCGTCGCCCGAGGAGGGTCTTGAGCGCCCCGGGCCCTTGCGGGATGACTTCAGATAAACCCCGGCTATTCGTTTGCCTCCGTCGCGCCGGACCAAAGCAGCCGCCCAGAACGACGCAACGAAGTAGCGATCGGCTCTGAGGGGTCCGAAGGGTGGTGGGTTGTCATACATTGGTTCAGCCAGACGCCCTCGATCAGGCTGGCAAACGCGCAGGCGAGGTCGCTGATCGTGACTCCGTCTCGAAGGGAAATCCCGAATCGGTGTAGCGCCTCTCCAAGCGCCTGTTCCAGCTTCGCGAGCCATTGCGTGTGCTCCTCCATGCTCGGTCGGCGAATCTTTTCACTCCACATGCCGTATGGCACAGCGCTGAGCCACAAGGCCCACACCGATCCGTAGTCCGCCATGGGCTGACCGCCTCGCGATGGGCCACGTTCCGACTCGCCGGTAAAGAAGGCGTCGAGCCATGCGCCGACCTCCTCGTACTGACCAGGATCCGGATACTGGATCTGTGAAATCCAATCACGCGAATTCAGGGCCAACGACATGGTCTCTGCCTGGAACGCCGCTTGGCTACCGAACAGATTGCTGATGACACCGCGTGTCTTGCCGTCGCGGGCAGCCACCTCGTTGGCATCGAGCCGAGCGAAGGGGCCGACCGCAATTGAGTGGAGGTCAAGCGTTTCGGAATCCTTCTTGATCTGCTCGAGAGCTACGAGCTCACCGATCTCGACATAGCGCTGCCGGGCCTCTTGCTGAGGCAGCCTCGAGCGACCGGGCCGTGGTTTCGAGGTCAAAACCGTGTCTCCTGAGTGGGCTAATCGTCGAGTTTAACTTGACTTTCCGCGTTTGATACGTACAGTACGTATGGACATACATACGGTACGTATGGAAGCGAGGCTCAGCCGGAGTGTCAACGTTGGATGCCACTGCTGTGATTGCTCTTCGATCCGGGATCAGGGTCAAGAGCTGGCTGATCACGATCCTCGCCACAGTCGTTTCCACTTACGCACTGGACGGTGTCGCTACTGCTGGAGGAGTGATCCTGGTCGCCTCTGGGGTTATGGCAGGGGTCGAACAGCCCTGGCTCTGGGTGGTGCTCGCTTCCAGCTACGTGGCCTGGGTTGCGGGACTCCGTGTCAACCTGAAGGCGAACTTCCAACTCCTCGAAGCGGTGGGCACCAGCAGCAACGCGTTGTCGAAAGCCGCCTACGAGCTCGTGAGACGGCGAGCAAGGAGCTCGCGCGCCCGACGACTAGCGGCGGCCGCCGCCTATGTCGGCACCGAGATCGCCAAGGAAGGGCCGTATTACGCCGTCGCATTCGGCGTCGCGCTGGCGAGCGACACGATCACCTCACGCGACGCTCTCGTGTTCATTGCGGGGACCAATCTCGGCGCGGCTGTCTACGAATATGGGCTCGGCAGGGTCACGCAGGTCTACTTGCGACGCTCCAGCAGTCGCCTACCAACGAGTTCGGGAGTCTCGCCAGAGGGCCATTGACGTGTTGGCTGGCCCTATCCGGGCACCGCTGCGATAATTGGCTATTCCGCGCCCGTAGCTCAATTGGATAGAGCGTCTGACTACGGATCAGGAGGTTGGGTGTTCGAGTCGCCCCGGGCGTGCGGGCCGTTTCGCTGGTCTAACGAGCAATCCCGGCTCCAGCTCCGACAACTCAGGCCTTCAGCGGAGCCCAGCGTTCAGTCGAATAGGAGGAGCACGCCGACGACGCTGAGTCCGATTGCCAACACGATCGGGAGTTTGGTGGGTTCCAACGCCCACCCGTTCGACATGGCCTGTTCATTGCGTCGCCAGCGCCGCAGGCCCGCCATGGCAACGAGAATCCCCAAGCCGACCAAGATGTACGCGGCGATGAAGCCGATTTCCGAATCGGCCAGCAGACGTAGGACAGCGACACCGCCGGCGATCAGAGCCAAGGCAGTCCTCGTCCATGCCAGGTACGTTCGCTCGTTGGCCAACGAGAATCGATAGTCGATCAGAGGGGACGACGGCACTGGACGCCCTCCGCCGTCGTCAGGATCAGTCATGAAGGTCCTCGCATGGCTCACGCGTCCTCGACGGCGGGTTCGAACAGTAGCCCCACCAGATTTCAGGCTCGGCTCGCCCAATCAGCCGGTGACGGGTCCCAGCTAGGGGCGGTCCGTTTAGGCCTGCTCAGCACCATCAAACCCAATCCCAGCCCATAGATCGACCAAATCCACGCCGACACAGGGGGCGCCTCGATCGATGGATCGAATATGGCGTTGACGAGCACCGCAAGGGCGCAGGCCATGGCCACGACGGCGACCGCAGCCTCCACGCTGAGCCCCCGCGCTGCGAGAGCACGTCTCGACCGAATCATGGCAATGAACCAGATCACCCACATCAAGAACCAGAGCCCGACCCCCAGATATCCGCTGCGGGCGAAGATGGTCATATGGGAGTTGTGCGCGGAGCGGAGCTCTGTCTCGCCCACCCCCTGGAATCCGTATAGGCCGCCGAGGCTCACGCCATAGCCTCGACCGAGAAATGGGGCGTTGAGGTTGACATCCCGGAGGATTTCGCTCCACAGATCCAGACGCCAGGAGGAGTTGCTGACGAGGTCGCCGGAAGTTGCCACGGCATCGGGGTTCACGACGCTCACAAGATTCTCGACCAACTGATCGGCCGATATGTCCCGATCGTTGGAAAAGAACGACACTCGGATGTCGGAGACCGAGAAGATGAGCCCGATGAGGATGACAACGGTGCACATGATCCCGACGAAATGGCGTTGCCCGGACCTTGCGTACCAAAAAATCACCCCAAGACCGGCGATCGCCGCAAGGAGGCCGCCCCGGTTCTGAATACCTGCCACGACGAGGAAGAGGCCGCTCACGGCGGTTAGGAACGCTCGCTGACGCCGAGTGATACCGGTGACCCGTTCGTCGAGCATCCACATGAAACCAAGGCATGCCGTGAGCAAGACGGACGTGTTCGATCCTCGGTGGGCAGCGATCGGCACATCCGAATCGGGCACCAGCGGCGATGTCAGAACCTGGCTGAGAATCAAGGAGATGGGTGCCCACAGGATGAACCATGGGAGAATCTTGCTGAACCAGCCGACGATCGGGCCTATCCCGCGACGCCGGACAAAGTCAGCGACGAAGAACGCGAAAATCCCGTAGTACCACTGCGAGGCATCTCGGAGAGCATCGATGCCGTATTGACCAAGATAGGGCAGAGTGCGAATGGCGCCGTAGACGAGGAAAACCACAAGAGCTAGCCGAACCGGAGACTTGAGACGGTCGTCGTTTATTGGATAGAAGCGGATCAGATAGACAGCGATGATGGCCAGGACAACCTCCCCTACGAAGAGAGGGGTACCTGGAAGGTGCAGATAGGCAAAGCCCCTGTCACCCAGCATGTAGCCGGCCAGAAGCACGCCAAGCGCAATAGCTGGGATCCGGGTCGGGTCGGTGATGGATCGCTTCGGCGCTGGCGGGGAGCCCGTCTGAACCTGCAAGACCTGGGGTAGTGAGAGCCGGGCCGTGATCAACCCCGCTGGCGTTGGATCCCCGGCTCGAGGGAATCATCGTCGCCGGGGATATCCTCGATGGAACCGGCTAGAGCGCGATCCCGGGCCTCGATTGGCGCTCTGTTGAAGGCAAATCCAAGAATCTCGGTGCCGATGCCGCGCAGGTGCGCAGCGGTGGCCTCGATATCCCGGACCCGGGCTCCACGGGGAACGACAAGGATCGCCGCACCCAGCTTCGAAGCGAGGGTCGTGGCGTAGGCAACCTGGAGGAGTGGAGGGGTGTCGACCACGATCAGATCTGACTCGCCCCGGAGCTCAAACAGAAACTTGTCGGCGGCTTCGCTGCGGAAGAAACCGGATGCGCCGACGGTCACCTGGCCTCGGCTGATGAGGTTCAACGCCCCCCTGGGAACGTCGATCCTGGTCATTGCCGAGTTCAGGGGGAGACCTCCAGACACGACGTCTGTGATCCCTTTGACTTCGAGCGGATCCACTCCGAACATCCGCGTGAGGGCCTGGCTGCCGAAGTCGGCATCGATCATGAGAACACGAGCGCCTTCTGAGGCGGCAGCGAGAGCCATATTGGCTGTCGTCGTCGATTGGCCGCCCTTGACCCCGATCCCGACAACGACGACCGACCTGTTGACCATATGCGGAGCTCGGGCTTCCAGAGAGGCAGCGAGGAATCGGTAGCCCTCGGCGGCGACCGATCGATGGTTGTCCCGGACCGGCAGGTCCGAGGAGATCTGCTCTCCGCTGAAGTCGGTGATGTTGGCCAGGAGGGGAGCGCCGATCAGCTGCGCGACCTCTTCACCATGACTGACGACGGCGGTGCTGGAGCTGCGGGCAAAGGCGACTGCTGCTCCGATCAGCAATCCGACCATGGCACCGGCCATCGCGAGACGAAGCGGAAGTGTGCCGGAATTCGTGGCCACCGTCCGGGCAGGTGAGAAGACGGCAGTCGGGGCCTTGTTGACTTCTGCCTCGACAGCGAGCTCGTTTCGCCTGCTGATCAAGGTGGCCTGCTCATCAATGGCGTTCTCCAACGTCCGTTGCAGAGCGGGGGTGACAGCCTGCGAAGGAGCGACATCCGTCGTCAGCCGGATCATGTCGATTTGCCGTGTGATGGAATCGAGCTCCTGTTCGAGTGCCTGGCGTTCCGTGCCGGCGTCGGTCTCGCCGAGCTCCTCCACAATCTCGGCGGCTCGGGCGATCAGCCCGGGTAGCTGGAACGTGAGCGCTTCCGCGTCGCCCTGGTCCAATAGATCCTGTTGGAGGCCATCGATGGTCGCCTGTTGCTCCGCGATTGAGTCATCGATCAGGCTGATCGCGGCTCTGCTGTTGGCGGTCGTCTGATCCTCGAGCAACGCCTGATAGGCGTCGAGAAGGGCGTTGGCACCTCCGACCGCCTCCTCTTCTGAGTCGCCTCGGAATGCGGCCGTGGCGACATTGCTGTCCGCCGACCACCGGATCGAGAGCTTCTCCTCGAAGTCTTTGACGCTGAGAGTTTCTCCGGTGATGTCGCCCAGATTGGCGGCGGCGGCGGCCAGGACCGCGGGCGACTGGAGTATTGCGATCTGATCGGCCACGACACGCTTTTGGTCTGCTGGGTCGTTGACGCCAAAAACCGTGGTCGGCCGAGCCTCACTGAGGAGGAACGATGCTTCCGCGACGATCGGGGAATATGACCGGGCGAGGAAGCCGAAGCCGAGCCCAACCAGGAATCCAATGACCACCATCGCCCCGACCAGTCTTCGGTCGCGCCAAACCGCCGAACTGATGGTTGTTTCAACGCTGCTTGAACTCATGCCCCTCGGAACCCCCAACCTCTCGACGGGTAATCTACCTGAGCGCGGCCGGTAGCAAAGACCCAAAATGTCGTTGTGGTGTTTGGGAAGTGATTTGGATCGGTCAACCCATTACCTTCGACCTGCTTTGTCGACCACCATGTCCAGCGACCGATGATTCCCAAATCGCCTGCTGTCGAGCCTCGATCCGGGGTTCTTCTGTCGATCTGCGTTCCGACCAGGGACCGACCCGAGCTCTTGTTGCGAAACCTGCGGGCCGTCCTCAGTCAGATCACTCCCGGTGATCCGGTCGAGGTCCTCGTCTCAGATAATTCGGAAGGATCCGCAACAGCGGAGGCAGTTTCCGAATTGGTCCGGCAAGGGGCTGCCATTGCTTATGCACAGAACGTCCCCTCGGTCTCCATGTCCAACAATCACAATCTGCTCATCGAGCGTGCCCAGGGCGAATACATCCTCTTTGTCCATGATGACGACTATCTCCTCGAGGACGGCGTCCGAGGCCATCCTGAAGAGCCTACGCGAGCATATGCCTGATGACGTCAGGGTCTTTGGTGTCAGCATCGTGGACATTGACGGAAATCCGATGAAGACGGAACGACATCGGGTGCGGCGCCGGATGAAGCCCCGCCGAGCTCTGATGACGCTGCTGTCGAGCTCGTCGTATGTCAGAACTCCGGGCCTTGTCGTCAGTGCCCACGGTTATGCCGATGCGGGGGGTTTCGACGCCAAGGCTGGCGCGGCGATGGATTTCGCACTGAACGCGAGATTGTTCGGGGCCTTCGGAGCCACGACCGAAACCGCGGTTGTCTCGGCCTACACGGTTCATCTCTCCGCCACCACCACCGGGATGTTCAACGAGGACACGCTGACGCGCCTGAACGACGTCTTCAAGGACGGTCGGGGGTTCTGGTGTGCTGACACCCCGGGAGATTGAAAGGTGCCGCAGCCGGCACATGCATCAATTCGTTCTCGGTGGCACCTACAGGTCCATCAGATCCGGCGACAACGATTCGGCTCGGCGGATCATGGCATTGCTCGAGTCGCCGGAGTTCGAGACGGTCGTCGTTCTCCTGGAAATGGCTCGCCGTCCGTCTCGGGTTCTCTCTCTACCTCAAACTATTCTGAGCCCGCGGCGAACGCTGCTCTCCAGATCGACCGATAGCGGATCGTTCGAAAGACGCTCTGCCCGATGATCCCCAACGGCCGGGCAAAGGCACCGGTCAAGCCGGCAGTGGCCGCCACGACGGTGGGGATCGCCAACGAGGCGAAATCGATTTTCGCCATCGGCTCTTCCATGTTGGACGCAATCAATTGATCGCGAATCGGGGACGTGATGCTGAGCACGAGGTTGGAGAGAATGGTTACCGGGATGAGGAAAGCAATGTCGTAGGCGGTGGGGATCAGCGCGAACAGCGGATTGAAGCTCCACGCGAACCCGGCGAAGAAGAGATAGCTGATCCCGGCCACCGATATCACCAGGAAGAAGGACTTGTTGACGGAAATCGCTGCTGCTCGATCCGCCGAGGCCGCCGCTCGGAGATGTCTCGAGGCCAGTGCGGCCGCGACCCCGGTCGTGACAACCAGGACCGGTTGGGCGGCCACCCGAGCAGCCTCAGCGAACCCAACGATCTCTGGGCCAGCCACGAGCGTCATCACCACCGATGCCACCAGTGTCCCGCCGTAGGCGGTGACAGAGGAGGCCGCCAGCCAGCGCCCGGAGACCGTCACCACCGGGGCAGTCGGGCCGGACGCGCCATGCCGGTCTTGACAGCGCCAGGCCGAAGCCGAGCGAGACGATGTTCGCGACAGCCAGACTTCCCAGCGGCGCCCACGCCGGCGCGATATCCAGCGAAAGCATGACGAGAAGGGCACCGACGACCGCCACCAACTGCGATCCCGACATCAATGCCGCTCCCCAGGACCTCTCGGCGATATGGAAGCCCCTGCGGAGATGGTCCTGCATTGGGGAGATCACAGCCAGACCGACCCCGGTTATGGCCAGTTCGATCACCGCGGTTGGATCGGATCGCCACCAGATGAGACCTGCGGCCGCAAGGATGAAAATGCAACCGAGCAGCGCGGGTGGGATCCCGCTCCCCAACGAGTGAACAATGCCGCCCAATCGCTGATTCACGTCGAGCCTGATCATCGAGACCTGAATTGGCGTGTAGGTGATCTCGGCTGGGAGCAGGCTGCCAACCAGGAAGGCAGAGAAGATCACCGAGTAGGTTCCGAGCTCGGCCGGTTCGAGCAAACGTACCGCCGCCAGCCCTGCGGCGAACGTACCCAGCGACGACAAAGCAGCGTCGACGATCCCGGCTGGGAGTTTGTGGCGTAGGCGTTGCTCGTGGTCGACAGTCGGGGAGACTAGAAGGCCTGCGAGACTCTGTGGCCGGCGCTCTCACCGAATCGGGTGGGTGGAGTCAACCTTCAGCCCGGGTCCGGATGATATCGCCAGTATCAGGCGAGAGGCCCATCTGGGTCAGCCAGCCCATCTGTTAACCGGGCTCGTCGGCGTAGAATTGCCGCTGCGTACGGGAGTGGGGACTGTTCGATGTGCGGCATTGCGGGCACTTACAACTTGCCTTCGATGCGGGGGTCCACGAGGCCGTGTCGCTGGCCATCGCGCACCGCGGCCCTGATGCCGCCGGGCACTGGAACAGCGACGGACCAGGGCCCACCGGTGTGGCTTTGTCATCGACGGCTGTCGATCATCGACCTGTCCAGCGCGGCCAATCAGCCGTTCGAGAAGGATGGTCTGATCCTCATTTTCAACGGCGAGATCTACAACTACCGCCAGTTGCAGAAGCGAGCTCTCGTCCCGTGGGGCCACGTTTCGAACGCACTCCGATTCAGAGGTATTGCTCGAGGCCTGGCGTCAGTGGGGACCCGCCAGCCTGGATCGCCTCCGCGGAATGTTTGCCTTTGCGCTCTATGACACCGTGAACCGCAGACTCGTCCTGGCCCGTGACCATTTCGGCATCAAGCCACTCTTCTATCAGGCTCGACACGGCAGTCTGGCATTCGCCTCGGAGTTGAAGGCTCTGCGCCCGATGATGGGCGAAGTCCGGGTCGACGAGACCGCGCTGGTGGCATCGGTCATGTATTCGTGGGTGCCCGAGAGTCATTGCATGTTCGAGGGGACCCAGAAGCTCGCACCCGGGACCTGGTTGGAGATCGGTCCTGACGGTCAGCACCGGGTGCACCGATATTGGGACCCGGTCTCAGCAGCCGCCGCCGCCGGTGAGACCGGCCGGCAAGACCGGTTTGATGCCGTCTCGGTTGGGTCAGGTCATGGAGGACTCGGTAGCGGCCCACCTGGTGGCGGACGTGCCGATCTCGACTTTCCTCAGTGGTGGTCTCGACTCCAGCCTCATCACCGTCATGGCCAAGCAGCACAACGCCGAGATCGACAGCTACACGATCTCATTCCGGGACGAGGACCAACGGTACGAGGCCATGCCGGACGACTTCTCCTACGCCAAGAAGGTCGCCGCGGAGCACGGGATCCGCCTCCATGAGGTCGAAATAGCCCCCGATGTGGCCGATCTATTACCCAAGCTGGTACATCATTTGGACGAGCCCATTGGCGACGCTGCTGCCATAAATGCCTACCTCATCTGCCAGGCGGCCCGAGAAGCCGGGGTCAAGGTGTTGCTGTCCGGGATGGGGGCCGACGAGCTGTTCGGTGGGTACCGCAAACACTATGCGGCTCTGCTCGCCTCTCGTTATCGCCAGTACACCCAGATGGCTCCGTCAGAAGGTCATCGAGCCGACGGTTCAGCATCTCCCGGTCGCCAGCAAGAAGCGAGGATATCGCTCGAGCCGCTGGGCTCGTCGTTTCGTCGACTTCGCCGGTCTTCCCGAGGAAGCAGCTTTTCGGAGGAGCTACGCACACTATGACCAGGCCCAACTTGGCGAGTTGCTCGCTCCGGAATTAGCGGTCCGCGTGGACGGCCTGGTCGACGAACACAGAGAGGTTTACTCGGCCTACCGCGGTGAGGATCAAGTCAACCGGATGTGTTTCACCGACTCCCAGTTGTTTCTCCCGAGCCTGAATCTGGCCTATACCGACAGGGCCAGCATGGCCGCCTCCACCGAGGTGAGGGTGCCATTCGTCGACAAACACGTCTTTGAAGCCGCCTTCGCCATCCCCGGCTCCGACAAGATCGTTGGTCGGGAGAGGAAAGCGATTCTGAAGGAGGCCTCTCTGCCATGGCTGCCCAAGGAGATTGTCTATCGGCCCAAGGGCCTTTTCAGCGCCCCACTTCGTGCCTGGATCCGGCGCGACCTTCAGGCGATGGTCGAGGAGTATGTCGCTTTGGGCCACCTGGTCGGTTCGGGGATGCTCGACAAGTCAGCGGTCCGCAGCATGATCGACGAGGACCGCAGCGGAATGACCGATCGTTCCAAAGAGATCTGGCAACTGCTCACCCTCGAGCTCTGGTACCGCCAGGCCGTTCACGTGCGGTAACCAAGTCGAGCAGAACGACGACCCTGCGAGCCTGCCTTACCGACCTACTGCGCCCTCGATTGCGCCGAGCTGATGATTTCGACAGGTTGTGTCACCCTGGTCAGCCAGATCTCTCGCCAATACGGGTAGTGACTACGCCGACATAGACGATGGTATTCCGCGGTGCACGTGATGGTGTCCAAGACGATGCATTCCCCCGGTAGTTCGAACAGCTCACCGGTCCCCTCGTTGATCATTCGGCTGACCCGGCGGAGGACGCGGTACTCACCTCCGCAGTAGCGCAGCATCTCGGAGTCAAAGGTGAGACCACGGTTGCGGTTTCGGCGGTCCAAGCGTCTGAGCAATCTCCTCCTTCGTTTTCACGCGAACGAGCTCACCGGGACGAAGGTCGAGCAATTCCCTCGGAGTCTTCGAGAGTTTCCCCCTCAGCAATGGGACCGTGCTGCCACCCATGAGCTTCTTCTGGACCATGACGAGCAGCCACTTGAGCAAGGCGACGAACATCTCAATAACACCTGCGTTGCCTGTGGCTACTTCACGGACGTACTGCGAAGGTTCCCACCACGGAAGCGGGGTGGTGGCTCGGACGATCTCGGTCGCTTGACACATGAAGCGCTCGGCGGCGGGATCGCTGTCCGTCACGTGTCGAGCGGCCGCAAAAAGGCTTGCAGGATCAAACTGCTCGCCTGAGGTTCCGGAACTCCCGCTGACATTGTTCTGTTCCGACGGGCGACGAAGCCAAGCTTCCTTCCAAAAGATCAAACAGCCTGCTTGGCAGCCACCGTGGGCCCCGCCATCGCAACGGAGATCGGCCAGAAAGACCGCATCTTGCATCCGACGTTGTCCATCAGAAAGTATCGCGTCACAGGTTCGGTCGGCGCGCTTGTAGACGGTGACGGTTTGACCGCAGAACTTGAGCATCTCGGGCATGAACGGCAGCCCGTCGAGCTTTCCCTCCGCATCCAAGGTGGCGAGGATCTCCGGTTCGGACTTGATCTCGGCGATTTCCCCCGGTCGAAAAGGACGCGGACCGGATCCCATATCAGGCCCAGCCATGGTTGTGTTTCTCCTTCTTGCCCCATCTCATGCCGCTTCAGAGCAGGCACGCAGAGGCTATCGGCAGCCCATGCACCTGCCTAGACCCTCATTTCATCGTCCCCGTGAGGTCCATTCTGTAGCCTTGCCACTGTCGCCAGGCCAATGATCGGTCTGCCCATGAGAACCCGACGACACTCGCGTAGTCGTTGTTCTGGAAGGTGATGTCCCCGGTGGTGAACATGGATTGGTCACCCATGTCTTGGACCGCGCCCGTCCTTCCCGATCTGACCACGGTGTTGTCATGAACGGAAACATTCCGCAGGAGGTAGGGCCCAATGGCGCCCGATCCTCGGTCCTGCTGGATCAGGGTGATCCCGTTGTAGTTGTCCTCGACGATGTTCCCGTAGATCTCCACGTTCTGGCTACCGGCGACCATGATCCCGCCCTCCCACAGCCACCCCCGGTTGCGGAACCCGTTGCCCCGAACCTGGTTGTTGCGGATCGTCGCCGAATATGAGATCTCATGGAAGATGCCTGCACCCGAATTGCCCTCGACGACATTGTTCTCATAGAGGGTGTTGATGTTGTCGATGTCGGTCCACAAGCCGGGGCCGTTGTTGTCATGTACGAAGTTGTCACGGACGATGAGATTCTCCGTCTCACCGAACTTGGACCCACCCGCCTCGTAATACTCGTCGGCTCCGGTGGTGTTGTTCCCGTAGATCTCGTTGCCTTCGACCAGCGCTCCGGAACTCCGCACCCACGAGACCGCGAGGCCGATGACACCGTTGTCATGAATCTTGTTGTTACGGGCGATCGACCCGTCGGATAGGGCCAATCCGGCCCAGCTGTTGTGATGCAGGTCGCAGTTCTCGACGGTCCAACCGGTGCCCGCCGCCGCGCCTTCAAAGGTTCGATCCGTGATGGGCGCGTACTGATCGTCTGGGTTGTAGTTGCGGATCTCCAAACCTTTGACGGTCACGTTGTTGGCACTGTTCGGTTGAACCGCCCAATCGGTCACGTCTCGACCGTCCATGACGGCTCCTGGCTGGCCGATCAGCACGTCGCCATGCTTCAGATCGGCGGTCTGCTCGTAATGCACGCCCGCCTCGACGATGAAGGTCGTCCCGGCAGGCTCAGACGCAATTATCGGGTTCCAGCTGGCACCGACAGGGAGCAGCGTTCCCGTTGTTGGCTGCGTGGGATCCGCCGCGATTGCCTCGATCGTGCCCTTGTGAACGATCCCCTCGTTATCGACAAGCGTGCCACCCGGAGGCAAAACGGCCAACAACGTGGCCATCACAAACGCCGAGAACCACCTCATCGACTAGATCATCGTCCGGGATCGAGGCAACGTGAGATCGGTGGCAGAACGCCGATGAATTCCGAGGCCTCCAGCGGTCTACTTTGCCAACGGGCCGCGTCGAAGGGAGCGTGATGGAACTCAACTTTCTGGCCGTCGTCGTCGCAGCGGTGGCCGCCTTCATCCTCAGTGGGGTCTGGTACGGAGTGTTCGGCAGCCAACTGGCACTGTTGCACCCTGCCTACGCCGATTCCGGGTCACTGTCAGCGAGGGATGTCATCGTCGAGCTGGCCCGAAATCTCGTGCTCGCCCTTGTGTTGGCCTGGTTGGTCGATCAGATCGGAGTTGACGACTGGGCACAGGCCGCTCTGCTCGGTTTCCTGCTGTGGATCGGGATTGCGGTTGTTCTGCTCATCGGATCCGTGTACCACGAGAAGGTGCCGATGAAGCTGGCCGCGATCCACGCCGGGGACTGGCTGTTGAAACTCGTCGTCATCGCCATAATCGTGGGGGTATGGCAATGACCGCCGGGAAGGGCCCGCTCGACAAGACCTTCACTGCATCGTTGCAGAGAAGCCCGGCCGAGGGTGGCTGGACATTCGTGGTGATGCCCGATTCCGTCGAATACTTCAGGACCCGCGGTCTGGTCAGGGTGCGTGGGACCATCGACGATGTCGAGTTCCAGACCTCGTTCATGGCGATGGGCGACGGCACGCACAAACTCCCGGTCAAAGCGTCCCTCCGTGATGTCATCGGGAAGGACGACGGCGACGAAGTCACGATCCATTTGAGCGAGCGTCTCAAATGACAGGCCCGGTTCTGCCTACGGGGTCGCCTGCCCTTCGCCCACCGCCATCAGATACCCCTTGGCTCGCTCCGACAGCTCGTAACGGCCGACCAGTGCCTTGAATTTCGGTCCGTGATTGGGTTGCTCGAGATGCGCCATCTCATGGACGAGCACCGAGTCGAGAACCCAGCCAGGCATGGAGGCGAGACGGTTCGAGACGCGGATGCTTCCCTCTGCCGGCGTACAGGAGCCCCATCTCGTCGTCTGTCGATCCGACCATTCGATCGTCGACGGCTCCGACAACCCATACGTCCGGGCGAGCTGACGCGCTCGCTCCACCAGGTCGATATCGGTCGACGAGACCTTCCGACTGACCTTGGCGACGAGGCTCTCCACCAGCCGCGCCTCTTCGTCGGGTGCGAGACCGAAGGGGATCATCACCTTCAGCTTTCCCTCACGCATGTACGCCTGGGCGGTCCGCTTTCTACGTTGGCTCCGGACGACATCTACGGGAAAATCGCTCATGATCGGATCGTAAATCCCCGGGGTGACAGAACCGGTAGCCGTTACTCGATCAGCAGCACGGCCTTCCCATTCACCTGCCGGTTGGCCAGTGCCTCGAACGCGGAGTTGGCCTCCGTCCACGGCACTTCGAGTCCGATCTGGGGATGAAGATGGCCGCCGGCCACCATGTCGGCCAGTGTCTGGAGATCCTCTCCGAAAGTCGGCGGGGCTCCACTCTCGTAGACGAAGAAGGCAGTGATCCGGGCCAGGGCGTGGCCGCGGAAGTCGCTGAACGAGACCTGTGCCGGGGTGTCGGAGGAATTCCCATAGACGACGATGTCGCCTCCAGGCGCAATCAGTCGGATCGCCGCTTCGAAAGAGCGGCCGCCGGCCGCATCCAGGATGAAGTCAAACGGTCCCTCGAGGTCGTCGAGCTCGTAGGTGATGCCGCTTGCCCCGATCTCTTCAAGGCCTATTGCCCGTGCCTCGTCCGCTGCTACCCCCGTGACCGTCGCCCCCGCCCCAGCCGCCATCTCGACCGCGAACCGGCCCACGCCGCCGGCCGCTCCGGTCACCAGCACCCGTTTCCCCGCCAAGTGACCGCCGAGCCGGAGGGCACGGAGCGCGGTCATTCCCGCGATGGGAAGGGTCGCTGCCTGAGGAAAGGTGACATGGTCGGCGAGATGCGCCAGATGAGTGGTGGGGACAGCCACTTTCTGCGCCCAACCCGCCTGCTCGGGCCAGGCAACGACGCGCATTCCGACCGGCAGGCCCGACCCGTTGGCACCTTGCTCGATGACGACACCTGCCACGTCCTGACCTGGCTGCCAGCCGCTCGGTCTGGCCTTCAGGAGCCGCAGCTCCCCCCGGTTCACCGCAACTGCCCGGACCTCGACCAGAGCTTCGTTCGGGCTCGGTGACGGCTCGGGCACCTCGCCCAGCTCGACCGACATCCCACCGTCGCCTTTGTTGACCAGAGCCTTCAATCATGTACCGCCGTGTTGGGGAACGAAAGCTAGTGAGCCACAACGTGGGTAACCGGCACGGACACCGAGCGGCCCAGTCGGTTGATGAGATCGGCGCCGAGCCATCGCGATATCCCGGCTGGGAAGGTGGAGACAATGATCTGATCGAAGTCATCGAGGTTCAACGAATCGATGATCGCCTGATATGGGTCGGGGTCACCGACCCTGGCCTCGACGACAGATACCCCAGACTCCTCGAGCCGACGACGGGCGGCGTCTGCCTTCTCCCGAGCGATGGCACGGGATTCGCCCTGAGTCCAACTGGTCAGGTGCTTTACCGGCGTGGCGGGAACGAGGAGAACCACCTCGGCGTGATCGCTTTGCGCCGCGGATCGGACCGCAGCGAGGAATTCATCGGCTTCAGCCGTCTGATGCGCCACAGCGAGCAGACGTGTCACCACACACCTCGGTCAGATCACGTCACGGTCGCGCCGCAAGGGCCACCTGTCAAGACCTCGCGTGCATGAGAGAAGCCCCGCAGACGTCTCCGCCCACAGGGCTTCCCGGGAGCGGCCTCACGTGGTGAGGCGCTCAGCCGGTCTCGTGATCCAGCCGTTTCCGGCCTACGTATCCAACCGAACTGATTCGAACATACACCTTCATGACCAATCTGTCACGGGTGCATTCAGATGAGTCTTCCGGCGTGCTCGTAGAGAGGCTCATTGTCGAGAACCCTTTGCCCTCCGAGCCGCGAAAGATCGATGGTTGGGCTCCTGCCCAGGATCAACTCGGCCAAGTAACGGCCAACTGCCGGGCTCTGCTGGAACCCGTGGCCCGAGAACCCGGTAGCCAAAAAGAGACCTCCGATCCTCGGCCACTCGCCGAAGATCGCGTTCCCGTCCATGGTGTTCACGTCGTAGAGACCGGCCCATGCAGTCTCCACCTTCAGGCTGTCGAACACCGGGAGGTGAGCGTGCAGCTCCGGCCAGATCAGGTCGATGAATCTCTGCTGCGTCGCCGGGGTGAAGTCGAAGCCGATCGGGTCCTCGGGCAGCGACCAGGCGATGAGCCAGGTGCGGTCGCTCTCCGGGATCGCATAGACCCCGGAGGGGAGGAAGAGGCTGGGCATACCGGCTGTGGGGACCGTGGTCGATACGACATAGACGGTTCGCATCAGAGGGATGACGGGTAACTCGACGCCCAATGGCCGGGCGAGATCAGCAGACCAGGCGCCGGCGCAGTTCACGACCACCGAGCTCATCAGATCTTTCCCGGACCGGAGCCGGACGCCGCTCATCACGTCATCGACGGTCAGCAACTCGACCACCTGGTCGTCGAGGTAGTGCGCTCCCAGCTCGGCCGCCTTGTTCCGAAAGCCACGCAGGACGGCACTGGGATCGACCGACCCGTCCACCTGGGCGAAGCTGCCACCGACCAGACCCTCGAGGTGAAGGCCCGGGAATTGTCCCTCTACCTCCTCGCCGGAGAGCCAGGTCACCTCACAGCCCAGGTTTCTCTGCGTGTCGATCCCGTTCAAGGCTGCGGCCTTCCCCGTCTCGTCGGCGAGGAACAGGTTTCCCTGATGTCTCGCACCAACGTCTGGTCGGAAGTTCGCCGTGGCCATGTCGTCGTCGAAGGTCCGCAGAACATCGAGCGCGTATTGGGACATTCTGATGTTCTCTTCGAGGTTGAACTGGATGCGAACGTTGCCGTCCGAGAGGATGGTGGAGGCCCGGGCGTAGGTGCTGTCGCGTTCAATGACCACCACCGAGAGAGACGGATCCCCTTTCATCAAGTGGTAGGCGGTCGACGAGCCCATGGCTCCTCCACCCACGATGACGACGTCGTGGCTCACATGTCTCGTCCCAGTTCGCGGACCACTTTGAAGACGTCCAGAACCGTCATCATCGGTTCGGTCGGCGATCGACCCACCCCCGGTGTGGCCCTCGACATCAGAAGATGATCGACATGCAGGTCAGGCCCCCGTCGGCCGCCTGGATCTGGGAGACGTCGATCGGAATGATCTGATGGTCTAAGGAGGCGACGGCCGTCGCCGTGGCCGGTGCATTTGCGGTGACCAAGACAGAACCCCCACCGAGAGGCAAGGCACTGAACCGATGACGTTCGCCGTCGTCCTCGTAGAGGACTCGAAGCCCTCCGAGCTTGCTCTCGTCCACACTCCGCGGTGTGACCACGACGGTCTCCCTGTCGACGGGGAGAACCGCCGACTTGAGATGAAGCGCATCCGAGACGTCGACAATCACCACCCCATAACCCTGATTGTGGGCCACTGCCCGCAGCTGAGCGATGCCATCGTCGTTCGTCCTCGACGAGCGCCCGACGTAGACCGAGTCTCCGAGGATGAACACGTCGCCCCCATCGAGGGTTCCTGGAGAGCGGATTTCTCCGACATCAAAGCTTTTGGATAGTGCTTGCGCCACCGGTGGTGTCTCGCCTCGACGTGATTCAGCTCCCATGCGCGTGATGATGGCGATCGTGCCCAGGATCACGGCCGTGTCCTCGATGAACAGAGAATCGGGATGGTCGAAGTCGGTCGGTACGACGCGGACGGTGTGCCCCGACTCCTCCAGGAGGCGGTGGTACTCCTTGTGCTGGGCCTTGGCCAGTCGTACATCGATGCTGGGTCGGCCGTGACGAACAAGGGCCCGTTGGAAAGAATCGGGAACGGGGCGAATCATCGCAGTCCGGTCCGTCATCGGGTCGAATCGTATCCGTGGGATCGTCAAGCGGCGACGGCACGAGCCATGTCAGCCATGGAGAAGAATATGTGGTCAGGCTCTGGAGGGTCCTCGATGGGAGTGGTTGCACCCCACTCGCCTCCGGCCGAAAGGCGCTGACGGTCGATCCATACCGTGTCCAGACCGGCGGCCTTGGCCGGTGCGTGGTCGTGGTACAAGCTTTGAGCAACGTGGAGGACCGAGTCGGCGACGAGTTCGAAATCGTCCGCGAGATGACCAAGCAGGTAGTCGAAGTTGGCCGGATCCGGCTTGTAGGAGCCGATGTCCTCGGCCGTGTAGATGGCGTCGAACTCCACGTTCAGCCTCTCATTCGACCCGGCGAAGCTGACACGATCGACATTGGAGAGGATCACCAGCCGATACCTCTCAGAGAGAAAGGTGAGGGCTCCGGGTGAATCAGCAAACTCGGGCCAATCGGGCACCGATGCCGCAAACGCAACATCCATGTCTTCGTTGGTGTCGAGATCGAGATTCGCGGCGAGATCCCTATGCACGACGGCGAGCAGATCGGAGTACAGGAGGGAAGGGTTGCCCGCCTCCTGGGCAGCCTCGATACGACCGAACTCGGCGAGCACCTCCGGCCGGCTTGCCTGCGCGTCGTTCGCCAAGAGCATGGGTTGTAGGGCCGTCCAGATCCCAGATTCCCAATCGATCAAGGTGCCGTAGCAGTCGAAGCTGAGCACTTCATAGTCGCGAAGTGACCTCACACAACCCCTACATCAAGTACCAGTCGAGGAAACGCTCGAGCCGGCGGTAGAAGTGGAGCTGGGGCTCGCGACGGAGCAGGCCGTGTCCTTCGGTCGGGTAGGTGATGTACTCATACTTGGCGCCGATCTGGTCCAGGGCTTCGACCAGCTCCTCGGACTGCTTCGGGCTCACTCGGGCGTCGTGCTCCCCGTGGGCGATGAGAAGTGGGCGACTGATGCGCGCGATCTGATGGATGGGCGAACCGGCGTGATAGGCCCGCCGATCTTGGGCAGGATGACCCATCATCCGCTCCAGATCTTCGCGCCCTTCGCGGTCGCCCTGAGCCCATGAAGTCAAGATGTCGATGTCGCCGTACTTCGCCGCCCCGCAGGCGAACGGGTTCTCGGGGTGCACCAGCGAACCGAAAGCCAGATAGGAGCCGTAACTAGACCCGAAGATGGCGATGCGATTCGGGTCGACCCAGCCCAGGGTTGACAGGTGGCCGGCGGCGGCCAGGCAGTCCTCGACGTCCCCCCGACCCCAGTCCCCATGGTTGGCCCGCTCGAAGGCGAGGCCGTAGGTCGTCGAGCCGCGGAAATTGATAGCGAGCCAGGCGTAGCCCTTGTCGACGAAGTATTGGGCGTGGCCGTCCCACTCGTCGCTGTAACGGTCGGTGGGCCCGCCATGTGGATAGACGACAGCCGGCACCGGACTGGACGTGTCGGCCGGTCGGAATAGGAATCCCTCGATCTCCAAACCGTCGAATGAGTTGAAAGTGATCCTCTCCAGCTTGGAGTGAGGCGCCGAGCGAACCGCCGCAGGTGCGCCGTCGTAGAGGACCGAACGGGTGCCATCCGCTCCAACGAGCGTGATCGAAGCCGGCGAGTCGTAGGCCTCGTGGATGGCGACGACACCACCCTGGGACGTCGGCATCGGCCAGTCCCAGGACCCGCCCTCGGCGACGAGGTCGACGGTCCCGTCGAGGCCGATCCTGACCAGATCGCTTTTGCCTCTCGACGTGGCGATGGCGAGAAGGGTCTCCCCGTTGTCGTCCCAGGTCAGGGACGAGAAGTCACGTTCGGCGGCAGCGAGCCTGGTGTGTTCGCCCCCGTCCAGGTCGGTGAGGAAGACGCCGGACCAATCCCCCTCTTCCAGGGTGTAGGCGACCCGGCTTCCGTCCACTGCTTGGTTGCCGGCCCGTCGATCGGGATGGCCGATCAAGGTCGTCCAGGAACCGTCGGGGTCGATGCTGACGATGTCGCTGCGGCTGAAGTCGTCCTTTGGGTAGAAGGAGAGGAGGATTCGCCCGTCTGGCGCCACCTGAGCCCTTCCCACATCCCCGTTGGCAGGCCCGAGAGGAGCGGCCCACGGGTCGTTGATATCGACGACGGCCAGCCGCGAATAGCCCTCACGCTCCACGATGACAGCTAGTCGATCATCGTCAATCCAGTTGCCGGTCGAGCCGGCGAGCAGACGGCGTGACGGCCCGCCGGCGGCGGGGACGATGTGTACCGAGCCCTCGCTGTTGTAGGCGATCCGGGCGCCATCGGCTGACCAAGCCGGGCTGCTGTCATCCCAGAATGCAACCAACCCTCGGTTTGTCGTGATTCGGGTGAGGCTCCCACCGTCAACATCGATCGCCCAGATGTCGGTGGTCCCTTCGAGGTCGAGCACGAATGCGATCCGGGCCCTGTCAGGGCTCAGAGCAGGATGGTGAGGGCGGCCCGTGGCGAACACGTCTTCGAGACGCCAGTGGTCAGGAGGACGGCGATCGGGGCGTTGCTGGCTGGGGACACCACCTACGACGTCTTTGCCGAGCCACAGGGGCTTGCTCACCGAAGGACCTCCGAGAACGACCGGTTCTGAGAAGATAGCCCCGCCTTGGATGTCAGCGGAAGGCGTCGAGGACCGCCATGACATCGGGGCCGAGGGCCCTGAGGTCATAACCCCCCTCTTGGATGAGGACAGTGGGTGTCGACAGCGCGGCCAGCCGCCTCCCGATTTCCCGGAATCCGTCGTTGCTGACCCGCAACGGGCTCTCTGGGTCCGATGCACCGGAGTCCACCCCAAGGGAGATCACGAGGAACTCTGGTTCGACGGTGGCGACTTTGGCGCAGATCTGGTCGAGGACGGCGAGGTATCCCGAGTCTTCGGTGCCCGGCGCCAACGGGACGTTCAGATTTGCACCCTCTCCCGCACCGGCACCGGTCTCCCCAGCGAAGCCACACCAGTGGGGGAACCAGCCCTCCCCAGGATCGACGTGGATCGAGAAATAGTGGACGTCGCTTCGCTCGTAGAAGATCTCCTGGGTCCCGTTGCCGTGGTGGGCGTCGATGTCGACGATCGCTACCGCCCTTACCCCCTGGCCGCTCAACCAATGGGCTGCGATCGCCACATTGTTGAGGTAGCAAGACCCGCCGAAGTAGGAAGTGCCGGCGTGATGGCCGGGGGGCCGCACCGGGGCATAGACCGCTGGGGCGCCATCGCGAACCATTCGTGCGGCGGTCAGGGCGCCGTCCACCGCCGCCCGCGCTCCGCGGTAGGTGCCGGGCCCAATGGTCGTGGCGGTGTCCATGCAGTAGACGCCCGCCATGGCTGCCCTGCTCTTCGGGACCCGGGACGGGTAGGCGCCAAAGGCGTCGGGATGCGGGAACGCGTAGGGCACGACCCGATCCGACCCCGGCTCCTCTGTATATCCGGCGTCGATCCAGCCCTCGTATGCGTGCTCTAGATAGTCGATCATCCCCGTTTCGTGAATGGCTTCGATCGGCCCACGGCCGTGCTCCTCGGCGGGGAGCAAGTCGACACCCGCTTGCTCGAGGCCGACTCGCAGGATCTTCGCTCGATCAGCCTCCTCGTCGCCGTCGAGCCGCATCCCGGCCCACACCAGCCATTTGGCGTCATGAGCCAGGTACCCGTCCGACCAGACAGCAACGAGGCTCACCCGGGCACGGCCATGGCTCGCGTCACCCGGTCCACGATGAGCTCGACCTCGTCGTCGAGGACGGTCAGCGGCGGGCCGATCAGCAGGTAATCGCCGTTAGACCCGTCGACGTTCCCCGTGGAGGGGTAGAGGATCAGCCCTATCTCCATCGCTCGCTCGAGCACCCGCTCAGTCATCCGGGCCGACCGGGGGAACGGCCTCTTCGACTCCCGATCCTCGACCAATTCAACGCATATGAGCAGACCGATGCCTCGCACATCGCCGATCAGGGGATTGCCCTCCAGGGCTGTCCGGAGCCGGGCGAGAAGCATCTCGCCCTGTGTGCGGGCCCGATCGACCAGGCGCAACTCCCGAATCCGGTCGAGGACGGCCAGGCCGACGGCGGATCCGACCGGATGGTGCGACCAGGTGAAGCCGTGAACCAATCCTCCGCCGTCTTCGATGGCGTCGTGGATTGGACCGGACGCAATCGCCAGACCTAGCGGCCAGTACCCGGAGGATGCTCCTTTGGCCGCGATGAGGAGATCGGGGTGGAGCCCGAAATGATCCGAGCCGAACCACTCACCCGTCCTTCCGAATCCGGTCATGACCTCGTCGGCGAGGATCAGAACGCCATAGCGCCGGCACACCTCGCCGATCGTCTCCCAGTAGCCATCGGGAGGGATGGCAGCTCCACTGGTGGCTCCTCCAATCGGCTCGGCGACGAATACTGCCACCCGCTCCGGGCCTGTCCCCTCGATCGCCTCTTCCAGGTGGTCGGCGTGAAACCGGGCGCAATCGACAGGGTGGGTGGGATTTGGGCAGCGGTACTCACTGACCGCTGGGACCCGTACCGTCTTTCCCAGCCAGGGCTGGTAGGGCCTGCGCAGGGGCTCTCGTCCCGACACGTCCAAAGCCCCCCTCGTATTGCCGTGATAAGAGGACTCGCGGGCGATGATCACAGACCGCTCCGTGTCACCTCGGGCGAGGTGATAGGCCCGAGCCATCTTGAGCGCGCTCTCCATCGCCTCCGATCCGCCCGAAACCGGGAAGACTCTCGCTTGATCCATCGGGACGAGGCCGGCCACAGCCTCGGCGTATCGCTCGACGGGATCGGTGGTGAAAGCTGATGCGTGCACCCAGTCGACGGACCTGGTCTGGGCCACCATCGCCTCAGCGACCGTGGGGTCTCCATGGCCGATCAGAGAAGCGATGGCACCGCCGGCAGCATCCAGGTACTTGTTGCCGTCAGCGTCGGTGATCCATGCCCCGCTGGCCGACACGGCGGTCGGACGCGGCAGATGGCTTCTGGAGAAGACCGATGACGACGGGTTCATGGACCGCGGCACGTTACGCCCCCGGGTACCGTCCCGGCGGTGTCAGCGAACGCCTCGACCCGGACCCGGTTGCGCCAGCTCGGCTTTCCAATCGGGACCATGGAGACCGGTCCCGAGAATGCGATCACGGACGTCCCGGGGGTGCTTGTCGGCCACTCGACCCTGATCCATGACGAGCCCGACGTGGTCCGCACCGGGATCACCATGGTGGTGCCCCGAGCCGATGTTTGGACCGACTACGTCTACGCGGGCAGTCATGTCCTCAACGGGGACGGCGAGATGACCGGTCTGATCTGGGTAGCGGAATCGGGCATGCTCGGCTCGCCGATCGGCATCACCAGCACCTCTCAGGTCGGGCTGGTCCGCGACTTCCTGGTGGCCGAGACCCACCGCCTAGGAGTGGTCGGTGGGTTCCACTTGCCGGTGGTTGGAGAGACGTGGGATGGATGGCTGAGCACGCCCGGGTCGTTCCCGCTGACGAACGATCACGCGGCCACAGCGTTGGCGGCGGCAGCCCCCGGGCCGGTGACGGAGGGATCGGTTGGTGGCGGCACCGGGATGATCTGCCACGAGTTCAAGGGCGGGATCGGCACCTCTTCGCGAGTCGGAGTGGCCGCCGGTGAGGCGTTCACTGTCGGTGTGTTGGTCCAGGCCAATTACGGCGAGAGGTCGGACCTGCGCGTCGATGGCGTCCCTGTCGGCCGTGAGATCGGCGTGGAGGTGGTCCCCTCGCCATGGCGCGAGCCGCCAGTGGGTGGCTCGATCATCACAGTCCCTCCCGACGGGGGGTCGATCATCATCGTCATCGCCACCGATGCACCTCTCCTGCCGGTCCAGTGCCGTCGCCTGGCGCAGCGGGCCACCGTCGGCCTTGCGCGCGTCGGTGGCTACGGGCACGAGTCCAGTGGCGACATCTTCCTCGCGTTCTCCACCGCGAACCATCTAGGTGGCGACCGGGAGACACCGCTCGAGGTCCGCACCCTGCCCCTCGACTCCATGGATCCTGTGTTTCATGCCGCGGCCGATGCAACCGAGGAAGCCATCGTCAATGCGCTTTGCGCCGCTCAGACAATGACCGGGCGTGCCGGTCACACCGCTCCCGCCCTTCCCCTCGACCTCCTGGTCGAGGTCATGGGCAAGTACCGGGCGTAATCTCCGCCGGTGATGCACATCGTGGGGTTCGGGGGATATGTGCCCGAGCGGGTGATGACCAACGATGAGTGGGCCTTGCTGGTCGACACCACCGATGAGTGGATCACCCAGCGCACCGGGATAAAACGGCGACGCATCGCAGCCCCGGATGAGTCGACTCTGACACTGGCCGGCAACGCCGCACGCATGGCCATCAAGGATGCCGGGCTTACCCCCGACGACATCGACGAGATCATCGTCGCCACCGACACCCCCGAGATGTACACCCCTGACACGGCCGCCTTGCTTCAGGACCTGCTCGCTTGTCGCAACGTGCCTACCTATGACCTGGGCGGCTCTGGATGTGCGGGGTTCGTCCAGGCCCTGGACGTTGCCCGGGCCAGGATCGCTTTCAGCCCGAGGACGATGCTCGTGGTCGGGGTGGAGCTGATATCTCGAATGCTCGATTGGAGCGACCGCTCCACGGCCGTGCTGTTCGGCGACGCCGCCGGCGCCGTCGTACTCAGCCCCGATCCGGGACGGGCCCGGGTGCTCGAGGTGGTGTCGGGCACCGACGGCTCGGCAGCAGGCATCCTGACCTTGGCCGCAGGAGGCACCCGAAATCCTTTCAACCGCAAGACACTGGAATCTGGTGAGTACAACCGGCTGGTGATGGACGGCCGGCGGGTTTTCACCGAAGCCGTTGCCCGGATGACCCAGGCTGTGAGCGAGGTGCTCGACCGGATTGGCAAGACGATCGGTGACGTGTCGCTTGTCATCCCCCATCAGGCGAATTTGCGAATCATCGAGGCGGTGCGCAAGAAGCTCCAGGTATCCGAGGACAAGGTGTTCGTCAATGTCCACGAGTACGGCAACACCGGTTCTGCCACTGTGCCGTTCGCCTTGTGGGAGTGTGTGGAGACTGGTCGGGTGAAGGAGGGCGACCTGGTCGTCCTCACCGCCTTCGGAGCGGGCTTTCACTGGGCAGCGGCCGCCGTCCAGTTCTGACGCAAAAGCCCCCGTCTTGCGACGGGGGCTTGCTGGCTTCATGCGAAGCCTTTTCGGTTGTCTCCTCCCCCCTCAGGGATGTGGCTCCGGGAGGAAGGTCCCTTGCCCACCCACTGTATTTCTACATCCGATTCGACGAGTCGGGAATGGGGAATTCCCCCTATTCGTCACCTCTCGTCGTCGGGTCGGACATAACCCTCCTCGTAGGCCAGGGCGGTGAGCTCGTGACGGCTCGCGACGCTCAGCTTGTCGAAGATGTGCGCCATGTGGTTCTCGAGGGTCTTGACCGTGATCCCCAGCCGCTCGGCGCTCTCCCGGTAGGTGTACCCGCGGGCGATGAGATTGACCACTTCACGCTCCCTCGGGGTGAGGCGGGAGATCGGAGTCTCCCCGGTGATGTCTTCGTCGATATCGAGGAGATAGGCGGCCACGTCCGGAGAAACCGGCCGAGCTCCGACGTACGTCTGGCGAACCAGGTCAGGAAGATCCGCCCCGAGTGTGGTCTTGGTGATGTAGCCGTCGACTCCGGCGTCGAGGAGCCGCGCCACGTCTTCTTTCGAAGTCGACACGGTGAGGGCCATGAATCGAATGTCCGGAAAGTCTCTTCGCACCGCCGGGATCACCGCCGCACCCCCGCCCCCGGGCAGCTTGACGTCGAGTACGACGAGGTCCGGGAGCCGTTCCTTGATCAACTCGATGGCGCTGTCCACGTTGTCGGCCTCGCCGACGATGTCGAAAGACGGCTCGAGGATCGCCCGCATCCCGGCCCTAACGACATCGTGATCGTCGACGATGATCAGCCGGAGGCGGTCTGTCATTTCTCGACCGTGATTTTCACTTCGGTGCCGGTCTCGGCGCTGTCGATCTCGACCAGCCCACCGACGTTCTCGACCCGCCGGGCGAGACGCTCATGCACCCGGTTTCGCTGGGCATCATCGGCGAACCCGGTGCCACTGTCGCGAACGTGGATGTGGGCTTCCCCATTGGCAAACTCGGAGTAGAGGGTGATGGCGGGCGAACCGGAGTGCTTCGCCGCATTGGCCATTGCCTCGCGGGCGGCCTCGATCGCAGCGGTCAGGTTGGGGTCGATCGGCGCATCGTCGCGGATGACGGCCTCGATCTCCACCCGATGGGTGTCCTCCACCTCATCTCTCACGGCGAGCAGGGCGGCTCGGAAGCTGTCCCGGTATTCGGACCGCCACTCTTCGATGTTTCGCCGGAGCTCTCGTTCCTGACGTCTCGCCAGATATCGGGACTGGCCCGGATCATCGGCACCCATTCGGATGGCGTGGAGAGTCTGGAGCACCGAGTCGTGCAGACGGTCGGCCAGGGCGGCCCGCTCCTCGTGGAGCACGACCGCAGCCTGCTCGGCGGCTAGCTCGTCTTGTGCCGCCTGGCGGGCGAGGTCGTAATCGCGGAGTTTGTCGAACGTCCAGCCGACGATTGCCCCGACCACGAAGAAGATGACGCTGCCAGCGGCCCGAACCGCGCCGAGGTCGGCGATGACATGGACCAGGAATTGCTCCACGCCCAAGAGAACGGCGGCTATGAGAGATCCGGGCAGGCCCCCGAGCAATGCCCCGGTGAAGACCAGTGACAGGGGCAGACCGCCGTGGAAGAGCTCGTCCGCTCCCGAAGCAACTGATGCCGCACCAATCGCCAGCATGGCCAAGGCGTCCAAGGTGAACCACCACCACCCGGCCATGAAGTTGGGCTGGGTCCTGGCCACGAGCCAGGTGAGGAAAGTCCAGAAGACGGCGAGACCGACCGAAGCCCAAACGATCCACATCTCCGGTGGCGGATCTGCCAACACGGTCACCGCGACCAGGATCAGCATCCAGATCAGGCCGAGGAAGCGGAAGACGACGACCATCCGTCGGAGGGTCCCTTCGAGGTCGGCGCTGCCTCGCTTCGTGAAACTGCTCATTTCCCCGGAAGCTAGCGGGGCGGGAGGCGGGTTGGTCCTTGGGAGTGGTGAGAGTTGGATGGCGTTCTTTTCGCAATCAAAGGGGGACTGCTTCCGCAGTCCCCCGATGGTCCCCATTGTCGCTTCAAGGGACGGAGTGATGCCCTGAAGTACCCGCACCACAATCATGTCGAACCCTGTGGAAAAGCCAATAGGGGATTACCCCCATGTATGTCGACGGCTGCGTGAAATGCGGTCCGAACGTTTTGGAAAACACAACGGCCACCGTTAGCCGGTGGCCGTGTGCGCAGGGCGCCGGGGCCTTTGTGGCCCTTCGCTAAGACCTTTAGAACGTCTGTCCCACGTAGAGGACTGAGACCATCACCGCTCCAAGAGAGGTGAGCCGGATGACGCTCGGCTTCGACGCGGCTCGCACCGTTGTGGCGGCAAGTGCCACACCGAGAAGTACGAGGAGCCAAGCCGCCTGGCTTTGCAGTGTGGCCACCAGGAGGACCAGGACTGCCGACTCCAGACCGAGGACGGCGAGGGCGATCCGGGCCGCCTTGCCATAGGGATGCGCCGCCCACTCGTCGAGTGATGTGATGGTGGAGACTGTCATCGTGCCGGATACTTCGGCAGTGCCCGCCGTTTTCTTGAGGTAGCACGGGTGGGTCGATCGAACAGAATGCAGGGCGTCACGGATGCGTGACGCCCTGCATCAGGAATGTCGTCTTTCAACCCTCGACGGTGAACTCCCGGAACATTCCCTGCGTGAAATGTGGCGGTGCATCGTCGAACTCCCCGGACTCGAGAGCCTCCATGTTGTCGGGAGTGGCGCCCATAGGCAGGAAGCACACGATGGCGTAGCGACCGGGGTCGAGATCGACGAACACTGTGTCGGTGTCCCCCGGGAATCCGAAGGCGCCTCCGGCATCTGTCACCTTCCCCTGTGCCTCCTCCTCGGGGAGGGCGAGCAGCTCGTCGATGCTCTCGGTGGCGTCGTCGTTGATGCGGAACAGGACCATTTCGTGCAACTCGGTCCCGCCGTTCTCGAACCCGAGGCCGTTCATGCCTGCCTCGAGCCCGTCAAGATCGCCCTCGAACTCGTACTCCCTGGCGGTGACCGGGGTGACCTCCCAGCCGCACTCATCAACCATGTAAGAGTCGACCACCTCTGAGGCCTCGCCGACTTCCTCGCTTTCGAATGCGGCGAAGAACTGCTCCTCGTCACCGGACTCGATGGCGGGGATCAGGGCATCCGTGATGGTCCCAACGGCTCCGGAGACTTCGTCGGGGGCGTCCTCCTGGAGGGCAGTCAGGGCGGTAGTGGCCTCCTCTGCCCAGGCTGCCGAATCATCGGGTTCGCTCGACAGCAGTGCCTCCACATTCACAACTGAATCACAGAAGGCAGATACGTCGGCGGACGGGCCTCCGCTGCAGGCCGCCAAGACCAAGGCCGGCACCATCAGGATCCAAGACTTACGCGGTGTTGCTCTCCCCATGACTCTCCTTCAGTCGTTTGCCTGGATACTTTCGGTGGTGCGGTACGGCAGCGTTACGGGCTCACCAACGGGAGAGGAGCCACAACTCGGGCTCCAGGTCGCCCGAGTCGATATCGGCGAAGAGTGAGACGGCGGTGGTGAGAGATTGACGCGCATCGTTCTCCCGGCCGGCGCGATGATGGAGATCGGCCATGTGGTTCCAGAGCGCGGCCTCCCGATGACGGTGCCCGGTCCGCTCCGCGATGGCGATGGCCTCTTCGACGAGCTCGATCGAACGACCGGTCTCCCCGTTGTCGGATAGCAACAGCGCCTTGTTGTTCAGGGCGGCCATGCGGAGCAGATCGTCGTCACGAGCGAGACGCATCGCCTCCTCGACATGCTCCAACGCCTCGTCGTGATCGGACGTCACCACGGCGAGGATGTTGCGGACCCGGGACATCTGGGCAGGATCGTCTTCCCGCTCGGCGGCATCTCTGGCACGGCCGGCCAGGGTCACCGCCTTCGCCCCATCTCCAGTTCGGTACGCCAGGAGCGCCCAGTCGGCGAGCACGGCCGCCGGAGCCGGATGATTCTCGATGGATCGCTGGAAATGCTCTTCGGCGTCTTCGAACCGGCCGAGCAGACGCTCGACCTCACCGGTCCGATGCTCGATGACACCGATGGAATCCGGGCCGGCATTTGACGAGGCCAGGGTCAGCTCGCGTCGGGCCCGGTCGTAATCTCCGCCGGCCATGGCCAGCTCTCCGAGAGCGAGTCGGGCACCGGAGATGTCGGGGTCATCCAACGCGAGAGCGGTTTCGTAGAACTGGACAGCGGACTCGTTGGCGAACATCGACTGGGCCAAATCCCCGGCAAGGTGGTACCAGGCCGCCGCCTCGGGATCGCCCGCCGCTCGATACTGCCCGGCGACGGCCGCGGCGAGCCGGGCATCGGATCGGGAATACCCCCGTTCGGCCAGGGCACGGGCGGCACGACGATGGAGCAGACGGCGCCGGACCATGGAGGTCGTTTCGTAGGTGACCCGTTCGAGCGCATCGAGCGTGAAGCTGAGACCTTCTGATTCGGGGATCTCCCTCAGTAGTCCGGCGGCGACGAGCTCCTCGACGGCCTCCACCACTTCTTCCTCACTTCGCCCGCTCGTCTCTCTGAGGAGGGTCGCGTCACAGATGCCGTTGAGCGCCGCCGCCGCCGTGAGGATCTGCCGGCCCAGATCGTCGATCTCCAGGAGCCGCGCCTCCATGTATCGCGCCATGCCGGGGGTGGCGGGCAGCGTGTCGACATCGTTGGCGAGGGCCTCGTTGACGAGAAGCGGGACACCTCCGGTCTTCTCCCGGAGCCGCCTTGCCGCGTTCTCGTCACCGCCCACCAGCGGGAGCAAGTGCTGGAGGGTGAGCGGGCGCATGGCAGCCGACTGATCCGCCGCAGCCATCATCTCGGCGACGGCCGGGAGGAGATCGTCCTCCGCCCTGGCCGCCACCACCATGACCACCGGCATCTCCGAGATGCGACGTGCCAGGTAGGAGAAGAGGGCTGCGGATGACGTATCCATCCACTGCGCGTCGTCCAGGATGATCAACATCGGACGTTCTCGGGCCAGGACGGACATCACCGTTTGGATCCCCTCGAGCAGCCGCAGTTCGCCGAATCGGTCGTGAGTCGTCTCGCCGGCAGCCGGGGCGAATCCGGGCGAGAGCCTGCCGAGCTCATTCATGGCCCATTCCGGGAGCTCGTCCCGCAGGGCATCGATTCGGGCGGATGCACCGCCAAGGACCTGGGCGGCGACCCCGTACGGCAGAGTCTGCTCCATTCGGAAAGCGCGGCCGATCAGGACATCCCGGTCTGTGGATGCGATCGAGGCCAGCTCCTCCAGAAGACGTGTCTTCCCCATCCACGGGGCTCCGGTCAGGGCGAAGACGAGCCCGCTTCCGCTCGAGGTGCTGCCCAGCGCCTCCTGCAGTTGGACGAGCTCGGCCTCCCGATCGATCAAGTCAGGCCGTGGCTGACGTCGAGTCGCGATCTCGGCCTTAACCCTTCGCGGAGCGCCCGGGGCAGGCGGGAGGTCTTCGTCGAGGATGGCCTCGTAGAGCTCGGTCGTCTCCTCGAGAGGGGCAACCCCGAGCTCCTGGTCGAGAATGGTCACGCAGTTGCGATATGCCTCGATGGCGCCGGGCCGGTCACCGGCCCAAGCGTGGAGCAGCATGAGAAAGCGGTGTGCCGGTTCGTGCAGCGGGTCGAGCTCGATCCATTGGGCAACGGCGTTGATTGCTGCGGGGTACTCGCCGGCGGCCGCCAATGCAGTTCCCTGCCGGTTGAACGCCTCACCGATTCGAATCCGGGTCGACTCGGCGACACTCCTCACCCAATCGTCGAACTCGGGTGACGCCTTGACGGAGAAGCCTGCGAGGAAGTCGCCCCGATAGAGGCTGGTGGCGCGGCGCAGATGCGGGATGCATCGGTCGCAAACATCGCGGGAGTCATGGCCATGCTCGCTTGTGGCCTCCAACTCCCGCTTCAGGATGTCGAGGTCCGAGCTGACGTCGCCTACGAGCGTGATGAGATTTCGGTCGGCATCGATGAGTTCGGTCCCGGTTGCCCCCTGCAGGGCTGACAGGGTCCGGCGCAGTGTCGCCCGAGCCCGTTCCTGGGAGGCATCGGCCCAGAACAAGCCGGCCAACGTGTCCCTGCTCGCTGATTTCTCCACCACCAGGTAGGCGAGGAGGGCGATGGCCTTGCGGGTGTCGACCACGACGGGGCGTCCGGATATGGACACATCGGGTTGGCCGAGCAACTTGATATCGAGCATGAAGGAGAACCTGGGTCGGCGGTGCAAAGGTAGTTCGCATCGTTACGGCTATGAGAACTTCGTCGTCAAGCCGGAACGGATCGCGAGCTGTTCCGTGCCGGGGGCCCGTTTCACTTACGTAACGCTTCACTACCAATCTGTGCCCTGATGAGGGATGGAGAGGTGCCGGTCAGGGGCGCCGACAAGACGGCCGCGCTCGTCGTGGCGATCGTCAGCGTGGTGTCGCTGGCCGCGCTGGTAGTGGGCAGGCTTGTGGGCTGGTGGGAGGCCACCTGGGATTGCAGACACCCTCCTGAACTTGGCGACGATGCTGTTGTTCCTCTTCCTCGGCGATCTCATCCTGTGGAAGGCAGCAGGCAACCGGGTCGGTTGGATTTTCAGCTGCCATCGGGCTGATGTTCCTCGGTGCGGCGATCGCCGGCGGCCTGGCCGATCAGGGCTCGCTGGCCTTTGAAGCTATTGGTGGTGCCCTCTGGCTTGGTTGGATCGTTCTGATCGGAACCCTGGTCTTGTGGTTCCCAACGGGGCATGTCCCGAGCAGACGCTGGTTGTGGCTGCAGTGGGTCGGATTCGGACTCTTGGCAGTGACCTTTTTCACCTACATCTTCACCGAGCAGCTCTGTATCGATACCTCCGGTGCGGGTGGCTGTGCGGTTTGGGCCGCCAACCCGATTGGCATCCCCGGAGTGCCCAACCCAGAGTTCGGCTGGCTGGGTGGACCCCTCTTCGCCTTGTACCCGGTGTTCATGGGCGGAGCGGTCCTGTCGCTCTTCATGCGGTACCGGAAGGCCGGGACCATCGAGCGACTCCAATTGAAGTGGTTCCTCTTTGCATGCGCCTCCTTCGTGGCGGCCCTTGGTGCCGAGATAGTCCTCGAGGCACTTGGCACTTTCGAGCCACCATTCCTGGTCGACGCTTGGATCTCGTTGTCGATCCTCGCCATCCCGATCGCCGCCACGCTCGCCATCCTCCGCTACCGCCTCTATGAAATCAATCGGATCATCTCCCGCACAGTGTCTTATGCCATCGTCATCGCTGTCCTCGCCTCGGTCTACGCAATCGGGCTGACCGGGCTGACCTCCCTCCTCGATTCGGAGTCACCGCTAGCCGTTGCTGCCGCCACCCTGGCCGCAGCCGCGTTGTTCAACCCATTGCGGAGACGGGTTCAGGCCTTCGTCGACCACCGCTTCAACCGGACCAAGTACGACGCCGAGCGGGTCATGGCGGGGTTCACCGGGTCCCTGCGCGATGAGGTCGATCCCGACTCGGTGGTCGGTGGCTGGGTGGATGTCGTGTCCGAGACGATGCGGCCGGTCTCGGCCGGCGTCTGGTTGAGGGACGGGGCGTGAGATCAGGCAGGTCCATCCCCTGGATCCCCATCAACATGGGGATCGCCCTCGGAGTGCTCGCCGTGTTCGCCTTCGCTGGCCCCGGGATCGGCCAGGGCGAGGAGGACGGCTCCACCTACATACTCCTCGCCGCCGCCCTGGCATTCGTGTTCATGGGCTCGCTGGTGATGAGCCGGGTGCCCGGTCATCGAGTGGGATGGGTACTGACCGCCAACGGCATGCTGCTCGTAGTGAGCGGGGTGGCGGTGGGGCTCGGCGGACAGGGCTGGGTGCTTGGCGGAGCCATCAGCTACTGGATGTGGACCAGCTGGTTCATCTCGGTCGGCTTTCTCGTCCTGTGGTTCCCCACCGGCCGGGTGCCGTCGCCGCGCTGGCGGTGGGTGCAGTGGCTCGGGGGTCTTTTCGTGGGCTTCGTTGGAATCACAGGCCTCTTCGCGGAAAGTCTCTGCGTCGAAGGGTCCGACAGCCAGTGCGATGTCTGGGTCGACAACCCGATCGGCATCCCGGGAGTGCCCAACCCGGAGTATGGGGCGATCTCCACGCCGATTCTCGCGATCATGGTCGTCGTTCTCGTCTTGGCAGTCGCCTCCCTCGCGGTGCGTCTCTTGAAGGCCAAGGGAGTAGAGCGCCAGCAGCTGAAGTGGCTGGCCATCGATGCGATCTTCTTCGTCGCCTGGATGTTCATCCCGGAACAGGTGATGCCCCTCTGGCTCAACAATCTCCTGCTCGGGGTCGCCGTCGTCGGCCTACCTGTCTCCATCTCGCTGGCAGTCCTCCGGTACCGCCTCTACGACATCGATCGAATCTTCTCCCGGACCGTCTCATACGTCATCGTGGTCGTCGTGCTCGGAGCGACATATGCGTTGGGCCTGACCGGGCTCACCTCCATGCTCGACACGGAGTCCCCCCTGGCCGTCGCCGCGGCCACCTTGGCCGTGGCAGCCTTGTTCAACCCTCTGCGAAAACGCGTCCAGGGGTTCGTCGACCGCCGATTCAACCGCTCCCGTTACGACGCCGAGCGGGTGATCGATGAATTCGCCGGCTCGTTGCGAGATCGGGTCGACGGGCGACAGCTGGTCAGCGGTTGGGTGGATGTTGTTTCCAGGACGATGCATCCGGCGTCGGCGGGGGTGTGGCTGAGGGAGGGAGCATGAGGAAGATTCTCCTCACCGCACTCCTCTTGTTGTCGCTAGGCGGCCTGATCTTGGGAATGTTCTTTGGGCCCTTGGCTGAAACCAGTGATCAGCTGTGGCCGGCGTCCTGGGTGGCGTGGTCGGTCGTGGGCTGGATCATCCTGATACGACGGCCGGGGAACACCATCGGGATGGCCTGTGTCGCCATCGGGTTGGTCTGGGGAGTTTCCTTCGGGCTCCAGTCGATCGTGCTTCGTGTGTCGCTCGAAGCATCCGCCTGGATCGAGCTCGTTTACACGATATTGGGCGTCGTACCCTGGCTAATCGTCGTTTGGCTCCTGACGACCTTCCCGACCGGTGAGTACGCCGGTCCTTTGGAGAAATTCGTGGGGCGGGCGCTCATCGTTGTCGGGTCCTTGGCGGTGATCGGCTTCGTCTTGAGCCCGGTGCCACTCACGGACACAGGACTGGACAACCCTCTCGGTGTAGAGCTGAGCTCGGTCTTGAATTTCATCACCAGTGATACGGGGTTTTTCTTCGTCGTGGGTCTCTCTGCAGCGGCGATTGTCAGCCTCATCCGCCGGAGCCGAAGGAGCGCCGGCATCGAACGCCAGCAGTACCGCTGGCTGCTCCTGGGTGCATCTCTGTTCGTGGTCATCTCCGCCGCCGGGCAGGTCTTGCCTGAAGACTCCGTATTCGAATTTTTCTGGCTGGTGGGAGGATCGGCCATCCCGATCTGTATTGGTGTCGCGGTCGTCAGATACCGGCTCTTCGAGATCGATCGGCTCATCTCCCGGACCGTCGGATACATCCTGGTGGTGGGTGTGCTTGGGCTCGTATTCGTCGGGGTCGTGACTGTTCTCACCTGGGTGTCGCCGGCTGAGAGCCAGCTGGCGGTGGCCGGGTCCACTCTCGCTGTCGCCGCACTGTTCAACCCCTTGCGCAAGCGGCTCCAAGGTTGGGTGGACCGTCGCTTCAACCGCTCGAAATACGACGCCGAACGCGTGATGGACCGGTTCGCCGGGTCGTTGCAGGACCGCGTGGATGAAGACGATCTGGTGGACGGATGGGTCGGGGTCGTCTCGGAGACGATGCAGCCTGCTTTGGCGGGGGTTTGGGTGAGAGACGAGTCATGAGCTCTCGTACGAGCCGCTGGATCGCATGGGTGCTATGGCTGTCAGGGGTTGCATTGATCGTCCTGGCTGCGGTCCTCAGCGAGGTGAACCCGCCGATCTCGACCACGCAGGCGGAGGAGTCGGCGCTCGAGGGGGCGATCTGGCTGTCGACTTGGATCGGATTCGGCCTGGTCGGCGCGTTGGTGGTCTCAAGCCGCCCCGCCAATCGCATCGGGTGGATCATGAGCGGAGTAACTCTCGCGGTCGGTCTCAGTCTGTTTGCCGGCGAATACTCACGGTTCGCTCTCGTCACGGATCCAGGCGGCTGGCCGCTAGGCCAACCGGCGGCGTGGGTGGCGACCTGGGGATTCCTCCCCGTAGTGGCCCTGGTGATGACGCTCGTCGTGACCTACCCGTCGGGCGACCCGAGCCGGTTCGGCCGGTGGATCCTCCGAGCGTTCCTCATTGTGACTTTGGCGGACGCGCTGGTCTTTGCCTTCCGCCCGGGCCCGGTGCAGGGTGACACCCCTCCGGACAACCCGCTCGGCATCCCCGGGGCCCGAGACCTGCTCGACCCGGCAACCGAGTGGCTGAGCACTGCCCTGGCCGTGATTGCTCTCGTCGCGGTGGTCGATTTGGTCATCCGGTTTCGGCGCTCGTCGGGTGTCGAGCGCCTGCAGTTCCGTTGGTTCGTTCTGGCTATGGCGGCGTTCCCGGTGATGTTCTTGGCCACAGGTTTTCTCGAGGACTTCGTTCTCGGCGTCGAGGGTTTCGATCCGGTGGTGATCGTATTTGCCCTGTGGGGGAATGGGACTGCAGCAGCCATTGGCATCGCTATCACTCGCCACGGTCTGTACGAGATCAATCGAGTCATTTCCCGAACCGTGGGATATGCCCTGGTGGTCATCTTGCTGGCGGCCGTCTATCTGGGCGCTGTGACCTGGCTCACCTCGCTCCTTCCCGACGAGTCCGATCTGGTTGTGGCCGCATCAACGTTGGGGGTTGCTGCGTTGTTCAGCCCGATTCGACGGCTGGTCCTAAACAGGGTCGATCGGCGTTTCAACCGATCGCGCTATGACGCCGAGAAGGTCATGGATGAGTTCTCCGGGTCGTTACGCAACGTCGTGGATGGGCCGGCGGTGGTAAATGGCTGGCTCGAAGTCGTCTCCGAGACGATGCATCCGACGACTGCTGCGGTGTGGGTCAGGGATGGCGTCTGACATGAACAGGCGTTGGCGAATCCTGGCTGTGGCTCTGGTCACTGTCGTGGTGCTGGTCTCCTTGGTGACCGCTGTGAATCGGTCGGGCATCAGCGGCGAGGGCTTGGCGTTCGCTCTCGGCACCCTCTCCCTTCTCGCTACAGGAGTACTGCTCGTATTGAAGGTGCCCGAGAACCGGCTGTCATGGGTGATGTTGCTGGTTGCCCTGGGCGACGGCCTGATGAACGCCGCCGACGGCGCAGAGCCCGGCAGTCTCATCGAGATCGTCGGTGGCATCGCCCTCTTCGCCCTCCTGCTTCCTGGTCTTGGCGTCTTCGTGCCCCTCTGGTTCCCCACCGGCCGGGCCCTGACCACTCGCTGGCGCTGGGTCTCGGTTGTGGCGACGGTTGGCGTGATCGGTCTCATCGGCGGATGGGCTCTTCTCGCTCTGGAGGGTGCGGGATCGGCTGACGTCGACTCCTGTGTCTCAGTCGCCACGTGCTCCAACATCATTGGGTTGCTCCTGATCCTCGTCGGGATCGTCGCCGCGATCGTTTCGCTCGTCGTCCGTTGGGTTCGGTCCAGGGACGTGGAGAGGTTGCAGATGAAGTGGCTGGTCCTCGCCTTTGTCGTCTTCCTAGTCGGCGTCCTCGCTGAATTCGGCGGCTTTCAGGGATCGATCGTGGCCAATGTCTTCTTGCCCGCAGGGTTCATTCTGATCCCGGCGTCGATCGGAATCGCCGTCACCAGGTATCGGCTGTACGAGGTCGACCGAATCCTGTCCCGAACGGTGAGCTATGTAGTCGTAGTCGGCCTATTGGCTGGGGTTTTCTTCGGTGTTGTCACTGCCACTAGCACGCTGCTCGGCACCTCCGATGATCTCGTGATCGCTGCTTCGACCTTGGCCGTAGCTGCACTGTTCAACCCTCTCCGCAAGCGAGTACAGCGGGAGGTGGACCACCGCTTCAACCGATCCCGTTACGACGCCCAGAAGGTCATGGATCGGTTTGCGGGATCGCTGCGCGACCAGGTCGACAGCCACGAGGTGTTGGACGGCTGGGTGGGAGTTGTCGCCCAGACCATGCAGCCGGCGACGGCCGCAGTCTGGGTGAGGGGGTCGTCGTGAGACGGGTCTGGCTGATGCTCGCTCTGGTCGTGGCCACCGGGGGCATCCTTGTCGGCGCCCTTGGGCCGGCACTGGCCGAGAGCGAGAAGCTGTGGCCGATTGCCTGGATCCTCTGGGCGCCGGTCGGCTATCTGATTCTGGTCAAGCGCCCGGGGAACGGCGTGGGTGCTGCCGCCCTTCTCATCGGTCTCCTGTGGGGAATTGGGTTCTACATGCTCACCCTGAGCGTTATCGTTTCCAACGACTCCATTGCCGCTTGGCTCGAGTTGGGCGACAGCATCTTCGGGGCGCTGCCCTGGCTGGCGATCGTATGGCTCTTGCTCGTCTTCCCTTCCGGCTCTTATCCGGGCAGGGCCGAACGCGTTATCGGGCGCATCACGATCGGTCTTGGCATCGTTGTTTCAGCCGCCTTTGCCGTGGACCCTGCTCCGATGGAGGACACGGGTTTGCCCAGCCCACTTGCAATTCCTTCCCTTGGAGAAGCCGCGTCGCTCGTCGCAGGTGATGGTGGGTTCCTGGTGGTCCTCGCCCTTGTCCTGGCCGCCGTCGGGGTGCTGGTCTCGCGGTGGCGTCAGAGCGCAGGCGTGGAGCGACTCCAGTATCGATGGCTTTTCATGGGCTCGTTCGTCTTCCTACTCATCATTGCGGCGGGCAATCTCGGGCTCATACCCGAGGACGGCATCGCCGAGTGGTTGTGGCTGTTAGCGGGGGCGGCCATTCCGGCTGCAATCGGCATCGCAGTGCTCCGTTACCGCCTCTACGAGATCGACCGTCTCATCTCGCGCACCGTGACCTACCTGTTGGTGGTCGGTGCGCTGGCGGCCGTGTTCTTCGGATTGGTGGCAGCGACGAGCTCGCTCCTGCGAACGGACAGCGATCTGGCGATAGCGGCCTCCACCCTGGCCGCTGCTGCGTTGTTCAACCCGGTGCGGAAGCGAGTGCAGGCATGGGTGGACCAGCGGTTCAATCGTTCCCGGTACAACGCTCAGCTGGTCGTGGACGAATTTGCCGGGTCTCTCCGCGGCCGGGTCGACAGCGCAGGAGTGGTCGACGGCTGGGTGGGGGTGGTCGCCGAGACCATGCAGCCCGCCGCGGCCGGTGTATGGGTGAGGGAATCACGATGAAGGCCAGGCTCGTCGCGATCTTGCCGTGGGCGCTCCTGATCCTGGCCATTGTCGCCTGGGCTATGGCATTTTGGTTCGACCGCGGGTCGGATGAAGTCACCGGCCCACTCGACAAGCTGTGGGCTTTGTCTTTCTTCGCGTTCCCGACCGTCGGGGTGTTCCTCGCTCGGCGGATCCCGGCGAATGCGGTGGGCTGGCTCTTCATAATCGGCCCGCTGCTGGTGGGGGCTGGAGTCGCCCTCCAGGAGATAGCCGAGACTCTCGACGTGCCCGGCCTGGTCACACCGTCCGAGATCGTCTTCGATGCGGGGTTGCTCGCCCTGTTCTCGTCGCTGACGCTCTTCCCCGATGGGCGGTACAGCCGGTCATGGTGGCCCTGGGCTCACGCCGCCGCCGTAATTGTCTTCAGCGTCTTGGCGGGCAGCTTCATCACGGTCATTCTGGTTCTCGGCCTTCTGCCTCTCGTCTACCGGTTGATCAAGGGCTCCCCATTGGTCCGCCGTCAGATCGCCGGACCGGTCCTGTTATTGGTTCTGGGTGTGGTTTCGCTGATCCTTGTCAGCGTGGCCTTCGGGGATACCGCCCCTGCCCAAACGCTCACCACTCTGATAACGATGATCATCACCATCGGAGTGCCGGTGTCGATCGCCGTTGCGATCACCCGGTTTCGCCTCTACGAGATCGACCGGCTGGTCTCCAGAACCGTCAGCTACCTGTTGGTGGTCGGTCTACTCGCCGCGCTATTCATCGGCGTGGTGACAGCCGCTGGATCGCTGCTCGAGACTGACAGCGATCTGGTGATCGCCGCGTCCACGCTCGCCGTGGCCGCGTTGTTCAATCCGCTCAGGAAACGGGTCCAGAGCCGGGTCGATCGCCGGTTCAATCGGTCTCGCTACGACGCCCAGAAGGTCATGGACGGCTTCTCCGATTCATTGCGTGACCAGGTGGATCCGGTTCGGGTGATCGAAGGTTGGGTCGGGGTCGTCGCACAGACG
The DNA here is from genome assembly GCA_963828465.1 of uncultured Acidobacteriota bacterium. Classification (GTDB taxonomy): domain Bacteria; phylum Actinomycetota; class Acidimicrobiia; order Spongiisociales; family ZC4RG35; genus JARDZU01. Next base: position 74,793 of record CAWHEU010000020.1, on the reverse strand, counting down.
ATGCAGCCCACTGTGGCCGGGGTATGGGTGCGCCAGGGATGAGGGACACGATGAGTTTCAAGGCGATGATCGCCATTTGGGCTGTGCTCATGGTGGCCGCCGCAGTCGCCTGGCTGATATTTGCGGGCAAGATCGACGCGTCGCTCGGGGTGCTTTTCGCCTCGGTCTGCTCAGTGGTCGTCGGTGCGATTCTCACCGTGAAAGTGCCGTCGAACTCGGTCGGCCTGCTTTCGCTTCTCGCAGGTTCGGCGTGGGTCCTCTATCTGTTCGGTAGGGGTTACGCAACGCTCGCCATCGAATCAGGCGACCCCCTGCCTTTGGCCTACTTCTTCGGTTGGCTCGGTTCGTGGACCGGCGCCTTGTTCCTCATTGGGGTGTCGCTGCTGATTCTCTGCTTCCCCACCGGAAAGCCGGTCGGATGGTGGCGTGTGATCGGCCTCGGACCCATGATCGGCGCAGTGTCGACCATGATCGGCGCAGTCCTTTTCTGGGGGCTCCCGTTGGAGACACTGGTGGACGACCAGCTCGTCAGCGCCACCCGCTGGTATCCACTGGTGGACGCCGGGTTCATCCTTGGGTTCGTCTCCGTCATCCCGGCGACGTTGTCGGTCGTCGCTCGTTATCGGAAGGCCGAGTCGGTCGAGCGGCAGCAGATCAAGTGGCTGCTCGCCGCAACGAGCCTCCTTGCCGTCGCCTATGTGGCCGGGGCGATGTCAGACGACTCGAACGAAGCCGTCTGGTGGGTGGTATCGATCGGCATAGCGGCGATTCCGGTCTCGATCCTCTTTGCCGTCTTGCGATATCGCCTCTACGACATCGACCGGATCCTGTCCCGGACCGTGTCTTACGTCATCGTGATCGGCCTCCTTGCCGGGGTCTATCTGCTCGGACTGACCGCGATGACCAATTTCCTCCCCTCGGACTCCTCGTTGTCCGTGGCGGCTTCTACTCTTGCCGTTGCCGCCCTCTTCAATCCTTTGCGAAGACGGGTTCAGGCGGGGGTGGAGAGACGTTTCAACCGATCGCGCTACGACGCGCAACAGGTGATGGAACGTTTCTCGGGATCACTGCGGCAGGACGTCGACCCGGACACGGTCGTGGACGGGCTGGGTCGATGTCGTTTCGGAAACGATGCACCCGACATCGATCTCGGTGTGGATTCGTAACGATTTCGGGACGATGGAGAGATAGAAATGGGGCCATGGTTCAGCTGATGAGACGGCGCAGAGCCGAAGAAGAGACACCTGTCGGAGACGAAACACAGATCCCGGAGTCGAAGACCCGGCTGATCGAGGCCATCCCTATTCCGCTAGGCGATCCGTTGGAGACGCTTCTCCTGACCTCGGGCGGGCCTGTCGTGTTGCGCGACCTCGAACTGGAGTCGGAGACGGTGGACACGCTCAGAGAAGCCGGTGTGGAGCTCATCGTGCCCCTCATCGGCCAGGGGGAGCTTCTCGGCGCCCTCTACCTCGGCCCCCGGCTCTCCGACCAGCCCTATTCGACCGACGACCGCAGGCTTCTCGGCAGCCTCGCCTCGCAGGTGGCTCCGGCCATGAAGGTGGCCCAACTCGTCCGCGAGCAGCAGGCCGAGGCCAAGGAGCGGGAACGCATCCACCAGGAGCTCCAGGTCGCGGCCCTGATCCAACAGACCCTCCTCCCCAAGGAATTGCCGGCGATCGCCGGCTGGCAGGTCGACGCTTTCTATCGCCCGGCGCGGGCAGTTGGCGGCGACTTCTACGACTTCATCGCGCTCGAAGATGGTCGGCTCGGTGTGGTCATCGGGGACGTCACCGACAAGGGCGTGCCCGCCGCACTGGTGATGGCCACCTGTCGATCGATGTTGCGGGCCGCAGCCCAGCGTCACACCTCTCCGTCGGCAGTCCTGGCCGATGTCAACGATGGCCTGGTGCCGGAGATCCCGCCGGCCATGTTCGTGACCTGTCTCTACGCAATCATCGATACCGAGGCCGGGAAGGTGGTGTTCGCCAACGCCGGCCACAACCTGCCCTATGTGAGGCACGATGGCGGGGTCCTCGAGTTGAGGGCCACCGGCATGCCCCTCGGGCTCATGCCCGGGATGGGTTACGACGAGACCAAGTATGAGATGTCGCCGGGCGAGGTGATGGTCCTGACCAGTGACGGGATCACCGAGGCCCACAACGCCGAAGGTGAGATGTACGGGTTTGCCCGGCTCATGGACCGCGTTGCCCGGAGGCCGATCAACGACGACGTCCTCAACGCCGTGGTCACCGAACTGGAGGCCTTCACCGGTGAGGGCGCCGAGCAGGAAGACGACATCACGCTCGTCGTCGTGAAGCGGACCTCCTCGGCTCAGACTTCTGCAGAGACATTCGAGGACCGGCGGCAGGTCCTGGCGAAGTTCGCCATACCCAGCGAAGAGGGAAATGAGCGCATCGCCATCGCCAAGGTGACGGCGGCAGTCGACGAGCTCGGTCTAGAGCCGGCACGGCTCGAGCGGCTCAAGACCGCGGTTGGCGAAACCGTGATGAACGCCATCGAGCATGGAAACGAGAATCGCTCCGAGCTCGACGTAGATGTCCAGGTTTGTGCCAACGACGAATCGGTCAGTGTCCTGGTCAGCGATCAGGGTGGCGACCGGTTGATCCCGGAGGCCACAGTGCCCGACCTCGACGCCAAGCTCGCCGGACAGCAAACCCCTCGTGGATGGGGTCTGTTCCTGATCGAGAAGATGGTCGACGAGGTGCGCTCGACCAGTGACGGTGCAACCCACACGATTGAGCTCGTGATGAACAGGGAAGGAGCTTCCTGATGGAGAGCGTGTTCGAGGCAACGGTGGCCAGGACCGACGAGGGTTCGGTGGTGGTCATGAGCGGGACCGTGAACCGGGCAGCCAAGCAGGACCTGGAGACGGCCTACGAGGAAGCGGCCGCCCATCCCGGGCGGATCCTGATGGACTTCCGGGGGGTGGACTACATCAATTCCACCGGGATCGCGGTCATCGTCGGGGTGCTGGCCATGGCCCGGGCGGAGGACCGTGAGGTCGGCGCTTTCGGTCTGACCGAGCACTATCGGGAGGTGTTCAACATCACCCGTCTGTCCGATTTCATGACTATCTATGACGATGAGACGGCCGCAGTAGCGGCCGGGTGAGGAGAGGGAGGAAAATGCCAACAGCCAATGTGACGATGACCGTGAGGGAGGCGACTCCGACGGTCAGAGTCATCGACATCACCGGTGAGATCACCGGGTTCTCCGAGAAGGAGATCTCGGCCGCACACGACGAGGCCTCGCAGGGCGGGGTCGCCGCAGTCGTACTCAATTTCGAGGGTCTCGATTACATGAACAGTGGAGGCATTGGCCTCCTGGTCACCACGCTGATCCGCGCTCAGCGCAGTGGCCATCGACTCATGGCCTACGGCCTGACTGATCACTACACCCAGATCTTCTCGCTCACTCGTCTCGACGAGGCGATCGAGATCTTCGACGACGAGTCGTCGGCCCTGGCCGCCGTTTAATTCGGCGAACCTCAGGTTCTCCGGCCCATATCCGGGTCGAATCGTCTCAGCTTCGGGGTTGGGCGTATGAGTGCTCGTCTCTGATCGCGACTCTGTACCGCTTTCGTAACGGCTCCCGGGCAGAATGGCCGTGGTGGAACCCGTGACAGAGTCGACGGAGACATCGGCTCGACCCAATCGTTTTGCTCGCTGGGCCCTGCTTGGCCTGCTCATCGCGGCCGGGCTTGGGCTCTCCGGCGTTCAGTTGACACTGGGAGATCGTGCCCTCGCCGACGACGTCCTCGTCGCCTTCGGCTTTGTGATCTATGCGGCGATCGGCGGTCTGATCGTCATACGTCGGGACGGCCACCCCACCGGCTGGCTGCTGATCCTCATTGGTTTGGCCGTGTTGTGGGCCGACGGGCTCATTGGTCTGCCGGGTGTTTCCCCTGTGCTCGCCGCCTGGGTGTCGAGCTGGGGTTGGGCTCTGGTGTTTTGCCTGTTCGCCGTCCTGACCTTGACCTTTCCCTCCGGGCATCTGCCCGCGGGCAGCGGTCTATGGGCCAGGGCAGGACGTGCGGCTGTCAGGATGCTCCCGATCCTGCTGATCGCCACCGCCCTCACCGAGACCCTGGGCGGTGCCGAATCGTCGACCGAGACGGTCAACCCAATCGGCTTTCTCCCCGAGTGGCTCGGTTATGTCGCCCTCCTCGGCATCGTGGCCATTCTGCTCGGCGGGGCCGTGTCGCTTGTGATCAAGAGGCGCCGCGCCGTCGGCGCGGAGCGGGCTCAGTTCACCTGGGTGGTTTTCGCCTTCGTCCTCTTGACCACGGCGGTGGTCGGCACCTTCATGTACATCTTCATCTCGATCGGTATCGGCGCAGGTGATCCGGGTGATGATGCTTGGAGCCCCGCTTACGTGATGATGATTCTGTTTCCACTCTCGTTCGGCGTGGCCGTCCTCCGCTACCGGCTCTATGAGATCGACCGGATCGTGTCCCGGACGGTTTCTTATGCCCTGGTGGTCGGGGTGTTGGCAGGAGCGTTCCTCGGTGTGGTCGCCTTGATGTCATCTCTGCTGCCGACCGAGTCATCGGACCTTGCAGTGGCCGGCTCGACGCTGGTCGTGGCTGCCCTGTTCAATCCGCTCCGGAGGAGGGTCCAGGGTGGGGTGGACCGCCGGTTCAATCGCCAGCGCTATGACGCCCAGCGGGTGATGGACGGCTTCGCTTTTTCCCTCCGGGACCAAGTCGACCCTGAAGAGGTGACGACCGGCTGGGTCGATGTGGTCTCGTCGACCATGCAGCCCGATTCCATTGGCATGTGGGTGCGAGGTGTGGAGGAAGCACCTGCCCCGTCTAGCCCTTGAGGGCGGCCCGGGCGGCGTAGTAGCCACACATACCGTGCACCCCTGCTCCGGGTGGGGTGGCTGACGAGCACAGGAAAAGACCGTCGCCGATCCGATACGGGGCCGTCGCACCGAGCTGGAAGACCTTCTTCACTCCGAACCCGCCCCCGGCGATGTCGCCCCGGATGTAGTTGGGGTTGTGCGCTTCGAACTGGCCGGCGTTCATGGTGTGCCGCTCGAGGATCAGGTCCCTGAAGCCAGGGGCGAAACGCTCCATCTGCGTCTCGATCGCCTCGGTCATGTCGACATCGGATCCCGAAGGGACGTGGCAGTAGCCCCAGGCAGTGTGTTTCCCCTCCGGCGCCCGGGTGGGGTCGAACCTGGACTGTTGGGCGACCAGGACCAGCGGTCGCTCTGGATGATTCCCGGCGTGAACCTGGTCCTCTGCTTCGGCGACCTGCTCCCAGGTCCCGCCGACATGGACGGTCCCGGCCTGGGGACTCCACTCGTCTGCCCACGGGATCGGGCCGTCCAAGGCCCAGTCGACTTTGAACACAGCCGGCCCGACCTTCAAACCCGTCATCCGGCGGCGCTCGCGAGGGCTGACCCGGCCGCCGCCGATTCGTACGGCGGCACGAGGCATCACGTCCAGAATGACCGCGTCGTTGCTGGGAAGTTCGTCGATGGAGCCGATCATGCGGCCTGTCTCGATGCTGCCGCCTCCGTCGAGGATGATCTTGGCGAGTGCCTCGGCGATTCGTTGTGATCCACCGCGGGCCATCGGCCAGCCATATGCGTGGGCAGCGACCCCGAAGAGCAGTGCCACGCCTCCGGTGAGGGGAGAGCTGAACGGGGCGATGGCGTGGGCGGCCAGACCGGCGAGGACGCCGCGGGCCTCCTCCGAGGAGAACCCTGAGGCAATGATCGAAGCCGGTAGGGCGCCCCGAGTGGCCAGCTTGACGAAGCTCCCCGGGTTGTCGGGGACCAGGGTCATTGGTCCCAGGAAGTCCTCCATCACCGCATCTGCCGCCTCGACCAGCGGCCCGAAGATTCGCGTGTAGTGGCGGGCGTCTGGGCCGAATCGATCGGCAGTGGCGTCGACGTCTCGAAAAACGACTCCGGCTCGGCCTTCGCCGAGCGGGTGGGCGAGGGGGACGGCGGGATGCACCCACTCCACCTCGAGCCCGAGGTCGCGGAAGAATGGCGAGGCGACACCGAGGGGATGGATCGCCGAACAGATGTCATGGGCGAACCCGGGAAGGGTCAATTCCTCGGTCCTGGTCCCACCACCAATCTCGTCGGCCTGCTCGACTACCAGCACCCTTCGCCCGCGTCGTGACAGCTCCGCGGCGGCGGAGAGCCCGTTGGGGCCGGAGCCGACGACGACTGCGTCATATTCGACCATATGCCCATGATTGTGCCCGAGGAGCGTTACGACATGGTCACCAGCTACTCGAGCCGGGACGAAGTCGCCCGTAACGATGGCGGAACGCCTCTGTGGTCTAGTGGGTGGCATCGGAGAAAGGACCGAGTTGACCGAGCCGAGGGATACTGAGAATTGGGCACAGCCGGTGGATGCTTTCCACGTCGGGGAAGTCGCCGAGGGTGCACGCAAGGGCAACGTGGAGGGTCGCAAGCCCACCGGCCCGCTGCAGGGCTTCGGCCAGCTGTGGCAGAAGACCTATGAGGTGCGCATCCCGGGCCCGACACCGGAAGAGGTCATCGCCACGTGGAAGGCCAACTTCGGCGAGTTCTGGCACCCCGACAACAAGTTCTACGCCCCGGTAGGCGGCATCGCCCCCGGTGAGGTGGCTGTTATCGGAGGGGGTAAGGGGCCGGCCAAGATCACGACGGGCGTCCGGGTCATCTACGCCGACGATCGATCCTGGTCATACATGACGCCAGAGGGCCATCCGTGGGCGGCCATTATCACATTCAGCGCCCATGAGGCGGATGACGGAGTGACCGTGACCCGAATCCATCTCTTGGTGCGCGCCAACGACCCCCTCTACGAGGCGAGCTTCAAGCTCTACACCTCACGGCTGGAGGACAGGATCTGGACCCACACGCTGACCCAGGTAGCGGCGCACTTCGGGATCGTGACGCCCGTCGTCGAGACCAGCGTGCAGCTGGTCGACAAGAAGCGACAGTGGAATCAGTTCTCCAATATCTACAAGAACTCGGCCCTGCGCACACTCCTACGTCAAGATCGGTAGCAGCGGGAGTGTGAACGTCAGCGGTCGGCTGTTGGCGATCACAACGGTGTCGGGGCTCTACATCGGTACGGCGGCACTGGGCACCTGGGTGGCGGTGCAGGAGGGTATGGCCGGCCGTCCCTTCGGCTGGGACCTAGGCATGGCCCCGCTGCCCAGCTTTGTCTTCGGCCTGGGCACCGCCCTGTCCGCACCTCTTGTCCTACTGATCGCCCTGGTAGCGGCAAACGTGGTGCTTCACAGGGAACGCGGACATGCTGACGTCGGGTTGGTTGCCCTGGCAGTGCTCGCCGCGGGTTTTCTAGTCGGGATGCTTGCGGAACCCATCACGTGGAGACTGCTTCGGACCGGATCGGGCGTCGGGCTGACGACAGGCGTTGTGATCGCGAATATCGTCCTGCCCGTGATCCTGATCGTCTTGACGATGGTGGGTCGAAATCACGGCGAAAACACCGTCCGCGATGAACGGCCGATGCGACCATGAAGCGATCCGGTTCATGGCCTGTGGTCGCGACCTTCGCCTTGATCATGCTCGAGATAGTCGGCGCCATTTTCCTGTCGACTCTCACCGGGCGGGGCCCTGGGTCCGACGCCACAGCCTACGCCACGGTGCTATTCGTCGTGACCACCGGCGTCGTTGGGACCCTCATCGGGCTGCGCCGGCCCGGGAACACGATCGGGTGGCTTCTCCGGCTCGCCGCCTTTGGCTTCGCCACCGGCTCGTTGCTGGTCGCCTATGTCGAGGTTGCCGTCGCCGAACCGGGCTCCCTACCCGTTGGCCCGATGGCGGTCTGGCTCGGCGATCTCATGTTCCAGCTGGGCTTCGGGGTGTCGGCGACATTTCTGTTACTTCTGTTCCCCACCGGTCGCCTCCCCTCGCCGCGCTGGAGGTTGGTGGGCTGGATGTCGGCGATCGGCATGGCTTTGATGTTCTCGGCGGTCCTGTTCGGCCCGGGAGCTTTCGAGGGTCTTCCCATCGAGAACCCGCTCGCCATCGAAGAGGCAAGCCCGATACTCCGCGTGTTCGAAGGCGGGTTCTACTTGACCCTGATATCGATCCTGGCCTCGGTGTCCTCGCTGATCGTCCGATATCGCCGCGCCTTGGCCGAAGAGAAGCAACAACTGAAGTGGGTGGCGTTTGGCGTCGTGGTGCTCGCGATCGGTTTGGCGGGAACCGTTGTTTGGGACATGGTCAATGGATCGACCGAGTTGAGCGACGACACCGGGAACCTCGTGACCGCGTTGTCAATCACCGTGGTGCCGGTCTCGATCGGGATGGCGATCCTTCGATACAGGCTCTATGACATTGACCGAATCATCTCCCGCACGGTGTCATACGGTGCAGTCACCGCTCTTCTTGCTTTGACCTATGTCGCGTTGGTCTTCGTGCTCGGTGACCTACTTCCTGCACAAGGAAACAGCCTTGTCGTGGCCGCCTCGACCTTGGCAGTCGCGGCACTCTTCAACCCGCTTCGTCGGCGAGTCCAGTCGATCGTCGATCGCAGGTTCAACCGCACCCGCTACGACCTGTCCCGAACCATTGAAGCCTTCGCACAACGTCTCCGCACCGAGGTCGACCTGGACGAGCTGGGGCGAGATCTCCAGGTCGTGGCGGCAGACAGCATGCACCCAAAGTCGATGTCACTCTGGTTGCGTGACTGAAGATCCCAACCAGCGGAGCCTTTCACCACTCCTGTTCAGACGCAGTTGCCGGCGTCGACACCCCTGGCGCATATGACGGTTTCTTCGACAGAGGCGAGCAAGAAGGCCTCGTCGATCGGCTGGCCGAAGACATGGAGCCGGCTTCCACGAACGGAGTCATCTTCGAAGCCGGTGACGTCGAATGTGACTTCTCCGAGGTCACCCACGGTGGGTGCCACGCTCATCACGATGTCGGCTGAAGAGTCACCTGCAATGCCCTCGGCAACGATCAATCCGAGTTCGAGCATCGTCTCTGCTCCAGAAGTCCCGCCGAGTTGCTCGGTCACGGCATGGGTGATGTCGGCGGTGTCGCCGAGATACCCGATGAAGGTGAGGTTCACCCAGCCCTCGGTGCCCTCGTAGTCGACGGCGATCCAGAACGACTCCGGTAGCTCACGGGTCTGGCCTACGGCAGTCAGGGAGTCGTAGGTGGGCGGGATCCCATCCAGGATCTCCCGGTCAACCCCGGGGGCTGCCCGCAGGTTCAGGACATCGTCGTGGGCGACCCCGACCACCGCAAGGGTGTCGCCTGCTGCCGGTCCGAAGTCGATCGGCTCCCCCGGCAGCTCTGATGCGCTGGTGGTGGTCCCCGGTGTGGTGGTGGTCGTTGCTGAGGTGGTGCTGGTGGTGGTCGCTATCGATGTGGTCGTGGTGACGAGGGATGATGTCGTGGTTTCGATGGCGGTCGTTGTGGTGGTCGATGAAGCGGCGTCCCCGCCACAGGCGCCTACGACGAGCATGGAGGCCGCGAGAACGGCCAGGGCGGATCGTGACCCCATCAGGTGCCGGTGAAGTCCGGCTTCCTCTTCTGAACGAAGGAGGTGATCGCCTCAGTCAGATCGTTCGAGATCAAATACGCGGCGTTCCACTGTGCCGCCTTGTCCAGCGCCTGCTCGACCGTTTGCCCCTCGTTGCCGGCGAGAGCCTGCTTGATGCCCCGAACGACAAGAGGCGAGTTATTGGCGATCTCGGCGGCAGTGTCTCTGGCGCTTTGGAGGGCGGCGTCTGCGGAGGGAAGCACAGAGTTGACCAGGCCGATCTCCAATGCCCGGGCGGCGTCGATGTCCTTGCCCGTGTAGGCGAGCTCGGCGGTGTGGCCCGGCCCGACGATGGCCGGCAGACGCTGCAACGACCCCACATCGGCGACCAGCCCCATCCGGGTCTCGCGTATCGAGAAGGTCGCGTCCTCAGAGGCAACACGAATGTCACACGCGGTAATCAGGTCCATACCGCCTCCCAGGCAATAGCCATGGACCGCCGCGATCACCGGCTTGGGTGATTGGGCGAGGCAGCTGGCGGTGCGCTGTAGGTCCTTGATGGTGCGATAGAGATTCAGGCTGGTCTCGGCCCGTGAACCGGCTCCCGGTTGCAACGAGGCGAGGAGCTCGATGTCTATACCGACCGTGAATGCCGGCCCGCGACCCGCCAGGATCACGACTCGGGCCGAGTCGTCGGCATCGATCTCGGCCATGGCCGCAGGGATGTCCCTCCAAATGTCCGCCGACATCGCATTCAGCTTCTCGGGCCTGTTTATCCAGAGGGTGGCGAGATGTCCGCCCCTCTCGATCTCGATGTGCTCGTAGCCCACGCGGTGAGCCTATTTGGGTGGGAGGGATCCGGCGAAGTCGAGCCCGGCCTCTACCCATCTGAGCAGGGCGTCGTCGTCTTCGGTGGCCTCGGGGGCCACGAGGATCCAGCCTTTCATGGGGCGACCGGTCATGTCGAAGACTCGAACACCTGATTGAGCCAACGCCTCGTCCTGGTCGTCAGGGTCGATTCGGACCATGAGGTCGTCCTTGCTGACCCCGACCGCCATGTTGCCGGAGAGCATGAAGGCGATCCCCCCGAACATCTTTCGTTCATTGATCTCGGGGTTCTCGCCTAAGGTCTCCCGAACCCGGGACGCCAGTGCCTCGTCGTAGGCCATCGAACGTCGACTTTACGTCTCAAATTGGGACCGAGAAATGTCGCATGCGGTACTGCCGGTCCCAATTTGGGCAAGATCAGACGTCGGCTGAACGCCACGCCTCCCTGAGCTTGACTCGGCTTCCGAACCTGAGCAGTCCTCCGGCATAGATCCGGCCCGCAACCAGCACCAGGCCGACGATGGTGGCGATCGTGATCACGACCGACGCGATGTACTGCCATGCCGGTATGGCCCCGAGAGCGGCCCTGACCGGGACCACGAAGGGAGCCGTGAAGGGGATGAAGGTGCCAACCACAGCGACAGTGCCGTCGGGATCTCCCAGTGCCGCGATCGATACGAAAAACCCGGCAACAGCGATCATCGACATCGGGAAGGCCACGTTCTGGGCGTCCTCCATGCGGCTGACCAAGGATCCTGCCGCGCCGTACATCACCGCGAAGAGGAGGAACCCGAGGATGAACCAGAAGATGAGGTTGGCCACGACTACCACGTCGAGACTTGGCAATTCGATGGCACCCGTGAGATTGACTGCGAGGAAGGCCACCAGGATGGTCCCGGCGAACTGGGCGATGCCGAGTGAGCCGATCCCGATGATCTTCCCGGCGAGGATCTGCCACGGCTTGACGCTCGACAGGAGGACCTCGACCACTCGATTGGACTTCTCCTCGGTCACCCCTGAAAGCATCCAGTTCCCGTAGAGCAAGACGGCGATATAGAGGAGGAGAAGCCCGGCGTACGCCACCGCTCCCCGGGTCTCGTCACCGGCTTCAGGACCCGTGAGGGTCGTGGTCTCCAATGGATCCGACGTCATGACCTCGATCACATCCGCCGCGGCCTGGCCACCTTCAGCGACGACGGCCTCCAACTCGACCGAAGCAGCGCCTCGCTGGAGGAGGCTGAGCAGGCTCGACTCGCCAAAGCCTCCAACACTTTCGACGACCACCTCCGAACCGTCGATCAGGATGGCATCGATCTCGCCCTCGTCGAGGGCGGCTTCCGCAGCCTCCCGATCCTCGAATTCCTGCAGCTCCATCGAGACCGAGGGCTCGGCGTCGGGCTCGTCGGAGGCATTGCCGAGTTGCTCGGCTGCGGCAACGATCGGCTCATTGCCCTCGCCGACGCCGCCCACAGTGGATTCCTCGGTGCCCCCGCCGATGAGCCCGGGGACCACGACCAGAGCGCCCACCAGCAGGAACGTGACCACCGTCGTGATCAAGAACGACTTCGACCTTCCGTGCTCGCGGATTTCCCGCATTGCTATCCGCCACACGGTTCCCATCGAGCTCACTTGACCGCCTCCCTGAACAGGTCGGACAGCGAGGGAGTCGTATAGGCGAAATGACGCAGCTGTCCGATTTCCTGAGCCCTGGACAGAAAGCTTCGAACGTCGGTGTCGGAGTCGATTATCGCGGTGTGGATGTGATCATCCGATCGGATCTGGCGCACTCCATCGAGGCTGTCGAACAGGTTCCCGACCTCCCCATCGAGCTCGACCTCGAGGTGGCGGATCGGAGCCGCATCCTTCAGTTCGCGCACGTCCCCCTCGACCACTATCTGCCCGGCGTTGATGATGGCAACCTCCTCGCAGATGTCCTCGACCAGGTCGAGCTGATGTGACGAGAACACCACAGCTTTGCCCAGTGCCGCCTGCTCACGGAGGATGTCGGCCATGGTCTCGGTGGCGATCGGGTCGAGGCCGCTGAACGGCTCGTCCATGATCAAGAGCTCGGGATCGTGCACCAGGGCCGCCGCCAGCTGCACACGCTGCTGGTTGCCGTGGGAAAGCACCTCGACCCGGTCCATCCGGCGGTCGGCCAGCCCGAGACGCTCCAGCCAGCGATCGGCCGAAGCTGAGGCCCCGTTGGCGTCCATGCCGCGAAGCCGCCCCAGATACGCCAGTTGCTCCTGTGCCCGCATCTTGGGGTAGAGGCCACGCTGCTCCGGCATGTAGCCGAACCGGCGTTTCTGCTCGATCCCTATCGGCCCGCCATCCCATGTGACCTCACCGGAGTCGGGCGTGACCAACCCGAAAATCGTGCGCATGGCAGTGGTCTTTCCGGCGCCGTTGGGACCAAGGAAACCGAGCATTCGACCTCGGTCGACCTGCAGAGTGCACCCGGCGAGGGCGACGACCTCGTCGTAGCGCTTGTGCAGGTCTTTCAGGGCGAGCACCGATCGGAGGATAGGGGTCGTCCCCCATAGGAGCTAAACCGCCCTCTCGTTACCATCCTTCGACCATGAACCTGTTGGAACGCGACGACGTCCTCCAGCGTCTGGAGAAGTTGCTCGCCACCGCCAGAGATGGCGATGGGCGGGCGGTGCTGGTACGCGGAGAAGCCGGTATCGGCAAGACGTCGGCTGTCCGCGTCTTCACCGATTCTCATCTGGAAGACGCCCACGTTCTCTGGGGTGGCTGCGACGACCTGCTCACCGCCCGGCCCCTGGGGCCCATCTGGGACATGGCCCTCGACGAACCTTCTCTGAGCGAAGCTCTGCGCGGCCACGATCGCTACGAGGTGTTCGCCCTCGTCCTCGAGCTCATGTCCCGGTCCCTGCGACCCACCGTGATCGTCATCGAGGACATCCACTGGGCCGACGAGGCCACGCTGGATCTGATCAAGTTCCTCGGCAGACGAATCGCCCGGACCCATGGCCTGCTGATCCTCACCTATCGAGATGGGCAGGTGCCGGGCGACCGTCCTCTGCGCGTCGCCCTGTCAGACATCGCTGCTTCGGTCCTGGAGCGGATCACCCTGACTCCGCTCTCTCCGGCAGCAGTGTCCGAGCTGGCATCGGAGAAAGGAGGCGTCACTGACGGTCTCTGGGAGCTGACCGGGGGCAACCCCTTCTTTCTGACCGAGGTTCTCGGCGCCGAGCACGAGTCGGTTCCTGGCTCGGTGCGTGACGCGGTGATGGGGAGAGTCTCTCGTCTCTCTCCAGCTTCGCGGGCATTGGTAGACCTGGTTTCCGTCGTGCCGGGCCGGGCCGAGTTGGAGCTGGTCGAATCTGTTCTCGGTTCCTCGGAGGAGGCCGCCAGTGAGGCGGAGGCGGCGGGGGTAATCGTGCTCACGGAGAACGCACTCACATTTCGGCACGAACTCGCCCGCCGCTCGGTCGAGACCGACCTTCCCCAGATCAGGAGACGGGAGATCAATCACGATGTGCTTCGGGCTGTAGAGGACCTCGGCTACGACGTTTCTCGGGCCGCTCACCACGCCCGGGTAGGGGGCGATGTCGAAGCTCTCCTGCGTTTGGCGCCCCTCGCCGCCCGGCGCGCCTCGGCCATGGAGAGCCACAGTGAGGCGGTTGCTCACCTGCGAGCCCTCGAGCCGTACGTCGATCAGCTGGAACCCGAGATGTGCGCCGACCACTACGACCTCTGGGCCTTCGAGGAATACCTCGGTAGTGAGATCGCATGGGCCGAGGAGATCATCGAGATCGGAATAGGCATCCGGCGGAGATTGGGCAATCCAGAGAAGCTCGGCAACTCCTTGCTGATCGGGAGCCGAATCGCTTGGGTGCGTAATCGTCGAGCGCTCGCCACCGAGATGGCCAATGAGGCGGCGTCGGTCCTGGAGTCGGTCGGTGGATTACCTCTGGCGACCGCATACTCAGCGATCTCACAACTGGCGATGTTGGCCGGCGATGAGAAGCGAACGCGCTGGTACGGGGAGAAGGCCCTGGCAGTGGCCGGCGAGGGGCCGAGCCAGGCCCGGGCACACGCCCTCAACAACATCGGGACGGCGAAGATCATCGCCCGATATCCGGAAGGCATGGAGGAGCTGGAAGAGAGCTACGTCATGTCCGCCGACATCCATTCCAGCCACGACCAGATCCGGGCCGCAGTCAACATCAGCTGGGGCGCGATCTATTACCGCGACCTCCCGACTGCCGAGTTGTGGGCGGGTAGGGCCCACGAGCTCTCGATTGATCGGGAAATCGCTTCGTTCGATGCGTATGTGACCGGGGAACTCGCGCTGATTGACGAGATGAGGGGGAACTGGGCAGAAGCAGAAGCGAAGGTCTGCTTCGTGCTCGACACCCTCGCCGAGCTGGGCACGGCCAACATCGTGGCCAGCACGTTGCTGGGTCGACTTCAGGCCCGTCGAGGCGAGCCGGATGCCAAGACGCACTTGATGGATGGGTGGGAACGTTCTCTTCAGGCCAACGAAGTTCAGCGGACCACGCCGGCGGCGATTTCGCTGGCCGAGTACGTCTGGATCGGGGGCAAGCTCGATGAGACGATCTTCCCCCAGATGCGGGAGATTCTGGCTGATTGCATCGAACGCGACTCTCCATGGATGGCCGGAGAGCTCGCCTTCTGGCTCCGTTTGATCGGCGAGATAGACCAGATACCCGATATCGCCCCCGAGCCGTATCGCCTGGCCGGCGCTGGGGACTGGGAGGGCGCCGCCGCATTCTGGAAGGAGCGCGGCATTCCCTATGACAGGGCCCTGGCCCTGAGTCATGGAGACACCGATGCTCGTATCGAGGCGCTGGGGATCTTCGACGATCTCGGCGCTATTCCGGTGGCAGCCCGGCTCCGCGCGGAGCTGGCCGAGGCGGGGGTGAATCGAGTCCCCAGGGGACCGACCAGGACCACGCGGGATAACCCATTCGGCCTGACATCGCGCCAGCTGGAAGTGCTTCGCCATCTCTCCGAGGGCATGACCAATGCCGAGATTGCCGACCGGCTCTTCGTCTCGAACCGAACAGTCGATCACCACGTCTCGGCCATCCTCGGCAAGCTGGGTGCCAACAGTCGTTCAGACGCAGCATCGATGGCGCGTGACGCCGGGCTGCTCGATAGGTGACGGTTCTGCCCATATAGGCAGCCACGCACCCAACATCTAGGCATCTCCCACCGATTCCATCAGATGGCGCTTGTCGTACCTTCGCAATGTGCCACTACGGGCATCGACAAAGGGGAAACACGATGACTTACTTGCAAAACGATCATGTCAGTGCGGTGATGGCGGAGCGTATGAGGGAGGCCGAGCACGCGAGGTTGGTGCGTGAGGTGAAGCAGGCCAACAAGGCCAGCAGAGAGCCGAAGCCGAGACGGCGACGGCGTTTCCTCCGGCTCCGCGACCCGCTCAGGGCCTGAGCGCTGGGGATTCCCCTCAGTCGAGAAGTGTTGGCCGGAACAGCCGGTCGTGGGTATGAAGGGCGAAGCGATCGGTCATTCCGGCCACGTAGTCCACCGCCCGGTCGAGCTCGGCGGCGTCGGGAACTGTGGCCGAATCGGGTACCTCGGCGGGATGGTCGGTGAAATAGCCGACGAGGTCCTGGATGACCGTTATCGCCTTCTGCTTCTGCATCTCGCTTTCGGGCGTCAGGTAGACCCGGGCAAACATGAACTCCCGTAGCTCGCCCATCACCTCCAGATGATGATCGCCCATCACGACCTGGCCTGATTCGGCGCTGGCCTCGATGACCGAAGTTGCGAGCGACCCGATCCACTCTCGTGAGGTCGCTCCTAGCGTGGTCAGAGCCCGGGTGGGTATCTGGTGGTACTCGATGACGTTGGCCCGCAACGCGTCGGCCACGTCGTGGGTGAGATAGGCGATTCGGTCTGCGAACCGACACAACATGCCCTCCGGTGTTGATGGGGGAGGGTCAATTCGCCAGGAATGTGCGCGGATCCCGTCGAGTACCTCTCCGGTGAGGTTTTGTGGCTCGATGAGCGTCAGAGTGCGCACGCCGTGCGCCGAGTGGAGCCAGGTTTCCCCGATCACCGGGCTCAGCGCGTCCTCGCCGGTGTGCCCGAATGGTGAATGGCCGACGTCATGACCGAGGCAAATCGCCTCGGTGAGATCCTCGTTGAGGCCGAGGGCGCGGGCCATGGCCCGCCCCACCTGGTTCACCTGGATGGTATGGGTCATCCGGGTGACGAAATGGTCACCGTCGGGGTTGAGGAAAACCTGGGTCTTGTGCTTCAGACGGCGAAACGCCTTGGTGTGGATGACGCGGTCCCGGTCCCGCTCGAATGCAGTGCGAAACTCGTCGGGCTCCTCGTCCTCCTCCCGACCGACTGACTCGGATGCTTTCGTGGCCTCCGGGGCGAGCAACTCATGCTCGAGTCGCTCCCGTCTCCAAACGGGTATTTCTCAGCATTTCAAGTGCACTCAACCATCTCCCCAGTGGTCATGAGCACATGGCGTCAAACGCAGGGTCAAGCGGGTCGGCTCTCCGCCTCAGCATCCTCGATCAGCTCCGGAACGCCTCTCGACCGATTCCCTGGACCGCGATGTCCTGAGCGGAGAGCACCTCGTTCTGCAACGCATACATGGCGGCGGCCGCCTGATCGATGTAGCGGGTGAACGCGATCGACCCTTCCAGGATGGGCTTGAGGTCGGCCTTGTCCTGCACACGGGCCGGCGGGTACTCGTGCTCCACGATGAGTGGGGTATTCGCCACGTCGACGTCGAGAAGCTCACGCAGAGCGAGTTGATGGTCCAGCCAGTCCACCGAGCGATTCTGGAGATAGGCCAGAGGGTCGTGCTTGGCAGTGCCGGGCAGCTCGTGCTCGGCCAGCACCGTTTGGATCTGCCATGACTTGCCCCAGTCGACAGGATTCGGCGAGATCTCGCCGTCGATCCAGTCGCCTCTCTGCACTGTCTGGCCGCCGTATCCCCAGGCCGCCACACCTCTGCTGTCGATGACCTGCCCCTTGACATGCAGCCCGCCGATCAAGAACCCGTAGCCCTCGTCGGCCAGGTACTGAAACATGGAACGGGTGTCCTGACCCATCAGAATCGAATGAGACGGGTCGTAGTGAATCCGGAACTGGTCGCCCACGCCGTGCTTCTCGGCGATCCGATGAAGAGCGATCCACATACCGGGGGTGTAACCGATGTTGTTGTGATAATTGTCGCTGGGCGTCCATCCGGGCATCGGGCACTGCTCCACCCGATAGGTCAGGCCTCGATCCTTTGCGGCTTTGAGTAGTGGAACGAAGCTCTCCTCGAACTCGATCAGGTTCTGGTCCATCGATCTGGTCTGGTCCCTGCCCACGAACCCGGCCACCGCCGGCACTCCGAGCAGCACGGCTGCGTCCATGACTCTCAGCATGAAATCGTGCTTGTCGCGTCGAATTGCCGGGTCGTCGTGCAGGAGGTTGTCGAAGTAGGCGAGGTCTGCCAGCCAGACGCCTGAGTCTTTGATCGCGGCCTGAACGCGATCTGCCCGGCCCTGGTCGAACGGTTGGCGCAGGTCGAGCGTATTGGCGACTGGGTCGAGCATCGCCTCGGGTGGGATGTCGGCAAGGTCAGGATGGACGGCGGCGGAAAGCTCGATGCAGTCGACTCCAAGCTCGGAGGCGAAATCGAGCCATTCCTCGATCGCGAGGTCGGGATCCGGGTCTCTCTTGTCCCGTGGTGTCAGCTCTTGGAGGGCGGCGGTCAAGACGCCGACGGGCATGAATACGGGATCGAAGGGTGCTGCGTTGCTCATGTGTGTTCCTCTCTTGGAGATCTCAAAGTTCCGCGATGTCGACAGGCGAGTGCTCCCGCGCCGAGACGAGAGCTGCCGCCAAGACTCTTTGGGTCTCGAGGGCGTCGGCGAAGTCGGGTAGCGGTACCACAGGCTCTTGCCCCCCGATCGCCCGGAGCATGTCGGCGGCCTGGTTGACGAAAGTGTTCTCGTATCCGAGGCCATGGCTGGCAGGCCACCATGCGTCGGCGTACGGGTGGCCGTCGCCTCCCCTGGTCACGTCGATCGTGGTCCAGCCCTGGGTAGAGGGCTCACCGCTTGCGTCGTAGTAGCCCAGCTCGTTCATCCGCTCGAAGTCGAACCGAAGGGCACCTCTCTCGCCGTGGATCTCGATTCGGTTGGCGTTGTGATAGCCGGTGGCGAGCCGGGTCGCCTCGAAGCTGGCCAGCCCGCCCCCTGATAGCCGGCCGATGAAGAGAACCGCGTCGTCGACAGTGCTCCTGCCTTTGGCGCCCGCGGTGGCGGCGCCGGCGCCGGCGATCTCGCCTCCCGCGGCTCCTTCGAGAACCGTTCGTTCCTCGATGAAGGTGTGCTCGATCGCCCCGTCGACGGTGACGATTTCCTCGCCTGTGATGAACCGCACGGCATCGATGATGTGGGCATTGAGATCGCCGTGGGCGCCCGAGCCCGCCACGTCGCCCTGAAAGCGCCACAGGAGGGGAGTATCGGGCCCACCCCAGCTCTGCAGATACGCCGCCCGGCTGTGATAGATCCGGCCCAACGCGCCGTCCTTCACCAATCGGTGAGCAAGGGCGAGGGCCGGCACCCGGCGGTACATGTACCAGACGAACGCCTTCCCTTCGGCTTTGGCCGCGGCGCCCGCCATGGCCTTGGCGCCATCCAGATCGGCAGCGAGGGGTTTCTCACAGGCGACGTGTTTGCCTGCCTCCAGGGCGGCGATCGCTTGCTCGGCGTGGACATCGTTGGGAGTGGCGACATCCACCAGATCGACCTCGGAATGGGTCGCGGCCTCGCGCCAATCGGTGGTCCAAGCCGACCACCCCCAGGAGTCTGCGAATCTCTCCAGGTCTTCTGCATTCCGGGCCGCCACGGTGTGCAGGTTGGCGGCTCCGGCATCAGGGAAATACTTGCCGACGCTCATCCAGGCGTTGGAATGGGCACGGCCCATGAACTTCGAGCCCAGGAGTGCGACGTTGGTGGTGGTCATAGGCCTTTCTCTCCTCGAGACCGCCGTCTCAGGCATCGACGCCCAAGTACAGCCGTTGCAGCGTGGGGTCGTTTCGAATCTCCTCGGCGCCGAACTCTGCCTCGATCCGCCCCGACACCATCGCCAGCTGGCGCTCGGCCATGGCGGTTGCGGCATGGATGTTCTGCTCGACCGCAAGGACCGCCACTCCCTCGGCCACGAGGGTGTGAACCGCGGCTATCAGCGTCTCCACGATGGTCGGGGCGAGACCCTCGGATGGCTCGTCCATCAGGATCAGCTTGCTGTTCAGCATCAGTGCCCGGCCCACCGCCAACATCTGTTGCTCTCCCCCGGACAGGTCACCCCCATGGTTCTGGCGGCGCTGGGCGAGGCGGGGAAACAACTCGTACACGGCATCCGCCGTCCACCGTTTGCCCTTGGTCCCATTGGCCAGCATCCGCAGATGCTCATCGACGGTGAGCGATGGAAAGAGCCGCCGACCCTGGGGCACATAGGCGATCCCTGCCCGCGATATCTTCTCGGGCGGGAGACCGGTCAGATCCTGGCCGTCGAACACCACCGACCCGCGGGTCGGTCTGACCAGCCCCATGATCGTCTTGCACAGGGTCGTCTTCCCCATGCCATTGCGCCCGATGATCGCCACCGACTCGGTTCCCATGGAGAAGGAGAGCCCGTCGAGGACCGTCGACTGGCCGTAGCCGGCCTGGAGCATGTCGACCTGGAGCAGTGGGTCGGCCATCAGTCTTCGCCGGGTTCGCCGAGATAGATCTCATGGACGATGGGATCGTGCCGGATCTCCTCCGTGGTGCCGGAGGCCACCATCTTCCCGTCGGACATGACCACGATTCGCTCTGCGGCCCGGAGGGCCACATCCATGTCATGCTCGATGAGGACCAGTGTCAACTCTCGGGGGAGCCCGAGCAACAACTGGGTCAGGTTCTCCCGCTCGCCCTGGGAGAGGCCCGAGGCCGGCTCATCGAGAAGGAGGATCGAAGGGTCGGTGACCAATGCCATGGCCACTTCCAGTTGCCGGCGCTCACCGTGGGAGAGGTCGTCCACTATGTCGTCCTTGCGTTTGCCGAGCCACACCTTTGCTGCCGCGTCCTGCAGCCTTCTCGCGCAGCAACTCATCCCCCTCGGATTTCCACAATGCCCTGTGGCGCCCGCTCTTACCGGTCTGGGCGAGATAGAGATTGTCGGTGACGGTCAATCCTCCGAAGAGACGGGTCCTCTGATAGGTGCGGGCGACGCCCATGGCCGCACGGTGACGCGAGGCGAGCATCGTGCAATCCACGCCTCCGATCTCGATGGTCCCTGAGGTAGGTCGCATGTCCCCGGCGACCAGATTGAAAAGGGTGGTTTTCCCGGCCCCATTGGGGCCGAGAAGACCCAAGCGTTGGCCGTGGACGACATCGAGATCGATGCCGTCCACGGCCACCAGTCCTCCGAACGCCTTGGTCACCGACCGGAGACTCAGGGCAGGGCCCTGAGGTGCTTCGATCGGGACCTCTGGATTCGGGTCCACCCTGCTTCCTCACCTACTCCTGCGGGACACCGTCGACAACCGGTATCGCGTTCCCGCTCCACGGCAGCTCCGCCGGTTCACACTCCGGGAAGTCCCTGGAGGGGCCCGGGGTGTCGGCGCTGAACGTGCCACCGAAGGTCTGATCCACTTGCGGGATCAGGGCCACGGTCTTCTGCACCACTTCCTCGCCATCGAGGACCAGCTGGGAGAGGTAGACGTCGACGATGCCGTGACGGTTCTCGTCCAGGCTCACCGGCCCATAGGGCAGCTCGAGAGTCATCCCTGCGAGCTCGGCACGCAGCGCCTCATGGTTGTTCGACAGGTCTCCTTCGACCGCATTCAGCGCATTGACCAGCGCAACACCGCCGCCGTAGTAGCCGTAGAAGAACCCGAACGCAGCCGCCACCGATGGTGGTGCGGGCTCGTTGCCGCTCAGGGCACCCGCCAGGGTCTCCCAGGCCGCGTCGGCGCTGGCCAGGTACTCGTCGATCTCCGGCGAGCTCACGTCACCTGGAGGAGTGGCGAATCCACCGACATAGGCGCCGGCGATGCCCGGGCCCAATGTCGAGGCGAGCCCCGGGTTGAAGAACAGGTTGCCGGCATGCTGATCGCCAGTCAGCTCGCCCTTGGCGTTGACGAACGCTTCGAGCGCAGCCGTGGTCCCGGTCCCGCCGACGACCCAGAAGTAACCGTCGACCTCATCCGGGTCGGGCAGCTGCTGGATGAACGACGAGTAGTCCGTCGTCCCCAATGGCGGGTAGATCCGCGCCTCGGGCGCGATCGTTCCACCGACCGCACAGAAGTCGGCGATGAACCCCGCAGACGATGTCCAGCCGAAGCTGTAGTCGTCGACGATGATGGCGGCTGTGTCCCATCCTGCCTGGTTGTGCAGGATGTCACCCAGACCCGCATTCCACTGGGCGCCATCGCCGTGGAACCGGAAGTAGTTGGGCGCCTGCACCTGCAAGGTCGTCTCTTGAGCACCGGCGATGCCACTGAGAACCGTGATCTCCGGATGGTCTTTCGCATAGTTGGCGACAGCGATCGACTCGTCACCGGATAGTGGCCCGATCACGATCTCGGCGCCGTTCTCCTCGACGAGCGTCCGTATCTCCTGGATGATCCGGTCGGCCGTGTCATCACCACAACCGATCCCGACCAGCTCGATCTCGCGGCCACCGGCGACGGCGTTGGCGAACCCGTCGAGGGCGGTGGTCGTCGAATTGCTGGTAGCTCCAGCGTGGTTGATGAGTGCCAACGTCACCCCGGCCACGACATCTTCGTTGAAGCCGCCGAAGGCTCCCTCACACTCGGCGAGGATCCCGAGCTTGATCGACTCGCCGCTTGCTGCGGTCGTGTCGGTCGAAGCCTCGGTGGTCGCCGTGGTCTCCTCGGTGGCCTCGGTCGTGTCCGCGGCACCTGACGTGGTGCCAGTGGTGTCCGTGGTCTCGCCGGCACATGCCGCCACGGTCAACGCCAGAACGGCGAGTAAGGCCAGCCACCGAGCTGGCCTCGACCGTCCGGTCTCAGTTGCTCTCATTCGTTCCTCCTCATCGGCGAGCATTCGTCTCTCGCGCTCTTCCTTGTTGTCGTCCGCCGGCTCGGGCATCACCCGCTACCGACTCTGGCCATCGCGGGCACCGAGGCTTCCGCTTCTCGCTTCCCCCGACGAAGCCGGTCGATGATGCCCATGATTCCCTCGGGCGAGAGAACCATGATCAACAGCACCAGGAGCCCGATCACTGTGTTGAACCGTGCCTCCGTGATGCCGATCTGGTCGACCAGCGGGACGTTTCGCAAATAGATGTTGGCCGAGACGTAGACGGCCGCGCCGAGCCAGGCGCCTTCGAAATAGGAGATGCCGCCGATGACCGCGATTATGAGGAGATCGAGCGTCGGCCCGATCGAGATCGATGTCGGGTCGATCTGGCCGTTCCACCAGATGTTGAGTATCCCGGCGCATCCCGCGACGAACCCCGCGATGACAAATGCCAGGGTCCGGTGCAGAGGCACGTTGAAGCCGAGTGACGCCATCCTGATCGGGTCGTCCCGGGTGCCCTGCAAGGCCAGGCCAAAAGGCGTTCGGGCGATTGCCTTGAAACCGAGATATACCACCAACGAGAGGCCGAGGGCGACGTAGTAGAGACGCCAGGGGTGCCCCTCGAACAGGGGCGGCGGTCTGATCCCGGTGATGCCTCCGAATCCCGACAAGGTGGTGACCTGCCCGAAGAAGTAGTACCCGATCACCGCGTAGGTCAGAGTCAACATCAGGAAGTAGATGCCACTCGTCCGGCTGGCCAGCGCTCCCAGCACCAAGGCGACGACCAGGCAGATCGCAAGGGCAAAGATCACTCCCACCCAGGGATCCCAACCCAGTTTGAGCCCCTTCGACCCGGAGTCGCCCACCGCGTTGCCCACCATGAACCCTGCCACCCCGAATATGAGGAACTGGCCGAGGGAGACCATCCCGCCATAACGGAACAGGAACACGATCGAGGCAGCGGCGATGGCGAGGATCAGGATCCTGGTCATGAGGAAAGACGTGACGAACTCGGATGACACCAGCGGGAGTGCCACCAATGCTGCGGCACACCGCGACGAGGGCGATCTTGGATGGTGAGGCGCTCACGCCGGTCTCCCGAACAGACCGTATGGCCGGACTGCGAGAACCACTGCCAGCAGCACGAAGGTGAGGATGATGCTGTAGAAGGTGAACTCCGCGGGCAGGTAGGCAGGAGAGAACGAGACGACCAATCCGAAGAGGAGGGACCCGGCCACCGCCCCTTTCAGCGAGCCCAAGCCTCCAACGATCACCACCACCAGCGAATTGAGGAGCCACTGCCCGTCCGCCCCCGGCGCGACACCGGCGAATGAGGCGCCCATGACCCCACCCACACCGGCCAGGAAAGCGCCGACGAAGAAGGTGATGGCAAAGACCGCAAGGATGTTTATCCCGAGTGCCCGGACCATGTCGCGGTCATCGACACCGGCACGGATGATCATTCCCATTCGTGTCCTGCCCAGCCAAAGCCAAAGTGCCACACCGACCACCAGGGCGACGCCGAGCATGAACAACCTCGAAGTGGCATAGCGCTCACCGGCGATCTCGAAGAAATGGGTCACCGCTCCGGGCCAGATCATCCTGGTGGCCAACCCGCCGAACCACGCCAACATCTGATCGGCCAGGATCACTGCCACGGCCAGCGTGATCAGGGCCTGGCGCAGCTCCTGACCCTCGTTCCAACGCAACAGCACCTGCTGGACGATGATGCCGATCACAGCAGCCACCAGTGCCCCCACCAACAGCGGGACGAACCAGGCGGCCATGCTCACGTCTGCAGGCTCGATGTTGCGCGTCTTCCCCACCATGGTCTGCTGCACGGTGATGCCGAGATAGGCGGCCATCAGAAAGAGCGACCCATGGGCCATGTTCACGGTTCGCATCAAGCCGAAGATGAGAGTGAATCCCGAAGCCACCACGAAGAACAGCCCGGCCACGGTGATCGCGTCGAGCAGCGTGACGAGGAACTCTCCAGGTTCGGCGATGGCCGGGCCCGCCGATGTCCCTCGGGCGAGGAACAGGACCCAGGCGAGGAGCAACAGAAGGGGCACAGCCGCCACGGCAATCAGGATGCGGCGCCTCAGCTCCGGCCGTCTCCGGGCGCCTCCCATTGCCTCTGACCCGGCAGTTCTGGCCAGACTCATCTATTCACCGGCGACGAAAGTACCACGGCTCGCCAGGGCGCGTGTGTACAAACGTGTATACAATTTCTGGCCCCTGTGAGCGGCGCCCAGAACGCTCCTGAGTCGAGGAGGAGGACCGATGCACCTGTCCATGCACAACTGGATGCGAGCCGAGCCAATCGAGGTGACCATCACCCGGCTTGCCAAATTCGGCTACTCGAGCATCGAGATCAGCGGGGAGCCGGACATCTACGACACCAAGCATGTCAAGGGGCTGCTGGACGACGCCGGCCTCGAATGCTGGGGTGCGGTGACACTGATGCTCGGCGATCGCAACCTGGTGGCGAAGGACGAGGCACAGCGGGCAGCCTCGGTGAAGTACGTCAAGGACTGCATCACGATGGTCAAAGAGCTGCAGGGCCAGGAGATCACCATCGTGCCCGCCACGGTGGGGAAGATCATCCCCGACGCCTCCCCCGAGGAGGAGTGGAAGTGGGCCGTGGACGGCATGGCCGAGATCATGGCTCATGCCCTCGTCGAGGGCGTTCGCCCGTGTATCGAGCCACTGAACCGGTTCGAGACCTACTTCATCAACCGCGGGGAGCAGGCACTGGCGCTGGCCGAGGCCACGGGCCCCGACTGTGGGGTTTGCATGGATGCCTTCCACATCAACATCGAGGAAGCGGACTGGCGCCAAGCCATCCTCGATGTCGGCGACCGTCTCACCGATTTCCACGTCGCCGAGAACAATCGGATGCCCCCGGGCATGGGTGACTACGACTGGGCCGAGGTGGTTGCCCTCCTGCGGCAGGTCGGCTACGACGGTGCGTTGACCATGGAATTCGTGGCTCCGATCGACCGGACCCCGGCCAATCCCTATCCCAACGCGATCGACAACAACCCGGCCGGAATCTCCCCCGAGCAGCTCAAGTTCATCCAGGACCACGGCAGCTCGACCCTCAGTGAGGAGTTCTACGACTGGATGGTCGAGAAGGCCAGCGCCCACGTGCTGCCGCTGATCCAAGACTGAGAGTGGCCCCAAACGTCGTCGTCGTCGGCACCCTGGACACCAAGGGCCCGGAGGTGGCGTACATCCGTGATCGTCTCATCGAGCAGGGTTGTGCCACGACGGTGATAGACGTCGGGATCCTGGGCGAGCCACTCGGCATCGTTCCCGACATAGACCACGGCGAGGTGGCCGCGTACGCGGGGACCACGATCGAGGAGGTCCGCCAGGCCGGCACCCGGGGGCGGGCGGTCGCCACGATGCGCAGCGCCATCCAGTCGTTGATGACGGAGCTGCACGATCGTGGGATGGTCGATGCCGCAATCGGGCTGGGCGGAGCGGAGGGCGCGGTGATGGGCGCCGCCGCTCTGATGGTGCTCCCGATCGGCGTGCCAAAAGTGCTGTTGAGCCCGATCGCGTCCGGTCGTCACGAGTTCGGGCCCCTGGTGGGCACTTCGGACATGATGGTGGTGCACACCGTGGTCGACATCATGGGTCTGAACCCGGTGGCGACCACGGTGTTCGACAACGTGGCCACGGCGGTGGCCGCCATGGCCGCCAATCCGCGCCGACTCCAACCAGGTGGTCCAGACAGCCGTTTCGTCGGCGTGACGATGCTCGGCAACACCACCAAGGCGGTCATGGCTCTGCGCGATCGCCTGGCCGAGCACGGCTACCAGGCCGTCGTCTTCCACTCCAATGGTGTCGGCGGGCCTGCCATGGAGGAGCTGGCCGAGGCGGGGCAGTTCATCGGCGTCATCGACTTCACCACCAACGAGGTCACCGATCCGATGGTCGGGGGCATCCACGACGGAGGGCCGCGCCGACTACAGAGGGTCGGCGAGGCAGGTCTGCCTCAGATCGTGGTTCCGGGGTGCATCGATTTCAGTGTGTTCGCCAGTGGCCAGGTTCCTCCCGATCTGGCCGACACGACCGACCTACGACCACAACCCCGAGTACACCCTCGTCCGGACACCGGAGAGCCAGATGGAGCAAATCGGGCATCTCTTCGCAGAGCGCCTCAATCGGGCGACCGGCCCGATTGCCCTCGCCATCCCCACCGAGGGTCTGTCCATCCCCAATGTGCCGGGTGGGGTGTTCTGGGACCCGGACGCCGACCAGGCCTTCGTCACGAGCCTGCGGAACGACCTCCGACCCGACATCACGATTCACGACTTCGAGCATCACGTCAACGACCCCCGCTTTGGGGAGATCGTCGCCGACCTGTTCGTCGACCTGCTGCGAGCACGCCGGCCCATCCACAGCACAACTGGAGAGAGCGAAATGACCACAGACTCTTTGCTGGATATCACTGAAGCCGAACGGGCATTCCGAGAGCAGTTCGTCTCCTGGAACCTGGCGGAGCTGTCCTATGTGGACATCCGTGCCTACCTCGAAGAGAAGGACATGGTGCTGGTGCCGATGGCGAGCACGGAACAGCACGGGCCGCATCTCCCGCTCTACTGCGACACCATCACGGCCATCGAGATATCGGCCCGGGTGTCCCGTCTGATCGGAGTTCTGCACACCCCGCCGATCTGGACGGGTTACTCACCGCAACACATGCACCGTCCCGGTGAGGGTCGGGGCACCATCACTGTCCGCTCGACGACATTGCTTGCCCTGATGGAAGACGTGGCGCGAAGCCTCATCCACCACGGGTTCAACCGGATCGTGTTCGTGAACGGGCACGGCTCGAACATCAAGGTGGTCGACCCGGTCCTCCGCAAACTCCGGTACGAGACGGGTGCGCTGATCGGATTGGTCAAGCCCTACATGGAGCGATACGTCGGGGTGGTCGAGGGGATCTTCGAGAACCCGCCCGAGGAGACCCCGGGCTGGCACTCGAGTGAGTGGGAGACCTCCCAGTGCCTGGCGTGGAACGAGGATCTGGTTCGAATGGACAGGGCCGAGCACACCCCCACGTCTATCCCCGACTTCCTCCCCGACTCATTCAGGAAATTCGACGGTGCCCCGGACGTGGAGTTCGAGGGCTACACCTATTTCAACTTTCCCATGGATCATCACGAGTTCACCGAGACCGGGGTGATCGGCAACCCGATGCGCGCCACCAAGGAGAAGGGCGAGGAGTCGTTCAGGAGATACTCCGAGCACGTGGCTCGAGGTGTGCTCGAGCTCATGCAGGTGCCGGTCAAGGTCGAGAACCGAGAGTTCGTCGACCGGGTCATGTGATGGGAGAAGCCGAGTCGACCACCGTCACCGACCGGGCCTACGCCCAGCTGCGCGAGCTCCTCACCAGCGACAGCGTGAGCCCGGGTGACCACCTCAAGGAGGTGGCGCTGGCGGAGTGGCTCGGAATCAGTCGAACACCGGTGCGGGCGGCTTTGCAACGGTTGGAGCTGGACCAGCTGGTGCGTCGAAATCACAACAGCGGGTACTCGGTCGCCGGGCTCACCCCGACCGATGTCCGGGAGGTGTGTGATGTGCTCCGCCTCGTCGACACCGCGGTGTTCATTCGAGCATCCGAGAACCTGACCGAGGAACAAGGTGTGGCACTGCGCGAGTGTGTCGACATGATGGAGGAGGCAGCGGCAGAACAGGACCTCGACCGATGGTCGGAAGGCGACGGTGTCTTCCACGAGATCCTGCAGAAGGCTTCCAATCACACCTTGCTCTCGGATATCGCAGCCAAGCAGCGGCGCCGGCTCCACCGGTTCTGGACGTCCGAGCCTGGCCGCCTCGAGCGACTGGCTCTCTGCGCCGAGGAGCACGCCTCGATCGCCGGCTCTGTCGCCGCCTCGGACCATGACGCGACACGCCGACTCGTCCACGACCACATCGATCACATGGAGGCCAGCCTGATTCGCCAGCTAGACGTGGCACGTCCATTCATCTCGACGAACAGCTCTGCCCTCGATCATGTCTGACGCCCGGTCCGGATATCGACTGAGGATGCTCCAACACGAGCTGTCCGACGTCGTCGGCGCCAAACACACCTCGATTGACGCCGGTGAGCTCACCGAGCAGGCCGCGGACTGGTCCTGGATGTCTCAGCTCTACAGGCTCCACGGGATGCAGCTCCCTGTGGCCGATGTCATGGTTCGCCCCGGCACCGCCCAGGAGGTCGCGGGTGTGCTGCGCATAGCCAGCGACCATCGGGTCCCGGTGGTACCGCGGGGCGGCGGTTCCGGCACACAGGGCGGGACCTTCGCCCTGTATGGCGGGATCTCCATCGACCTGACCCGAATGGACCGGATCATCGAGGTCGACGAGACGAGCCTGGTGGTTTCCGCCGAGGCAGGCGTCACGGGGCCACAACTCGAGCAGGCCCTGTCCCCTCTCGGGCTCGCCGTCGCCCACGAGCCCGGGTCTTTCCACTTCGGAGCCACGGTGGGCGGCTGGCTGGCGGCTCGCGGGTCCGGGGTCCGGTCCACGAAGTATGGCAAGGCCGAAGATCTGGTCCTCCAGGCCGAGGTCGCCCTCCCTCCGGGGCGGTTGGTCTCAACGCTCCCGGTCCCGAGCCATGCCGCCGGACCGGGGCTCCTCCCCCTGCTCGTCGGCTCGGAAGGCACGATGGGTGTTCTGACCTCCGCCAGGCTTCGCATGGATCCGATTCCGGAGGCGCAGGCCTTTCTCACCTTCGAGTTCGAGACGGTCTTCGACGGGCTCGAAGCCGGGCGTCAGATCATGACCCGACGGTGGCGGCCGGCCGTCATGCGCCTGTACGACGAAGCCGATCGGGACAAGCTCAACGACATCCTGGGGCTCCAACTCACCGGTGCCCTACTCGTCGTCATCTGCGACGGGGACCGGCGCCTCGTCGATCTCGAGGCAGAGGCGGTCACCGAGATATGCACCGAGGCCGGAGGGGCCTACCTCGGTCCCGAAGGGGCGAGAACCTGGTGGGATGGCAAGTACGAGCCGTATGCCGAGGGGAAGGCGCCGACACCTCCGACGATCTTCGGCACGACCGACACCGTCTGCACGTTCGACGACATGCCCGACCTGTACCGGGCGAAGCGAAAGAACATCGAGGAGGGCTTCGCCGAGTACGGCGCCAAGTACACGGCACATTTCTCGCATTGGTTCCCGTGGGGGGTGATGGTCTACGACCGGTTCTACGTCCATGAGCCCCCAGATGACCCGCTGGAAGCGCTCGCCCTCCACGATCGACTGTGGGACTCGGCGGTGCGAACTTCGCTCGCTCAGGGCGGAGTGATCAACGAGCACCATGGTGTGGGTGTGAAGCTGGGCCGTTTCATGCGCGAGCAATACGGCGAGACTTGGCCATATCTGCAGGCGATCAAGGAGGCGATCGACCCCGACGGGATCCTCAATCCCGGCAAGCTCGGCTTCGGTCCGCCGCGATGAGCCAGGGTCCGGCTCACCATTTCTCAGCCGGCGAGCCAGCCGCCATCGACATTGAGGATCGTCCCCGTCATATAGGACGAAGCGTCGGAAGCGAGGAAGACGACGGCCCCACCGAGATCAGCGGGAGAGCCCACCCTCTCCATGGGGATCCGCGAGTGAATCCAGGCGCTTCGCTCCGCGTCCTGGAAGACGCCCTCGGTCAGCTGGGTGCGGAAATACCCCGGGCTCACCGCGTTCACCCGAATCCCGGCAGGAGCCCACTCGACGGCAAGTGTCCTGACCACGCCGGCAATGCCGGCCTTCGAAGCCGCATACGGTGCCGCTCTGGCGATCCCGATGTTCGTCGTCAAGGACCCGATGAAGATATGGGATCCGGTCGAACCAGCTTCTATCTGGCGCTTCCCCACCTCGCGGGACAGAAAGAACGGGGCGGTGAGGTTGACCGTCAGGATCCGATCCCAGTCGTCGAGCTCCACCTCGACCGCTCCGGCGCGGCGCTGATGACCCGCCGAGTGGACAACGATTTCTACGGGGCCGACCTCGGACCAGACATCGGCCACCCACGACGCGATCCCAGCGACTTCGGAGAGATCGAAGGCCTTTGCCACCACGTCGCACGAGGCAGCAGCAAGCTCATCGGCGGCTTGGTCCAGGTCCTCGATGGTCCGGCTGACGAGCACCACTCTCGCTCCAGCCCGGCCCAAGGCCTCGGCCATCGCCCTTCCGAGACCGCGGCTGGCCCCGGTGACCAAAGCAGTCCGGCCATCCAGGCGGAACCCGTCCGTCATCGCCAGAACACCCCCATCGAGAACATCACTCCACCCTAACCCTGACCATTCGCCCCGCCCCGGCGGGTCAATACCTCGAGAGGAGAACCTGTGCCTGACTCGCCAACCGTGCTTCTTCTGGGCACTCTCGACACCAAGGGCTTCGAATACTCGTACCTGCGCGACCGGTTGTCGGCCGACGATGTCGAGGTGCTGGTCGTCGACGTAGGGGTCCATGAGCCCGCAGGCATCACACCGGACGTGACCCGGCAACAGGTGGCTGCCGCCATCGGGGCCGACGCCGATGAGCTCGCCGCGGCTGGCGACCGAGGACAGGCAGTCGCCACGATGACCGAGGCCGCCGCCGTCTTCGTGGCTCAGCTCTACGGGGAGGGCAGGTTCGACGGCATCCTCGCGGCAGGTGGATCCGGGGGCACGGCAATCGCAACCAAGGTCATGCGGGCGCTGCCCGTGGGTGTCCCGAAATTGATGCTCTCGACGATGGCGTCGGGCGACACATCGTCGTATATGGGCAGCATTGACATAACGATGATGGCGTCAGTGACCGATATCGCCGGGGTCAACTCCATCTCGGCTCTGATATTGGCGAACGCCGCCGCCGCTATGGCAGGCATGGTGAAAAAGGCTCCTGTCTCCCTCGATGATCAGCGCCCCCTGATCGCAGCCACGATGTTCGGCGTTACCACACCGGCAGTAACGGCGGCGCGCCAGGACCTCGAGCGCCGCGGCTACGAGGTGCTCGTATTCCACTGCACCGGCACGGGCGGCAAGGCAATGGAGAGCCTGGTCGATGCCGGATTCTTCGATGGGGTTCTCGATCTGACGACGACGGAGCTTTGTGACGAGTTGGTAGGCGGTGTCCTCACGGCCGGCCCCGACCGGTTGGGAGCAGCTGCACGGACTGGTGTCCCCCAGGTGGTTTCACTGGGCGCGCTCGACATGGTGAACTTCGGTGCCCCCGAAACTGTCCCGGAGAAGTTCGAGGGTCGGACCATGTACCAACACAACCCCTCCGTCACCCTGATGCGAACCACGGCCGAGGAGTCGGCCCAGCTCGGTCGGCAGATCGCGGAGAAGCTCTCGGCGGCCTCGGGGCCTACGGCCCTGTTCATGCCGCTGGGAGGCGTATCGATGATCGCTGTCGAAGGTCAGCCCTTTCACGACGCCGCTGCCGACCAAGCGCTGTTCTCCGCAATTCGTGAGAACCTCGCAAGCTCGGTCGAGCTCATCGAGATGGAATGCGACATCAATGACCCCGCATTCGCGGCGGCAATGGCGCAGAAGCTGGACGACTACATGAAAGGGACAGGATGAATGGGGATGAAGCTCGAGCCAGGTTGCGGGCCACCCTCGAGGGAGGGGGTCCGATCATCGGGGCCGGCGCCGGGACCGGCCTCTCGGCGAAGTGCGCCGAAGCCGGTGGCGCCGACCTGATCATCATCTACAACTCGGGTCGTTATCGAATGGCGGGCCGGGGATCGCTGGCAGGGCTGCTCCCTTATGGCGACGCCAATGCGATCGTGATGGAGATGGGTAACGAGGTGCTGCCCGTTGTCGACCAAACGCCGGTGCTGGCGGGCGTGTGCGGGACCGATCCTTTTCGGATGATGCCCAACTTCCTCCGCCAGGTCATGGATGCCGGATTCGCCGGGGTGCAGAACTTCCCCACGGTGGGCCTCATCGATGGGACGTTCCGCGCCAACCTCGAGGAGACCGGCATGGGGTACGGGTTGGAGGTGGACATGATCAGGGAGGCTTCCGGTCTGGGACTCCTCACCTCTCCCTACGTGTTCGATCCCGACGACGCCGTTGCCATGGCCAAGGCCGGGGCCGACGTGCTTGTCCCCCATATGGGTCTCACCACCTCAGGGACCATCGGGGCACAGACAGCCAAGACGCTCGACGATTGCGTGGTCGAGATCCAGGCCATGCATGACGCCGCGGTGGGCGTCAACAAAGACATCGTCGTGCTCTGCCACGGAGGGCCGCTCGCCGAGCCCGACGATGCCCAGTATGTGCTGGACCGCACCGAGGGGATCGTGGGCTTCTTCGGCGCCTCATCGATGGAGCGTCTGCCCACCGAGGTGGCCATGACCGAGAACATGAGACGCTTCAAGTCCCTGACCGTCTAGAGCAAGGAACGCACATGTCTGCCAAGTTCGTCGATCCGGATTCCATACCGACGTGGACCTTCGACTGGGGAATCATCAAGCCCCTCATCGCCACCGACAACACGGACGACGGCGACTGCAGTCTCATGCACGTCATCCTGTTCCCGGGAAAGGGCCACGATCGACACAACCACCCGGAGTCGGACGAGATCCTCTACATCCTCTCGGGGAGGGGGGACCAGATGATCGACGATGGGGAGCCCAAGCCGGTGGTACCCGGGGACGCGGTCTGGATCCCAAAAGGTGTGTGGCATTCGACCCTGAACACCAGCTACGAGCCGATGGTGATCCTCGCCGTTTACGCCCCGGCGGGCGCCGAGGACGTGCTCAAGACCCTCCCCGACTTCGTGGATGTATCGGCGGGATCGAACCCGAGGGTTGTTAGGGCCTGACCGCAGGCCCGCTTCCCACCGCGCCAATTCCTTCCAAACCATGCCGGCGTCTGCGGCGAACCACAGACGTCATCTGCACACATTTGGAAGGAGGCAGTGATGACGACCACACGAAAGGCAGTGTCCAATGTGGCGATCTGGGTGTTGCTCGCCCTGATAGCCACGTTCGCGCTTGCTCCATTGGGAGCGCGCGGAGCGGATCATCTCGATGCGCCAGGTTTGACCTCGCCGGGAGGCAAGACCCAACTCGACATCAACGACGTGTACGTCTTCCAGGGTTCTGACCCCTCGAACACAGTGCTGGCGGCGACAGTCAATCCGGCGGCCACTGGCGACACCATGTTCGCCAACAAGCGAGAAGGGGCGTATCACCTGAGGATCGACAAGGACGGCGATGCCGTCGAAGATCTGACGTACACGTTCAGCTTCAAGGATCGCCGGAATCGTGACGGCCAGTTCGTCACGGTGCGAAAGGCCACAGGTTCCGAGGCTCGAGAGGTCTCCCCTGACGGAAGGGTGATCGGGCTCGGGACCACCGAAGACTCGATCCGGCTCTTCTCCGAAAGGGGCAAGGCGTTCACCGGGCTCAGGTCCGACCCGTTCTTCTTCGATCTGGGTGGATTCCGTGGAACCGTCGAGGGCGTCGGGCCCCGAACGCTCAATGACGGCATGCAGAGCGACTTCTTTGCTCAACTGAACACACTTGCCATCGTCGTCGAAGTGCCGGACTCGAAGCTGGGCAGCCAGATCGGAGTCTGGGCGACCACGAGCTCCGAGGACGGCCGTCGAGAAAGCCAGGTCGACCGCATGGGCCGGCCCGCGATCAACACCGTTGTCAACAGCTCCGGTCCGATCGTCGGCGCCGATCCGAATGCCAAGAACGTGTTCAACGCCGGTAAGCCGAAGCGCGACGCGGCCAACTTCACAGCTGGCACCATCGCTGCGCTGAAGGCCTTCTCATCGCTGGACACCGAACTCGCATACAGCGATGCCGCGGCAGGCGCCCTCGCAGGCGTGTTGCTGCCGGATGTCATCACCTACGACACGGCCACCACGGCCGCCGGCCCGTTGAACGGCCGGGCCCTCGCCGATGACGTCATCGACGTCGAGCTTCGCATTGTCACCGGTGGAGACCCACTGGAGCTGTTCGATGACCGGGACGCCGACGGCGCCATCAACACAGATGGCATCGGGCCCCATACCGACTACATGGCGGAATTCCCCTACCTGGGGATTCCCCACTGAAGATCCTTTGGCCGGTGGGGGTGACCCACCGGCCAAACCCCTCATATCTATGGAGAGGTTCGAAAAATGAGAAGAGCACTCACCGCCCTCATCGCTGTCGGGCTGCTGGTTGCCGGTTCCTACGGCCTCCGTTCCCTGACCGACACGACAGAAGCGGCCCCACCTGGTGTGCTGGAACAGACCCCGATCCCCCGTCTCGGTGAGGTCGAGCGCCTTATCACGGTGTTCGAGCAACGGGTTGCCGAGAACGGCGACCCGCTGGACATGGGAGAGCTGGGCAGGCTCTATCTGGAAAGAGCAGACCTAGTCGATGATCTTGGCGACTACGGATCGGCAATCGAAAGTCTCGAGCAGGCCGTCAGCCTGGCTCCCGAGGACCGGGCGGCGACGCTGCGGCTCGCCCAGGCATCGCTCGCCGTGCATCGTTTCGACGAGGCGCTCGGGCTCGCCTCGAGCCTCGCCGCATCCGACACCACGGACGCGGCGGCACAGCTGGTGGTGGCGGACGCCCAATTCGAGCTCGGTGACGCCGAAGCAGCGGCCGACGCATTGGAGAAGGTGGCCGCGCTGACGGGTGAGATACCCGAGATCCTGACTCGCCGCGCTCAGCACGCCGATTCGATGGGGGACGTCCCCGCAGCACTCGGATATGCCGAGGAAGCGTTACGGATCACCGAAACCGAAGGCTCCGAGCCCCGGCGTCTCGCCTTCCATCTGACCTTCGCAGCCCACTTTCTCAACGATCTCGGCCGATACGAACAGGCTGAGACCATTTTGAACCGGGCCATCGAGGTCGATCCCACGTGGCCGTCCTCACGAGCGACGTTGGGCGCCGTCTTGATGTCAGACGGCAGGCTCGAGGAGGCGTTCACCGCCTATGAGGTCGCGGCAGCGTTGAGCCCGGACCCCGGCACCCTCGCCATTCTCGGTGATCTCTCGGTTGCCCTGGGAGACGAGGGGGCGGCCGACGCCTTCTATGACCGGGTGGAGCCCGCAGCCAGCGAGACCGAGGTCCATCAAGACGCCTATCGGCGGACGTTGGCCCAATACCTGGCCGATCACGATCTGGAGCCGGAGCGTGCAGTCGAGCTCGCCGAGGCCGACGTGAGCCAGCGGTCGGATCCGTTTGGCCTCGACACCTACGCCTGGGCCCTGTACAGAGCCGGCCGGGTCGAGGAGGCCAGGAGCCAGATCGACCAGGTCCTCGCTGTCGGACTCCGGGAGCCGCAGATCCTGTACCACTCTGGCCTGATCGCCCTGGCTGAGGGGAATGAGGAGCAGGCGCGAGTCGAGCTGGCCGAGGCCCTGGACAAGGCACCAATGTTCCATCCGCTCCAGGCGCCCCATGCCAAGAGTTTGTTGGAGTCACTGGAGGGTTGATCGTCGAACCTGTCACCGGCCCGGAGTCCCTGGGTACATTCCGGGCCGGTGACAACCAGTTCGAACGACGGTGGGAAGTGGACCAATTGGGTCGGCAACCAGTCTTTCTCACCGAGAGAGATGGTGAAGGTCGATTCCGAAACCGACGTGCAGCGAGAAGTCGCCAGGGCGGCGTCTGGCGAATACTCGATCCGCACAGTTGGCACCGGGCATTCGTTCACCCCCATTGTCGAGACCGACGTACTGCTCGACACCAGCCCGCTCCGCGGGATCATCGATGTCGACACGAGCCAACTCACGGTGAAGGCGGGGCCGAAGACCACCATCGGTGATTTCGGCGACCCGCTGTGGGAGCACGGCCTGGCCCTCGCCAATCAAGGAGACATCGACACGCAGGCGATCGCCGGCGCCATCGCCACCGCGACTCACGGGTCGGGTCTGAAACAGCCCAACTTCTCGGCGGCGCTCGAGGGAGCGAGGATCGTCGACGGGTTGGGGAATCTCGTCGAGATCACAATTGACAGCGACCCGGATCTCCTCCACGCACTCCAGGCGTCGATCGGTCTGCTGGGCGTCATGACCGAGGTCACGCTGAAGGTAGTCCCCGCCTACGACCTGCACGCCCGGGTCGACATCATGAAGTACGACGAGGTAATGGAGCGATTCGAGGCAGACGTGGAGGAGTACCGCCATTTCGGCCTCTTCTGGATGCCGACCGACGCCTCGGCAACTCTCTACAACCTCCATGACGCCGGTGCCGATGATTGCGTTGTCAAGCGCTATCGCGAGGTAGACACCGGCACGTCGTCGGAGGGTCTTCCCGAGAATCAGCGAATCGACCGCTCCTATCGGATCTACCCGATGGTCTACGACCCTAATTTCCACGAAGTCGAGTACTTCCTGCCCATCGAGCAAACCCGGGAAATCATGGACGGGATGCGAAAGCTCATGCTCGATTGGCTCCCGCTGAGCGTCTACCCGCTGGAGATCCGGGTGGTCGCCGCCGACGATGCCTGGCTGAG
Organism: uncultured Acidobacteriota bacterium; assembly: GCA_963828465.1. Taxonomy (GTDB): domain Bacteria; phylum Actinomycetota; class Acidimicrobiia; order Spongiisociales; family ZC4RG35; genus JARDZU01. Next base: position 37,921 of record CAWHEU010000020.1, on the reverse strand, counting down.
CCCCAATTATCAGAGGGACAATCTCGTGGTCTCCATCTCGGGCGAGCCGGGAACCGACTACTGGCCCTACCTCCGCGCCTGTGACAAGCTGTTCGCCGAGTACGGCGGCCGGCCCCATTGGGGCAAGATCCATTTCATGACACCGGAGCGCATCGAGACCCTGTTCCCCCGCTATCAGGACTTCCTCGAGATGCGTCGGCGATTCGACCCCATCGGGACCTTTCTCAACCCACATCTGCGCTCTCTGTTCCAGTGAGTCCTTTGCAAGTGCCGCTGACGGCCGTCGTTAGGGCAGACGGCCGAACCAAACCAGCGAGCCGACACCGGCCAGGCTGAGGAGTGCCAGAGCGGCGCCGGCAAACCAGTCACCGATCTCGACTTGTTCCTTTTCCACGGTGACCGAACGCCCCAGGTCCTCGTAGACCTGGCTGAGCTGCTCGACAGACGCCGCAGTGAGTGCCTTGCCGTCGGTCTGGCCTGCCAGCTTGGCCAAAGCCTCCTCGTTGACCGGGACCGGGATCTCACCTTCGAACGGATCCGTAATCGTCCCGGCGTCAGTCCCGAAGGCGATCGTGTGCACCGGGATATCGGCGCTGCGCGCCGCGGTGGCTGCCTCGTCGTTGCTCCGCCCCATCGTCGTCTCACCATCGGAGAGGACCACGATGGTGCCGGCCGCCTCAGCGGAGGGCGCAGACTCGTCCTCCGTCTCACCGCCGGATGCCTCTATGGCCTCGATACCGAGGAAAACCGCCTCACCAATCGCCGTCCCCTCGCCCAGGCCACTGTGGTTTATGGATCCGTCGATAACCCGGCGCACAGCGTCAATCCGCGTGGTGGGGGCAATCAACTGTCGGGCAATGCCGTCGAATCCGACCACACCGACCGCGACGCCCTCGGGCACCGAGTCGAGGAACGCCCCGGCAGCTTCGCGGGCGGCATCGACCCTCGACGGCGCCACGTCTTCCGCCTCCATCGAGATCGATGTGTCGATTGCCAGCACGACGAGCTGTGTCGACTCGCGGGTCTCACCGGCAATGACAGGGCGGGCGAAGGCCATGGTCGCCACCACAGCGGCAACTATCAGCCCCATCGCCGGCAGATGGCGGCGCCATCCGGGACGGTCGGGTGCCACCTGGTCGAGCATCTCGACCGTGGTGAACCGCACCGCATAGCGACGCCGTCTCGCCTGCAGCACGAGATAGCCGATCGCAAGCGCAACGGGCACGATGAGAATGGCCAGACGGCCGGGTGAGAGAAAGCCGAAATCACTCATCGTCCCGACCTCCCGGCCGACATCAGCCTCGCCTTGCGACCTGAGACGAAGCGCACGAAGTCGAGGACCCAGTCCCGATCAGTTCGCAGCACCAGGTGATCAGCGCCACACGACTTGAGACGGCTCGCGACATCGGCCCGGCGCTGCTCTGCCAGCGCGGCGTAGCGCTCACGAACGCCATCCTGGGCGGTGTCGATCAATCGACGCCTGCCCGTCTCGGGGTCGACCACTGCGATCAGCCCGACATCCGGCAGGTCGATCTCTCGGGGATCCACCACCTCCACGGCGATCACCTCGTGTCGATGGGACATAGCCCGCAGAGGGCGCTCCCAGTCGGGAGTTCCCAGGAAGTCGGAGATGACCACCGCCATGCCCCGACGGCGAGCGACCTGGCCAACCATTTCGATGGCTCGACCAAGGTCCCCGGTCTGCCCGTCCTCAGGAGCGTCGAGGAGAGCACTGAGGACTCCCCCCGCATGTGCCGAGCCACCACGGGCCGGGATGAGGAGCGGACGCGAACGTCCTTTGCGGTTGGTCGACCGAGCCGCCCCCACCCGATTGCCGCTGTTGGAGGCGAGCAGGGCGAAGGCACCGGCCGCGGACCAGGCAACCTCGTGCTTGGTGGCACGGCCTGTGCCGAAGCCGAGACTCGACGACGAATCGAGGATCAGCCAGACGTCCAGCTCGTGGTCGGCAACCATGTCACGGACGTGGGTGTCATGGGTGCGGGCCGTCACCGCCCAGTCGATGTGACGGGGATCGTCGCCGGGCACGTAGGGCCGGGATTCCCCCCGCTCCGTCCCGTGGCCCGGGAAGAGCCCGGCATGATCGCCGGCGAGTAGGCCATTCAGCCGGCGGAGCACGGTGAGCCTCAGCCGTTCGATCGGTACCTGCGACGGCGATGTGAGACGCGAGGTGCGCGGGATCGGCTCGACCCCCTTGGGGGGCCCGGATCGTCTGAGCAGCATCAGACTGCCAGCGAAGTCCGGTTCCCGGCCAACTGGGAAGACGAGACACGTGGTGAGACCACGGTCGTCAGCACCTCGACCAACACATCGTCGACGGTGACCCCGTCGGCGACAGCGTCAAAGGACAAGACCAGCCGGTGGTTGAGTACGTCGTAGGCGATGTCGTAGACGTCCTGGGGAAGGAGATGGTCCCGCCCCCGCAGCAGGGCAAGCGCCCTTCCCGCGTTGATGAGCCCGATGCTGGCCCGGGGACTGGCGCCATAGGCGAGGAGCCCGTCGATGGCCACGCCGTGCTCGGCCGGGTTCCTGGTGGCGAGCACCAGCCTGACGGCGTAGTCCTGCACAGCCCGATCGACGTAAACCGCAGACGCGGCCGCCTGAAGCCCGGCCACATCATCGGTCGACAGAAGCGCAACCGGTGATCCGGATGCCTGGTGCCGGGAACGATCGACGATCTCGTGTTCCTGGTCGGGTGTCGGGTAGTCCACCGGGATCCGCATCAAGAACCGGTCCCGCTGAGCCTCCGGCAGGGGGTATACCCCCTCCGACTCGATCGGGTTCTGGGTGGCAAGCACCAGGAACGGCAATGGCAACGGATACGTGGTGCCCCCGATCGAGATCTGACGCTCGCCCATCACCTCGAGCAGGGCCGACTGGACCTTGGCCGGGGCACGGTTGATCTCGTCGGCCAGCACGAAGTTGGCGAAGACCGGGCCCAACTCGACATCGAATCGCTCAGTCGACGGCCGGTAGATCCGGGTGCCGACGATGTCCGAAGGCAACAGGTCGGGTGTGAACTGGATCCGGGTGAATGTCCCCCCGAGAGTTCTGGCCAGGGTGGACACCGTGAGGGTCTTGCCCAGGCCGGGCACGCCCTCGAGAAGACAATGGCCGCCGGCCATGAGTGCGACGAGGACACGCTCCAGGACCCGGTCCTGGCCGACGATGACCCGCTGCAATTCGGCCATCACCTCACGGAGCTGTACAGCGTGGAGTTCCGGCTGAGCAGCGTCGCTCCTCGGTGTGAATTGACTCGTGGTCATGAGGTCTCTCCCTCCCCTGGCGCCGCCGGGGCGGGGACCCCAAGCAGTTCCTCCAACAGCTGTCGCAGCTCCGGCGGGATGTCGGTAGTGCCGAACATCTCGTCGAGCATCTCTTCGAGGCCGGGAAGATCCTCCAGACCTCCCGGTCCTTGAGGGCCGAATAGATCTTCGAGCCCGGGCAAAAGGTCTTCGAGACCGGGAACCAGCCCTCCCATGGAACCGGCGTCCTCGGGGGCGGGAATGGTCGGTGCCTCCACGCCACCGTTCGCCTCGACCTCTTCGATCAGCGACGCGAAGTCCTCGACAGGCACGGCGAACCCGACACCGTCGTTGCCGCCCGACATCGACGCGATGGCGGTGTTGATGCCGATCACCTTGGCCTCGGCGTCGGCCAGAGGGCCTCCCGAATTGCCCGGGTTGATGGGGGCGTCGGTCTGGATGAGCCCGGTGAGAGTGCCCATTGGCGTCTCCAGCTCACGATCGAGACCCGAGATGATCCCGGCAGTCACCGACTGCTGGAAACCGAACGGGCTCCCCAGTGCGATGGCCGGCTCGCCCACTTCGACCGTCCCCGGCTCGGCGATCGTCGCCGCCACCAGGTCGGTTGCATCGTCTAGAGCAACGATGGCGAGATCACGCTCGGGAATCCGCCCCACCACTCGTCCGTTGAACGACCGCCCGTCGGCCGTCATGACTGTGACCTCGTCGGAGAATGAGACGACGTGATGTGCGGTGAGCACGAGTCCTGAGGTGTCGTAGATCACGCCCGAGCCGACCCCTCCGCCGGCCTCCAACCCTCCGAGGATCTCGATGTGAACCACAGCCGGGCCCAGCGCTGCTGCAACGGCGCCCGGACTGCCGGCTTCGGCCTCATTGGCCGCCACTGTCGGTGTCGTGGCGACCGGCTCTTCGCGCTGCCAGAGCCAGACAGCGGCGCCAACCAGTACCACGACGACACCTGTGAGCGCGTAAGTGAAGATGCGCAGACCGCTTCTCGGCGTCTTCTCCGTCACCTCGGCCGGCGCTATCGGGGCCACCACCGGTTGCTCCTCGGTGATCGGCGGGTGCGGTTCACCGATGGGCGGCGAAGCCGGAAGATCGCGCCAGGACCGCCGTCTGGGGCGGAGCTTGGGCGGGCTAGGGTCGAGTTGGGTCAAGGCATCCTCCGTGTGGTCAACCGCCGCAACATATGAGATGGCCTTTAAAAGGCCCGTCAAGCCAGGCCGGTGTCAGACACCGAAAGGACGCATCGTGAAGCTCGTCGTCATCGGCGGAACCGGGCTCATCGGCTCCAAGCTGGTCAAGGGGCTGATCGAGCAGGGCCACGAGGCGGTGCCGGCATCCCCGAACACCGGGGTGAACACTCTCACCGGTGAGGGGTTGTCCGAAGCGCTCGCCGGGGCCGATGTGGTTGTCGATGTGTCGAACTCGCCGTCGTTCGAAGAAGCGGCGGTGCTCGAGTTCTTCTCGACGTCCACCGGCAATCTCCTCGCCGCGGAAGCAGCGGCTGGGGTTGGTCATCACGTCGCTTTGTCGGTGGTGGGGACAGAACGCCTCTCCGAGAGTGGGTACTTCCGCGCCAAGATCGCCCAGGAGAAGCTGATCAAAGAGTCCCCGATCCCCTACTCCATCGTTCACGCCACCCAGTTCTTCGAATTCCTCAAGAGCATCGCCGACGGTGCGACCGAAGAGAACATCGTCCGACTGGCGCCGGTATTGATCCAGCCCATGGCCGCTGATGATGTGGCAATGGTGGTGGGCCGGACCGCCGTCGGACCGCCGGTCAACGGCACAGTCGAGGTGGCAGGGCCGGAGCAGTTCCGACTCGACGAATTCGTCGAACAGGGGCTGAGCGCACGTCAAGATCCCCGTGAGGTGATCGCCGACCCGGAGGCCAGGTACTTCGGTGCTGTATTGGGCGAGCGAACTCTGGTCCCGGCCGGGGAGGCGACACTCGGAGCGACCCGGTTCGCAGAATGGCTCGACCAATCCCTGGCGGCGACGCCCTAGTTTCCAATTCGGAGGCGCTCGACCCCGAAGACAGGCCCGTCAAGCGATGAGCGAGGCCCGGAGCCAGGGTTGGGCCAGGGCATGGACCTGATCGGGGGCGACAACAGTCCTCGGGTCTGCGCCGATCTCCAGCGGCAGCCAAACGGCAAAAGTAGCGCCTCCGCCCTCCTCGGATTCGACGGTTACCGCCCCGCCCTGGGCTTCGGTGAGCTGGCGGGCGATGGTGAGCCCCAATCCCCCCTCGCCATTCCCCCCTCCACGTTCGCGCTCGTGGTGGCCCTGCCATCCCCTCTCGAAGACACGGGCGTGGAGATGGGGGGCCAGGCCGGGCCCCTCGTCGATCACTGCGATCCAGGCCCAACCGTCGAGCCGACCCCAGTCGATGCCAACCGATGAACCCTGCGGCGCCATCCGGACCGCGTTGCTGAGAAAGTTTCCGATCGCGGTGCGCACGGCGGCCGGGTCGACCGAGGGGAGGGTCATATGAGATGTCCCGACGAGCTCCACATTCACCCCGCGGGCCCGAGCGGGGCCGACGTGCTCGGCCACGGCCGCCTCGGCGAGATCCGCCAGGTCGACAGGACCGTTTCCCTGCTCGACCGCGAGCCCACCATGGCCGGCGAGATCGTCAACCGTTCGCGCCATCCTGCTGACCGCACGCCGGGCGGCGTCGATGTACCCGGCTGCTCCCGTCTCGTGCCCGGCCTCGATGGCGGCCAGCTCGAGATTCGTCCCCATGACGGCGAGCGGAGTGCGCAGCTCGTGAACCACTTCCTGCACCCGGCTGCGACGCTCGACCTCGGCGACCTCCACTTCCGCTCGGGCTTGCGCCACAACCCGTCTCACGCGACCGGCCACCACCCAGGAGACAATGAGCGCCGGGATCAGGGCCAAAGCCGGCGCCAGCAGACCGGAGTCGATGAGCCCGTCGCTCGTCCCTTCCTCGGCGACAACCACGACCGCCAGGTCGTCACCGACTTGGGCAATCCCGGTCCGGGCATCAGACCATGGCTCTTGACTCACGAGGAGCGCGACCGTCACCACCATCACGACCAGTGCGAGGAGCAGGGCAGGTGCCATGAGGACGATCGCCAATCGAATCCTGGATCCGCTCATGCGTCCGCTTTCAACATGTAGCCACGTCCTGGCAGAGTGACGATGGGCTGGACCCTGGCGACCGATGACAGCTTTCGGCGGAGATTCGACAGAGTCATCCTCACCGTGTTGGTGAACGGGTCGGCGTGCTCGTCCCAAACGTGCTCGAGAAGACGCTCGGCGCTGTGGACTTCCTCGGGATGGAGCAGGAACCAGCGGAGCAGGGCGTACTCCTTCACGGTGACACCCACTACCTCTCCCTGAAACGTGACCTCATGGCGGGCCGTGTCCATCTCGATCCCGGCGTAGGAGATGACCGAGCTCCCGGTCGAGGTATCACGCCGGAGCAGCGCACGGATACGGGCGCTGAGCTCGCCCAGCGAGAACGGCTTCACCAGGTAATCGTCGGCGCCCTCGTCCAACCCACGAATCCGATCGTCGACACCGCCACGAGCGGTCAGCATCAGGATCTTGGGAGACGGGGCCAGGTCCAATGACCGGTTGGGATCGGCCAGCACCTGCCGGCACACATCGAGCCCGTCACCGTCGGGAAGGTTCAGGTCGAGGCAGACGACATCGTAGGAATTGACCGAGGTCAGACTGATTGCCGTGGACGCGGTAGGTGCGATGTCGATCGCGTAACCGTCGCGGCGAAGGCTGTCGGCGATCGCCGACGCCAGATCCTGCTCGTCCTCGACGACGAGGATGCGCATCAGGCCCGGGCCCCGTGGCCGGTGGAGGCGCGTGCGATCACGCTGACGGGTCGAAAAAGGGAACGAGTCATGGCAATGCCGGGGCCTGTGCGCGTTCAGACGCCGCAGTACCGAACCGCGGTTCCCGAATCGTCGCGTTGAAAGACGCCAAGCCCACATAGGAAAGGATGTCGGACGCACCTATAGAGAACGTAAAGAGACCGCCATCAGCCGGTGCCTCCGATGGCTGAGCCAACGATCGTGCCGGTCCGCTCTCAAAAGCACGCAGCCCGCAATGTCGCATGCGAAGCTTGCCAAGCAGGCGATGAGATCACTCAATGTGCCCCGGGCTTCCTACTTCGTCGAGTCGGCGGGCGAGCCGAGGGTGCGGCGACCTCGGGACATCCTCACCGCGGTCGCCGGGCTCCTGCTGCTGATCTGGGCGCTTCTCGCGGTCGATCAGCTTTCGAGCTGGGAGCAGGCTGTCACCGCGCTGGTGCAGGCGGGCCCACCGTGGGTCGACACGCTGCTCGGGATCGGCTACTCGACGAGCCTCATCTACTCCCTGATCCTGATCGGTGCTCTCCTCACCGGTGGCCAGGAACGACGCGCCGCCTTGCGTGACGTTGCCATCGTGGCCGTCGGGTCGGGAGTCCTGGTAGTTCTGCTCTCGCTCGTGGTCAACGAGGCTTGGCCCTACGTATTGCCCGAGATCGATCTCGAGAATCCTGTGCCCCGCTTTCCGATCATGAGGGTGGCGATTGTGACGGCGATGTTGGTTGTGGCCGGCCGACACGTCACCCGACCTCTGCGGCGCTTCGGGTGGGTGGCCATGATCATCACGACCTTCGCAGCGATCGGTCTGGGCTACGGGACCCCTTCACACACGATCGGCTCGTTCGGAATCGGCCTCTTCGCCGCCGGGCTTCTGCTCTCGGTGGCCGGCTCACCTCGTGGATACCCGAACCCAGAGATCGTCGCAGCGACGCTGGCTCACCTCGGTGTACCCAATCGCGGGCTCACGGCGGCCCCATATCAGACCTGGGGTGTCGTCCGCTTGGTGGGGAGAGACGAGGAGGGCGAAACTCTCGACGTCAAGGTGCACGGTCGAGATGCCTTCGATTCCCAACTCGCCGCCAAGCTGTGGCACACCCTCTGGTACCGCGAGACCAGCAGGGCCGTCAGTTACACGCGGCTCCAGGCGGTGGAGCACGAGGCACTGATGACCGTCATGGCGGAGCGGGCGGGCGTGAAGGTGCCCGGCCTCGCATGCGTCGGTGCCGCCTCATCGGAAATCGCATTGATTTCCTTCCGCGGCTCCGGAATGGCACTGCCCGAACTCGACCCTGACGTGGTGACCGACGACCTATTGGTCCAGACCTGGTCACAAGTGAGGGTCTTGCACGAGCAGTCCGATGAGCCACGGCTCGCTCCGAACCTCGGCGGTTCACTTAGGCCCCGAAGGGCCCATCCTCACCGATTTCGCCCTCGGATCGATGGCACCGGACGAAGCCGACCAGGCGAGCGACATCGTCGAGCTGTTGTACAGCCTGACCGTTCTCGTTGGGGAGGAGAGGGCGGTTCGAACCGCTATCGACGGTCTGGGACGGGATCGGCTGGTCGAAGCCATGCCCTATTTGCAATTAGCAGCGGTGAGCCCAACCGGCCGGGAGCTCGCTGAGAACCCGAAAGAAGTGATCACGGCATTGAGCGCAAAGGTGGCAGGCCTCACGGGAGCCGAGATGCCCGAACCGGTCAAGTTGCGCCGGGTCAGCGGGCGAAGCGTGGTCATGGCAGTACTCCTTTTCCTGATCGCGTCGGCGCTCATCTCGGCCTTCACCAATGTGGACTTCGCCGAGATCTGGACGGTCCTGCAGGCAGCGAATTGGGGACTGATCGTGCTGGCTCTCATCTTCGGCCACACCCAGTTCTTCCCGCAGGCGACCGCCACCATGTTCGCCGTTCCCGCCAAGCTCCCTTTCTGGCCCTTGTTGACGCTGCAGACAGCAAGCCAGTTCATCAGCCTGGCGATCCCCAGCGCCGCCGGCCGGGTGGCGATGAACGCGGCTTTTCTCATCAAGTTCGGGGTCTCTGCCACCGTTGCCGTGGCCCAGGGCGCCATCGACAGCTTCTCGGGTTTCCTGGTCCAGGTGGCCATCATGATCATTGTCCTGATCGGTGGCGACTTCGACCTGGACCTGACCATCGACGCCGCAGAAGTGCCCTGGCTGCTGATCCTCGGTGCCGTCGTCATCGTGGTAGTGGGATCGGTGATCGCCGTACTCCGGATCGAGGCGGTGCGGAAGAGGGTGGTCCCGGTGGTGAGCCAGGCGTGGGGAGCCTTGATGGTCGTGCTTCGGCAGCCGTCGCGGGCGATCGGCCTATTCGTGAGCAACTTCGTGTACTGGAACGTGCTCGGGATCACGCTTTGGCTGACTCTTCAGGCGCTCGGAGTCAGCCTCAGCTATGGCTCGACACTGTTCGCCGCGGCGGGCACCAGTCTCCTCGCCGGATTCATGCCGGTGCCAGGTGGCGTCGGAGTGGCCGAAGCCACGATGACCGCCCTGCTGGTGACGTTCGGAGTCGACGAGTCGACGGCATTCGCGGCCACCTTCACGTATCGGATCATCACCTTCTATCTGCCGGCTCTGGAAGGGTTCTTCGGAACCCGCTGGCTGGAGCGAAACGAATACATCTGAAGGCGAGGTCAGCTCTCCTCTAGGTCGAACGCCGATCTAGCTGCTGTATCGCTGCCGAGTCATCGTTGCCGAACCGGCGTGGAGGGCAATGTCGAGGAACAATCCGATGATCGCCCCGAGGATGCCCCACGGAGCGGCCGCATCACCGGCGACATAACCGACCACGTACAGGGCGGTGGTCCATGGCAACAGGATCAACCCGGCCAGCGGGAGGATCCAGCTATCGCCAAAAGCGCGTTCGACCCAATCGGTCAGCAGCCACAACGTCACCACCGCGAGACGCGGACTGACCCCCAAGAGGATCAGAAACAGACAACCCACCCGATCTCCTCGCTCTAAGTCCTGACATTCAACCCGACAAAGCCCTAAAAGCAATCACGCAGCCTTGGCTCATGAGGATGTCGCCAGGGCCAGTCCGAACCCGACCACCGTCCAGATGCCTGCCTGAGGGCCACCCTTTTGCACCGCATAGGGCATCAGCGAGTCGGTGAGCATCGCCAGCAGGCCTCCGGCCGCGAGAGCCGCAGCCCGGTCCCCGGTCGCCCCGAGGCCCACTCCGGCCAGGTAACCCAGCCAGGCCGTCACTGCGCAGGCAAGGACCACCAAGCCCCACATGCCCGCCATCTTCGCCCGGCTCCATCCCGATTCAGCAAGGGCCGCCGAAGGAGCGAGCGCCTGTGGGATGTTGGACACAAAAACCGCACCGAGAAACGCGGCGCTGATGACCTGGCCCAACGCGATCTGGATGCCGAAGATGATCGACTCCGGCACACCGTCGACCACCGAACCGACCACGATCCCCAACGGTCCGGCGTCGTCCCCTTCGCCGAATTTCGACTCGACGATCTTGTCGCTAACAACGAAGATGGCGGCACCGACCAGGAACCAGAGCCCCAGCTGCCAGTTCTCCAGATCCGAGCTCTCCGGGATCAGGTCGAAAGCGACCGCGCTGATCAACGCACCGGCGCCGAAGCCGGCGAGACCACCGATCACCTTGGCCGACGGTCGAACCCAGTAGACGACAAGGCCCGCCAAGAGCAACGAGGATTGGGCGAGCCCACCCAGGGCCAGTGCCTGCAGGCCTTCCATTGAGCGAATCCAAGCACCCCGAGGGCCGTGAATCACGCACCCCACAAGGGGGCGCCCCGACCATCAGCGACTCGGCTTGATCAGACCTGTCGAATCACTGAGCGAGGATCTTGGCCTTTTGTGCCGCAAACTCTTCGTCGGTGAGGACACCGGCGTCGTGGAGCTCTCCGAGCTGCTTGAGCTGGTCCAACATGTCGTCGCCCGCTGGAGCTGCCGGGGGCGGCGGTGGCGGGGCCTGCTGGTAGGCCTGTTCCTGATACGCCGCGTCTTGCTCGGATGCCCACTTCTCGCCTTGACGGCGCGACACCCTGTTGGACACAGCGGTGGCGGTCCCGGCGACAACTGCTGTACGGGCTACACCTCGAATCAATCCCATGTTCTCGTTCCTTTCGGGATCAGGACTCGGCGGCTTCGAGCTCGTCGAGCGTGGCGATCAATGCGTTGATGGGAATTCGTCCGGCGGCGACCAATTGGGCGCCACTCTTCCGAAGGGCCGTGGCGAAGGGAGCGGCCCAGGTGTTCTCATACACGAGGATGGCGGCGGCGGTTCCAGCTTCGAGTGCGGCGCCCGCTTCTGCGTAATCTTCCTCATCGAGCAAGCCAGACGACGCTTCGGCGAACACCAACAGGTCGTTGGTCCCGTCTCCGTCGAAGTCGGCGATGTCGATCTCGAGAACGTTGCCTGCGTCATCCTTCTCCACGAAGGACATGTCCAGTATTCGGATGATGCCTCGGTCGACCAGGTCGAGGAGGTGGGGAAACGCCTCGCCGTTCGGGGGCGAACCCACCGGCCACTCGACGATCAGATAATCGATGGGCCCCATCACTATTTCTTCGCTGCCGCTCATAGATGTCCTCTCGCTCGCTGTCCCTCGAAGACAGACTGTCGCTGCGATCCTACGATCCTCCACCGTCCCGGGCGAATGCGGATTTTCGCCTAGATCGGGTGATGCCGGGCAACGCCGACAAAGATGATGCTGCGCGAAAACGAGGAGACGAATGACCGGACCCGAGAACACCGAGCCAACCGAGTCGGGGGGAGACACAACCCCCCCGGTGTCGCGCAGCGAGAAGCGCATGGAGATCGTCACAGTGGCGATCCTGGCGTTTGCCGCGCTGTCGACGGCGTGGAGCGGATACCAGGCATCGCTCTGGGACGGCATCCAGTCGAGCAATTACACCCAGGCATCAGGGTCACGCACCAATGCTGCCCAGCAGCGCACCGCAGCCAACCAATTCCGTCTGGCTGACTTGAGTGTGTTCGAGAACTACATCGACGCAGTCCTGGAGGAAAACGAGGTCATTGCCGACTTCTACTTCGAGCGGTTCAGGGACGAGTTCAGGGTGGGCTACGACGCATGGATCGCCCTCGATCCGCTCAACAACCCCGATGCGCCGCCGAGCCCGTTTGCCATGCCCGAGTATCAGCTTTCACAGGAAGCCGAGGCGGACCGTCTCGAGGCACGCGCCGATGAGCTGTTTCAAGCCGGAGAAGATGCCAACACCATCTCCGACATCTACACATTGACCACCCTTCTCTTCGCCGCCGTGCTCTTCTTCGCTGCAATGGCCGAGCGGTTCGAATACTTCAGGGCCCAGGTTGCCCTCCTCATCATCGCCGGGATCGGCCTCGTCATCGGTCTCGTGATAGCTCTGGGACAGCCGATCACCAGCGGATGACGACCCCGGCCTCGGACGCGGCTGAGGACAGGGTTGTGGCCGGCGTGCCGGTTCGTGAGCGGTATGGCCTCGTCCTGATCCTGATACTGGTGGGTTACGTCCTCTCCGGCGTCGAATCGAACCGATTCCTGCTGGCGGTGAATTCACTCTTGTGGGTCGCCTTGCTCCTGACGACGTTGTGGTCACCGGGCGTCCCGAAGCGGCTCCGCAGGATCGGGTCGGTTGCCACGATCCTGGTCCTGCTCGCCACCCTCTCCCTGGGTTTTGTCTCGTCCGAATTGGCCGATGGTTGGCGTCTGATCCTTCTCGGCATCGCCCAATTCGCTGCCCTCCTCGCCATCCTCAACCGGATCAGCCGTCATCGACAAGTGACCTTCCAGACCGTCATGGGTGGGGTGGCCGCCTATGCCCTGATCGCGTTTGTGATGGCGGCGCTGTACCACGGCATGGATCTACTCACCGGCACGACCTTCCTCAACGGAGTGGTATCCGACGGCGACTACGTCTACTTCTCCTTCGTCACCTTGACCACCGTCGGATACGGCGACATCACCGCCGCCACCGACGTCGCCAAGCGACTGGTGGTGGTCGAGGCGTTCGTCGGACAGGTATTTCTGGTCGCGCTGGTGGCGCGCCTCGTCTCGCTGTGGGGCGCACCCGAGAGGCGATGATCACCCGTCGTCAGATCGATATGACGACTTTTCCTCGGGCATGGCCGTCCTCGACGTAACGCAGCGCCTCGGGGACCTCGGACAATTGGAACTGTCGGTCTACGAGGGGCTTGATCCTCTCCTCTTCGAGGAGTTTCTTGAGGAGATCCAGGTCGGCGCGTCTGTTCGCCTTCCACATGAAGATGCCCATTCGCTTTGCTGCTGGCCATGGAGACCCCGGCCCCAACCAGAAAAGCCTGAGCGAATCCGGTCAGAGTGCGAGCGATGAGGACGTAGCGTCCGCCCGGGGCCAACGAGCGTCGGTAGTACAGGACCGAGTGCTGGTCCACGATGTCGAGGATCAGGTCATATTGCACACCGTTCTCGATGAAATCCTCATTGGTGTAGTCGATGACGTGGTCCGCCCCGGCCGATCGCATCAGGTCGAACTTCCCGCCGTGGTCCACAGCGGTCACCTCGGCGCCGAATGACTTGGCCAACTGCACAGCAAAGGGTCCGACACAGCCACCCGCTCCATTGATCAGAACCTTCTCTCCAGGATTGATCTTTCCCTTGCCGAGGAGACCCTGGAGCGCCAGGACACCGGAGTGGGGAACCGTTGCCGCCTGTTCGAACGTCACGCCCGAGGGCATCGGTGTGAAGGCTGTCTCTGAGGCACAGACGTACTCGGCAAAGGCGCCCTGGCCGAAGTCGAACAAGTCCGCCCACACATCATCCCCAACACCGAGCGTCGTCACCTCTCGACCGACGGCCTCCACGCGGCCGGCGACATCGAGACCGATGCGGACGCTCCGGGGCCGGCGCAGCCCGGAGGCGACTCGGGCAGCGGCCGGCCTCCCTCTCAGGTAGTCGAGGTCTGCCGTGTTGACGGAGGCGGCGTGAACCTTGACCAGCACCTCGTCGTCCCCGGGCACAGGCTTGTCGATTTCCCGCAGCTCGAGCACGTCCGGCGAGCCGTACTCGTCGCGAACGATCGCCTTCACGACGGAACTTTCACAGGAGATCCGTCAAATCGTGACAACGACCTTGCCCCGGGCGTGCCCCTCGCCCACATAACGGACGGCATCGGGTGCTTCGACCAGGGGGTACGTCCGGTCCAGGGCCGGGGTGAACTTCCCTGCCTCAGCCATCTCACCAAGAACGCGGAGGTCTTCCTGACGCTCAGTCGCCATCAACGCCAGAAGCCTCTGCTTGACGAATGGCGAGAGCAAAGCCACCGGGATGATCCGATCGGCGGGACCGACCCAGGCTCCACCGTTCTCGCCCCCGACAATGACCAGCGTTCCTCTTCAGGGGCAAGGGCGCCTCGGAGCTGAGAAAGTGACCGATTGCCGGCGTTGTCGATGATGAGGTCATACCGATCCGGCCGGTCCGAGAAGTCCTCGCGGGTGTAGTCGATCACGTGATCGGCGCCGATCGACGCAACGAGATCGATCTTCGACGTGCTGCACACCGCAGTGACCTCGGCCCCGAACGCCTTGGCGAGTTGGATCGCAAAGGTGCCGACGCCGCCACCGGCGCCGATGATCAGCACCTTCTGACCGGGCTTCACCTGTCCCTTGTCGCGCAGAGCCTGGAGCGCGGTCATGCCCGAGATGGGAATCACCGCCGCCTGCTCGAAAGTGAGATTGGCCGGCTTCGAGCGCGAGCTTGTCTTCCCGGGCGGCCGCATACTCGGCAAATGAGCCTTCGCAGGTTCCAAACACCTCGTCCCCCGGTTGGAACCGGGTCACATTGGCGCCGACCGCCTCGACCCGCCCCGCGACATCGCGTCCCCGCACCGGGTATTTGGGCTTGGTCAGGCCGTAGCCCATGACTCGCACCAGATAGGGCAGACCGGTCATGATGTGCCACACACCTGGTTCGACTCCAGCCGCATGGACCTCCAAGAGGACCTCGTCGGGCCCGATGACCGGTGGATCGATATCCCTCAGCTCGAGCACATCCGCCGAGCCGTACATGTCCTGCACTATTGCCTTCACCATGTCCTCCTTTTCTCCTCGTACGTTGTAAGTCGTATGGTGTAAGGTAACTCGTACGACGTAAGGTTGTCAAGTCCCTGACAGACTTACCTCGTACGATTAGATTGGAGGTCGATGGCAACTCAAACCGAGCCGAGACCCAGGGCCCGCGACCCCTTGACCCGGGAGCGAGTCCTGCGCGCCGCCGTCGAACTCGCCGACCGGGACGGCATCCAAGCCCTGACCATGCGAAACCTGGCCCGCGAGCTGGGGGCGGAGGCGATGTCTCTCTACTACCACGTGGCCAACAAAGAGGCGGTACTCGACGGTGTGGTGGAAGTGATCATGGACGAGATCAACCAGGCCGTCGGGTTGGTCGATGGCCCTCCGGCGACCGAGGACTGGAAGGCTCTGATGCGCAAGAGGATCCTCGCCGCCAGAGAGGTATTGATCCGCCACCGATGGGCTTCTCGCGTGATCGAGACCCGCACCGCGATCAGTCCATCGACGATGCGCTACTTCGACGACCTGCTCGGGGTGTTGCACGCCGGTGGCTTCTCATATGACCTCTCCCATCACGCCATGCATGCCCTGGGCAGTCGGGGCCTGGGCTTCACCCAGGAGCTGTTCGAGCCGGAGAATGCCGACGAGGGTGATGAGGACCTGACGGAGGCGATGGCGGAGATGGCCGATCAGTTCCCTCATCTCACCGGGATGATGATGGAGGTCGCCCACGACGACCCCGATTCGACTTTGGGATGGTGCGACGACCAGTTCGAGTTCGAGTTCGGGCTCGATCTGATCCTGGAGGGTCTCGACGCGATGCGGCATCGGGCCGCGGTCTGAACCCGGGCTCTCGTTACTCGGAGAGGTCCTTGGGTAGTCGGTCGAACCACTCGAGCACGGCTTTCTCATACGTGATGCCAAAGTCGAGCGTGGCGCTTGCAAAGGGATCCCCTATCGCCTCCACCTCCTTCAGTTGCAGGCCATAGGCACGTAATCGCTCCGAGTGGATGAGACGATGCTGTTCGAGCATGGTCGCCAGTCGGTCCGCCGGGAGATGGCGGCCGAACGCCAGGGTGAGTAAGAGGGGGAATCTGATCGTCTCGTCCCCCGGCATCTGTTCCACCCAGTGCCGGAATGCGGACCGCCCGGCCGGCGTGATCGCGTATGGACGCTTGTCCCTGCTGCCGCGCACCCCCGCCTCGACGAGGCCCTGCTCGGCCATGGTCGCCAACTCCCGGTAGACCTGGCTCTGGGTCAGCGACCAGAAGTCACCGATGCGTTGTTGGGCTACAGCAACGACGTCCCATCCGGTCATCGGCCCTTCGTGCAGGAATCCGAGCAAGGACGCGGCGGTGGCATTCAAGGATCGAGACATCTCATTTCGCCTTTCTGCTCGGTTGACACATCACAGTGGCAGGTCGTAATGTTATTCCTATATCACATGTCATTGTGATATGTGAAGATACCTGAAGACAGAGTGCAACCATGCAGACCCTCACTCCCACGACACATCAGCAATGGGTGCTCAAGATCGGAGGATGGGCCGCCGTCGTCGGATCACTCCTGGGGATGGTGGGGAACCTCCTTCATCCTCAAACCCCGATCGGCGATCCATTTGGGACCGCCGAGGTGATCGCCCGGTCGGGCTCATGGGTCTCGCTCCATCTGATCATCGTCCTGGGGATTTTCTTGATGCTCTTGGGGATGTACGCCCTGTTCCACTCGATCACGGGAACGCTTCCGAGGGTGTTGGCGGAGTTCGGGATGCTTGCCGCCGTGGTCGGCGTGACCATCGGCCTGGTGCTGGTGATCATGGACGGGGTGGGAGCACGACAGCTCGCCGAGGAGTGGGTGCTGGCGCCCCCCGATCAGCAGGCGACCGCCTTACGCATCGTCGGAGCCAACGAGACCCTCAACTTCTCGCTCGCCAGTCTTTTCAACATGGTGTTCGCCGGCGCCACGTTCCTCCTGTTCGGGTTGGCTGTGGCGTTAGGTGACGACTACCCGACCTGGTTTGGCTGGGTGGCGGTGGCAGCCGGAGTGTTGTCGATCGGAGCGGGCCTGGTTCAGGCCTTCGCCGGAGAGCCAACCGCGGCCTCGAGGATTCTCACGATCATCGGGCCGACGGTCATCACTATTTGGCTCCTCGCACTCGGCACATCGCTCATCCGTCGCTCCGGCGGACCATCAACGAAGAAGGGAACCCGATGAGACCCACGTCGCGAATGATCGCCTTCACACTCTTTGCCATTGTCACGGTCGAATTCGGCGGCTGGTCGTTGCTGGGCATGCTGACCAGCCAGGGAGCCATCACCGATTTCGAGGAGCAGTTCTTCCGGGCCGGGCACGCCCATGCCGGCGTGCTCCTCACTCTGGCACTGATCTATTTCGTACTCATGGATAGGACAGACTTCAACGCCTCGCGCCAACGGTTGCTCGGACTGACCCTGCTGAGCGGGATCCTCCTTCAATCGGGAGGCTTCTTTGTACACATGCTCGTCGGTGCGGAAGGGATGTCCTCGGCCGGGACCCTGCTCACCCGCAGCGGAGCAGTCCTCCTCGCGGTCGCCCTGATCGGCCTCGGCGTTGGTGTTCTGAGAGAGAGCGGTAAGCGTTCTGACATCGAGGGCATCGACCGGAAGCGCCAAACAGACTGATTCAGCCGTCCCGAGATTCACGCCTCTTGATCGACGCTCGCCGGGCCGAGAGGTTGGCGGTCGCAAAAGCCAGAGCGAAGACCAAGTAGACGGCCGCTACGGAGAGGGTCAACCAGCGGTACTGGGGAACGAGACCCTGAACCGCGAGGACCGCCAGGGCCGCTGCCAGGAAGAAATAGGCCCTCCGGTCGCTCATGCCAGCGCTTCCACTATCAGTGAGAATATGCCGGCAACGATGGCTGCGCCCGGGATCGTGAAGATCCACGCCCACAGAACCCTGCCGGCCACCCGCCAACGCACCGCCGACATACGACGGGCGGCGCCTACTCCGACGATCCCCCCGGTGATGGTGTGCGTCGTCGAGACCGGAATGCCCTGTGCCGAGGCGAAGAAGAGTGTGGCGGCCGCGGCGGTCTCGGCGGCAACACCACCGGAGGGCTGCAGCTTGGTGAGTTTGAACCCCATCGTCTTGACGATCCGCCATCCACCGAAAAGCGTGCCCAAAGCGATTGCCGTGTGTGCGGAGAGGACGACCCAGAGAGGCACCTCGGCATCGGGAGGAAGGCTCCCGACCGCGATGAGGACAGCCAGGATGATCCCCATCGTCTTCTGGGCGTCATTGCCACCGTGTCCCAGGCTGAAGGCGGCCGCCGACGCCAGCTGGCCTCGTCGGAACCCCTTGTTCAATCTGTCGATGTCCTTTTCGCGGTGAAACAGCCACTGGATGATCACGGTCAACAAGAGCCCGAGAGCGAGCCCGATCAACGGAGAGAGCACTATGAAGGCGCCGATGGTCGCCAGGCCCTCGGAGATGAGGACATCGAACCCGCCACGCACGACCGCCGCACCTGCCATGCCACCGACGAGAGCGTGCGACGAGCTGGTGGGGAGGCCAAGCCAAAAGGTCAACAGATTCCAGGCGATTGCACCGAGGAGGCCGGCGAAGATCACCCCAACGGTGAGGGCGCTCTGTACCACCACGTCTTTTGCGATGGTGTTGGCCACGTGTGTGCTGAAGATGAGAAATGCGACGAAGTTGAAGAACGCGGCCCAGATCACCGCATATTGGGGTGAGAGCACTCTGGTCGACACCACCGTGGCGATCGAGTTGGCCGCGTCGTGGAATCCGTTGGTGAAGTCAAAGGCCAGCGCGACCAGAATCACGATGATCGCGCCGATCTCCACGATCGATGCTTCCTCAGGCCTGCTTGACGACGATCGTGGTGACGATGTTGGTCATGTCCTCGATACGGTCGAGCACCGCTTCCAGCGACTCGACGATGTCCTTCCAACGGATGACGTCGACTGGTTCCATCTCCCCGGAGAACAGCCTGGCGACGGCTCTTCGGTAGATTCGATTTCCCTCGCTCTCCAGACCTTCGATCTCGCCGATGATCTGGCGGAGGCCCCTCATGTCCTCGAAGCGATCGAAGAGCTCGACGATCTTCGCGGCCATTTTCGTCAGGACTTCTACCTGCTCGGGAACCTCGGGGATCAGCTCAGTGATGTTGGTGAGCACCACCATCTCGGACACGTGGTAGATGTCGTCGACCACATCATCGATTCCCTGCGCCAACCGCTGAATGTCCTCAGGGTCGAACGGGGTGACGAATGTGGAGTCGAGCCGGGTCAGAATGCGCGAGGTGTACTCGTCACCGGCCCGCTCGACCTCCTTGACCGCCACATGGAGCTCTGCCGCATGTGCTGTGTCGGCGAGGACATCGTTGAGCTTGTCCACACACGTCGCGATGTTGTGCGCTGCCAAAGAGAAATCGTCGAAGAATTCCCGGCTGGTGGGGACGATCCTGAATTTCATCAGCGACGGGACGGTAGTTAACGCCCGCCCACTACGACGAAAGCCTGGACACCAGATGTCGAAAGGCGTGAGCCCCGTTCGTCTCTAGATGTACAGGCCACACCAGGTGGCCGTGCGAAAGGAGACGCAATGGCCAAGTTCTTGTTCGTCTATCACGGCGGCAGCACCCCGGAGTCGGAGGAGGAGGGGGCGGCGGTGATGCAGGCGTGGAATGAATGGTTGGGCGGTCTTGGCTCGGCAGTAGTTGATCAAGGGCACCCGACCGGGGCATCGGCCACCGTCGGGACCGATGGGTCGACCACCCAGGGCGGCGGCGCCAACCCGGTGACCGGCTACTCGATCATCAGCGCAGACAGCCTCGAGCAGGCCCTCGTCTTCGCCAAGGGCTCGCCGCAGCTGCCTTCGGGCGGGACCATCGAGGTCGCCGAGGCGCTCGACATCATGTGATCGGCGGCACCGGGCCAGCGACTAGGCGGGCTTCTCTGCGACCACTATGTGGAACCGGGAGAAGCTCGTCTCTTCGGTGACAGTGAGCCCGGCCTGATTGCAGAGCTCCTCGAGACCGGCGCGGGTGTCGACCACGTTGCCCCAGGTGAGCTCGTACCACTGGGCCAACGCCGCAAAGCGGGTTGGCATGGCTCGCAGGGCCTCGTCACTGACCGGGTACACCTCATCGAAAATCAGGAAGGAGCCGCCCGGCCTCAGGGCCCGGGCGACCGCGGCGAAGGCTCCTGGTTTCAGCGCCGGCGCTATCTCGTGAACAACCAGGAAGCTGGTTGCGACATCGAAGCTTCCTGCTTCGTCTAGCTGGTCGACGCTGAGCACACGCGATTCGCAACGGTCGGACAAACCTCGCTCCTCGATCAGCTCTTGAGCAAGAGCGACGGAGAAGGGCTCGACATCGATCCCCAGACATGCGACCTCGGGAAACCGCTCTGCAATCTGGACGAGCGCCCACCCAGCGCCGCAGCCCACGTCCAGCACCCGTCCCCCCTCCTCGAGACGCTGCTGCAAAACCGGGAGTTGGGGCAGCACCAGATCGAGGAAGATGCGTGGCAGTGCCTTGAGCGCCTCGGCGACCTCACGCATGAATGCCTCATCGTGCTCCTGGTAGGGACGAACCGTGCCTTCCCGGAAATGATCCAAGTAGTCCGGGTAGTCCTTACCCACCTCCATGTGAGCCCCGGCCGCCCCGGCCAGATAGAAGCTCGATTCTGGATCTCCGAGGATCTGTTCGAAATGCTGCCCCATTCGCCAACCCTCCCCGTCCCGGTCGAGAATCTCGAAGGCAAAGGCGGTGCGACACAGGACATCTGTGTAAAAGCCATCGGTGCCAAGGCGGCCTGCGAGCCCGGCGGAGGTCAGACCCGGCTCCTCGGTGAGGGCTGCCCATGCCCCGAGTTGGTGCCCGATTTCGATCATGTGGGTGGCGTGGTACCCGGCGATCAACTCATAGAGCTTGCTGACCTGATCGGCCAAGGTTGGAGATGCCACCGGACCCGGCTCCGCGGTCATCCGTTCTCCTTGTTCGCGTGCCGCGTAACGTAGCGAAAGGCCATGACTTATCCAGACCCGCTCTATCACGGATCGGAGGGTGAGATCACAGCCACGATCTCGAGGGCGGGCGCCGAGCCAGATCTGGTTCGGTCCAGCGGGACCGAGGTGCACTACCTGGCCACCGGCGAGACCACAGGCGGTCTATTCGGGCTCTATCGGTGGTCGATGGGACCGGGCCGGGGAGGAGCGAGTCCTCACTTCCACCGCACCATGGCAGAGTCTTTCTACATTCTCACTGGCACGGTGCGCGTGTACGACGGCAAGGAATGGGTCGACGGCGCAGTCGGCGATTTCCTCCACGTCCCGCCTGGCGGGATCCACGGCTTCAGCAACGAGTCAGGGGCGCCGGCTTCGATGCTCATCCACTTCGCTCCTGGGGGCCCGCGAGAGAAGTACTTCGAAGGCCTCAACGGCTTGGAGGCGATGTCGGAGGAGGAGCAGCAAGCCTTCCTTGTCGCTCACGACAACAACTAGAGATTCATCGGGCGGAGCGGCCCCGATTGCCGTACTCGATTCAGTCCCTGGCGACGATACCGGCGGCGAGGTCGACAGCCGCGGCGACGTCGTCGTTCTGGGGGTAGGGGAGAGCCCGTCCGACCACAATGCCCCTGACTCCAGGTGTCCTGTCGTCGACGGTCAGTGAGATCGGCTCCATCGTCCGAATTGTGGTCATTTCACCGTCGAATGTCAGGCTGCAAATCGCTGACCAGGTGAAACGCTGAAAAAGGGCGTCTGACCAGGGATTTCGGGTAATCGACCGTACTTAGCAGTACGCGCCAATATGCGCCCGTTTCTACCCCTCCTGTGTCACAGCTGTGTCACGGAATGAAGCATCTCGCTCCGCGGTCGTGTAGCTGACACCCAGTTCGACGGCGATCTTGGCGAACGTCCAACCCTGAGTGCGGAGGGCGCGGGCGCGGGCGCGGCGTCCTCCGAGTTGCTCCGCGGTAGGGCGTCGAGCAGGCATTTGCCGACCATCCCGAGTGGTCACCATCCCGACCCGTTCGATACCCACCGCTTGGAGGTCCTCGCGGATGGTGGTCGCCGGCCAGCCCATCCTCCGGGCGGCCTCGATGACACTCCAACCTTCCCCGACGACGAGACGGACCGCCCGGGCCCGACGAATAGCGCGGGCCTCCCTAGAAGGCATCTTGGCCGGGAAGCGGTGACCGTTACTGGTGACCACTTTGGCCGGCGCCGGGATAGATCTCCGCCTCGAAGCCAGATCCCGATGCACTTGCCGTGTGGAGATCCCCACTTCGGCGGCAATCCTTGCCATCGGCCAGCCCGCGGTCCACAGGGCTACCTCCCGGAGCTTCCGGGCATCCCGTGGCATCAACACCTTTGGAGAGAACGTGGTGGTCAGTAGCACACGACAGGCCGTCATCGGATGCTCGGAGAGTCGGGTGCCGCAGAAGTCGCAGTACATCGCCACTGAGCACAGTTTGGCTGACCAG
The DNA here is from genome assembly GCA_963828465.1 of uncultured Acidobacteriota bacterium. Lineage (GTDB taxonomy): Bacteria > Actinomycetota > Acidimicrobiia > Spongiisociales > ZC4RG35 > JARDZU01. Next base: position 15,247 of record CAWHEU010000020.1, on the reverse strand, counting down.
CGCGGGAGAAGCCCGACCGGCCTGGATCTTGAAGTGACTCGACAGCTCGGGGTTCCCCGCTCCTACGTGGCACTCGAAAGACGATGAACGAGCCCCTTGCGCAGGAACCCTCAAACATAGTTCGACGACCGGAGCCGGGTCGGGACAATCCACCACGGGACGCGGCGCCAAATAGTGCCGCGTGCCTTGGCATTAAGTTCGATTGAGATCAGCCGATCAATCCTTGTCGAGCGCATGCCGCTCGTACCAGCCCTGCCCGGCTCCGCTTTAACAGGCGCGCGCTCTGAAGGCGCGCGGAAGCGCTGGTAGACGAAATCACAGATCCCAGAGAAAAAGAAGCGGTAACCCCACCATGCCTATTCGTTGGATGCTTTACCTGATCGGGTTCTTCTTGTTCTCCCCGATCTTTGCCGTCGGCGCCTGGATCTACTTGATCAAAGACGAGGAAGCGCGGAGATATAAGCGCTTCTGGGCACTCGCCGTTGTTTCGACGGTATTCGCCTCGGTGTTCATGGTGTCCATGATCAGCGGGAACATGGCATGACGACTGGATCGCGAGCACTGACGTAGAGTTCGGGACCGATGGAACCGCTCGTGGCCAACTACGACGAAGCCGCCAACGCCCTCCGAGTGAGCCGGCGAACCGTGCAACGTCTCGTCGCCAGTCGTCAGCTCGGATCGTTCAAGATCGGCGCCCGACGAGTCATCCCCATCCACGCCATCGAAGAGTTTTACACCCGTCAGATAAGGGTTTTCGAGGACGACGAGGCCGATTTTCCCCGTTTGGGATAAGCGCACCCAACTTCACGCCAGGAAAAGCCTCAAGGCGCCAGCAAACGCCACCGTCTACCGATGCCCGCCAAACCCCCGGGAAAAGAAATGTGGGGGGAGAGATAAGCACTTGGGCCTGTCCGCGGCTGGCGTCGTGTAGAAAAAATGGCCCGTCTCTGGCCTCGGCTGCATACGCCCTCAGCGAAGCGAAAGACTCGACATGTAGGGTTCGACCATCGACTTCCTGCAAAGCGTCTGGGCCTGGATCCTGGATTGGTGGTTGCTCCTGCTCCTCGTCGCCGCGGTCGCGGCTGTCGTTTTTACGAAGCCGACCAAGAAGCATGGACGCCCCTACGACCATGATCCTCCACCACCCAACGTCGGGGGTTGGTAGGACACCTGAAGGGAGGAATCTTGTTACGGAGCGGGCGCGTCACCACCTCGATCATGTTGCTCGTGGTGATTTCGTGCGGAGGGGGTGATGGAGGAGGTAGTACCACCACGGCCCTGCCTACGACTACGCAAGCTGCGGTAGCCACCACGGTCAGCCCTACCACTTCCGTACTAGCCAACACGACGACCACGTTGCTCGACACCATCACGGAGGTGGCCAGCGACGCTCCACCAGGATCGGTGCAGGTCGAGCTTTCGGGGCCACCGCCTCACTTCCGGCCAAATGAATTGACTGCGCCTCCCGGTGACACTGTCTTCTTCCTGGTCAACACCGGAGATCCAGAAAACCCACTCGCGTCTCATACTCTGGCTATCGGGCTGAAGCAAGGCTACACGATTGCGAGGAGCGACACGGTTCAGCCGGGAACTTCGGCCTCCTACACGGTGCGTGGACTTGAGCCAGGTGAGTACGTCATATGGTGCTCGATTCTTAACCACGCCTCATACGGCATGAAGGGAACGCTGACAGTCGGCTAGTCATCTGGTTCAGCGGGTGACGCTGCGTCCGAGCGGTCCGGGCTCATCGAGAGTTAGACCAGTCCGGGTGTTGAGCACGATGCCGGGCCGTGTCCCCTTCTTCGCATTGCAGCGCCGGCACGATGCGGCCAGGTTCCGCCATACATCCCCTCCGCCTTGGGACCGGGGGGTGATGTGGTCGACACAGGTTGTCGGCTGTCCGCAGGTCTGGCAGCGGTGGCTGTCTCGGATGAGGACAGCGTTCCTGATTCTCCGCCATCGGGTGGTGCTACCCCGGGAGGTGAGAGCACTGGCCACCCGTTGCAGGGTAGGAGGATGAACGGAAACCCCCCGGTGCGGGCGCCGGGAGGTTTCCTACCGGGATTAGGGGACCGCCGGAAGGCTATTGGGTCGGCTTGGGCCCCCATCGTCCCACTATCGCTTTCCCGAAGAGGCCCAGTACGAATCGGGCTTTCATCGTTGCGAGCCCGAGAAAGGGGAAAGACCAACAAACCCGAAGGTCCGTTGGCCTTTCCTTACGAGTCCCTTACCCGGCTATCTCGACGGCTAAACCGATTTGGGGTGTGGACGATCCCTGGGGTCGTGGCCGCCTAGACGGGGTCCACGTCGGTGGCACCCATGTCCGACACGTGCTCAGACCACGCAGTACCGGTCCAATAGCGCAACTGGTGGCGGCTGGTTTGGTCTGCGAGCCACCCCGCTGGAGGGTCGGCTCCCGTGTCACCAGCGTGTCACAGGGTTCCGGCTAACCCTTGTTTCCCCTGGTCATAGCGTTGTCGGGCCATTTCACCGTCGAATGCCCATACGACCACTCGAAGACGCGCAGCGCACCAAGCGTGATCCAGCGGCTGGGGTGTCCCTCCCCGTCCTCCATGTCGAAATGAACTTCACCCGGGTACGAGTAGTGCATGGTCCATCGCCCGTCCTCGCCACGTCGCTTCTGGACCAGCTCGATCGCCTCGGCACATCGCTCATCGGGCTCGACACCGGCGCTCCGCAGATAGTCGAGCCCTCTGAGCACGTCGTAATGCCATCGGGTCGGGAAGAAGAAGTAGGTCCACGCCGGATCGACCACCTCGCCGGTGGAGAGTCGATGGAACATGCGTCGTTCGAGGAGGTACTCCTCACCCCTGAGTCGGGCCTCCGTCGTTTCGGTGGTGCCGGTGGCGCGTTCGTGCTCGAGAAAGCCCTCCAGGACGTTGATCGTGGTGTGAAACGACGACCGGGTAGAGCCGTTCTCTGCCTCGCAGTTCCAGCCTCCGTCTGAGAGCTGCTCACCGAGGAGCTTGTTGACCAGACCTTGGACGTCCTGGCCGAAGTAGGAGCCCACGGCAATTACCCGGCCGTTGATGCAGGGCTCTACCTCGCCGTCGAAGAATGGATTGTCGGCCCACGGGACTTGCGGATAGTCGTCCCAGCTGACCTTCTCCCGGACCAGGCTCACAGCAGTGCGGGCCTGCTCGCTGGCCGGGTCCAGTCCCAGGTCCCACAGCAGCGCCAGGGTGTTGAAGGTCGACGTCCACTCGGGGTGGAAGGTGCCACCGCCCCACTGCCCGTTCGAGTCCTGCAGGGCGAGGAGTCGGGCTCCCCATCCCTCCGTGGCGACCCTCGAGCGTTCGACAGCGATCAAATCGGCCGGCTCATCGGTGAGGTCCCTCATCACCTGCCAGCGGATCGAGGGATCGGAGTCGAGCAGCCAGTCGATGGTGGCCTGGCGATTGTCAGTCGGAGTCATGGCCATCGACTTTAGGCAACGCCTGGTATCAGCCTCCGGCGAAAGGCGAACCGGCCAGGAACTCCTCCACCTCGGGCCGGAACCTGAGCTCCCCCTGGGTTTGCAGGTTGCAAAATCCGATCGAGCCCATGAGGTTCAGCACGAGCCATTGCTCGGGGAGGGGAAGGTCGACAAAAGGCACTCCCCCGGCGACTACCTCTTCGAAGATGCCGATGTCAGTCTGACACTCCCCGGTCGACTGCCTGTCCCCGAGTGCCTCGTTCATGGCGATGATCGCGGTGAAGTAGCCGACGGCCCCCGGTACCTCCTGCTCGGCGACCTCGAAGAACAGCGCCGCCCCCTCCTCTTCGCTCATGTCCAGCTCCACGTTCTCACACGCCGTGGTGTCGCCGATGGAGGTCCCGGCGAGGGACGTCATGACCTGGATGTAATCGTCGATGGTGGCGTTCTCCCAGTCGATGCCCTCCACCGCCGGTTCGAAGACCTGGAGAATCGCTGCGATCTCGGCCACGCAGTCGGGTGGGATGTCCTCGATGCCTGCCCCTTGTTCGGCGGCAGTCGTGGTCTCTGTCGCGGTGGTTGTGGTCTGTGCCACCGTGGTGGTCGTTTCCTCGACGACGGCCGAGGTGGAGGCCGCCCCGCCCGCATCGGGACCGGTGGTGGTGGCCGTGTCCCCGGCCCCGCCCCCGCACCCGGCCAATAGCAACGTCGTGAGGACGAGTGCGGACATCGCCTTCTGTGCGCCCATTCTCATGACCGTTCCCCTCCCTCGATGTCAGTGCAATCCGAGACTATTCAGGCCCTGTGAAGGCAGGATGAAGACGACGCTTCTCGCGGCTATTTCCGGGTAGCGATCCTCGCCATCGCACCCTCCCAACCAGCATCGAAAGGCGTCCCCGGCTCATCGAGGTCTACGACCAACGGGGCATGGTCGGACGGAGTGGGCTTTCCCTTGCGAGCTTCCCGGTCGATCTCCGCCCAGACCACCCTCTCGGCAACCGGCTGGGTGACATAGAGCAGGTCGATCCGCATTCCTTGGTTGCGTTGGAACATTCCGGCCCGATAGTCCCACCATGAGAAGCGGCCCGCTTCGGGACGACAAATCCGAAAGGCGTCGACCAGGCCCCACTCACGAAGACGTGCCAGAGCTTCACGCTCCTCGGAAGAGACATGGGTGCCGCCGTGCGCCTTCTCCGGATCCCACACGTCCTCGTCGGCCGGAGTGACGTTGAGATCGCCACCGAGCACCACCGGCTCATTCGGCGTCAGCTCCTCGGCCAGCCAGTCATGGACCCGGGCCAGCCATCGCAGCTTGCCCTCGAAGAACGGCGATCCCACCTGACGGCCGTTCGGCGCATACAGGCTGACGAACCTGATCCCGGCGCATGTCGCGCTCACCATCCGGGCCTCGTCGAACGGATCGAAGTCCTCCTCGGCCTGGCTCCTGCCCCGGCTGTCGCGCACCGGGCCATCGCCGAAGTTGGTGACCACCTCCGAGATCCCGACGCGTGACGCGATTGCCACTCCGTTCCATCGCCCCTCACCGTGATGAGCTACTTCGTATCCGGCCGCCTGGAGAATGAGGTGTGGGAAGTCATCGTCGGCCACCTTGGTCTCCTGCATGAGGAACACGTCGGGCGCAGCCCGGTCCAACCACTTCTCAACGGCCTCCAGTCGAGCCTTGAGCGAGTTGACGTTCCAGGTGGCGACGCGCACGGAGCAATTGTGGCCGAGCCCGGATCGTCTGTCGTCAGTCCGACGCGAAAGTGCCGGTGGCCGCTTCGGCGAACTATTGCGCCTCGCGCGCCCACGCTATATCGTGCGTTGCCGGTCAGCAATCGATTGCGCGAACAGCGGGCACAGGGAGGAAGAGGTGAAGGCAGCTAGCCGGTGGTCGCATGACATACTGGTCGGCGTGACCTCGATCGGCGCTACTGACTGGCCGGACGGGGGGTGGTCGTGACCAAGAGTCACGTCGACATCAACACCACATTATGACCGAGCCACCACCCGGCCCCTGGTCGCATCGGTCCGGGATCTCAAGGTCTATTTCCAGGCCAAGGCTGGAGTGGTGCACGCAGTCGACGGCGTCTCCTTCGACATCCGAGATGGAGAGACCCTCGGGCTGGTCGGCGAGACCGGCTGCGGCAAGAGTGTGACCGCTCGCTCATTCATCCGTCTCGTCCCCAGCCCCCCCGGGATCTATGCCGGCGGTGAGATCGACTTCTGGTCGACCGAGGCACGCAAGAGCGGCAGAGACCCGATCGACCTCCTCCAGATCCCCCACGACGAGATGCTGGAGATCCGCGGCGATCGGATCGCGATGATCTTCCAGGACCCGGGCAAGGCGCTCAACCCGGCGTTGTCGATACGCAGCCAGGTGGCCGAGGTTTTCTACCAGCACCGTTCCGAGGACATCCTCGAGCCTTTCGGCGACCACGTGCCCCGTCTCATCCGTCGCGCCGCCCACCAGCAAACGAGCAGCTTCGAGCGGTTCCTCCTGAGATTCCCTCCGTGGCGGGCCAAGGCAGAAAAGATGAGAGAGCGAGTCGATCAGCTCGTCGCCCGCGCCCTCACCGAGACCCAGATCTCCAATCCGCGCACGATCATGGACAGCTACCCCCACGAGCTCTCGGGCGGAATGAAACAGCGCGTCCTCATCGCCCAGGCCTTGGCCTGCAATCCCGACCTGTTGATCGCCGACGAGCCGACGACAGCCCTGGACGTCACCATCCAGGCGAGGATCCTCGAGCTGATCGCCGAGTTGCAACAGCGTCTGGAGACTTCGGTCCTCTATATCAGCCACGACCTCTCGCTCGTCAAGGAGATCTGCGATCGGGTGGCCGTGATGTACGCCGGGCGGATCGTCGAGACGGGAACGACCGAGGAGGTGTTCAGCGACCCCAAGCACCCCTACACCAGAGGTCTCATGGCGGCGGTCCCTTCCGCCCTCCATGAGAGAGGCCATCTCGCAGCCATCGAGGGGACGGTGCCCGAACTGGTCGACCCGCCGCCGGCATGCCGGTTCAACACCCGATGCCCATTTGCGGTCGAGGTATGCCGGACCACCGACCCGGAGGTCGTGATGGTGGGCGCGGAGCACACGGTTGCCTGCTTCGCCTACGACACGAGCGATGGCTCCGTTGTCCTACCCACGCTGGAGAGGTGGGTCTCGTGACTTCCGTTGACTGCCCATCACGAGGGAGCCAGCCGCCGGGGGCGGCCCAACGGGCGGTCATCTCAGTGCGAGGGGTCGAGAAGTACTTCCCGATCAAGGAAGGCACCCTGCAACGGGTGGTGGGCAATGTGCGGGCCGTCGACGGTGTCTCCTTCGAGGTCCGTCCCGGGGAGACGATGGGTCTCGTCGGTGAGTCGGGATGTGGCAAGACGACGCTCGGTCGATGTATCGGCGGCCTCGTGGCCCCGACCGGCGGCAAGATCTACTTCAGGCTCTCGGACGAGGACGCCGCCAGGCTCGATGAGATCGATCCCATCCCCGAGGCCGATCGCACCGTGGAGCAACGAAAGCAGGTGGAGCGAATCGACGCGAATCACCGCGTCGACGGGCTTTCGGGAAAGGCGTGGAAGATATATCGGCGCAACTGCCAGATCGTCTTCCAGGACTCCTTCAGCTCGCTCAACCCGAGACAGCTCGTGAAGGACCTCGTGGGCCGGCCGCTCCAGGTCCACAAAGAGGCATCCGGCCAGGAGCTCATCGAGCGCGTCGTCTCGCTGCTGGAGAGCGTCGGTCTTGGTCGCCAGCACCTCTACCGGTACCCCCATCAGTTCTCCGGAGGTCAGAGACAGCGGATCTCGATAGCCCGGGCCCTTGCCCTCGACCCCGAGTTCATCGTCCTCGACGAGCCGACGAGCGCCCTCGACGTCTCGGTGCAGGCCCAGATCCTCAACCTGCTCCACGAGTTGCAGAAAGATCGCGGCCTGACCTATCTGTTCATCAGTCACGACCTCGGTGTCGTCAGGCTGATGAGCGATCGCATCGCCGTCATGTACCTGGGCAAGGTCGCCGAATACGGCACTGCCAAAGAGCTTTTCGAAGATCCCCGTCACCCGTACACCGACGCTCTCCTCGCCGCCAACCCCGACATCCGCGCAGAGGTTTCCGTGATGAAGGGCCTGAAGGGGGCGGTGCCCAATCCGGCCAACCCGCCGGAAGGCTGCCGCTTCCACACCCGGTGCCCGGTAGCTACCCCGGCCTGCGGGTGGGAGGTCGACGACGCAGTGGCGTGGCTCCAGACCCGTGAGTTACTGGCAGCCGGTCTCGCCGATGTGCAGCGCAGATCGAACTTCGACGCCACTCTGGTCTTCCACGACGACGATTCGGCTTCAGCGGTGGGCCAGGCAATTCAGGACGGTGACATCCCGCCGGCCATGAAAGCGGCGCTCGAGACGGTGTCCACCGATGGCAGAAGCCTGGACATCAGGTTCTTCCCGGTGGAACCGGTCGAGCTGGAGGACGTCGGTGACGGTCATCTCACCGCTTGCCTGCTCCACACCGAGCGGCGGCATCAGAACTGGCCCCCTCAGCCCAGCGCCGACAGCAGCAGCCGGACAGCAGCGAACCCCAACAGCGCGAGCACCAGGAACTCGAGCACCCGCTGATTCAGCCGACGCCCGATGCGTATGCCGATGGCTGTCATCACGGTCACGGGGACGATGGCCCATAAGGCCTGCACGGTTCGCTCCGGGGTGAAGGCGCCGAGGACGACCAGGGTCACCAGCTGGATCACTCCGAAGACCTGGAAGGTCAGGCTCATCATGTGGATGAACGAGGGGCGGCCGAGCCGGATGGCGTGCATGTAGGTGGCGATTAGGGGCCCTGCCGTCCCGGTGGCACCCAGCAGCCCACCTCCCACCAAGCCCATTGGGGCCGCCATTCGGCGAGCGGTGTCTCGCTCGAGCACGAAATGGGGGTCGGCCAGGTAGCGCCAGATGTATCCCAGGATCACAACGGCGATGATCACCGAGAGGATCCGATCGTCCACCTCGGTGAGGAGCCATGTCCCAGCGATGGTCGCCGGGACCCCGACGACCAGGAACGGTGTCATCACGAAGCCAGTGCCGCGGCCCCCGGAGCGGTGCTCCCAAAGCAACCAGCCGTTCGACACCAGGTTCCCCAGGGAGAGGACCACGACCGCCAGTTCCACACTGGCGATCCCGGCGATGAAGGGCACCGCCAGGAGTGGCCCGCCGATCCCTGTCACCCCTTTGATCAGGTAGGCCGCCGAGATCACCAGGATCACGAGAACGGCTTCGGTGGTCATTGGGTCAGTCGAACCGGGACGGACCGTGGCCCGAATCGCCGCCGATGTCGCAGCCGACAGGCCTACCCCGACGCCTTCGTCAGGTCCGGCGGGTTGGCTCCGACCGCCCTCAGGAGCCCGAGCTCGTCCCCGAAGTACCAGGCCTCGGCGATGACCCCATCCTCGACACGCCATAAGCCGACCTCGACCACGTCTATGTGTTGACCGGTGGCCGGGATCCCATACAGCGAACCGGTGTGAGTCCCGACCACGCGAAATATCCCCCACACCTTGTCGTTCTTGGCCGTGAGGTCGAGGAGGATGTTCTCACGGTCCCGCATGGAGTCGTCATCCATGCCCTTGGGCCCCTCGCTCTCCCACAGGTCGCCGATGTGGGTGAAGCCGGCTCGATGGCGCTTGAAGCCGGGAGCCAGGAACGGGCCACGCTCCGATACCTTCGCCACCCGGTAGGCGGCCACCACTGCAAGGGCCTTTGCCTCCTCCTCGGTGCAGGTGCACTCGCTGGAGCCGAACATCGAGATGTGCGGATGTTCCACCAAGGCCACGGTCACAGCTCCACGATGGGTCGGACCGCCTCGCGGGACTCGAGTGCGGCGAGGGCTTCCCCGACGGATTCCAGCGGATAGACGTGGGTGACCAGCGGGCTCAGGTCCACCTTGCCCGAGCGCATGAGAGCGATCATCGCCGGGTATGCGTTGGGGCTCGATCGAATCCCCATGAGGTCTACCTCGTCGAGGGTGAGACGATCGACGTCGATCTCGGACGGCTTGCCTCCGGTGAGCCCGAGCAGAGCGATCCTCCCGCCGCGGCGAACTGCTCCGATGGCTTGCGCGGGGACGTCCGGGTTCCCCGTGCAGTCGAAGACGTAATCGACCCCCCGGCCTCCGGTGAGACGACGCACTCCGGCGACGGGGTCTTCCTTCTCGTAGTCGACCACGTCGTCACAGCCCATCTTGGCCGCCAGGTCGAGTCTGCTACCCCGCCCGACCATGATCAGCTGCGCAGCCCCGGAGGCCGACGCCACCGCCGCGGCGAGAAGGCCGAGGAGACCCGGCCCGAAGATCGCCACGGTCGACCCGGGCAGGAACTCGACCCGTCGCAGGGCATGCACCGTCAGCGAACCCTGATTCACCAGCGCCCCCTCCAGGGGACTGACCGAGTCGGGCAGCTTGTGCAGCATCTGGGCCGGTCTGACCGCGAACTCGGCGAGCGCGCCCGGAGCGGTGTGTCCGTAGAGGCGATATCCCGGAGTGCCCGATTTCTCACACAGGTTGTACCGGCCCTGCCGGCACATGGGACAGCGGCCACAACCGACGTGGTTCTCGGCAACCACCTTGTCGCCGGGCTGCAGCGCCAGGTCGTCGAGACCCTCGCCGAGGGCGACCACCTCTCCCGACCACTCATGGCCCATGACGAAGGGCAAGGACGGGGGCCACCCGCGTTTCTCGAAGGCGCCGTGCACCATCTTGAGGTCGGTGCCGCACAGACCGCATGCCCTGACCCGGAGCAGAACCTCCCCCGATGCCGGCTCGGGGACCTCGACGTCCTCCACCGAGAGGTCGTTCCATCCCTTCAGCACCGCGGCACGCATGGTGGTCACGACCCGCCCTCCGGTTCGGGGGCCCGCTCCGCCAGGCCCTTCCACACCTCTTCCACCGAACTGACGATGTGCTCGGCCACCGCGTCGATGATCTCTCCGGCTCGCTCCTCGGTGATCGAATCGGGTGTTCCGTACCACCCCTTGGCCGCCACCTCCCTGAAATCCCTCATGATGGGGAACACGTCGCGACGCCGGAAGAGGGCGTGTCCATCTGTGGCCCGGTCGATCGAGTCACCGTCCACCATCTCGCCGAGTCTCACCAGCGCGGGATCGTGGGCCAGGATCGCCGCCGTCTCCATCGACCCGGCATGGGTGAACTCCATCTCGTCGGGAAACAGTGCGTTGGTGATCACATGTGACTCGGCGACGATCACACGCAAGGGGAGCTTCTGCTGGGCCCGGTCGGCGCCCAGCCGGATCGCCGTGGAGTTGCCCTCGTGCCAGTTGACGACGATCACCCTCTCCACACCGGCGCTGGCCAAACCCTCGCAGACCTCCACGATCAGCGCGGCCAAGGTGTCAGGGCTGATACTCAACGATCCCGGCCAGGGAAGGTGATAGGACGCCACGCCTACCGGGGAGATGGGCACCACCGGAGCCTCGAGACGCTCCCCGACCCGGAGGGCGATGGTGAGGGCGGCCCAGGCATCGGTGCCCAAGGGGAGATGACCGCCGTGCTGCTCGATGCTGCCGGTAACCAGCACGGCCGTTCCCCGACCCAGCGCCTCCTGCGCCTCGGGCTGGGTCATGTTGGCGAGAAGCATGCGCTCGCGGCTCAAGTCTCGGTCTCCGATCTGACCGTCGGCGCCTTTGCACAAACGGTTGTTCAGACACTAGCCCCGGTGAGATTGGGCTGTCAGTTCCGGGCGGGCGCGGTGGAGCCCCTGACCACCAGCTCCGGCGCGGCGAGATGGGTCTCGGCGGGCCGCCCCGGGTCCGCGATCGTCTCCAGCAGGAGATTGGCCGCCATCGAGCCCAGGTTGTTCTGGGAGATGTGAACTGTCGTGAGCGGTGGTGAGAACCGGTCGCCGTAAGGCATATCGTTGAACCCGACCACCGAGACGTCTTCCGGGCACGATCGCCCGACCTCCCGGATGGCGTCGATCGCACCGAGCGCGAGCCGGTCATTGGCCGCGAGCACCGCAGTGGTGTCAGGACGCTCCTCGAGCAGATCACTCGTCACCCGATAGCCCTCCTCCTCGGTGTGACGGTGGGCAAAGCCGTGACTCCCGCTCAGGCCCGCTTCCCGGAGCGCCTCTTCGAAGGTCCCGAGCCGGTTGACGGTGGATGAGACGTCCTCGGGCCCGCCGACGTGCACGATGTTGCGATGACCCAGTGAGAACAAATGCTCCACCGCCAACCGGGTCCCGGTGCGATCGTCGGGGAGCACGGCACTGATCCCACGGCCCTCTGCCCCACGATTGAAGAGAACCACCGGGATGCCCTCGTCGACCAGCCAGGCCAGGACCGCGTCGTCCTCCCTCGCCACCCCGTACAGAAGACCATCTGCCTGGACTCCGAGCATCGCAGAGACCTGGGACTCGGCGTGTTTCGGGTCGTCGTCGGTGCTGGCGAGTATCAGCGAGTACCCGTGGGCGTAGAGGACGTCGCCTGCCCCGCGGGTGATACCCGCCTGGTAGAGATTGGCCACGTCGGGAACGACCATCCCCACCACGAGAGTGCGTCCGGTGCGAAGTGCACGGGCGATGGTGTTTCGGCGATAACCAAGTCTTCGGGCCACCTCGCGGATCCGCTCGTCCGTGTCCTGGGTGATCCGGCCGGCGGCGGCCTGGTCGTTGAGGACCCGGGAAACGGTCGACACATGTACCCCGGCCTCGCGGGCGACATCGCGCAACGTGGGCGGCTTGCCCGCTCGGTTCTCGCCATTTCCACCCGGCTTGCTCACGGGGCGAGGGTACCCAACCCCCTCGAGCCGACCCATGCCCTCCGCTTGTTACGCCTGAACGCCGCCCGTCTCCGGAAGAAACCTCCAGGAGAGAGCGGCCGCCGTCATCAGGACGGCCGCCACGAACAGGAAGGCGACAACTCTGCCGAATCCGGCGAATAGGCCCGTCACAACCAGCGGTCCTGTGATCAAGCCGAGATCTCCGACGAAGCGAAAACGGCCCAACTGCGATCCGACCCGGGCTGGGTCGGTGATATCTCCCAGGATCGTGGCCGCAACAGGGACGGCGAAGCTGGCCAGTGACATGACGACGATGGCGGAGAGCCACACGGTCACGGTGGGTTCGAGCGACAGAAGGGCCACGCCGAAGGCCTGGATCAGCAGACCCGGCACGAGCACGGATTTCCTCGTGAGTCGATCGGACAAACGCCCACCGACGAGTGTCCCCGCGAATCGCGCCAGCCCTCCGACGCCCAGAGCGAGCCCGATGGCTGCAGTGCCCAGCCCGAGATCATCTGCCCCGATGATCGGCACCATTGTCTGGGACACCGAGCCCAGTGTGAGGAAGACGGCGAACGACACGCTCTGTAGGACCAGTAGTGGCAAGAGCGATCGGCTCCCCGGGTCAGTGAGACCTGGATCTCCCGCCCGCACTGCCGCGGGTAGAGGCGGCCGGCTCGACCGGGCCATAAGCAAGACGAGAACCACGATCCCGGCGGCGGCGGCGCCGACGAACATCGCAACACGCCAGCCACCGACCGATGCGATCAGACCGGCCGCCGCCGGCCCGATGGCCTGCCCGCCCAGCAAGGCAGCCGAGAAGATCGCCATGGACGTGCCCCGGTGACTGGCGCCGGACACCGTCGAGAAGAAGGTCATCCCCGTGGCATTGGTGGTGGCCGAGCAGATCCCGAGCAGGAAGGAGGCAACGTAGACCACCAGTGCGACCCAGGAGAGCCCCAGGAGCAGACTGCCCAGAGCCACCCCTCCGGCCGACAGCGCCATGAGGTTGATTGCCCTCACCTTGTCGGCGAAATGGCCGCCCGGCAGGTCGGCCACGAGCCTGCCCACCGCGAACACGGTCGTGACGAGTCCCAACTGAAACGTCGACATCGACAGCTCGCGGCCGAACTCGGGCAGCAGGGCGACCCGGAAGAAGGCGACCGCGGTGAGGGTGAGGACGGCCGCGGAAACGAGGCTCGGCTCCCGCAGCCCCGTGGTCGCGCGCAGACGACGGAGATAATCTCGCATGGATAGAAAGGGCATGCTACAAACGTTTGTGCAGGCCCCCAGGTGGGAAAACGAGGAACCATGCACCCCGAAGACACGTCTGGATTTCGACTCGTCGGTCAGTCCGATCTCAACGGATTCGGCGACGGAATGCAGGTCATGCCTCACGGCGACACCCTGTATGTCGGTCACTTTGGGCCGAGCGGCATGGGCACCTCGATCCTCGACATCTCGGACCGGACGGCGCCCCGGGTGATACGGCAGTGGGATGCCCCAGCCGGATCGCATACCCACAAGGTGCAGGTGGCCGACGGTCTGTTGATGACCAACCACGAGCTGTTCCGGAGCGAAGGACCTGCACCGGTGGGGATGGCCATATACGACCTCGATGACCCGCACGACCCCCAACGCCTCGGCTTCTTCGACACCGGCGGCCGCGGCGTCCACCGAATCGTCTACGAAGGCGGCGACTTCGCGTATGTCTCGGCGACCCCTGACGGCTACACCGGTCGAATCTGGCTGATCGTCGACGTGTCGGATCCGGCCAACCCGGCCGAGGTCGGGCGCTGGTGGTGGCCGGGGATGTGGACCTCGGGTGGCGAGACCCTGGACACGCCGGAGGGCGAGGAATGGCTCGTCCACCACGCGATGGTCCACGATGACCGTGCCTTTTTGGGTTTCTGGGATGGAGGGATGGTGGTGATAGACATCTCCGACCCGTCGAGCCCCACGACGATCTCCCGGCTCGGATGGGATGAAGGGGGCCACACCCACACCTGCCTCCCGTTGCCCGGCCGCGATCTGGTGGTCGTCACCGACGAGGTGTTGACGGAAGGATGCGACGGGGACAGGCACATGATCAGAGTCGTGGATATCTCCGATGAGACCGCCCCCTTCGTGCGTTCGATCTGCCCGGTTCCCGAGGGCGACTTCTGTCAACGGGGCCTCCGCTTCGGGTCACACTGCCTGCATGAGAACCGCCCCAGCAGCTATCGGAGCCACGAGCTCGTGTTCGCCACCTACTTCAACGCCGGTCTGAGGGTCTACGACCTCGGCGACCCCGACGACCCGGTGGAGATCGCACATTGGATCCCCGAATGTCCCCCGAACCAGGCTGCGGCCCAGATCAACGATGTGTTCGTTTCCGAGGACCACACCGTCTATGTGACCGACCGCGTAAACGGCGGCGTTTACATCCTCGAGCCAGACATCACCTTGTCCACCCGCATGACGCAATCCGCGTCGTGAGCAATCGAGGAGACCCGATTCGATCGTGACCACCTACGACATCCACGCACATTGCATCCCGGCTGCATTGCTGGACCTGCTGCGCGACGAAGGGCCCCGCCTCGGCATCGAGCTGGCGAACGACGGCAAGGGCGAATACGCGGTGATCGGCGGCAGGGTCCGCCTGGCACCCTTCAACCCCGTGCTGACCGACCTCGACGCTCGCCTGCGCGTCATGGATGCGACCGGAGTCGACGTCCAGCTCATCTCGGGCTGGATCGACTTGACTGCCTATGCACTGAGCCCTGCCGTTGGGACCGAGTACTCACGCCGATTCAACGAGATCATCGCCGCGGAGGCGGGCCGACACCCGGATCGACTCCTACCTCTGGGGACGGTCCCGTTGCAAGACCCGGCTCGAGCGGCCGAAGAGCTGGCCTTCGCAGTGAGAGACCTGGGCATGGCAGGGATACAGATCGCCACGACTGTCGACGGCACCGATCTCGATCAGGCCGGGCTCGACCCTTTCTGGGAGGCGGCCGAGGACTTCGGATGTCCCGTGGTGC
>CAWHEU010000019.1:0-5147 GCA_963828465.1 uncultured Acidobacteriota bacterium | reverse complement strand
TTCGAAGCCGAGCCGGTTGATGTCGGTCTCCTGCTCGACTCGGCCGGCGAGGATCAGGAGTCCCTCGAGTTCCGGCGAGCCGTCGCTACAGGCGTCTTTCAGCCCAATGACGAGGTCCTCGTCAGAAGTCAGATTCACCAAGGTGTCGCCGGATTCCACGTCATCACCCCCCTGTTGGGGGAGGGGGGCACCGCGGTTTTGGTAAATCGGGGGTGGGTCCCCCTCGACGCGGATGAAGCACCCGTGACCGCGGCTCCGCCTCCTGAAGGGACAGTGACCGTGACCGGCTGGGTTCGGCCAACCCAGGCTCGAGGAGCGCTCGGCCCGAGCGATCCAGACGTCGGCCGATTGGTGGCGATGAGCAGGGTCGACATCGATCGTATCCAGCAACAGGTGCCGTACGAGCTGGAGCCGGTGTATATGTCCCTGCTCGACGACCTGGACGGTGATCTGCCCATCGCCGCCCCGCCACCGTCGTTTGCGGACGAGGGGCCCCACCTGGCGTACGCGATCCAGTGGTTCAGCTTCGCCCTGATCGGCCTGGTCGGATACTTCTTCCTGATCCGACGGGCGGCCCGTCGCTCACACTGATATCTGACGACCGAGCTCGGGGACGATCTCGAACCCGTCGAGACCCGCCAGCTGGCGAGGATCGAGTCGGATCTTGGCAGTCCGAGAGCCGGCTCCGATGACGACCCAATCGTGGTCCAGCACTGCGGAGTCGATCCACACTGGGAGATCGTCGGGGAGGCCGAAAATGGTGACTCCGCCGATTTCCATACCGGTGAGCTCTCTGGTCTGCTCGGCGTCGGCGAAGCTCACCTTCTTGACTCCCAATCGTTGCCTCACGAGGCCATTGACATCGAGCCTCGTGGTGGCCAGAACCAGACAAGCGGCGAAATGGCCCTCGGGCCGTCGCGAAGCCACCAGGATCGTGTTGGCCGACCGCTCCAGAGGCACACCGTACGCCTCGCAGAAGCGCGCAGTGTCGGCCAGGTCCGGATCGCAGTCCATCTCCTCGAAGGCGACATCGAGTATGTGCATAGAGTCGACGACTGCAGCGTCGATAGGCATTTGCCGGGAGAGTAGATCCGGCCCAGTCAGGGTCGGTCTATCCGAGAAGAGTCAGCACCGGGGGAGCAGCCTCAGTGGGCGTGCTCGTGGGCTTCCTCGTGATCGTGATCGTGATCGCCATGCTCGCCATGCTCGTGCTTGGCCATCTGGGCCCGCACTTCATCCATGTCGACTTCCTTCACTTTGGAGATCAAGTCCTCGAGCATGTGACCGGGGATCGCGCCGGGCTGGGCATACAGGATTACCTGGTCCCGGAAGATCATCAAGGTCGGGATGGACCGGATGCCGAAAGTGCCGGCCAGCTCGGGCTGGTCTTCGGTGTCCACCTTGGCGAAAACGATGTCAGGATGCTGCTCGGACGACGTCTCATAGGTCGGAGCAAACGAGCGACACGGCCCGCACCAGTCCGCCCAGAAGTCGATTAAAACGGTGTCGTTCTCCTGGATGGTCTGATCGAAGTTTTCCTTGGTCAGGGCCATAGTGGCCATGCTTCAGCCTTTCAATTGGATTGTGTGCATCGGGTACAACGGAGGACGGGGGAGGTTTGTTCCATGCCCGACGGGTCTCGAGACCCATCGTCCACGAACCCCCATAATCCACGTTATGTCAAGTTGTGGCGAGTGTGCAGCTGATGGGCCTGGAGGGTTCGTCGCCTACTCCAGGGCAGGGTCGACACAGAGACTTCCCCCGATTCCGGGCTGGGGGTTGAATATCCTGGGCTCGGCCACATACCCGGCTCCAGTGGCCTCTGTGGTCAGAAAGCCCTCCACCGCGTCGGCGAGAGCGTCCGACGCAGCTTCGACATATTCGGTTGTGGCGAAAAGCTCCGCTTCGACCGGATTCGAGATGTAGGCCATTTCGGCGAGCACGCTCACCGTGCGAGGGCCGCTGATCATGCCGTATGCATCGCTCCCCCGGGTGCTCAAGACGCTGAGCACACCGGCATCTGGTGCGGCGGTCCAATCGATGTCGAAATCGGACAGGGCCGCCATCACGCGGGTCCATACCAGGCCGCCAAGCCGTCGGGAGGCCTCTGACGTGCTCTGGATGAACACTTCCGTGCCCGGTCGGGGCGATGGCCCGGGAGTGGGGGCGTTGTGGTGAATCGAGATGAGCAGGTCGGCGTTGACCCGGTCGGCCAGTCCCGCCCGCACCCCGAGTCTCGAGGCGTAGTCCGCCGTCCTTGTCAGGACCACGTCGATGCCTCGGACGATCAAGTTCGCCTCGAGAGCCTGAGAGACTTCGAGATTCAGGTGCTTCTCCATCAGCCCATTCGCTCCGACGGCGCCGGTGTCCACCTCACCGCCGTGCCCGGGGTCGATGACGACTTGTGTCGTGCCCAACGGTGTGCCTTCTCGCACCATTGCCTCGTTCCCGCAGGGAGTGGTGACGCGGAATCCCGTTGCCGTCTCCTCCAGCACCGAAACGACCACACCCGTCGGAGTGACCAGTGCCCTGGCGATCTCAGGGAAGGTCGGCAGCGGCTCCGTGGTCGTTGTGGTGGGAACCGTCGTCGTCGTGGTCGTCGATGTCGTGGTCGGCATCGTCGTGACCTCCGCTCCAGCGTTTCCGGAGCAGGCCCCGATGAGGACGACGAGGACCAGGAGAAGGGGCCGCATTCCCGGGCAGGTTAAACCCGAGGACCCGTCAAGCCGGTAGGCTCTGCAGCGTGTTCGGCCCTCTCAATGGCGTGCGTGTCGCTCTGGTCAGTTTCGCAGTTGTGGCCGCTCTGGCCGGGCTCATCGCCGGCTACCCGCTGGTGACCGCGATCCTGCTGCTCGGGGTGGCGATCCATGGAGTGGGCTGGCTGTATCTCTACCGCGAGCATCTTCGGCGATCACCGCACTGACCAGCCGGTCACACCTCGAGCCACTCCCCCACTGCCTTCGCCAATGACTGCGCGTCGGCCTGGAGGCTTTCGTGGGCCGCATCGTGGTCGGAGTCGACGGCGTGGGAGAGGTCGGCGTAGATCTTGAGCTTTGGCTCGGTGCCGCTCGGTCTGACCAGCACCCGGCCCGAGTCCCCCAACGACAACTCGATCAGATCCTGCTTCCCCAGCCATATCGGCCGCTCCTCTTCGCCGAGCCGATAGTCGGTCATTCCTGTCACTTCGATGCCTCGGACGCTGGAAGGAGGGCCACTCCCGAGTCGATCGACTGCCGCCAGCAACGCCGCCTGTCCCTCCGGACCCGCCCTTACGATCGAATGCTGGGCGCTGACCCACAAACCGACTTCGTCCCACAGATCGTGGAGCCGATCGAGCACACTTCGCCCCGCAGATGCTTCCTCGGCCGCGAGATCGGCCATGACGACGGCGGCACTCAGCCCGTCTTTGTCACGAACCGTCTGACCTACCGAATAGCCGAGCGCCTCCTCGTACCCGAATGCGAAGCGACCCGCCCCATTGCCCTCGAGGGCCAGGCCGGCGTTGATGATCCATTTGAAGCCGGTCAGGGTCGTCTCATGGACCGCTCCTCGGCGAGCGGCGATCCGGCCCAGCATCGGGCTCGACACGATCGAGTTGACGACGATTGGTGTCTCGGGATATCGCCAGTAGCGCAGGACATAGTCCCCGAGCAGGCTGCCTAGTTCGTTGCCGCTGAGCAGTCGCCACTCCCCTGCCTTAGGCACTGCCGTGGCGAGGCGGTCGGCATCGGGGTCGTTAGCCAGCACCAGGTCGGCGTTGACATCCCTGGCCAGGTTCAGCGCCAGGTCGAGCGCACCCGCCTCCTCCGGATTGGGGAAGGTGACCGTGGGAAATGCGCCGTCAGGACGCGCCTGTTCAGCGACAGGCAACAGACCACTGTGATTGGCCGAGGCGAAAAGCCTCGTCAGGGTGTCGCCACCGACACCGTGAAGCGGGGTGTAGACGATCCTCAGGTCGGACGTCTGCGGGTTGGGGCGGGCCGAGTCCAATTCGAGCTCGTAGGCAGCCAGGATGTCGTCGGGCATCTGTGAGACGAGATCGGACGCGCCTGCGAACACGCCTTCGATTCGTGGCACGTCGCCAGCGGGGCCGACCCGTTCGATCGCCGCAGCGATCTCGGCGTCCGTTGGGGGAATGATCTGAGCGGCATTGCGGTCGTAGACCTTGTAGCCGTTGTCTGCTGGAGGGTTGTGGCTGGCGGTTATCACCACCGCCGCCGGCGCTTCGAGGTGCTTGGCTGCGAACGCCACCAGTGGCGTGGGCGTGACCTCCGGGAAGAACCTGACGCCGATCCCGGCCGCCGCCAACACACCCGCGGTGTCCTCCGCAAACCTGCGACTATCCGGCCGGGCGTCAAAGCCCAAAGCCACGGGCCGGTCCGGTGGGCCGTTGTGCTTCGTGATCAGGTAGTCGGCGAGCCCTCTGGTGGTGCGGATGACTGTCGCCCGATTCATCCGCCCAGATCCAGGCCCTACCTCACCGCGGATTCCTGCCGTGCCGAAGGTGAGTGGCTCTCCCATTGCATCGGCGATCGCGGCTCGGTCGCCGGCATCGAGGATGGCCCGGAGCGCCTCACGGGTCTTGGGATCGGGGTCGCCCTCGATCCACTGCCGGGTGGCCTCGAGTAAATCATTCTCTGTGACAGCGCTCACTTAAGCGGCGAGGCTAAACGCTTCGATCAGTGAGAGTTCTGCTGCCAGCGCCAGGAATCTGCGCACATGTCGTCGAGATCTCGGGTGGTCTGCCAGTCGAGCTCGACGCGCGCCTTCTCCACACTCGCCCAGTTGGACGCCACGTCGCCTGCCCTCCGCCCGACGATCTCGTAGGGGATGGGCTTTCCTGACTGACGCTCGTAGGCGGCGATGACCTCGAGGACACTGTGTCCTTCGCCGGTGCCCAGGTTGTAGGTGAAGACGCCTCGCTCCCCCGCCCGCTTCTCGAGTGCCGCCACATGGCCATCGGCCAGATCGGCCACATGGACGAAGTCCCTGACCCCGGTCCCGTCCGGTGTGGGGTAGTCGTTGCCGAACACCTTCACCTTGGTGAGCTCGCCCGAGGCCACCTTGGCAACGTAAGGCATGAGGTTGTTGGGAATGCCGGAGGGATCCTCACCGAGTAGCCCCGACTGATGGGCTCCGACCGGGTT
>CAWHEU010000018.1:0-387491 GCA_963828465.1 uncultured Acidobacteriota bacterium | reverse complement strand
CATCGTCTCCGCTCTCCTCATCATCTTCATGGTGGTCATGGCCGCCGTCCCCACTCTGTTCACCTCGATCGACCCCCGGGAGTGCAGCCTCATCGATTCCCTCCAACCACCCAGCTCGGAGCATTGGTTCGGAACCGACCTGCAGGGTTGTGACTACTACGCCCGCACCATTCACGGGGCACGAACCTCGGTCTCGATCGGCCTCCTCGTCACTTTCTTCGCCACTCTCATCGCGGTCACGCTCGGCTCCCTGGCCGGGTACAAGGGGGGATGGATCGATTCGTTGCTCTCCCGGGTCACCGACATCTTGTCTCGCCATCCCGCTCATCCTCGCCGCCCTCGTCTTCCTCAATGCCCTGGGCAGCAAGGGGTTCTGGACCGTGGCGTTGGTGCTCATCGTGTTCGGGTGGACCACCATGCTTCGACTGATGCGATCGTCGGTGCTCTCGGTCAACGAACTCGACTACGTCGACGCCGCCCGTGCCATGGGCGCCAGCGATTGGAGGATCATCACAAGGCATGTCCTCCCCAACGGGATCACCCCGGTCATCGTGTATGCCACTATCACCGTCGGCGTGGTCATCATCTCGTCGAGGCCTCCCTGTCGTTCCTCAACGTCGGACTGCAGCTTCCCGCCATCTCCTGGGGGCTGATGATCTATGCGGCCCAGCAGCGGATCCTCGCAGCACCCCACCTCCTCCTCTTCCCCGGGCTATTCCTCAGTTTGACCGTGTTCGCCTTCATCCTGATGGGTGACGCCCTCCGCGACGCCTTGGATCCCAAGCTGCGATGACCAACGTCACTCCGCTGGACACTGCGGTCGGCGCCCTCGACCCTGTTTCTGGGCGGTCCTGCTCGAGGTGCGTGACCTCGAGGTCGAGTTCCGGATGCGTGCCGGCACGGTGAAGGCGTCGAACAAGGTGAGCTACCAGGTCGACAAAGGCGAGACGCTGGCCATCGTAGGAGAGTCGGGCTCGGGGAAAACCGTGAGTGCGCAGGCGATCATGGGGATCATCGACTCTCCGCCCGGGTTCGTCACCGGCGGCGAGATCCTCTTCCGGGGCAAGGACCTTCTCAAGATGGAGGAGAAGGAGCGACGTCAGATCAGGGGCGATCGGATCTCGATGATCTTCCAGGACGCCCTCACCGCGCTCAACCCGGTGTTCACGGTGGGCTGGCAGATCGCTGAGATGTTTCAGAAGCATCGGGGCATGTCCAAGTCAGAGGGCTACAAGCGGGCCGTCGAGTTGATGAACATGGTGAAGATCCCCTCGGCCGCTGAGCGGGTCAACGCCTATCCACATGAGTTCTCCGGCGGCATGCGCCAACGGGTGATGATCGCTATGGCCCTCGCCCTCGATCCCGACGTACTCATCGCCGACGAGCCGACGACCGCCCTCGACGTCACGGTGCAGGCGCAGATCATGGGGCTCCTCGCCGATCTGCAGCAGCAGACCGGGATGGGGCTGATCCTGATCACCCACGACCTCGGGGTGGTTGCCGAGGTGGCCGACAGGGTCTCGGTCATGTATGCCGCCGAGATCGTGGAGACCGCCGACATCCGTGACCTCTATCAACATCCCTATCACCCCTACACCGAGGGCCTGATGCGCTCGCTCGTCCGGCCCGACCACAAGGGCGGTCGTCTCTCCCCGATCAAGGGATCGCCACCCGACCTGCTCCACATCCCTGCCGGGTGCCCCTTCCATCCCCGTTGTGACTACGTCCAGGACATCTGTCGGACCGACGATCCGCCGCTTGCGCGAGATCATGGAGGGCCGGACCTCGGCCTGTCATTTTGCCGAGGTGTTCTCAAATGACTGAGCCGATCCTCTCCGTTCAGGACCTGGTCAAGCATTACCCGATCCGGCAGGGCGTCTTCCGTCGCCAGGTCGGCTCGATCAAGGCCGTCGACGGGGTCAGCTTCGACCTGATGCCCGGGGAGACACTGGGGCTGTCGTCGGCGAATCGGGCTGCGGCAAGTCGACCGTGGCCCGCACCCTGCTCCGTCTGATCGAGCCGACATCGGGCAGCCGCCTCTTACAAGGGCACCGACATCTTCTCGCTGGACAAAGGCGACATGCGTGAGCTGCGCCGGCACATCCAGATCATCTTCCAGGACCCGTACGCCTCGCTCAACCCGAGGATGACGGTCGGGGACATCATCGCCGAGCCGTGGGCGATCCACACCGATCTGCTCCCCAAGGACAAGGTCAGGGATCGGGTTCGCCAGCTCCTGGAGCTGGTCGGGCTCAACCCCAATCACATCAACAGGTATCCGCACCAGTTCTCCGGTGGGCAGCGCCAGCGGATCGGGGTGGCCCGGGCGCTTGGCCCTCAACCCGAGCATCATCATCTGTGACGAGCCGGTCTCTGCCCTCGATGTTTCGGTGCAGGCCCAGGTGGTGAATCTGCTCGAGGACATCCAGGACGAGTTCAACCTCTCCTACATCTTCATCGCCCACGACCTCTCGATTGTTCGTCACATCTCCGACCGTGTTGCCGTGATGTACCTGGGCAAGATCGTCGAGGAGGGGGTCGAGTCGGATCTCTACGGGAATCCTTCGCACCCCTATACCCAGGCACTTCATGTCGGCGGTGCCGGTGCCCGACCCGAATTCCACGCCGACAGACGCGCATCCTCCTCCAGGGTGACGTGCCTTCGGCGGCCAATCCTCCTTCCGGGTGCCACTTCCGCACCCGGTGTTGGAAGGCCCAGGACATCTGTGCCGAGGTCGAGCCACAGTTGGAGCAGCATTTCGACACGCTGGCCGCCTGTCATTTCGCTGCCCCACGCGAGATCTTCGCAGAGGCCGAGTAGGTCAAAGCCCTTTCAGGCTCTCCGGGTTCTCCAGACCGGACAGGTCGCCCGGCTCCTCCCCAAGGGCCACTGCCTTGATCACCCGGCGCATGATCTTCGCCGACCTGGTTCGGGGCAGGTCAGCCACCCAACGGACATCTTTCGGGCGGAACGCCTTGCCCATCGTCGCGGTCACAGCGGCAACAACCGCTGCGGTGAGGTTGTCGTCGGGCTCCACATCGGGCGAGGGCACGACGTAGAGCGCGATCGACTCCCCCTTCACATCGTCGGGGATTCCGATCGCCGCGGCCATGGTGACCTCGGGAAGGGCCACCACCGCCGACTCGATCTCGGCCGGGCCAACGCGCTTGCCGGCGATATTGAGGGTGTCGTCCGACCTGCCGTGTAGAAACCAGAATCCGTCGTCGTCGGTCGAGGCCCAGTCGCCATGCACCCAGACGTCGGGGAAACGGGACCAGTAGGTCTCGAGGTATCGCTCGGGCTCGCCCCAGAAGCCGCGGGTCATCCCCGGCCATGAGCCTCTGATCACCAGCTCGCCTACCTCTCCACGCACCGGATTTCCGTCGGCGTCGTAGATGTCGGCGTCGATCCCGAACGATGGGAATCCCACCGACGTCGGCTTGAGCCCTTGCAGGATGTTGACCCCGACGATGACCGCGCCGATCTCGGTCCCTCCGGTGATGTTGATGATCGGCCGTTTCCTCTCTCCGACTTCGTCGAACAGCCACCACCACGGATCGGGGTTCCACGGCTCACCGGTGGATCCAAAAGTGTGGAGCCGGGAGAGGTCGTGACGGCGGGCCTGTTGGGCGCCGTGGGGCCGCAAGGCACGGATGAGCGTGGGTGAGATCCCTAGGAATGTCACGCCGAGATTGGCCGCCACCGCCCAGAGCCGATCCGGGCCTGGATGGTCGGGCGCCCCGTCGTACGTGGCCAGGGCCGCCCCGTTGGCCAGACCGGCGAGGACCATCCATGGGCCCATGATCCAACCCATGTCCGTGGCCCACATCACGACGTCGTCCCGGCCGATCTCGGCGTGGAAGGCACCCTCGGCTGCGACCTTCACCGTGAGGCCGGCGTGGACGTGGACGGCTCCCTTTGGCCTGCCGGTGGTGCCCGAGGTGTAGGCGATCAGCACGGGAGCCTCGGTGCTGGTGGCGACTGGGGGGACCGGCTCGGCGTCCGGGACCACATCGTCCCACCACACGTCCCGCCCTTCGATCATCGGGGTGTCGGACCGGCCGGAGTAGTCGACGACGAGGACACGGTCCACACCACCGGCGGTGTCGATCGCCTCGTCTGCGACCTCCTTCATCTCGATCAGCGTGCCCCGGCGCTGGAAGCCGTCGGCGCAGATCATCAACTTGGGCCGCGGATCACCGAGGCGGGTCGCCACTGCCTCGGCTCCGTACCCCGAGAAGACCGGGATGAAGATCGCTCCGATTCGGGCCACGGCGAGGAGCGACACCACTGCCTCTACGCCCATGGGCAGAAACACGGCAACCGCATCCCCCTTGGAGACGCCGAGCCCGGTCAATGCAGCGCCCAGACGGCCAACGACGTCCCTCAGCTGGCCAAACGACAGCTCCCGGATCTCACCCGTCTCTTTCTCGCTGCGCAGCGCGATCCGGTCCGCGTCGTCGTCGGCCCACCTGTCGACGCACGCCTGGCTCAGGTTGAAGCCACCGCCGACGAACCAGGTGGCCCACTGATGCCCTCTGGATGTGTCCCGAACGGCCCTCCATGGCCTTTCGAAGGGAAGGTCGAGAAAATCGACGACCGCCTCCCAGAACCATTCGGGGTCGGATGCCGACCTCTGACGCAGCTCATCCACTGTTGCGATCTGATGTGCGCGCATGAAGGCGGCCGTGTTGGAAGCCGCCGTCCTCTCCGGAGTGGGCCTCCACACCACATCTGAACCTTCCATTGCCCTCCTCGTAGGTGGTGTCGGAGGCTAGATCGCTGCCAATACAGCCGCCTTACCGGTCCTAACCTCCTCGTCGATGAACAAGATCGAGGAGCGAACGGATAACCGCGTCTTCCGGCGACGGACGCTGGTCGTAGCCGGGGTGCTCTTGCTCACTGCGCTGGCGCTCTACCTGCTTTTCCGCCTCAGGACTCTTATCTTCATGGTGTTCGTCGCGCTGTTCATCGCCGTCGCCCTAGAGCCTCCGGTCCACTTTCTCGAGAAGCGGGGCTGGAAGCGAGGCCTTGCCACCGGCGTCGTATTCCTGGTGGTCTTCCTTTTGATCGTGGCGTTTGTCGCGCTCCTCGTCCCACTGTTCGTCAACCAGTTCAACGAGCTGATCGACCAGCTACCCGGGTACATCGAATCCGTCGCCCAGCAATTGAACGACTGGTTCAACCTCGACTTGTCCACGGAATCTCTCCAGCAGGAGGCGGCCAGACTGCCCGACCTCATCGCCGGTTCCGGGGGGACCATCCTGGGAGGGGTGGTCAGCGTCACGACGGGCATCTTCAGCTTCCTCTTCTTCGCCACCACGGTCGCCCTCTTCTCGTTCTACATGATCGCCGAACTGCCCAAGCTGCAGCGGACCGTCCTCTCCACGATGAACCAGGAGCGCCAGCGTGACGCTCTGCACATCTGGGACGTGGCGGTGGAGAAGATGGGTTTGTACATCTACTCCAGGCTGATCCTCGCCCTACTCAGTGGCCTACTCACCGCAGGCTTTCTTACCCTCCTTGGAGTCCCCTTCGCGGTGTCGCTGGGGATCTGGGTCGGTGTGCTCAGCCAATTCATCCCGGTGGTAGGCACCTATCTTGCCGCCATCCTCCCCGCCGTCGTTGCCCTTTCTTCGGGCGGCTTGGGCACCATGCTCTGGGTGATCGTGTACTTCCTGGCCTATCAACAGATCGAGAACTACCTGATCGCACCCCGGATAACCCAGAAGACCATGGAGATCCATCCCGCCGTCTCGATCGGAGCCATCATCATCGGGTCCGCCCTGTTGGGGCCGATCGGTGTGATCCTCGCCCTGCCGATGACCGGGATCATCCAGGCGCTCATCTCCGAGACCCGAAATGAACACGCTGTGATCCTGGACCATGGGCACGACTCCGAAACTGTGATATGAGAAGGACGGTTCCGATACGTTCGGCCCTTCTCGTCGCCCTGGTGATGTCGACGGTGGCTTGCACCGGTGAGGCCGAGCCAACGACCACGGTGGCGGTGGTCACCACTAGGGCGGCGCCAGTGACCACGACAACGGTCGCTCCCACAACCACGGTGGTGGGCGAGTGCCGTGACACATTCTGCGTCAGGTACAACATCCGTCAGGAGGCGGCCTGGGCCGATGGAACGCATGTGACCGCCGCCGACTTCGTCTTTACCTACGAGACCATCGCTGACCCCGCGCAGGACATCACCAGTCGGGAGGGTTACCACCTGATCACCGGGTACGAGGTCGTCGATGACAAGACGGTCGTCTTCGCCTTCGACGAGATCTATGCGCCGTGGCAGACACTGTTCAGCTCGATCCTGCCGGCGCACATCCTCGAGGGCGAGCCCTTCAACACCGTCTGGGACGATGCCATCACGATGGGCACGGGGCCGTTCACATTCGTCGAATGGGTGCCTGAGGAGCGGATCACGCTGGCGCGGAATCCCAACTACTGGGGTGAGGCAACCGGTGACGTGCAGACCCTCAACGTCCTGTTTCTCGGCGACGAGGAGGTCCAGGTGGACGCGCTCGGGGATGGCGAGGTCGACATGATCTACCCGCAGCCCGATGTATCCCTGTTGGAAGAGGTGGCGGGCATCGGCGAGGTCGACTCGGTGACAGGCCTGGGCCCCGTGTGGGAGTACTTCGGCTTCAACCAGGATGACCCCAGGCTGCGGAACCTCTTCGTCCGCCAGGCCATCGCCCAGGGCATCAACCGCGACATGATGATGGAAGCGGTTGTCCGGCCAATCACTCCGGGCGGCCAGCTCCTCGGGAACTCGGTCTGGTTGAACAGCAGTGATCACTACGTGGACCACTTCAACGGCCAGTTCCCCTACGACCCTGCGGCCGCCGAAGCGCTGCTGTCGGGCAACGGTTGTGTCCGGGGTGAAGACGACATCTACGTTTGCGGCGACCAGCGTCTCTCATTCAGTTGGGCGACCACATCGGGCAGCGACGCCCGGGACATGCATTTCGAACTCGCGCAGGCCGATCTCGCTGCCATCGGCATAGAGATAACTCCGAGTTTCGGGCCTACCTCCGAGTTGTTGCAGACCGCCAATCTGCAGGGAGGGGCCGACGTCTGGCAGGTGACGAACCTGGCCTGGGTCGCCTCCCCGGACCCGTCCTGGGGCAACAGCCGCTATTACTGCCAGGGCAACGCATCGAACGGCTTCGGCGATCTGAACTTCTTTCGCTATTGCGACGAAGAGGTGGACGCGCTGATCAGGCAAACGGACACGATCGTCGACCCGGACGAGCGGGCCGCGACCTACAACCAAGCCGACGAGCTATGGCTCGCCGGGGTCCCGATGATCCCGATGTATCAGAGACCGACACTCCTCGCCTGGGATTCGGTCATCCAGGGCCCCGGCGACAACCCGTCCGAGATCGGGCCTTTCTGGAACATCGGTGACTGGAGCGGACAGGAAGAGGTCAACTTCGGGGCCAACATGCAACCCGGCTCGATGAACATCATCGAGTCGGATGGCAACCAGACCGAGAGCTTCTACATCGCCAGCGCCATCCTGGAGGGTGCGTTCACCATCACCCCTGAATTCGAGTACGCCCCCCGTCTCGTCGAGAGCGCAGAGCCGATAATTCCCGAGGGCTGAACGGTCACAGACCACTAGGTTGCGCCGGACCATGACCGGCCCCTTGCAGGGAATGAGGGTTGTCGAGATCGCCGCCGTGGGGCCGGCGCCCTTCTGCGGGATGATCCTTGCCGACCTCGGCGCCGATGTGGTGAGGGTGGATCGAGCCGATGCGGTCACCGGCGGGCACACGAGCTCGACGCGAAGTGACCTCATGTGTCGTGGAAAGAAGTCAATCGGGGTGGACCTCAAGCACGAAGAAGGAGTGAGTGTCGTGCTTCGGCTGGTAGAAGGGGCCGACGCTCTGATCGAAGGGTTCAGACCCGGGGTCACCGAGCGTCTCGGCATCGGCCCCGCTCAGTGTCTCGCCCGGAACGCTGCCCTCGTGTACGGCCGGATGACCGGCTGGGGTCAGCATGGTTTGCTATCGGGGCGGGCAGGACACGACATCAACTACATCGCTCTCTCTGGTGCCCTGGACGCGATCGGCCCCGCCGAAACACCCTTGCCTCCATTGAATCTCGTCGGTGACTTCGGAGGAGGCGGCATGTTCCTCGCAGTCGGCCTCCTCGCCGCCGTGCTGCACGCCCGTGAGACCGGGGAGGGCCAGGTTGTCGATGCCGCCATGGTCGACGGGTCGGCACTGCTCACCGCGGCCATGCACGGTCATATCGCGGAGGGCTGGTGGGCAGCCGGGCGGCGCGAGGCCAATCTCCTCGATGGTGGGGCACCGTTCTATGCGGTATACGAGACAGCCGATGGCGGATACATCGCGGTCGGCGCTCTGGAGCCGCAGTTCTTTGCTGCACTCCTCGAAGGTCTCGATCTCGACCAGGAGTCTCTGCCTGCACAAGGAGACAGGGAGGGGTGGCCAAAGATCAAGGCCGTCCTGGCGGCCAGATTCGCCTCACGGAGTCGTGACGAGTGGGCAAAGCAATTCGCGCAGATCGACGCTTGCGTGGCCCCGGTCCTCGACGCCACCGAGGCGCCCGGCCATCCCCACAACATCGCCCGCGAGGTGTTCATCGAGGTCGACGGGGTCACCCAGCCCGCTCCCGGCCCCAGATTCTCGGTTACTCCTGCACCCGTCCCGTCGGGCCCTGGCTATCCGGGAAGGGACACAGATCTCGTGCTGAAGACGCTCGGCTATAGCGAAACCGAGACAAGTATGCTCCGCCGGGTCGGAGCAGTGGCCTGATCGCGGAGGAGAAATGTCCCAGGAAGCCGTGTTGGCGGAGCGAGCGGCGATCGACGCCGAGATAGAGGGCAAGACGATCGTCGATTACCTCGATCGGAATGCTGAGCGTCACGGTGCCCAGCCCGCGATCCATTACAAGGATGGGGACTGGAAGACGCTGACCTGGGGTGAGTACCGCCAGGCAGTGCACGAGGCGGCCGCGGGTTTCCAGGCCCTGGGTGTCGGCGAGGGGGAATTCGTCGCCATCATGGCCGGGAACCGCCCGGAGCACGTCATCGCCGACTACGCCGCCATCCATTCCGGGGCGACCGCGGTGACCATCTACTCCACGCTCACCGCGCCCCAGGTCCAATACATCGCCGACAACTGCAAGGCCACCGTGGCGGTGCTGGAAGACCTCGAGTTCATGAAGCGCTGGGAGGAGATCCGCTCCGAGCTACCCAACCTGCGGTACGTGGTCCTGATGTCGGGCGCCGAGAACTACGACACCGCCGATTGGGTGTTGAGTTGGGACGAGCTTCTGGTCAGGGGTAAGAAGCGCCTTGCTGACGACCCCGACGCAGTGAGTCGAACCGCCGGCACGATCACCCCGGACACGCTGGCCACCCTGATCTACACCTCAGGCACCACCGGCACCCCCAAAGGCGTGATGATCAGCCACCGCAATGTCGTCTGGACTGCCGAATGCCTGCGACGGGCGGCCAACATCGACCTCGGGCCCCGCATGGTCTCTTATCTTCCACTCGCGCACATCGCCGAGCGGCTCGCAACCCACTATCTGGCCACCTACCTCGCCGGCCAAGTGTGGTTCTGCCCGAATCTCGCCGGTGTCCTCGAGTACATACAAGAGGCTCGGCCGACTTTGTTCGTCGGGGTTCCCCGTGTCTTCGAGAAGTTCCACTCCCGGCTCGCGGCACGTTTCGCCGAGACTCACGGGATAAAGAAGACTCTGCTCGATCGGGCGTTGGACGCCAATCGGAAACGTGTTCTGGCGGAGCAGGAAGGGACATCGGGCCCGATGATGGCGGGGACGCTCGACTCGCTCGTCCTGTCCAAGGTGCGCGAGCAACTGGGCATGGACCAGGTGGAGCTCGCGATCACCGCCGCTGCACCGATCAACCCGGACCTCATCCTGTTCTTCCAAACTCTCGGGATCCCCCTCTTCGAGTTGTACGGGATGTCGGAGACCACCGGCCCGGCGACGACAAATCTCCCCGGAGCGTTCCGACTCGGCTCGGTGGGGAAGGCTCTCCCCGGGGTGGAGGTGGAGCTTGCCGAAGACGATGAGCTGTTGATGAGGGGAGGGGTCATCACCGATGGCTATTACAAGCTCCCCGATGACACCACCGAGGCCTTCGACTCCCAGGGCTGGCTCCATTCGGGCGACCTGGCCCGGATCGACGACGACGGCTTCGTGTGGATCGTTGGCCGAAAGAAGGAAATCATCATCACAGCTGGGGGAAAGAACATCGCCCCGGCCAAGTTGGAGACTCTCCTCGGCAACCACGCTCTCATCTCCAAGGCGTGCATGGTCGGCGACGGTCGCAAGTTCCTGACGATGATCGTTGCCCTCGACCATGAGGAGGCACCGGCGTGGGCCGAGGCCAACGGTCTGGTCTATGAGGACCTGGCGACCTTCTCCAAGCTCGCCGAGGTCAATGCCGAGATCGAGCGGGCGATCGACGAGGCCAACGGGACCGTCTCATCGGTCGAACAGGTGAAGAAATGGATCATCGTGCCCGACGAGTGGACCCCCGACTCGGGCGAGGTGACACCGTCGCTGAAGCTCAAGCGAAAGGTCGTGCTCGACAAGTACGCGAGCGAGATCGAGAGTCTTTACGTAGGAGTCTGAGACCCGGACCCGGGCGGATATGCAACGAGACCTTTTCGAAGCGGACCATGAGCTGTTCCGCTCCACCGCCCGTGAATTCGTCGAGCGGGAGGTGGCTCCCAACGTCGCCAAGTGGGAGGCCCAGGGGAAGGTCGACAAAGACATGTTCCGCAAAGCGGGCAAGGCCGGGCTTCTCGGTATGGCCGTCCCGGAGGAGCATGGTGGGGGCGGGATAACCGACTTCCGTTTCAACATGGTGGTCGGTGAGGAGCTGATGCGCGCCGACGCCATGGCTTCGGGGATGTGCATCACCCTTCACAACGATGTGTGTCTCCCCTATTTCACGCACCTCTGCAACGACGAGCAGGCCAGACGGTGGATGCCCGGTCTCGTGTCGGGGGACCTGATGTCGGCGATTGCCATGACCGAGCCCGGCGCTGGGTCGGATCTGGCCGGGATCAAGACCACGGCCAGCCGCGATGGCGACGTCTATGTCGTCAACGGGTCCAAGACATTCATCACCAACGGGATCAACTCCGATCTCGTGATCACCGCGGTCAAGACGGACCCTCAGGAGAGGCACAGCGGGATGAGCCTCGTCGTCATCGAGGACGGCTCGGAGGGCTTCAGCCGGGGGCGAAACCTGGAGAAGATCGGCCTCCACGCCCAGGACACCGCCGAGCTCTTCTTCGACGATGTCAGGGTGCCGGTGTCGAACCGGCTGGGGGAGGAGGGGATGGGCTTCGTCTACCTGATGGAGAATCTGCCCCAGGAGCGGCTCAGCCTCGCCACTGGCTCTGTTGCCCACGCTCAGGCCGCATTCGATTGGACGCTTGACTACGTCAAGGAGCGTCACGCTTTCGATCAGCCCATAGGGAGCTTCCAGACCGTGAAGCATGTGATGGCCGAGATGAGGACCGAGCTCGACATCGCGCAGACCTACGTCGACCGCCAGGTGATGGCGCTGAACCGGGGCGAGCTGAGTGCCGAGGATGCTGCCAAAGCCAAATGGTGGGTAACGGAGATGGAGAAAAAGGTGATAGACCGCTGTCTCCAGCTCTTTGGCGGGTGGGGCTACATGGAGGAATACCCCATCGCCAGGGCATTCCGGGACGCACGGGTCCAGACGATCTATGGGGGGACGACCGAGATCATGAAGGAGATCATCGGGCGGTCTCTCGGTCTCTGAGCCAGGACATCGATCGGAGGGAGTCAGTAAATGGGTGAGCCAATCACGTTCGACGGGCGGGTGGCTGTAGTCACCGGGGCCGGTGGGGGACTCGGTAGGGAGTACGCCCTCGAATTGGGGAGACGGGGCGCCATGGTCGTAGTCAACGACCTGGGCGGCGCGGTTGATGGAAGCGGCGCTTCGCATTCCGCGGCCGATGTGGTGGTGGATCAGGTCAAAGGCGCCGGAGGTGAAGCGGTGGCCAGCTACGACTCGGTTGCCACTCGCGAGGGCGGCGAGGGCATCGTCCAGACCGCCCTGGATGCCTTCGGGTCGGTCGACATCGTGATCAACAACGCGGGGATCCTCAGGGACAAGTCGTTCGCCAATATGACGCTCGACGAGGTCGACGCAGTCCTCGACGTGCACCTCAGAGGCGCCTTCCACGTGTCGCATCCGGCCTTCAAACTGATGAAGGAACGGGGGTACGGCCGTTTCGTCCACACCAGCTCTGCATCCGGTCTCTTCGGCAACTTCGGCCAGGCCAACTACGGCGCAGCCAAGGCCGGGCTGGTCGGCCTGTCCAACGTGCTCGCCATCGAGGGGGCCAAGTACAACATCAAGTCGAATGCGGTGGCACCCACTGCCCGCACCCGGATGACCGAGGACATCCTCGGTCCGTTCGTCGAGATGCTCGACCCACAGCAGGTGATGCCGATGGTGGTCTATCTCTGCTCTGAGCAGAACGAGCACACCCACGAGATCTTCACGGTCGGCGGGGGCAGGTACGGCCGTGTCTTCGTCGGCACCAACACCGGGTGGTTCGCGGGCCAGGGAGTGGTGCCCACGGTCGAGGACCTAGTGGAGCACCTCGATGAGATCCGGGATGTCTCTGCGTATGTGATCCCGGGGGACATCAACGAAGAGCTCATGATCCTCGCCCGTCTGGCAGGCGGCTGATGCCGATCGATCTCGAGAAAGCGATCGGGGCGGAGCTCGCCGGAGGGACCGCCGTATGGGATGAGGACGACATCATCCTGTACCACCTGGGCGTTGGCGCCGGTGTCCCGCCCACCGACCCGGGTGAGTTGCGCTACGCCTACGAGGGCGACCTACGAGTGCTCCCCACCTACGCAACCATCCCCCAGTTCCCGGTGATGATGAGCATGGGATACGCCCCTGGCTTCGATATCAACCCGGCAATGATCCTCCACGGGGAGCATGAGATCGTCGTCCACGAGCCGATCCCGACCACCGGGACGGTGATCCAGACCGGCAGCGTGACCGAGATCCTGGACAAGGGCAAAGGCGCACTGGTGGTCGTCGAGATCGTTTCAGTACTGGAGAAGACGGGCAAGCCGCTGTTCACCAATCGTGCGTCGATATTCATCAGGGGGGAGGGTGGCTTCGGCGGGGACAGCGGCCCATCGACGACAGATCTCAGGCCATCGCGGGACCCCGACCACGTCGTCGAGTCGGTCACCCTTCCTCAGCAGGCGCTGCTCTACCGGATGGCATCGAGGGACAAGAACCCCCTCCACGCCGACCCGGGGTTCGCCGCCTTCGCGGGGTTCGATCGACCGATCCTGCACGGGTTGTGCACCTACGGGATGGTCTGCAAGGCGGTCGTCGACCATGCCCTCGACGGACGCCCCGATGCGGTGGCCTCGTTTCGGGCCCGCTTCTCGGGCGTCGTCTACCCGGGGGAGACGCTGGTCAGCTCGGTTTGGGACGACGGCGAAAAGCTCGTGGTGTCGACCTCGGTGAAAGAACGAGCAGTCGTCGTGCTCTCGAACGGCGTCGTAAAACGTGGAACCTAAGACCTACAACCGAGATCAGGGCGTTACGCCCTGATCTCTACCGGCGTCCCGACGGCGACCACGTCGTGGAGACGTGTGACGACGTCGTTGGCAACCCGGACGCATCCAAGTGACACCGCACGACCGATCGACGACGGGTTGTTGGTTCCGTGGATGCCGATGATCCCGTCGCCCCCGTTGTATTCAGTGACGGTGTCGGATCGAGCGGACAGACCGAGGGCATGGGGGCCCCAGGGGCTGTTGGGATCGGCCAGGGCAACGCTGTCGGTGACGAAGAACGTCCCCGTCGGGGTTGGATTGGCTCCACTGCCGACTCCGACCGGGGTTGCGATCACCTCGTGGTCTCCCACGACATAGCTGAGCGTCCGGTCGGAGAGGTCGATAAGCACTTTGCCATCGACGACGAACGCGACCATCTCGTCGGCGCGGACCCATCCCTCGGCGCCATTAGGACGACCGGGGAGAAGGACCCGGGCCCATCCGTCATTCGGTCCCTCCAGGACCATGAGCACAGTTGTGGTCCCCAGGATGGTGGTTGGTTCCAGGGTGCGTGTCGGCTCGGTTTCTTTCGGCCCAGCGAAGACCTCCACCGCCCCGCGCGCACCGAGGACGAGAGAGGAACCCTCCGGAAGGGACTCGACATCGAGGGCCTCTTCAACCGTCGTGGTGGTGGCGATCGAAGTGGTCGTTGTGGGTGGTGTGGTCGTCGTCGGAGCCACGCTGTTCGTAGGTGCGACGGTCGGGGCAGGCTCAGTCGCATCGGCGCTGGCACAGCCGGCCACTGCCAGGCTGAGGAGGGCGGTCAGGGCGATGCGTCGCATCTCGAGGAATGGTATCGGCACCTTGGAAGGGAACTGTTCTGTGTTGCCGGGTTAGCCTGCGACCCCGATGCCGAGGGTGTTCGTCAGCGACTTCATCCCGGGGGACATCCTCGAGCCCCTGGAGACCCTCGCCGAGGTCGAGGTCTGGGGTGAGAAAGAGCGGGTGCCCAGGGAGACCCTCCTCGAGCGTCTGGTCGATTGTGACGCGTGGCTGTCGATGCTGTCGGACAGGATCGATGTCGAATTGCTCGATTCTGTGCCGAAGCTGAAGGTGATCTCCCAGATGTCGGTGGGAGTCGACAACATCGACGTCGAGGCCTGCCGGGGTCACGGGGTGGCGGTTGGCCATACCCCGGACGTGCTGACAGAGACTTCGGCGGACACCGCTTTCGCCCTCATCGGCGCCGCAGTCAGACGTCTCCCCGAGGGAGAAGCCATCGTCAAGTCGGGGGCGTGGGGTCCGTGGGATCCATGGCACTTCCTCAGCGGCGACCTGCATGGCGCCACACTCGGGATCGTGGGGATGGGACGGATCGGCCAGGCGATTGCACGGCGAGCCCGTGGTTTCGACATGCGCGTGTTGTACACGGCGCGGACGACAAAGGACGTCCCGGGCGCGGAGCGACTCGATCTCGCCGCGCTGCTCGCGAGGTCGGACATCGTGGTGATCGCAGTACCCCTCTCCGATGAGACGCGCGGGATGATCGGCCGCGCCGAACTGCGGCTGATGAAGGACTCGGCGATGCTGGTGAACGTGGCCCGCGGCCCGATCGTCGACACCGACGCCCTGGTGGAGGCGTTGGCGGACGGAATTATCGGGGGGGCCGCGCTCGACGTCACCGACCCGGAGCCATTGCCTTCCGATCATCCCTTGCTCCAGTTCCCCAACTGTCTGGTGGTGCCTCACATCGGTAGTGCGACCGTCCCGGCGCGGAGAGCGATGGCCGCCCTTGCCGTGGCGAATCTCATCGCCTATATCCGTCAGGAGCCCATGCCTGCATGGCTCCCGGGTAGCGCCGTGCAGCCACTCGGCGACTACTCTGCTCCGGGTTCCCCCTCTGAATCGACTGATAGCTGACTCATGCTCGAATTGCCCCAAGCCAGGTCGACCGAGGTCAACCCGACTCAGGAGCGCCTCCGTGAGCTGACGCTGGAGCGAATGCCTCGGGTCACGGTCACCGAGTTCGGAAACCTCAACTATCAGGCCGAAGTCACCTCCCGTCTCAGCAATTCGACCTTCTTCATCGCCGAGCATGAGATCCACAAGAACCGGATATCCAGAGCCGAGGCAGAGGAGTGGGCCCGCCTCCAGGACGAGCACATCGCGTCACAGGACATGCTGCTGATCGAGGGTCGGGTTGGTCCCGATCCGTCCTTCAGCACGCCGAGTCGGCTGATGATCGAGGCTGGTGGGGCCAACATCGCCGGAATGCAGGCCCAGCTCTTCTTCCCTCCTGCGCCAGGCGGAGAGCCACAGTTCACTGTCATCTACACCCCATCGCTTCCAGCGCCGGGGAAGCCGGATGACCGTCTCATCATCGTCGACCTCGAGAACTGGGTGACCCGGGTCCTCGGCTCCGACTACTTCGGGGAGTCGAAAATGGGAAGCCTCCGGATGTGGGGCAGGCTGGCGCA
Source organism: uncultured Acidobacteriota bacterium (assembly GCA_963828465.1). GTDB lineage: Bacteria > Actinomycetota > Acidimicrobiia > Spongiisociales > ZC4RG35 > JARDZU01. The sequence goes on along the minus strand of CAWHEU010000018.1, from coordinate 371,420 downwards.
CGACTGGGGCGGTCTGGCCCTCCACGCCGGGCTCAAGACCTTTCCCGCCGGGTCGACCCGATCAGACGACGAGGAGTCGATGCTGATCATCGGTCTCTCCGGGACCGGCAAGACGACTACGACTTTCCGTCAGCAAGTGGGCTCGCTACCGGTGCAGGACGATTTCGTGGCCCTCATGCCCGGTGGGGCGATCCGCACGACCGAGAACGGATGCTTCGCCAAGACCTGGGGCCTCGACCCCGATGACGAGCCGACGATCTACGGTGGGACAACCCGGCCGGACGCGTGGCTGGAGAACGTCTCGGTGACCGCTGACGGCACGGTCGACTTCTTCGACACCGACTACACAGCCAACGGCCGAAGCACTTTCCCGCTGGCCAACATCCGGCACCGCGACCCGAGAGACGTCCCTCCGGCCCGATACCTCCTCATGCTGAATCGTTCCGACCACGTCATCCCTGCTGTCGCCAGGCTCGAGGCGCGATCAGATCCCGGCGTTCTTCATGCTGGGGGAGACGAAGGGAACGTCAGCCGGGGGTGCTGCCGAGGCGGGCAAGAGCCTTCGGGTGCCCGGCACCAATCCGTTCTTCTTCGACGACGACGCTGCTGCAGGGCAATCGCCTGCTGGAGCTGCTCGAGACGATCCCCGATCTCGAGGCGTTCGTGCTCAATACCGGCCGGGTCGGGGGGGAAGGCGATGACTCGAAGAAGGTCAGGATTCAGGACTCGTCGGCCATTGTTCAGGGGATCGTGGAAGGCACGATCGAATGGGCCACCGATCCCGACTTCGGCTACGAGATCGCCTCGAGGGTGCCCGGAGTCGACGACGTCGAATTGCTCCAACCGGTGCGGCTCTATCAGAGACTGGGCAGGGAGGCCGAGTACGAGGAGATGGTGGCAAGACTTGGCAAGGAGCGGTCGGACTATCTGGCCGGATATACGCGGCTCGACCCGTCGGTGGCAGCCGGTCTCTGATCAGCCGCAAAACCCTAGGTCGGGAAGACGACGAGTAGACAACCCGAGTCGATCCTGATGTCGGCCACCGGGGCTCGCATCACATTGCTCACTCCTCTGGTTGTGCCGGCCTCGAAGGTGTCCCCGTCGAGCTCCCATTGGAGCCCGTTCGTAGTGAGCCCGGTGACCGGCCCACCCACCGGAATCAGGCTGACCAACGCCCCCACATCGCCGTGCAGGATCCGTCGTCGGTGCAGCACATACGCCCGACTTCGTGACGAGACCCAGTCGAGCTCGTCGACGGCCGACCAGCGATCAGAGCAGAGGAGCCCAACTGTTGACGTCTCATGGTCGAACCGGCCTCCGGTCCCCCCTATGACCACTACACGTGACGGGTCCTCCCGCACTGCCAGCTCGAGGGCAAGGTCGAGGTCGGTCTGATCTTTGTCGACGGGATGGCGCTCCACGATCACATGCCGGGGGATGGGCGAGGTCTCGACAGAGTCGAGGTCGCCAACCAACACATCGACCCGGAACCCGAGGTGCTCGGCGGCGTCGTAGCCACTGTCGGCGGCCACCACCAGGTCGGCGGAGGGGAGCTCGTCGGCGATTCCTGCATCAGGGAGGTCACCACCGGCGAAGATCAGGATGGTGTCCATAATGACAAAATCGTCTTACGCGCGCTTTCGCGGGTAAGCACTAACCGTCAAGTAGAGGTTGAGACCCTCTCGGCGTGTGGATACTGGACAAACTGCTGCGCCGGCGGTGACGGACATTGGGCCGGTCATGCGACTGTTACCTCGATGAGGTCCCGCGCCTGACGCAGCGAGGCCTCGACCGTCTCCCGATCCGGTCCCTTGGCGAAGACGAAGCCGAGGTACCGGTCGCCCTCCGGCGGGGGTTGCACCTGGCTACCCGGAGTGGCCGTGATGTCGATGGCGGAGATCATCTCGAGCTCGCGCACTTGCTCAAGGCCCTCGATGCCGGTGAAGGTCCCCGGTCGCGGGATCGGGATCATGAGCACTCCGCTGGCTATCGGCTCCCGACGTAGCTCCGGCTTCTCCATGCCGATGGCATTGCGGAGGATCAGCGTCTCCAAAGTGGTGCCGAGCAAGCCGAAGTTCAAGCTACGTGAACAAAGGCCGCCGATCGATCTGGCTGCGACTTCGATGACGCGGACCAAGGTGCCATCGACCTTCATCTCGACGTGGACCGGACCGTGGCTGATGCCGATGGCGGCCAATGCCGCCGCTGATACCCGGCGGCACTCGGCCTGGGTCTTCTCGTCGAGGCGACTCGGCGTCACGAGGATCGTCTCCGGGAAGAAGGGGCCCTCTACCGCGTCGGGCTTGTCGAAAATGGCGAGAGTGGTCAATTCCCCGTCGCGCACCAGACCCTCCAGCGCTACCTCGACCCCTGGCATGAACTCCTCGACGAGGAGGGGCGCTCCTTCGCCGGCGATAGAGCGCACTCGCGATACCGCCGTCGACAGATCAGAGGCTTGGTCAACCCGCATCACCCCTTGGCCGGCAGCCCGGTCCACTGGCTTTATCACGAGGGGGTATCCAACGCTTGCTGCGGCCTGCACTCCGTCGTCGCCGGGTGAAATCGCCTCGAACCTCGGCTGGGGCACCTCGGCTGCCCGAAGCAGAGCGCGTTGCCGGCCTTTGTCACGCGTGGCGGCGGCAGCCTCGGGATCGTTGGCACGGACGCCCAGCTTTCTGCCCGCTATGGCGGCGGCCACCACTCCGGCATCGTCGGCGGCCACGACGCCGTCGATCGGGGCGTCATCACCGATGCGGACGATCGCCTCGGCAGCGAGGTCCGGATCCGAGCAATCCACCTGGAGATAGCGATCACCCATGTCGAAAGGCGGCGGGTTCTCCGAGGCGACTATCAGGTCGACGCCGAGCCCTTCGGCGGCGCGCACGAAGTCGGCAGCGCGATAGGTGGTACTGGGAAGGAGGACGATCACAGTGGGCATGGGGCGGTGGGCGCTGGATTGAATCGAGCGACCAAGTACCATCTTGACAGATGTCAGACGACACCGTTCTCAGCGTCGCTCCCGATGCCCTGGACATGATCCTTCAATTGAGGGATCAGGAGCCTGGGGACGGGGAGTTCGCCCTGTCCATCGAGGTGACGGGGTTCCGTGGCCCTCAGTTCACCTATGAGCTCGCCTTCGTCGCCCTCGACGACAAGAAGGAGGGCTGGGTCACGGAGAGACATGACGGACTGGCCCTGATCTTCCCAGAGGACGACACGGAGAAGCTGGATGGCGCAGCACTCGAGCTGACCGATCAGGGTCTATCGATGAACAACCCGAACAGCCCGGCGCCCCCACCGATGTCGGCTCCGGGAGGAGACCTTTCAGGCCCACTCGTCGATCAGGTGCAGCAGGTCATCAAAGAGCAGGTGAACCCGGCTATCGCAGCCCACGGGGGTGGCGCCGAGTTGGTCTCTGTCGACGGCACCATTGCCTATCTGCGTCTATTCGGCGGTTGCCAGGGTTGCGGTCTCGCCCAGGTCACCCTGAAGCAGGGAATCGAGCGGATTCTTCTCGAGTCCATCCCCGCATTGTCCCAGGTCGTGGATGTCACCGATCATGCCTCCGGCGAAGACCCGTACTACCAGAGTCAAAAGAAGTAGATCGACTCCAAGATCCGGGGAGCGCACTTGAGCGGACCCGTCCAACCCGTCGACGCCTCAGTCCAACAGGGACCCCTCGCACGCATCGAGGTCCGTGAGGGTCGGTCGACCACGGTCGGCGGTGTGCCGATCAGCAGGGTCCTGCCCACCAAGGGGCGGAGGACCGTAGGCCCGTGGTGCTTCGTAGACCTGATCTTGCCCCCCGACTTCGATGATCCTCATCCCCTGGAGGTCGGCCCACATCCCCACACCGGTCTGTCGACCGTTACCTGGTTGCTCGAGGGCGAAGCGCTGCACACCGATTCACTGGGCAGCGAACAGGCGATCAGACCCGGGCAGCTGAATCTGATGTCGGCAGGCAACGGCATCGCACATGCCGAATTGGGGACCTCGGAAGGGATTCACGGAGTGCAGATGTGGCTGGCCCAGCCCGAAGAGACAAGACATGGCAGTTCGAGGTTCGAGCACATCCCGGATTTGCCGGTGGCGTACCTCCCTGCTGCGGAGGCGAAGGTGATGATCGGCGAGCTCGACGGAAATCGGTCGCCCGCCGAGGTCGACTGGGCGACGGTCGGCCTCGATGTCACCCTCCTCGGGCGGCGGATCGAGATCCCTGCCGATGCTGGTTTCGAGTACGCCGTGATCCCGATCAACCACAAGTTGAAGGTGGAGGACGCCATCGTCGAGCCGGGTTGGCTCGCCCTGGTGCCTCCTGGCGCCGAGACCCTCCCGATCGAGGGGGCCGGAGACGAGACCCGCTTCCTGGTCCTCGGAGGTGAGCCCTTGGGCGAGCCGATCGAGATGTGGTGGAACTTCGTTGCGCGGAGCAAGGAGGAGATCACCCATGCCTGGAAGGCGTGGCAGGACCACGACCTCGACCGCTTCGGCCCGGTTTCCTCCAAGCTGTCTCGAATCGACGCGCCCCCACCTCCCTGGCTCCCGACGGACTGACGGGTCGATCCGATCGATGGGTTTCACCAGGGAGCAACTCGAGGCTTTCCAGGGCAAGACAGTTGACGATCTACTCGGCCCTCATGTCCGGCTGCTCTTCGTCGGGATCAACCCGGGGTTGTGGACCGCGGCGACGAACACACATTTCTGCCATCCCTCCAACCGCTTCTATCCGGCGCTGCGCGAGGCTGGCCTAATCGACTGGTCGATTGACACATCTACGGGGATGAGCCCGGAAGAGAAGGAGCTACTGGAGCGGAGGGGGATCGGAATCACAAACCTCGTCCGCAGAGCGACGGTTCGGGCGTCGGAGTTGGGCCGAACCGAGCTGCGTGAGGGGGCGGGACGTCTGGCGGCCGTTGTGGCCGAGGTGAAGCCGGTTGTAGCTGCCGTTGCGGGGCTCACCGCGTACCGCACCGCATTCGACCGACCCCGGGCAGTCCTCGGAGAGCAACCAGAGGCGATAGGTGATGCTCGACTGTGGGTGGTGCCCAACCCGAGTGGCCTGAACGCCCATGAGACGATCGAGTCTCTGGGCCAGTGGTATCGCCGGGTTGGAGAAGCGGCAGGACTGTTGTGAGTGAGCCGAGCCCGAGACAGGTCCTCTACGCCCTGGTGGCCGCCGGGTGCCTGGCGTTAGTGGCGATTCTGGTAGTCGGCGGGGCCGTCGCCGGCCTGGTACCGCCGTGGTGGAGCATCGTGATGGCAGTAGGTTTGCTGCTCATAGCGATCTGGTCTGGCCTCAATTGGCGAAGGACCACGCCGGTCCTCCTCGTCTCGATCGGATTGCTGGTGATCTGGATGATCGGAACTCTCATCGTCGCCATTTAGAACCCTCGATTACCTGCCGATCACCTATCTGATCGTGCATATGACCCTCATTTAGGATGACCGTCTGTGACTGCTGAAGCAACCGTCTCGGGGCCTCTGACAACCGAGACCATCAAGAGAATCGGCCCTTCCCTCGTTGTGGCATCGGCCCTGGGGTCGACCCTGGGGATCGTCGTCGCGCAGTTCGTCGATGACCTCGGTGACGGCATCCTGGCCCTGATCCTGGGTGGCAACGCTGTCATCTACAACAACCGGGTCGAGATCACCGGCGTCTCCTCAGACCTCGTCTGGGCCGGTGGCTTCCTCCTCTGCCTGATCGTCGGTTTCTTCGCACTCTTTTCCTATCCAACGGCGCGGCGACCATGGAGTGGCACGCCTGACCCTCCTGTGGATGGTCCTCCATCTGCTCAGGCAGGCCTTCGTGCAGGCGGTCATGGTCCCGTTCGATGCCGATAGCCCCCTCGCTCTGGCGTATCAGACTCTCGAAGCGCCGGCCGGGCTCGAGTACGTGCTGTCCGCCGGGGGTGCGGTCGGCCTGCTTCTCGTGGCGCTTTCAGCGGCAGCCGCCTTCCTGGCGTTCACGCCACACGACAAGTTGATCTCCACCGGGAGAAAGCGCATCACCTTCGCCTTCTGGATTGCACTCGTACCGGCGATTGCGGCGGTTTTCCTGTCCATCCCGTTTTTCGTGCCCGACGCCGGGAGTGGCGTGGTGCCAGCCCTTCCCCTGACGGCAGTGATCTTCCTGGCGACGCTCGCTGCGGCACACGGGACCACGACCGTCCACGGGCCTGAAGAGCTTCGAGAGACGCCATGGCCCTGGGGACTGGGCGTAACCCTGGTCGTAATCCTCCTCTTCGAGCAACTCGTGCTCCGTGGCGGAGTGTCGGTCAACCCCGTCCTGTGGGGTTGACGGCGACCACCGCCCACGTGATCACGGTGAGCGACGGTGTCGCCGCCGGAGTCCGTGACGACCTGTCCGGTGAGGCTCTGACCCGGATCCTGTCTGATGCCGGCTACACCGTCGGGCGCTCAGTCGTGCCCGACGAGGAGAAAGCGATCGTCTCGGCCATACACGACGCTGCGTCGGTAGCGAGACTGGTCCTCACCACAGGTGGAACAGGCTTCGGCCCGCGGGACGTGACTCCCGAGGCCACCGCCCTGGTGTTGGAGCGCGAGTCGCCCGGATTGACGCATGTGATGATGTCGAAGGGTCTCGAATCGACCCCGATGGCGGCGCTCTCCAGGGCCAAGGCCGGGTCGATCGGATCGACGCTCGTCGTCAACCTGCCCGGGTCCACCAAGGGGTCGGTGGAGGGATTGGAGGCCATCCTGGACCTCGTGCCGCACGCCCTCGATCTCCTCGCCGGCGATACCGAGCACCGTTAGGGATACGGCCCCGCCGATCACTACCGTTCGTCCCCGCTTCAGGCTGCAGGAGGACGATGAAGATCGAGCACGAGTTCACGGTGGGCCGCGCTCCCGACCGGGTTTGGGAGTTCTTCCAGGACATCCCCTCGGTGGCACAGTGCCTGCCCGGGGCGGAGCTGCTGGGCAAGGCCGACGATGGCTCCTACGACGGGAAGCTGTCGGTGAAGCTGGGGCCGATGGCCGCATCTTTCGAGGGCAAGGCGACGGTCACCCCCGATCCCGGGTCCAAGGGCGCCCTGATCGAGGGAAAGGGCGTCGACCGCAGCGGCGGCTCCCGGGGCCAGGTCAGGGTGTCGTACCAGATCGCACCCGAGGGCACCGGGTCCAAGGTCGGGATCGACGCCGACGTGACGCTTTCCGGGCCCGTTGCCCAGTTCGGCCGCACCGGTCTCATCAACGAGATGTCGAAGCGCCTGATCGGTGAGTTCGTCCAGTGTCTCGAGGGCAAACTCAGCGCTGAGACAGTGGCAGAGGCGTCATCGATAGAAGCGGGCGAGGTGCAGGGGGTCTCCCTGTTTTTCGCCTCATTTTGGAGCTGGTTCACCGGTTTGTTCGGACGACGGGAGAAATAAGATGCGCCGCTCTCTGATCGGGCTCCTCGGGCTGCTCGCCGTCTTCGCCTGTGGCGGCGGGGAAGATGGAGGCGAGTCCATTTCCGGCGACGCCGTCGTGGTGGATATGTTCGACAACAGATATGAGTTCACAGAGGTCAATGTCACCGTGGGCGGGACAGTCACCTTCGTCGGCGCGGGCCGCAACCCTCACAACGCGGTTGCCGCCGACAGCTCCTGGTCTACGGAGGATGTGTTCGGCAGTCTCGAGCAACTCGAGGGCGATGAGGCGGTTCTCACCTTCGACGAGCCAGGCGAGTACCCCTTCTTCTGCACGTTCCACGGCAATGCCGATGGAGACGGGATGGCTGGCACGCTCGTCGTGGGGCCAGCCGCCGAATGACGAAGGGCCGGCTCCTGCTGATAGCGGGAACCGCCCTCACTCTGGCAGCCTGCGCCGGGCCACCGGAAGGCGAGCCATCGCCCGCCGCCGTGGGTGACCCCGCGACCGAGTCACCTTCCGAGTGGTCGGGGGAGACGAGACTCGTACCCCAGGATTATCCGACGATCCAGGCGGCGGTCGACGCCGCTGCCCCCGGAGACCTGATCTTGATCGACCGCGGGACCTATCGCGAGCAGGTCGAGGTGACGACACCCGGGCTTACTCTGCGCGGGGTCGATCGGAACGAGGTGGTGATCGATGGCGAGTTTCAGCGGCCCAATGGCGTGAGCGTCCTCTTTGCCGACGGGGTAGCGGTGGAGAACATGACCGCCATCAACAACACCTCCAATGGCTTCTTCTGGAGCGGTGTCCGCGGCTACCGGGGGTCGTATCTGACCGCGGTCAACAACGCCGTCTACGGGATCTACGCGTTCGACTCCGGCGATGGGCTCTTCGATCATTCCTACGCATCGGGGTCACCCGACGCAGGTTTCTATATCGGGCAATGCGACCCGTGCCAGGCCACGATCACCGACTCGATCTCGGAATGGAACGGTCTGGGCTACTCCGGCACCAATGCCTCATCCGACCTCTACATCGTCAATTCGATCTTCCGACACAACGTCGCCGGGGTCGCACCCAACACCCTCGACGGGGAGTTGCTGCCACCGTTCCACAACGTGACGGTGGTGGGCAATCTGGTGCACGACAACGGGAACGTCGACGCCCCCGCTCTGGCCTTCGAGTGGGCGGCGCAGGGCAACGGCATCCTCCTCGCCGGCGGCGGGGACTCGTACGTGGCGAGGAACCGCGTGTTCAACCACCCATTGAGCGGCATCGCCATCTTCCCCATGCTCGACGACAACTTCTACATGTCATACGACCACCAGGTCGTGGAGAACGTCGTCGAGGGGTCGGGTCTCGCCGATCTGACCCTGGGTGGCCCGGCGTCATCGGGCAACTGCTTCGAGGACAACGAGTTCTCAACGACGCTTCCCGCAGCCCTGGAGATCAAGCAACCCTGTGAGGGTCTTCGCCTCCCCGCGTTGTTCGAGATCGGGTCGACCACCGCACAACTGGGTCGTCTCTTCGAGAGCGGGCTCGACCTCCAGCCCCAGGTCGACATCGCCTCGCTTGCCCATCCCGGGCCGCAGGAGAACATGCCGGAGGGCGCCGAGGCGCCAGTTAGCCCGGCGGTCGACGTGTTCGCCGGGTCCCAGCCCGACATCGAGAGCATCGGTGTCCCGGAGATGCCGTCGGATTTGGAAGTCACCCAGCAGAAAGGAATCAACGTCATGGGTGTGAGTTTCGCCTCGGCCGCCGGGGTGTTCTTCGGGCTCTATGCCTATGTCCTGCCCCTGGTCCTCTATACCTCCTGGGTGGTCCTTGCCCTTTTGGACCTCTCCCGTCGGGAAGACCTCAGCCGGGCAAAGACGATCGCTTGGATGGCCGGGATCCTGGTCATCCCCTTCCTGGGCGTGGTGGCCTATTTCATATTCGGCAAGAGCACGATCCCCGCCTGGCAGCGATGGGTCTTCATGGCCGGTGGCCTGGCCGTGTACCTGCTGTTTCTCGGTCTCGGGATGGTCATCGGTGGCATCGTCTGAATCGAAGGACGGTCTGTCCCGTCGTGAGCTGCTGAAGAAGGCCGGCCTCGGCGGGGCGGTCTTCCTGGGTGGCTCGGTTCTCGGTCACACCGTCCAGCATCAGGCTCAGGCGGCCGAGACCGACTACGCCAACCCAGGTCTGGTGGGGCACTCCACCATGCACGAGCAGGGCGCCCCGGATCTGTACGGCGACATCTATTCGCCACCTGCCGGGCTGGGTCCCGATGCCCTCGATGGGCTCACCTTCCCCGCGCCACCCCACAGCATGCCACCAGGCTCGGTGCGTGACATCAAGATCGCGGTCGAAGAGCGCCTCATCGAGGTGGGCTCCGGTGCCCATGTCGAGGCGTGGACCTATAACGGGACCGTGCCGGCCCCGATCCTGCGGGCTAAAGAGGGCGACGTCCTCCGGATCCATTTCGAGAACCACACCGGCAACCCGCACAACATCCACTTCCACGGGTCGCATCGGCCCGAGCAGGACGGCTGGGAACCGGTGCCACCCGGGGGCGAGACAACATACGAGATCACCGCAGGACCGGCCGGGCTGCATCCCTATCACTGTCACACCGCCCCACTGGCCGAGCACATTGCCCGCGGTCTCTATGGCATGCTGATCGTCGATCCGCCAGGCGGGCGGCCACCGGCCACCGAGGTTGCCCTGGTCCTCTCCGGGTTCTCCGACGACCGAATCGGCCGGAACGGCATCGTGGCCTGGAACGGGGTGGCCGGCTTCTACCACCACCATCCGATCAAGGTCCCGGTGGGTGAGCCGGTCCGGCTCTATCTGGTCAACATGCTGGAGCACGAGCCCCTGGCGTCGTTCCATCTCCACGCAGAGACCTTCGACGTCTATCCGGCGGGCATGGGAAAGCAACCCTCCTCCCGGGAGGACACCATCGTCCTCGGTATGGCCCAGCGGGCGATGCTCGAGTTCACGCTGCCCACCGTCGGGCGATACATGTTCCATCCGCACCAGCATTGGCTGGCGGAACGCGGGGCCATGGGGTGGTTCGCCGCCGTCTGAGGAAGATGAGCCGATCGACCCGTTGATCCCACTCGTTCTCCATGCCGATTCTTAGAGTGAACTGAACCAGCAGGGGCCGGGCCAAAAGCCCGGACCGGAAGGTCGGCAGGGTGCGATATGAACTATCCACTGCTCTATCTGGAGCATCTCAGCCAACGGGACTTCGAGCTGCTGGCAGCGACTGCCGGGACCGGTGACGAGGCCTTGAAGCAGCGCATGCTGGAGCGCCCAGAGGTGATCGACGAGCTTCTGGCGTCTCGCCGGCTCTTCGACACGATCTTCGATCGCTCCAGCGATCTGGCCGAACCGGGGGCGTCTTCATTCCTCGCCTTTGCCGCTCTGGTGAACCGATCGGCGAGCGACCTGCATGACGCCAGTTACGTCCCGGAGTGGGCAGCTCCCGGAAAGCGCCTTCCCGTCTTCGACGTCGAGCCACTGCGCCATTTCCTCGATGACGGTGCTCGTCGGTACTTCCTGATCGAAATCCTCAACTCATTCACAACGGTCGCGAGCGGAAGCTTCGTGGTGCAGACCCACGATGGCCCACGGCGTCGGCGATTCAGCGAGCTCGATCCGGTCGCCCTCGCTGAGATGGTGGAGCTCTTGCCGCCGGCCGAGAGACCGGGTGGATACCGACGACTTGGGGATGTCGCCCTTTTCCTGAGTGGGGTGATGCCCGACCACACCGCCAGGCATCCGTACACGCCGTCTCAACGGGAGTGGCTGGCCCAATCGGCGGTACTCGGCCCCACCGAGGCACTCGTCGAAGAGCAGGCCCTGCATTTCATGGAGGTGGCTGGTGCCGGTTGGTACCGGCGCTCGGTCGACGAGTGCAATGGGACGATCTCGACCGGCCCGACTTTCTTGCGAACAGTCGCCGACCGGTTCACCGAGGCCCGGCGCATCCTCAACTACCTGGCCGACAGGTATCTGTTCCGCCACGAGTTGGGCCTGGTCGGCGACGCGGGCTGATAACCGCCAGATTCATTGCCCGAATAGGTGCGATGGTGGCTCATAGGCTGTCCAGGCATGGGTGCGAACGCCCCAGCATCTGGAGGTACCGACGATGACCACTCCCCAAGATCCAATTCAGCCGACCCCGGAGCAACAGCCGCCCCCGCAACAGCCAGCCACCTGGCCCGGATGGTGGGTCATCCTCGGCGCGGTGATAGTGCTGGTGGTGATCCTCGCGGTCGTCTATCTCGGCGACGGTGAGACGGATGACACCACGGTGACGACAGTCACTACCGAGGACAGCGGGACGACCAGCCCCGAGGTCGCGCCAACCGAGGCTCCGACCGAGACCGAGGCTCCAACGGAGACCACGGCGGCGGGTTAACCCGGTGGCCCGCGGAGGGCGGGCTTGCGGAATCGGATCCGCCCGTGTTCTGGGTGGTGGTAGGGCTGGAAGCCTTGTTGGTGGACGACGATCTGATGGTGGAACCAGCAGAGGGTGATCAGATTGTCGGGGTTGGTGGTTCCGCCTTGTGACCAGGGGATGATGTGGTGGACTTGGAGGCGGTTGGTGCTGGGACAGCCGTCGCCGGTGCAGGTGTTTCCGTCGCGGTGGATGATGGCCCGTCTAAGGGCGGGTGGGATGGTCCTGGTTTTCCGTCCGTAGACCATTGGTGTGCCGTCGTCTGCCTCGGGCGGTGATTTCGGTGACCGCATCGCAGAGGATGGCTTCGAGGGCGTCCCGGCCGATCCGGGGTCCGGCTTCCAAGATGACACCGGCCTGCCCGTTGGATGGGGTGGCTTGGGTGGTGTCGACGAATACGGTGAGCTGGGCGGGTGGGGGATCGTCGCTGATGCAGAGTTCGGCCAGGGCCATTGCTTTCCGCCATGAACTGTCGCCTCTGCTCCCGTCGGGGAGGAGGGGTAGATCATCAGCCTTTTCGGAGATTGTCTTGTCGACGAGAGCGCCGGTGGCTCCGTCGAGGCCACCCCACAGTTTCCACCACGATTCGTCCAGTGAGGGTTGCATCACGAGGAACTGGTCAGAAGCGGTCCGATATTCGTCTTCGGCGCTGATCCGGACTCGGTTGGCTGCTTCCCGCCGCACTCCGGCCACATCCAAATGTTCGAGAAGCCCCACCTCGTCGGGAATCCGGGACAGTGCCTCCGCCCGGTCGAAGGTGATCTCACCACTCGCCAGTGCTTCCCGCAGGTCGGGACGTTCCACGGTGCGACGCATGGTCCGCACCAGGGATTTCGCAGTGTCGGGATGAAGATCCAACCGTGCCGTCGCCCATTCGGACAGGGACCGGCACCCATCTGCGGTGGCGACCTGACACCGGTCCAGATCCTCGAGCACATCGAGCTGAACACCACGAAGCCGGGCGATCTCGGCTTCGGCCCCGACGAGGATCCGTTCCTTCTGATCCTGGGACAGCAGATCTAAATCCATACCCCGAACATACGTTCGTGGTGGGACAGAAACAAGGGGTTCGTCCAAGATTTCTTCCACCTCTCCGAGTGAGGTCCCACGGCCAAATTCGGCCGTGCGAAACCGACTGCTCGGCTTCAATGCCCTCTGTGAAGCTCCCACCGGGCCTGACACATCGCGCCCTGGCGCGTGGTGATGAGTCTGCGGTTGCGGCCGTCATGGCTGCCGGACAGCTGGCTGACATCGGCGAAGTCGTCATCGAGGAGGCCGACATCGTCAGCGATTGGCAACGTCCTAGCTATGACGTCGGCGCCAGCACGATCGGGGTCTTCGACGGCGACCTGCTGGTCGCGTACGCCGAGCTCTCGGGTGGCGACCGCGGCGACGCCGCCGTCCATCCCGACTATCGGGGGCGTGGGATCGGCACCCACCTCGCTGCCTGGATGCAGGAACAAGCCCGAGGCCGAGGCCTGAAGACGATAGGGATGCCGGTGCCGAAAGGATCACCCGGGGACCGGTTGCTCGAAGGCCTCGGCTATCGAGTCCGCTGGACGAGCTGGGTGCTGGCTCTCCCCGAGGGCCGCAACATCGAAGACAGGGCCTTACCTCCGGGCTACGCCATCCGCACCGCGACTGATTCAGATCATCGGGCCACTTGGTCCGTGATCGAAGACGCGTTCCTGGAATGGTCGGTGCGCGACCGACAGAGCTTCGAGGACTTCTCGGCGCAGGTGTTGCAGCGGCCCGGCTTCGAGCCGTGGAACCTGCGAGTGGTGACGGACCAATCAGGCGAGGTCGTCGGGGCGGCGTTGGTCCTCATCGCCGACAGCACCGGGTTCATAGAGAAACTGGCCGTGCGAAAGGACCTGCGGGGACTCGGTCTGGGCCAGGCCTCCTCGCCGATGCCTTCTCCGAGGCGCGGGCTCATGGAGCCAGCCGTTCCGAGCTCTCCACCGACTCCCGCACCGGCGCCCTCGGCCTTTACGAAAAGGTCGGGATGGAGGTCACCTCGGTGTGGGTGAACCGGGCGATCGATCTCTGAGCAGCGGTGCTTGGCCGCCGTCTGTCCGCCCGGTACTTTGATCGCCGATCGGCCCCGACCAGGAGGACGAGATGATCTTCGATTTCTTCGGCGAGTTGAACTGGTTGGCGATCGTGGTGGCGACGATCGCCTGGTTCGCATTCAGCGCCATCTGGTACTCCGTCCCGCCTCTGAGCAAGGCCTGGCAGAAGGCTTCGAAGGTCGACATGACCGCGGAGGGCCCGCCGCTGGCATCTCTTTTCGGCCCGACCCTCGTCGGTTACTTCGTGACCACGATCGTGATCGCGCTCATTGCCCGTGGCATTGGCGCAATCGAGGTGGTGGACGGGGTTGCGCTGGGCGCCGCCCTGGGAGTTGGCTTCGGTGTGGTGAGCGCCCTGGTCACCCAGATCTACGAGCAGAAAGGGTCTTCGTACTGGCTGCTCAACGGTCTCAACGCGGTGATCGCCTACATAATCGTGGCGGTGATAGTCACCCTCTGGGTGTGAACCTCAGCTCAGTTCGAGCTCCTCGATCGCACCCTCTCTGATGTAGAAACCCCGGATCTCGCCTCCCGGGGCTGCGACCAAATAGAGCCAGTCCGGCTCCAGCGCGCTCTGCACGTCGATCATCGACGGCATGGCGGAGCCACCAGGGTGAGAGTGGAAGACCCCGGCGATCTCCCAGCCCCTCGACTCGGCGTGACGCATCGCCTGGAAGTGCTCTTCGGGGTCGATCGTGTAGGAAACCGGAGAGGGGTCCGAGTTGGTGAGGGGATATGCAAAGCGGATTCGCCCGTCACCGTCCATGGCGACGAGGCCACAACACTCATCTGGCGCGCAGTTCTCGGCGTGCGCCAGGATGGCCCACCGGATCTGCTCAGGAAGACGCAGCACGGGCGACGTTGCCCGCCGGGCGACAGGTCTGGTCGTATTCGACGATCTTTGGTGGCCGGTCGGGGTCGGCGCAAGCCGGGCAATTCGGGTCCCGGTCGATGCTCACCGAGCTGAAGTCCTCCTCGAGGGCGTCGTAGATGAGGAGTCTCCCGGTCAGCGGCTCGCCGAGACCGAGCAGGAGCTTGATCGCCTCCATGGCCTCGATCGACCCGATGATCCCCGGCAGCACGCCGAGGACTCCGGCCTCGGCGCAGGAAGGGGCGAGCTCGGGAGGGGGTGGCTCGGGGAAGAGACATCGGTAGCACGGCCCGACGTAGGGGTCGAACACCGAGACCTGGCCCTCGAATCGGAAGATGGAGCCATGGACCACCGGGACCCGGACGTGCAGCGAGGCGTCGTTGACGAGGTATCGGGTGGGGAAGTTGTCGCCCCCATCCAGGACCACGTCGTATCCCGTCATGATGTCGATGGCATTGCCGGCGTCGAGACGCTCGTTGTGGGTGACCACCTTGACGTCCGGATTGAGTGCCGATATCGCCTCGCGGGCGGACTCCGTCTTCGGCATCCCCACCCGGTCGAGGTTGTGCAGCACCTGACGCTGCAGGTTTGTCCTGTCCACCACGTCGTAATCGACGATGCCGATGGTGCCCACGCCTGCGGCCGCGAGGTACAGCGCCGCCGGGGAGCCCAACCCCCCAGCGCCGATCAACAGGACGCTGGAGTCGAGCAGGCGAGCCTGACCGGCCTCGCCGACCTCTTCGAGGATGACATGTCGCGAATATCGGTCCCGTTGCTCGGCTGTGAGCCCTTCGCCGGCACCCCATGCCCGCCCCTCGGACTTCCAGCGATCGAATCCTCCGGCGAGTGAGTAGACCTCCTCATACCCCATCTCCTTCAGGCTTGCGGCGGCCAACGCCGAGCGCCCGCCGCTGGCGCAGTAGAGGACGACAGGTCCCGATCGGTCCGGGGCCACACCGGCGATGTCCCGCTCGAGCAACCCGCGGGGAAGTAGGCGGGCGCCACGGATCGTGCCCTGCTCGTGCTCCCCGGTCTCCCGGACGTCGATGAGGAGGACGTCGTCCAGCTTCGGCTCCAGTGCCTCAGGCGTCAGCTCGTCGATCTGCTCTCGGGCCCGGCTGACGAGGTCGCGATAGGAGGCCATCAGCGGGAGATGGCGGGGTCCGGGGCCTCGGGGTCTATTTCGTAGCGGTCGAAGGCGTCTCTGACCACCGTATCCGGCACGGCTCCCTCACCGGCCAGGGTGGAAAGCGTGGCGGCGACGATATGGCCCGTGTCCACCTCGAAGTGCCGGCGCAGTGCCTTGCGGGCGTCGGAACGGCCGAATCCGTCGGTGCCGAGGGTGGTGAAGGGTTTCGGGACCCATCGTGACACCTGGTCCGGCACCAACCTCATGTAATCGGTGACCGCGATAACAGGCCCGTCGACGTCGGAGAGGAGACGGGTGACCATCGGGATGCGACGCTCCGCGGTCGGATGAAGGAGGTTCCACCGGGTGACCGCGAGTGCCTCTTCCCGGAGTCGCTTGTACGAGGTAGCCGACCACAACTCGGCGCTGACGTCGTAGTGCTCCGCCAGATCCTCTGCGGCCTTACGGGCGGCGAGGTTGGCGGATCCTGAGAAGAGGATTGCCGCCTTCGGGCCCGAAGCCGGTGGGCCATCGGCCCATTTGTAGAGCCCATCGACGATGCCCTGCTCGGCACCTTCCGGGCGAGGCGGCTGCGGATGGTTCTCGTTGTAGAGGGTCAGGTAATAGAAGACGTCCTCGGGCTCCGCCCCGTACATGCGCCCGAGGCCATGCTCGACGATTGTCCCGACCTCATAGGCGAATGCGGGGTCATACGCCTCGCAAACGGGTACCGAGGTCGCCAGCACGAGGCTGTGTCCGTCCTGGTGCTGCAGGCCTTCGCCCTCCAGAGTCGTTCGACCGGCGGTCGCTCCCAGGAGGAAGCCGCGGACGCGGGAGTCGGCCGCCGACCAGATCAAGTCTCCGACCCGTTGAAAGCCGAACATCGAGTAGAAGATGAAGAACGGGACCATCGGAACCCCTCGCGTTGCATACGAGGTCCCGGCCGCGATCCAGGACGCCGTCGAGCCGGCCTCGGTGATCCCCTCCTCGAGGATCTGGCCGCTCTGGCTCTCCGAATAGGAGAGGATCATCGACGCGTCCACCGGCTCGTAGAGCTGGCCCTTCGAGGCGTAGATCTTGAGCTCGCGGAAGAGCGAATCCATGCCGAACGTGCGTGCCTCGTCGGGGACGATCGGCACCACATATTTGCCGAATCCCTCGGACCGGGCCAGACCGCGAAGAAGACGTGTGAAGGCGGTAGTCGTCGAGGCTTCGGCTTTGCCCGAGCCGGCATATACCTCGGAGAAGGTCTCGGGCGAGGGGAGCTGGAGTGTGTTTTCGGGCACGACTCGGCTGGGTAGGAAACCACCCAGCCCCTGACGTCTGGCATGGAGATACTCGTGCTCGGGAGTGCCCGGCTCCGGCCGGAAATACGGCGGCACATTCTCACCGGCGAGTGCCTCCTCGGGGATCTCGTTCTGCAGGCTGAGCCTCTCTCGCAGGCCCATGAGCTGCTTGTTGGTCAGCTCTTTGATCTGGTGGGTCGCATTCCTTCCCTCGACGTCGGGGCCGAGGGTCCAGCCCTTGATCGTCTTGGCCAGGATCACCGTCGGCTTGCCGTTGTCGAGCTCGGTTGCGACCTTGTATGCGGCGTAGACCTTCTTGTAGTCGAGTCCACCCCTCCGCAGCGCCCAGACCTCGTCGTCGCTCATCTCGGCGACCATCTCCTTGGTGCGGGGGTCCTTGCCGAAGAAATGCTCCCGGACATAGGCGCCATTCTCCGCCTTGTACCGCTGGTACTCCCCGTCGACGGTGGTGTTCATCACGTTGATGAGGGCGCCCTCGTGGTCGCGGGCCAGGAGTGCGTCCCAGCCGGAGCCCCAGATCACCTTGATCACGTTCCAACCGGCGCCGCGGAAGGCCGATTCGAGCTCGGTGATGATCTGGCCGTTGCCGCGCACGGGCCCGTCGAGGCGCTGCAGGTTGCAATTGACCACCCAAGTCAGGTTGTCCAACCCCTCCCGGGTGGCCAGGGAGATGGCACCCAGGGTCTCGGGCTCGTCGACTTCGCCATCGCCGATGAAGCACCAGACCCTGGACTTGGAGGTGTCGTCGAGACCACGGTTGTGGAGGTACTTGTTGAAGCGGGCGTGGTAGATCGAGTTGATCGGCCCCAGACCCATCGACACGGTGGGGAACTCCCAGAAGTCGGGCATGAGACGGGGGTGGGGATAGGAGGAGAGGCCGTGACCATCGATCTCGAAGCGAAAATTGTCGAGATGCTTCTCGTCGAATCTCCCCTCGAGATAGGCCCGGGCATAGATCCCGGGTGCGGCATGCCCCTGCATGTAGACGTGGTCGCCCTTGCCGTCGGCGCCCTTCCCCTTGAAGAAATGGTTGAAGCCGACTTCGTAGAGGGTGGCCGACGAGGCGAAGGTGGACAGGTGCCCCCCGATCCCCTTGGAGCGGTGATTGGCCTTGATCACCATCACGGCCGCGTTCCACCGGATGAACCGCCGGATCCGCCTCTCGATGTCCGCGTCACCGGGGAACTCGGCTTCCTCCTCGGGAGGAATCGTGTTGATGTATGGGGTGGTGATGGCGCCAGCGATACCGACGTTGTTCTCGTGGGCCCTCTCGAGGAGCTTGGCCACGAGATACTTGGCACGGTCCGGCCCCTGCTCGTTGACGACCGCATCCAGGGAGTCGATCCACTCCTGAGTCTCCACCGGATCCGAGTCCGGCATCTGATGGACGTATTCGTCGCCGAGGGTGCGGCTCAGATCGCCTGTCATGAGACCAAGCCTAGTTAGCGGAGGTATTTCTCCCCCCAGGAGCGAAGCGACGTTGGGGGGAGTGCCCCGCAGGGGCGAGGGGGGTTCTCCCCCTAGGAGGTTTTCAGGCTCCCACCGCCTGATCCTCGGCTCGCGTCAACCATCTGCGAACGACATCGACGAAACGATGAGGGGCGTCCATCTGCGGGGTATGCCCTGTGTCGTCGAGGTGGACCAGCTCCCAATCGGGGCGGAGGGCGCAGAGCCACTCGACTGCTGTGGGCGACACGATGTGGTCGGATACCCCCTGCACCACGAGGGTGGGTGCCTCGATGGCGAGGACCATGGCCACGTACACGGGCCGTCGCGAATAGAGCCTTGCGATCGAAGTCGCCGTCCGGGCCGTGGCGTATTCGGCCCAGGGGAGTTGCTTTCGGATCCGGGCCATCTCCCGTGACTCCTCGATGAGTGACATGGGGACACGCCCTGGCTTGTGGGTGATCATGTTCATGCTCTTCCGCACCAACTGTTCGGGGGTGTTGGTCCGGATGAACCGGCGGCCATATGCCGCCCCGATGCCGGGCGTGGCCTGAATGGCGAGCCGGGCTGCCGTCGGCCAGTCGAGCCGCGGGTCGGGTACCACCGGGGGCGTGGCCGGCGACACCAGGATGAGCCGATCAACGAGGTCGGGCCGGGCCGACGCGATCAACTCGGCGAGGAGCCCACCGGTCGAGTTCCCGATGAGGGTGAAAGGCCCGTCCATCGTCTCGAGATATGCGATCACCGAGTCGCGGTGTGTCCCCAGCCGGAAGTCTGACCGCGGCGGGGTGAGGCCGAACCCGGGGAGATCGACGGCCCGCACCCGACCGAGGGCGGTCAGCGCCGGCGCCACCGCGTTCCAGTTGGTCGTCGATCCGCCCAGGCCGTGGATGAGGATCAGGCTCGGCCCGGTCCCCCCGAAGTCGATTTCGTGCATCGGTCCCTGGGGGGTGCTCACGTAGTTGCCCATCGTCGAAAGGGTACCGGGGGCGGGTCATACACTGGCTCGATGCGCTTGCTCCTCGTCTCCACGTACGAGCTGGGGCGTCAGCCGGTCCACATCGCCTCTCCGGCGGCGGCCCTCGCCGCGGCCGGCGTCGACGTCGTCACTGTCGATCTCGCCGTGGAGGACTGGGACAGCTCCCGTCTGGACGGCGCCGACGCCGTCGCCTTCTCGGTGCCGATGCACACCGCCATGCGTCTCGCCATCCCGATGGCGAGGGAGTTGCGCCGCCAGCAGCCCCGGCTTCCGATCGCCTTTTACGGTCTGTACGCCGGCGTAGGTCAGGACCGGGTAGTAGGCGATGTTGCCGACTCGGTGTTTGTCGGCGAGTACGAGCCGGCTCTCGTTGAATGGGCAACGACCGTGGGCTCGGTAACTGGAGGGGACGGCGTGAGCCGGAGTCGGGGGCGGACGAGGTTTCACCAGCCCGAGCGATCCGCGCTGCCATCACACGACAACTACGCCCGTCTCGAGTGGATGGGCGAGGCGCGTCTCGCAGCCGCAGTCGAGGCTTCGCACGGATGCCGGCACCGCTGTCGTCATTGCCCCATCCCCGTTGTCTACGACGGGAGGATGCGGGTGGTCGGGGCGGATTCCGTGCTGGCGGACATCGACCAGCTCGCTTCCGACGGGATCCAGCACGTGACATTCGGCGATCCGGACTTTCTCAACGCGCCCCGGTATTCGATGGACCTGTTGAGGGAGGCCCACACCACTCATCCTGAGCTGACCTTCGACCTGACCGTCAAGGTCGAGCACATCCTGGTGCATCGGTCACTGTGGCCCGAGATGGCGGAGCTCGGCGTTCTCTTCGTGGTCAGCGCCTTCGAGAGCACCGACGATCGCACTCTCGACGTGCTCGACAAGAACCACACGGCGGCTGACATGTCCGAGGCGGTGGCATTACTTCGCTCCTCCGGCATCCATGTGAGGCCGACCTGGCTCCCTTTCTTCCCGTGGACCACGCCGAGGGATCTGGCCGGCATCGTGGGCTTCATCGACGATCATCGGCTGTGGTCGGCGACCGACCCCGTGCAACTGGCGATCAAGCTCCTCATCCCCGAGGGGTCGCTCCTGGAGAGACACCCCGCCGTCGTCCCCTACCTGACCGCCTATCAACCAGAATCGTTGACCTGGTCGTGGCGGTTCGCAGACCACACCACAGAGCGGCTGCATAGATCTCTCGACTCCATCGCTGCCGAGGCCTCCGATTGCGGGGCGGAAGCCGGCGACACCCTGCTCCTGATGCGGGAGAGGATCGGGGAGATGACAGGTGTTCAAATGGCGGTCATGCCTTCGTCGCCACCGGCGCCGCGCCTTACCGAGAGCTGGTTCTGTTGTGCCGAGCCCACCGCCGGTCAGGCGGCGGCGGTCGGGCTCACCATCGGTAGGGTGCCGCTCGCATCGGCATAGAGGAGGAGATGACGACGGTCCTGGCAGCTCAAGGGCTCATCAAGAGCTTCGGGGATCTGATCGCGGTGAACGGGGTCAGCTTCGAGATCGTGGAGGGGGAGACTTTTGGCCTCCTCGGGCCTAACGGGGCGGGCAAGACCACGTCGATTTCGATGGTCGCCGGTCTACTGGAGCCGGACAACGGCACCGTCCACGTTGCCGGAACCCAGATCCGGACCAATTCGACCGACGGAAGGGCGGACATCGGTCTGGTGCCTCAGGAAATCGCCATCTACCCCGACCTGACTGCGACGGAGAACCTGAGGTTTTTCGGGCGTCTCTACGACATGCCCGGCGAGACGTTGGACAAACGTGTAGAGGAGGTGCTCGAGGTGATCGGCCTCTCCGAGCGTAAGGACGACCTGGTCAGCGAGTTCTCCGGCGGTATGCAACGGAGACTGAACATCGGCATCGGGCTGCTCCACCGCCCGCGCCTGCTCATACTGGACGAGCCCACAGTCGGGGTGGATCCCCAGTCCCGGAACGCCATCCTCGAATCGGTCGAAGACCTATCAGGCGAGGGGATAGCAGTTCTCTACACGACCCACTACATGGAGGAGGCCGAGCGGCTCTGCGACCGTGTGGCCATCATCGACGAAGGGGTGATCAAGGCCGAGGGCACCAGACGCGAGCTGGTGTCACTAGTGGGGGAGAAGGACCGGATCAGTGTGACGGTGACCGGGGACCTGGTCGAAGTCGCCCGCGTCGCTTCCGAGTTGCCGGCGGTCCACGAGGCCAGCCCTGCCGACTCAGGTGTGGACGTCCTGGCGGACGACGCTTCGTCAGTTCTTCCCGAGTTGCTGTCCCGGGTGGCTGCGACCGGCGCCAACGTCACCGGAGTGGCCGTGTCGGAGCCCAATCTCGAGGCGGTTTTCCTGCATCTGACCGGCAAGGCCCTGCGCGACTGATCATGGGGGCGGCGACCCGGATCGCGGGGAAGGACCTCAAGCTCCGTGTACGTGATCGTTCGGCGTTCATCATGGGGATCGTCACCCCGCTGGCGCTGGCTTACATCTTCCACCTCGTCTTCGGCGGCACATTTAGCGAGGAGGCATTGGACCTCGAGGTCGGATGGGTCGACCTGGACGACACCCAGGTGTCGCAGTCTCTGGGCGATGCGCTCTCCGGGCTGGAAGCCGAGGGAGTTCTGGTCGTGACCGAGTTCGAAGACGCGGCTGCGGCCGAGACCTCGGTCGAGGATGGCGAGATCGGCGCCTACATCCTTCTCAACCAGGGTCTCGGCGACGCTGCCATCCAGGGCCAGCCATTCACGATCGAGGTGGTCGGCGATGTCGACAGCCAGACGACGACCCAAGTGACGTCCGCGATCGCCTCCGAATTCGGATCGGCCATCGCGCGGTCACAGCTCTCGGTCACCACGGCGATCGCTCTCGGCCAGCCACCGCCTCCGGATGAGCTTGCCACCTGGGGCCAGGAGGCAGCCCTTCGTCCGCCGGCCTTCACCTTCGTGGATGTCTCCGCCGACACCCGGCAACTCGACGCCAACACGTTCTTTGCGGCGGGTATGGCTGTGTTCTTCCTCTTCTTCACCGTTCAGTTCGGTGTCGTCGGCATCCTCGAGGAGAAACAGGGCGGAACCCTGGCACGGCTGCTGGCGGCGCCGATCAGCCATAGCAGCGTGGTGGCGGGCAAGGCGATCCTCTCGTTCGCGCTCGGTGTCATCTCGATGACCGTGTTGATCGTTGCCACTCACTACCTGATGGATGCGGAGTGGGGCCCCCCTCTGGGGGTGGCGCTGCTGGTCATCGCCGGCGTCCTTGCCGCGACCTCCATCATGGGGGTAGTCGCCGCCACCGCCACCAGTGCCGACGGCGCCGCCAACCTGGGGGCGATCATCGCGGTGATTCTGGGGATGCTGGGCGGGACCTTCTTTCCGATCGGCCAGGGCAACGACTTTCTCGCCAGGCTCTCCTATCTGACCCCCCACGCCTGGTTCTTGCGTGGTCTCGCCAACATCTCCGGTGGAGCGGAGTGGACCGAGGTTCTGCCAGCGGTCGGTGCCCTGCTCCTGTTCACGCTCGTCTTCGGAACCGTGGCGTGGGTGCTCCTCCAGCGAAAGCTGACGCGATGAGGAAAATCCTCGCCATCGCCGGTTCCAACGTGCGCCGCATGTTGCGCGAGCGCTCCAACATCTTCTTCGTCTTCATCTTCCCGATCGCCCTGATCCTCCTCATCGGGGCTCAGTTCGGCGGGGACTTCGATCCCGGGGTCGGGATTCACCAGGAGGACGAGGACCCGCTGGCGACCGCCATCACCGAGGAGATCCAGAGTGACGATTCGTTGGCGGTGACGATCTTCGAGACACGGGACGGATTGCTCGACGCCGTCGAGCGAGGCACGGTCCAGGCGGGCCTGTTCATCCCGGCCGGGGCCAGTGGTAGAGCCGAAGCCGGAGAGCAGGTCGAGATGGGATTCGTGGCAAGACCCGATGGTGCCGGCCCCCAATTGCAGTCGGTCGTCAGCGCCGGCGTCGCCCGGGTGATGACGCCGGTGGGGGCGGCCCAGTTCGGGGCCGAAAAAGCGGAAGCGAGCTTCGACGAGGCTCTGGAGGTGGCACGGTCACAGACCGATGCCGCCCCCGGGCTCGATGTCGAGACCACCGCGGTCGGTGAGGCGCTTTTCCCAACGACGCTGGGCAGGTTCGACCTGGGGGCCGCGCAGCAACTCGTCCTGTTCACCTTCCTGACCGCCCTTGCCGGGTCGGCTGCTCTGATACTCAGCAGGAAGCTCGGCATTTCGCGCCGCATGCTCTCAACGCCAACCTCCACGGGGACCATCGTCGGTGGCGAGGGCGCCGGGCGCTGGGCGGTGGCGATGGTCCAGGGGCTCTACATCGTGATCGTGACTTATCTCCTGTTCCGGGTCGATTGGGGTGATCCATGGGGTGCCCTTCTCATCCTGGTCGCCTTCTCGGCGGTGGGGGCCGGAGCCGGGATGCTGATGGGGGCGACCTTCAAGAACGACCAACAGGCCGGCGGAATCGGTGTCGTCCTCAGCCTCGGGCTGGCGGCCTTGGGCGGGTGCATGCTCCCGATCGAGTTGTTCTCCCCGGCTATGACCCGGGTTGCACATCTCACGCCGCACGCATGGGCGCTCGACGGGTTCGCCGATCTCGTCCGCCGGGATGGAACTGTGGCCGACATCCTCCCCGAGCTGGGCGTCCTGGTCGTATACGCCACCGTCCTGCTCCTGCTTGCCAGCTGGCGGCTTCGGGCGGTGCTGACACGGCCCTGATGTTTGAATGAGCGTCAGTGGCTGATCAGAACGTCAATCCTGTCGGCTGTTTGGGGCGGGTCCTCACCATCCTCGGGACACTCTGGCTCGGCTTCCTCGTGTTGGGCGGGATCGGCGTGCTGTCCGACGTGGGAATCAGCGAGGGTTTCTTTGCCGGTGCTTTTGGGAGCGCCATCCCCGGTGTCCTGCTCCTGTGGGCCGGTCGCGCCCTTCGCCGCCGGGCCCGCACCATGGAGACGCAAATCGAGCCGGCCACGCCGGCACCGGTGCCCGGCCCAACCGATAAGCGGGTGCCAACCATTCGGATCGAATCGATGCACACGGAAACGCCGCCAGCGCCAAGCCCGGCACCGCCCATAATCACCAAGCCGGCGCCAAAGCCGGCCTCGTCACCGACGGAGACTTCAGCCGTGGAACCCGTCGACCTCCCCCCACCGCTGGTACCTCCCGAGCCGAAGACATCGCGCCAGCTGATCGACGAGGCGCGCAAGAAATGGGGGAGACCAGGTTGAACGAGCGCTACAGCCCGGCGGCGGCGAGGGTACGGGCGTTGCGGACTTCGGCGGCGAATGCGGCGCGGCGGGCGGCGACACCCTCGGCGTCATCGATCAGACCTCTGTTGGCGGCGAGGGCAAGCGCCGACTTGAAGAGGACCTGGCTGGCGCTCTCGCCCGAGATGAGCCGCTCCTCGATCCGGTACATGCGGGCCCGGGCCAAGCACGCCTTGAGGAAGGACTTCTCTTCGTATCGGCGCTTGAGGCTTTCTAGCTCGTCACCTACCACTTGATAGGCGTCGAGGATCGGCAGCACCGCCCAGTAGGCCAGAGGCGACCCGAGCTTGGCCTGCACCTCGGCCGACCCGGTCGTGGTCAGAACATGCTCCCATCCGGGGACGTCGATGGCGATGTCGGACTCGACGTCGGCGAGGAACTGGTCCTTTTCCGGGAAGAAGAACTCGAACTTGAGCAGGTCGCGGTAAGCGAGAAGGGCATCCCTCACCTGTTCCGGGTGCTCCTCGCCGGTCTCGGCGACCGAGCCGATCGCCATCTCGGCCAGGGCGCGATTGACGAAGAAATGCACGATCATGTTGCGGTAGTACGAGATTCGAATCATCTGATCCTCGTCGAGCCAGAAGACCCGTCGCCCGAGGGCCTCGTGACTGCTCACGTTGTCGTGCTCGGCGAGCCAATCGAGGATGGTGGCCACCCGCGACGGGTCGCGCAGATCTGAATCCTCGGTGGTGGGGAGGTCGCGGGCCCGGGCGAACTCCACGAGCTGGGCGGCCCCCTCGGCCAATTGGTCTGACGTCCGGGCCGTACCCCTCGCGGCGAGAAGGGCAACACTGATCACGGCAGTCGGGGTGATCGGGGTGACATGTGCGATCCGATACATCACCTCGAAGGCCAGTTTCTGCAACCCGATGGACGTCTCTTCGCCGAGGTCCGTAGGTCCGACCATGCTCCGCGCCGAAACAGGCTCCCCAAACCGGATATGGATGTCCCCGTATCGCCGGCGTAGGGACCGCACCGCCTTCAGCATCCACCCGAGAGATTCCTTCTCCTTGTCCTTTCCCTGCGCCTCACGGGCGTAGTCGGGGACGTCCTGAATCTGGTCGTAGGCAATCGACACCGGGACCAACTGGAGATCCTCCGCCTTGCCCCGATGCATGGAATCCGTCACGTAGCTAAGAAGCCCGAGACGAGGAGGCATCAGCTTCCCCGAGCGCGACCGTCCTCCCTCCATGTACCACTCGAGGGGGAACCGCTTCTCGACCAGATAGTCCAGATACGAGCGCAGGACCATCTTGTAGAGAGGGTTGTCCTTGAAGGAGCGGCGGATGAAGAACACACCGGTGCGTCGGACGAGTGGCCCCACCGGGAAGAAGTTCAGATTGATGCCCCCTGCCGTGTGGTTGGGGGGGAAGTCGTTCTCCCAGAGCATGAACTGGAGGCTCAGACGGTCGAGATTCGAGCGGTGGGCGGGTAGGAAGATGATCGGGTCGCCATCGCCCAGAGCGGCGAGACGTCGGACGTCGTCCTCCGAATACTTGATGTCGCCGTAGCCCTGGCTGTACAGCTTGTGGATGGCGTTGGCGATCAGATCGATCACATACGGCGAGTGAGTGGCGGCGATCTCGCGGAGATAACGCTCCGCCTTCTCGCGTGCCAGGGCGGGGGTCATATCGGTCTCGGCGGCGACGGCGTCCACCGCCTCGAGGAACTCTCGCCTGGAGAGGATGGCCTCGGGCACGAACCGGGGGATCTTGTATCGGTTGCCCACCAGCCTCCGCTCGGCCCGGTCGAGAATTAGCCACGCCCTTCTGGTCACGTAGTTGGACAAGGGGTCCACCTGGCCCGAGGCCTGATAGTCATCGGCGAGGTCAGCGGCATGAGCCCCGGCGGCGGCGGTGAATCGAATCCGCCCCGGCCGGGCCATTCTGATCCATCTCGCCCGTAGCCCTCTCGGGTCCCTGGCGTCTCCTGGTCGCATCATGTCCCACCAGCTGACAGCCCTTCGACCCTTCTTGATCGGAGCCAGCCAGAGGACTCGAAGCGGTATGAGGAAGGGGTCGTCGGCAGCGACCAACGTATCGGTCAGGGCATCGATGTCACCGCCCTTGCCCCGCCGCGACGACGTGATCCTGACCGTCTCGAGCTCGCGACCGATCTCGTCCCCGGCCCATCGGGTGAGGAGGGAGGCTTCGTAGTCGGAGGCGGCGTCCAGGAGGTAGACGACCCGCGAGTCGGCCGGCCCGGTCAGCAATTCTGGGGGTTCGGCCGATTTCCTAGCCACGACACCACTCTATTGGGCTGCCACAATCGCCACCCGTGCGGATCGTGGTGCAACGCGTGACACGAGCCTCCGTCGAGGTAGATGGTGTCGTCGTGGGCTCGATCGATTCCGGGTTCCTCCTCCTCGTCGGCATCGAGCCTTTGGACATGGAGGACGACATTGCTCGTGCTGTGGAGAAGGTTGGCCATCTCAGAGTCTTCCCTGACGCGGCAGGGCAGATGAACCGATCGCTCCTCGAAACCGGAGGTTCGGCTCTCGTGGTGAGCCAGTTCACACTTCTTGGCGATCTCCGCAAGGGACGACGACCTTCA
The DNA here is from genome assembly GCA_963828465.1 of uncultured Acidobacteriota bacterium. Classification (GTDB taxonomy): domain Bacteria; phylum Actinomycetota; class Acidimicrobiia; order Spongiisociales; family ZC4RG35; genus JARDZU01. The sequence goes on along the minus strand of CAWHEU010000018.1, from coordinate 343,960 downwards.
TTCGTCGGGGCGGCCCCACCACAACAGGCGGAGACGTTGGTCGATCGTTTCGTGGACGGACTCCGCAATTCGGGCGTGCACGTCGAGACCGGTGTGTTCGGGGCGTCGATGAACGTCGAGTTGGTGAACTCTGGCCCGGTCACGATCGTGTTGGAGGTCAGGGACGGACGGGTGACCTGAGACGGTTGCGGGCATCCCGCCAATGCCTCGGGCCGATGATCAGCCCGATGCCAATCACCAGCAAGACGAGCAGCACAGGGTCGGCGAGACCCCAGAGGTTGTCGAGCCCGGTGCTTTCCCAGGCGAAGGCGCCGACGAGGACCGCCCCAAGTGTCACGAGGGTCCCGATCCCCGTCGACCTCGTCAGAACACAAGCGAAGACGAGTGTCAGAACCACGAACGGAAAGGCGGCAGGCCAGAGACCCAGGACCACGCCACCGCTGATGCCGAGGCCTTTCCCACCCTTGAATTGGTGCCAGACGTTGTAGACGTTCCCCGCCACCGCGCCCAATCCCGCGGCGAGTCCCGCGGCTTCGCCACCGATGGCCAGGCCGACTGCCACAGCCGTCAGACCCTTGGCGACTTCGATGATCAGAACCAGCGTGGCGAGTGTGTGCCCGCCAAGGCTCCGGGCATTGTTCGAACCGGGGTTGCCCGACCCGTCCCGCAGGAGCTCGACCCCCCAGAGCCGGCCCAGCCAGACGGCGGTGGGCAAGGAACCGATGACGTACCCGGCCAGGGCCGCCAGGAGAATCGTCATTCCCCGACCTCGCTCTTGCCCTCCGGGCAGAAGCGGAGAAAGTCACAGTTGTGACACCAGTCTCCCGGCACCGCCTCGAAGCGCTCATCTTCGATGGCGGAGGTCAGCACTTCGAGGTTCCCGGCCGCATCCTGCCGCCACCCCTCATCGGCATGCTCCGTGTGGACATCGAGCCCACCTCCGAGATAGGCGAAGGTGACGTCGATCTCGTGCGGCTTGTCCACGCCGAAATCCACTTTGGTGGCGGCCACCGCGTACGCCTGGAGCTGGACGAGGCGAGCGGGGTCGTCCCTCCATCTCCCACTCTTGAAATCGACGATCTCCCAGTTTCCGTCGCTCTCGTAGATCGCGTCGACCCGGCCCTTGATCTGGTATCCGCTCTCTGTGTGCAGGCTGAACGGCGCTTCCACCAACAACGCATCCTCGGTCCCGTACCGGGACCCGAGAAAAGCCTTGAAACCGCCCTCGCCGGTCGATTCGTCCATGGCGTCGTAGAGCCCGGGCTCGAGATCTTCGAAGGGGACCTGACCCCTTTGATGAAGCTCGATCCGGCGATGCAACGCCGTGCCTGCGATGGCGGCCATGTTGCGACGACGGGGCAAGGGGTCGACCTCGGACCAGAAGAAACGCTTCGGGCACTGGGCGTAGGTGACGAGCCCCGTCACGGAGACGACCCGTGTCTTCTCCGGCTCGGCCACGATGTCCCCGAGTGCGTCGAGATCGAACAGAGTCTGACGCATCTCCTCGACCTTCTGCTGGTACGCCTCGGCGACGCCCATCGTCCCGGCCATCTGGAGAAGGGCTTCCTCGTCCGCTACCGCGGCTCGCAATGCGCCGTCCCAGCCGTCGTCGAACAACGGGTCCGGCGTGGCGCCCGTAGCCGCGAATCGGAGCAGCGCCGGCCGCTCCGGTTCGTCGACATGACCCTCTTGCCGCGTAACCGGATGCTGTTCGACGAGATCGAAGAGCTCAGAAGGCTTCTTGGCATTGATCGTGGGCTCGGGGAGCCCATACCAGTAAGAACCGGTCATGATCAGCATCGACCGGGCCCGGGTCGCCGCCACATAGGCCACCCGCCATTCCTGTAGAGCGTTCTGATCCCGGAAGTAATCCATTCGCTCTTTCTCGTCGTCAGGCATGTCGGCCAGTGCGTTGTCGATTCGATGCTCCGGAGGAAGGAACTGGGCGAACCGGACGGGATCGGGGAAAGTCCCGGTCTTCACCGGGAAGCTCTTATCGGTGACGGCCGGGATTGCGACCACATCCCACTCCAGACCTTTTGCCCGGTGCACGGTCACCAGTGTGACCGCCTCCTCACCCGAGAGATGCGCGGAGTCGAGCTCCTCGGCCGGCTCGTCCTCCATCGCCTCCAGGTAGTCGAGGAAGGCCGAAAGGGAAGGACGTCCCTTGAGTGGGCTCCAGTCCTCGGCCAGGTCGAGGAGGCGATACAGATTGAGCCGGGCCGTCGTCCTTTGATTGGTGGGGAGGGATTCGACGTCCTGCCATGCGCGGGTCCGGTCAAGGACGAGTCGGCAGACCTCTACCAGGCTGGCGCCCTGGCTCTCGGCAAGCACGTCTCGGTAGATTTCCAGGAAGTGCTCGTAGGCGGCGCGGGCCTCGGGGCGGAGGCCCTCGATCCCGTCGACCTGTTCGACCGCCTCGAGCAGTGTCACGCCCGGCACCGCATCGCGATCTATGTCCTCTCGCCGATTGCTGCCCAGCCAGTGCGACAGTGGGGCGATGTCGGCGTAGCCGAGGCGATATCGGCTTCCGAAGAGGATCTGGACCAGCGAGGGCGAGTGTCCGGGCCGGTCGAGCACCGTGAGCCACGCTCGGAGGTCGGCCACCTCGGGCACCGAGAGCAGTCCACCGAGGTTGGCCACCTCGACCGGTATGTCATGCCGGGCGAAGGAGTCGACGACTACTGAGAAGTCCCGGTTCTTCCTGAAAAGAACGGCCATCTCCGACCAGGGTGTGCCCGCCTGGTGCAACGCATCGAATCTGCGAGCGATCCAATCGGCTTCTGCAACGGCGTCTTCTGCCCAGTAGGTCACCACCTCGCCCTTCGAGTCGGGATCGTGGGAGACCAGGTCTTCCGCAGTCGGGTTGGCACGCCGCCGGATCTCGTTGGCAACCTGGAGTATCTCCGGAGCCGAGCGCCGGTTGAGGGTGAGGGTGCCGTGTTTGGCGGGCCCTCCGTCCGGCGCCGGGAAGTGGGTGGGGAAGAGCTCGAAGTTCTCGGCTGATGCCCCCCGCCATTCGTAGATCGTCTGGTCCTCGTCACCCACCGCGATCATCGGGATCGCCGCCTGCCCGTCGGACGGGCCAAACGCCCTGGTGAGCAACACTCGCTGCGCCGGGTTGGTGTCCTGGTATTCGTCCAGGATCACGACCTGGTAGCGGCCCCGGATCTCTGCCACCAGCTCGGGGTGATCGGTCAGGAGACGGGTGGACAACGTGACCAGGTCGGAGTAGTCGACAACTTTGAGCCGTCTCTTGTCAGCGTCATAACGCTGGAGGGTTTTCAGCATCTCGGCGCGCATCGCCCACACCTCGTTTGCCGGATCGACGTGGGCGATCAGGTCGTCATGTGTGACGAGGTGGTCCCCCATTCGGTCGCCCAGCGTCCGGATCTTGTCCAACCCATGTGGGTTGGTGATGTCGATGTGCTCATACGTCGTGTGGTGATAGGTCTCGGAGAGGATCTGTCGGGAGAAGGTCGGGGTGATCACCCTGACCCTGGTGTCGACCCCGACGAGGGCTCCGAACTCCGCCAGGATCTGCGCGGCGAAGCCGTGGTACGTATGGACCTCTGCCTGACGGCCTTCCTCCACGGCGGACCCGAGAAATGCCTTCACCTTGTCGGCCAGCTCGGATGCCGCCTTGTTGGTGAAGGTGATTCCAAGGATCCGTTCCGGGTCGACACCGTGGTTCTCCACGAGGTTGGCGATGACGAGGGCGACGGTCGTCGTCTTGCCGGTGCCTGCCCCGGCCCGTATCCGGATCGTGTCGAGACCCATGTCGAGGACCGCCTTCTGCTCTGGCGACGGCTGCAACGAGCTCATGGCAGGTAGGCGCCTTTTCCTTCTGCCCAGGCCGGGCAGGACAACCGAAAGGCGCATTTGTTGCACCGGCTGTTGACCTTCGGTTCCCATCGCTCAGCCAGGATCGAGTCGGTCACTTCCTCCATGGTCTCGATGACCTCTGGCAGAAGGTCCATGTCGAACGATCTCTTGGTCACGGATACGGCCTCCTTGCGAGGGAACCACATTTCGGCTGCGACGACGGGTTCCCCGGTTTCCCTGGTCACGGCCGACGCATAGAAGCCGAGTTGAACCGACCCCTTCCCGTCAGGGACGCTGGGAGGGTTCTTCGAGGTCTTGTAGTCGACGACCCGCAGCCCGTCCGAGCCTCTCTCCAGCCGGTCGATGTATCCGACCCATTGGACGCCGCCGATCTCGGTCTCGACCTTCTTCTCCAACTCGACCGGGGCCCCGTCGCTCGGCCATTTCTCGTAGAGCCGGAGAACGGCTTCACGGGCGTGTCGAAGCCATGCCTGGTCGAGCTGAGGCGTGCCGAAGTCCGCCTTCGCCCACACGCTCTCCAGGTGCCTCATGGCGTCGGCGAGATCGGCATGGGTCTTCCCCGAACCGATGACCTCCTTCTCGGCGGCCTCTAAGGCCGCATGGACGAGGGTCCCCAGCTCGGCATACGGGGAGAAGGTGTCACTCAGGCGGAGGCGACGCTCCAGGGCATATTGCCGGGGGCAGGTGATGTAGGCGCCTGCTTGGCTGGGGGAGAGCCGAAGACTTCCCTCGAGGATCGGCTGATCGGGCCCGGGCGCGGGGACTCCGGCAAACGTCATCGGGTTCCACCAGGGAGCCGGTGGCCGGGCCAGCAGCTGTGCGGCGGCGAGACGATCGAAGGCGGCGGCGCCGGGGTCGAGCAGAGTTCGTCTCAGGGAGACCTCGGCCTCGCTCAGCGAGACCGGTGGGCCGTCCTGCTCCTCGGGCAGGCCGGGGCCCATCCCGGGTTCGGCGGCCGCCATGAGAAAACGAGATGGCCTGTGCTCACCCTGGTCGACGCCGGCCGAAGTGGCGGTCCAGACCACCTTGGATCTGGCCCGGGTCATCGCGGTATAGGCGAGACGCATCTCCTCCTGGATCTGAAACAAGTGCTGAGCCTCGGGGTTGGTGGTCCGTTCCGGGGAGAGCAACTCGGGCCTCAACATCCTCCGCCCACGTCGAAGGTCGGGGAAGACCCCCTCGACGGCGTTGGCGATGTAAACGACTTCGAATTCGAGGCCCTTGGCCTGGTGCAAAGTGGTGAGCGTGACCTGCTGCTCTATGGACCGGTAGGGGAGAAGCGGGGTCGACTCGATGCCGTCCTCCTCCGTCAGACTGAACACGGCGTCCAGAGTCACCGTGGTGTCCCGTTCCGCCTGGCGCTCCAACACCTGGGAGAACGAGGTGAAGGCGAGACGCCACCCCTTCCGCTCCGGGTCGAGCACCACCCGTTCCAATTCGTCGATGCTGGTCCAGAGCTTCCAGAAGCCCTCGATCGCGGGCATCTCGACGGCCCAGTCGGGCTGGTCGAGCAGAGCGGCTAGCCCGGCATGCTCGGGAAGCTCGCGGGCGAGGACGGCGGGCCATGGATCCCAGGTGCGGAGACGGGAACGCAGGATCTCGCGCTCTTTGCCCAGTCCTGCTCCGATCAGCGGGCCTAGCAAAAGCCTTCTCATCGCTCGGTCGGCGTCGACCGCTTCTCCCGGCGCGACCAGGGGGGTTGCCCCGCCGCTCTTGGCCACGATCACGAGATCCTGGATCATCCGCACCGCCGGGTTCTCTGTCAGGCGGGCCTCCGGGGAGTCGTGAGGCACATTTCTTCGGTCCAGCGCCCGGCTCAGCTCGTTGAGCATCTCCCGTTTCGATCGGACCAGCACCGCGATGGCGGACGGCTTGCGCCCTTCGACCCTGATTTGGTGCTCTATGTCCCGTGCGATCCAATCCGCCTCGGCGGTCTCCTGGTCGAACACATACGTCTCGACCCGCCCGGTGTGGGCAGCCGGGGCCACCGGGCCGGCGGCCCCGGGAAGTTCGCCGGCGGAGACGATGCGAAGTGCCGAGTCGAGGATCTGTGCCGGGACCCTCAAGCTCCGGCCCAGCACGATGCGCCGCGCGTCGGGGTGCTGTTCGGTAAACGCAGCAATGTTCCTGACCTCTGCGCCCCGGAACGAGTAGATCGACTGGTAGGGGTCTCCTGCCGCGGTGAGATTGCCGTGGGGCAGCGCCATGAGACGGGCGATCTCGGCCTGGACGGTCGAAGTGTCCTGATACTCGTCGACGAGCACGTGAGTGAACTGGGCTGCCAGGTCCTGCCCCTCCGGGCGCCCGAGTAGATCGACAGCCGAGACGAGGAGCGTGGCGTAGTCGGTGCGGCCACGGTCCGCCAGTGTCTCCCGGTATCGTCGGAACAGACCCGGGATGCCCCTCCAGTCTGCGCGCTCGGCAGCCCTCGCCTCCAGGTCCTCGGGCGAGAGCATCCTCTCGGAGCAGCGCATGAGGAAGTCGGCGACCTCACCGGCGAAGGCACTCGTGCCCAGGATGCCGCGGTAGAGGATCGGCCATTGCTCCGGGTCCTCCGTCTGGAGAAGCTCACCAACCAGGCCAATCTGTTCCGGTGTGGTGAGGGGGATGGGGCGGTCGGATGTGGGGGCAGCCTCCAAGAGCCGGAGGGCCAGCGAATGGAATGTGGAGGCACCGATGGGCATCCCACCGCCACTGAGGGCGGCATCGACCCGCCGTCGGATATCGCCGGCAGCTCGGCGGGAGAAAGTCAGCAGGGCGACCTGGTCTCTCCGCGCCTGTCCGGATTCGATGAGGGAAGAGACCCGGCGCACCAGAAACTCTGTCTTCCCGGTGCCGGGCCCGGCCACCACGATTTGGGGGCCGTCGGCGTCGGCGAGCACAGGGCCCCAGTCTTCCGGCTCGAGCCGGATCTCGGTCAACGGCACAGGGCTGATCGTAGGGTCAGGCCGCCTCGGGAAGCCGGGCGATCTCCGCAACTAGCTCCGCCTGGATCCCGTATTCGGCCAGGTAGCGGACAGGGTCGGCAAACGGGTCGAAGTCGGGCTCGGTGATCGGTTGGAATGTCTCGAAGTAGCTCATATCGGGGAAGCTATCGGTCGGGTATGACACATTTCCCGAAGAATCCCAGCGCATAGGATGGGCGGCGTGGCGGTGAATGAACGGAGGTCGGCGTGACCACTGCGGTTGGCAACGAATTCGACTCACCGATGTACAAGGAGGCCGCCGGCCAGTTCGACCGGGTAGCCCGCCTCATGGGCCTGGACGACAACGTTGCCGACCGACTCCGTGTCCCGCAGAAGTCGACCATGGTCAGCTTCCCGTTCCGTCGTGACACCTATTCGGAGGTGGAGACCCTCTTCGGTTATCGGATCCAGCACCTCACGACCATGGGCCCGACCAAAGGCGGGATCCGGTTCGCACCCGACGTCGATCTGGGCGAGGTCGCCGCCCTCGCCATGTTGATGACCTGGAAATGCTCGATCGTCGGTCTTCCTTTCGGCGGGGCAAAGGGTGGGGTGCGGGTCGACCCGATGCAGCTCTCCCGCGCCGAGCTGCAACGGGTGACCAGGCGCTTCACGATGGAGATCATCAACGTGATCGGGCCGGAGACCGACATCCCCGCGCCCGACCTCGGCACCAACGAGCAGGTGATGGCCTGGCTCATGGACACGTACTCCCAGCATGTCGGGCACTCCGTCCCCGCGGTGGTCACCGGGAAGCCTCCGGCCCTTGGGGGAAGCGTGGCCCGGCGTGAGGCGACCGGCCGTGGGCTGATGTTCCTCCTGCCACAGGCGGCTGGGGTCCGGGGCATCGACCCCAACAATGTATCGGTTGCGATCCACGGTTTCGGCAACGTGGGCCGGTATGCGGCCATCGCCGGTCATCAGATGGGAGTGAAGATCGCGGCTGTGTCAGACATCTCCGGTGCGCTTTACGACCCGGAGGGGTTGGACGTCGACGCCTTGGCGAAATGGGTCGATGAGAACCGCTTCCTCGAGGGCTTTCCGGACGCCGATTTCATCGACGGTGACAAGATCTTCTCGTTGCCGGTCGACGTCCTCGTGCCGGCCGCCGTTCAGAACGTCATCCGTGGCGACAACGCCAGCGAGATTCAGGCGAAGATCATCATCGAGGGCGCCAACGGGCCGACCACGATCGAAGCCGACGACATTCTCCGCGAGAGGGATGTACTGATCATCCCCGACATCCTGGCGAACGCCGGCGGTGTGACGGTCTCCTATTTCGAGTGGGTCCAGGACGTCCAGAAATACTTCTGGACCGAAAACGAAGTGGTGGCACGGCTGCGGGAGATCATGACCCGGGCCTTCAGCGATGTGCACAACATCGCCATCAACGAAGACGTCGACCTGAGGACTGCCGCCCTCATCAAGGGGATCCGCAAGGTGGCCGACGCCAAGCTGGTGCGGGGGATCTTCCCCTAGGAGGCTTTCTCCATCGGGGCCTCGGCGAACGCCGGGCAGATCTCCTTGAACGAGCACCAGTTGCACAATGTGCCGGGACGGGTGGGGAAGTTTCGAGTGGCCAGGGCCCGGTCGATCGCGTTCCACAGCGCCCGCAGCTGCGAGTCCATGGCATCGAGTTGGCGGTCGTCGATGTCGAGCCTGTAAAGGGTCGGCCCGCTCAGATAGAGGAGGCGAAGCTCCTTCGGGGTCTCCCCGGTGCGGCGTCGAATGAGAAGGGCGTAGATCTTCAGGGCGAAGAAGGCGGGGAGGGCGTACCTCTCCGGTGGGGCCTTGCCCGTCTTGTAGTCGGTGATGACGAGTCGACCGTCGTCGTCGCGGTCAATCCGGTCGAGGATCCCCCTGATCGTGATCCCGTCGAGGTCTTCGAGCATGTCCAGCTCGCGGTCCACCGGGTCGAACCCGGTCGGGTCCTCGATGCTGAAGTAGTTGGTGAGAAGGGCGAGGGACTCCACGCCCCATTGCCGCTCCTCGTCGGTGTCGCCGAAGAGGTCTTCGAACTCCTCGCTCCCTCGGAGCTCGGTCCAGGCGTCGCGGAACAGGTCATACAGGAGCTCGGGCGAACGATCGATGGAGGGGTGGTCGAAGAGTCGCTGCAGTGCGAGATGGGCCGTGGTACCCCGGGCCTGATACACCGATGCGGGCTCGCTGAGACGGTCGATGGCCCGGAACTTGAAGAGCTGGGGGCACGCCTTGAAGTCCCCGGCACGGCTCGGGGAGAGGGTCTCCAGGGGGGCCAATTCCAGTTCTACAGTCACGATGCCGAGTGTAAGACCGGCCTGTGACAGGAATGGGGAGATCGGTCAGGTGGGCCGTCGCCACAGCCAGATCTCGGCCGCGATCACGTGCAGGGTCCACGACAACCAGAAGGCCACGCCGAAGGAAGTGACTTCGTCGAATAGGCCGAATCCCTGGAACAGCCCGACCCAGATCCTGATCGTCCCGACGCCGAGCCCGATGGCGAAGGCCCGGATCATCCATCGGCGGTGGCGGACGGTGTCGCCGGCTCGGATGTAGCTGTAGGCCAGGGCAAGGGCGATGACGAACCAGGTGCCGAACACCACAGCGGCACTGGCCTCTGCGAACCCGCCGAAGGAGAAGAAGAAGCCGAATATGACTCCGAGCACTCCAGAAAGGATTCCGATCGGCACCAGGAAGCGGCCCATCTTTCGGTGCAGGTCGAGGTGGCGATTGCGGAATCGGCGGGAGACCTGGAATGGAGCAAGGACCAGGTAGACGACTCCGGGGAGGATGTGGGCGTAGGCCAGGATCGGATACTGGGCATAACGGCGATCGAACTCGCCCTCGTTCGGGATCACTCCGTTGGCGATGTTCTGGCTGTCGATGGTCACCCGGATCACGGCGAAGACGAGTACGACTGCGATGAGAAAGAAGACCACGACCCATGCTGTCGGCACGCTCTTTCGGGCCGTTGCCATGGGCGAAGGCTAAACGCGAAAAGATCGGCTAGGCCGCGAAAACAAGGCTCCGGTATGGCTTGACGGGTGAGGTCGGGTTCTCGTACTTTGCCGCTTACCGACACGGGTTCGCCCGGGTCGGGGAAGGAGAGGCTTCGGCCCCTCCGGATCGCCACCTGACTGGGGGCCCGCTTTCCCGGTCGAGTGGCACTGAGAGCCCCGAGAGGGCTTCGGCTTCGGCCAAAGCTTTCTCGGGGTTTCTCGCGTCTTACCCTCGGCCGGTATTTCAGTGGTCTGGGCAAGGTCCGGCTTGAGTCTCCAAGAACTTCAACCTGGGCTACGTGGCGCAACTGATCGCGGGGGCAATTCTCTAGAGAAATTCACTCAGATCTTCTTCTTCCAAGGGCAAATTTGTCACGCCCTCCTCGTACGTTGTCGGGTATGGAGTTGGGGAGTTACTCCGAGGATCAACTGGATCAGTTGATTGCTGATGGTGAGCGGGAGATCGCCACGATCCGGTTGTTGCAGATGGCGGCGGTGGCGGAGAAACGTCGCCGGAAGTCTCATTTGGCTGATGGTTGCCGGTCGATCATTGATTGGATGGCGGCTCGTGCTGATGTGTCTCATGAGACGGCCCGGAGTCTGTGTTGGACGGCAACTCGTCTGGCGGAGGCTCCCGATGTGGTCGAGCAGCTAGCGGCTGGTGAGGTCTCCTTTGATCGGGCGGAACAGCTGTCTCGGCTTCCCTCTGAATCCCGTGCCGGTCATGAGGGTTACGACATTTCGGGGTTGCGTCGTCTGGTGGCTGATCACAAGCGGTTGACCCGGAATCGTGAACGGAGAACCGGGAATGGTTTTGTCCATTTCGGCCATTCCGATGAGCTGGCCACATCGTTTTGGGGTGAGCTCCCCGGTTTGGATGCCCGGATCATGGAGAAGGCGGTCGACCAGAGGGCCGATGAGATCGTCCCGGGAGATCAACGTCTGGCAGTGGCGGAACGGCGGGCTTTGGCCCTGGTCGCCATCTGTCAGGACTCCCTCTATCAGAGCGTTTCGGGCGAAGAATCCCCCTATCAGAGCGTTTCGGGCGAAGAGTCCCCGCCGGTCGATTTGGCAGTGATCGTCGACGCCCCGACAGCGGCGGAAACCAGCGGCGAACGGGGCGTTTCCGTCCTTGCCGGTCCGAGACTGGGACCGGGCACCCTCGCAGAGGTCCTCTGTAACGGGAATGTGGACCTGATCGGTCGAGCCGAACACAAACCGCTCGATTTGGGACGCCGATCCAGGACTGTGGACCGGAAACTCAGACGTCATGTCCTCCACCGTGACGGCGGATGCACCGTGGAAGGCTGCCCGTTCAGTTATCGGCTCCAAGTCCACCATGTCATCCCCTGGTCACACGGTGGAAAGACCGATGCGGACAATCTGATCACCCTGTGCTGGTTTCACCATCATGTCTCCGTACACCGTGAAGGTCTTCAGATCATCCGCCTCGGTGTCTCCAGAGTCAGACTGAAACGACCCCGATAGGTGCGTCTTCCCCAGCCCCGACAGACACCGCGGAAACTATTGATCACCTCGCGAAAAAGAATCAGTGCCTGGAGTTGCCAGCACCATGGTGCCGGTCTACGTTTCCACCCACGCCGAAGGGGAAACCCGGCGGCGGCCCGAATCAAGAGGTTCGGAGTGGTGAGAGCCGCTCCGAGGCCGTGGTGCGGGAACCTGGAGTCACCGGGAAACTGAGGGCCCCAGGGACGGTCGGACGACCGGACGGGGATCCTTCGGGATCGTCGAGCGGTCACCGAACGGCGGGTCTCACGACTCGCAAGGTCTTCCCGGAGACGGGGAGGTCGCGATCTTCGGATCGCACACCTGCCGGCGGCTTCGGCCATCGGCAAGAACTCCATTCGGAGTTGGGTCCCCGGCCTGACACCGGATGGGCGAGAGTCCCGAGAGGGTTGAGGCTTCGGCCAAGGCTCCCTCGGGACTTTCTCGTTGTGTGGGGACTCATCCAAACGGCCTGATCGGTAGCCTGCCGCCATGGCGTATCCAGAGAAACTGCTCAGCCCGGGCGAGGAGATCAAGGCCGAATTCAGACCTCACTGGTCCGGGATCCTCAAGGAAGCCATTCTCTCCATCCTCGCCCTCGCAGTCATCGTGTTCCTCGCGTTCCAGGGATTCGATTGGGCTCTGTGGGTGATCGGCGCCCTCATCATCCTGTGGCTCGTGCTGACGGCGAGAGGGTTCATCCGCTGGTTCACCACGCTGCACGTCATTACGACTGAGCGCCTGATCCACCGCGTGGGCCTCCTTTCCAAACAGGGCAAAGAGCTCCCGCTCGAGGTGATCAACGACGTGGCGTTTCAGCAATCGGCATGGGAGCGGATTTTCGGGACCGGTGATCTCCTCATCGAGTCGGCCGGGACCCACGGGCAAACCCACTACACCGATATTCCCGATCCAGAGGCGATCCAGTCGCTGATCTATCAGGCGAGGGAGGATCGCCAGCACTCCTTGCAATCAGGGGGACGGGCGGCGGCGGCAGAAAGCTCCGCTTCCCAGCTCGCCACACTGTCTCGGCTCCACGACGAAGGCAAGCTGAGCGATGTCGAGTTCGAGGCAGAGAAGCAGAAGCTGATCGGAGGCGCCTGATGCCACACATGCAGGACTTCCCGCTGAACCTCTCCACCCTCTACGACCGGGCGGTCTGGCTCTACCCGGACCAGGAGATCGTCTCCGTCGAGGCCGATCGGTCGGTGACCCGCACCACCTACGGCGAGACCGACACCAGGGTGAGACGACTCGCCACCGCCTTCGAGGCCCTGGGTCTCTCGCAGGGCGACCCGGTGGGCACCTTTGCCTGGAACAACCGCCGCCATCACGAGCTCTATTGGGCCACCGCCAATACCGGGCTCGTCTGCCACACCGTCAACATCAGGCTCTTCGCCGATCAGATCGCCTACATCATCAACCACGCCGGGGACAAGGTGCTGTTCGTCGACCCCGATCTAGCTCCGCTCCTGGGACCGATCACACCGGAGCTGAAGACGGTGGAGACCTTCGTCGTCATGGGGGAGTCGGCCTCGGATGCGATCCCGGGATCGATCGCCTACGAGGACCTGATCGGGGACGCCGAGCCTCACGGACCCTGGCCCCAGCTCGACGAGCGGTCCCCGATGATGTTCTGTTACTCGTCGGGAACGACGGGCAACCCGAAAGGGGTCGCCTACACGCAGCGATCCACATACCTGCACACGATCTCCAACTTGGCCAACTTCAACATGCTCCCGAGCGACAACGTCCTGCCGGTTGTGCCGATGTTCCATGCTGCCGCCTGGGGGTACCCCTTCATGGCCGTCACTCAGGGGGCCAAACTCACCTATCCCGGTCCCGACTTGACCCCACAGGGTCTCGTCCCCCTGCTCGAGCAGGAGAAGGTGACATTCAGCGCCGGTGTGCCCACGGTTTGGTTGGGGATCAAGCAGTATCTCGAAGCGAACCCGGATGTCGACCTCTCTTCGATCCGCGCTTTCCTGTGCGGGGGATCGGCAGTTCCAAGGGCGATGATCGAGTGGTACTGGAAGGTCCAGGGAATCCGGGTCGTGCAGGGCTGGGGCATGACCGAGACCAACCCGGTCGCCTCGACCAGCCTCCTCAAGCCCGAGATGGAGGAGTGGGACCTCGACCGGCAACTCGACTTCCTCGAGACGGCAGGCATCCCGGTGGCCGGGCTCCAGGTCAAGATCGTGGACGAGATCGGTGAGGAGCTGCCCCACGATGGAGAGGCGTTCGGTGAGCTGTTGATCCGCGGCCCCTGGATCGCCGCCGAGTACTACCAGGACAGCCGCTCCGCCCAGTCGTTCGAGGACGGGTGGCTCCGCACCGGCGACGTCTGCAAGATCACGCCCGAGGGCTACATCAAGATCACCGACCGCGCCAAGGACGTGATCAAGTCGGGTGGGGAGTGGATCTCATCGATCGATCTGGAGAATGCGCTCATGGCCCACCCCGACGTGAGCGAGGCAACCGTCGTTGGCCTGAAGCACGTCAAATGGCAGGAGCGCCCGGTGGCCTTCGTCGTTCTCCGTGAAGGCGTCGAGGTGTCGGAGGAGGATTTGCATTCCTTCCTCGAGGAGCGGGTCGCCAAGTGGTGGCTGCCCGACAAGATCCTGTTCATCGACCAGATTCCCAAGACAGGCACTGGCAAGTTCGACAAGAAGGTCGTGAGGAACGAATACGCCGACCTCCTCATGGAAGAGGGCTGATATCAATCGGTGGTCGCCAGTTCGACTCGCCTCGATATTCGCCCTAACCATCGCCGTCGTCGCCTTTGTGCTGTTCGGGCTCAACGCGCCCGACGGCGGTCCGACCACCACTTCGGTATTTCAAGGGCTCGTCTTGCTGGCCGTGTTCGCGGCCCCTCCGGTCGCCACTCTGCTGGCGCCGGAATATGTCCTCGCGTTGGGTGGCGCAATGTTCGTGACCGGAGCGGCTCTCATGTCTGGGGGGAACCTCCTCGGACCCCTTATGTTGATGCCGGGTGTTCTGCTCGTGTTGGCTGGCGTCACTTTTCGGCCCGCCCGCGAGGCGCCGGTGTGGGTGCGCCTGATCGGCAACACAGCGGCGCTCGTGCTCGCGATGTACCTGGCAACTAGCCAGGGAGTCTTGACCTGGTTGATCGCGTTGGTCATCGCGGCTGGCGTCGCGATATCGAACTCGAGGGTGACGCGACCTCAGACCTCGATGAGCTGACCTGAAGTGAGGCTTTGACTCAAAGGTCAGCCATGAGCGGTCCGTAGTTGGACCGATAGATCCGCTTGCCCGCTAGTTGGAGGGAGAGATTGCGAACGGGCGCGGGGAGAGACCTGATTCTGTCCCTCCGGTGGGACTGTTCTCGAACCCACCGGATGCGAGGCATTCGCCGTGCGACATACGCTCCCAACGCTCGCGTTACCGACACCTGATCGGCGAGGCATTCTGCGAGTACGGCGGCGTCTTCGAAAGCCATGGCAGCACCCTGCGCCATGTTGGGTGAGGTGGCATGTGCCGCGTCACCCACTAGGACAACCCGGCCGTTCACCCAATCGTCCGTGACTACCTCTTCGATGGGGCCGAAGTGGACAGGGCTTTTCGCGGCTGCCCGAATCAGGTCAATGGCCGGGCCGTCGAAATCGCCGAACAGGTCTTCGAGACGGCCAGGGTCCCCATGGGTGGGGTCCGTGCCATCCTGGCTCGACAGGTCGAGATAGCAGTAGATGCGGCTACCGCCGAGGGGGATTGCCAGGAATGTCCGTGCGCCACCGAGCATGACGGTCCAATTGCTCAGACCGAAGTCACGGTTGACGATGAACCGCCAGCTGACCTGGCCCACCGGACTCGGTTCAGTCCCTGACACGTGTCGGCGGATAGAAGAGTGGAGGCCATCAGCCCCCACCAAGAAGTCGAATTCGCCATTGCTGCCGTCGGTGAAGTCGACCCTCACGGAGTCGCCATCCTGGTCGATCGCCGTGACCTCGACACCCAGATACAGGTCGACGTCGGATGCCGCCTCCCGGAGCGTGTGGTGCAGGTCGGCCCGGGTAATCGCCAAGCACGGACCAGTGTTTCCCCAAACCTCCTCCAGGTCGACGTCGGCCAAGATCCGCCCGGTGTGATCCCTAAAGACCTGGCGCTTGATCTGGAAGCTGCGATCTCGAACGACGTGGCCGATACCCAAAGCCTGCATCGCCCGATGTGCGTTGCCCGGCAGGTACATGCCGGCGCCGACCTCGGCCCACTGGTCGGCCTTCTCGACGACCTTCACCTGAGAGCCGACGCGGGTCAACGCGATACCCACGCTCAGGCCTGCCAGCCCGCCGCCGACAACAAGGACCCGCTCCGCGATCACGGGCGCGCCGTCGCGGGGGCGGGCAGATCCTGGGTCGAGACAGATGCCGCGATCTGCTTCGCCACGCGCGCTGCGTCGCGCCCGACACCATGCACCTCGGCCGAAGACACCGAGTACAGGCCCTTTAGGCCCACGAAGAAGAGACCGGGGACCTCCGCGACCACACCTCGATCGTGTTTGACATGCCCAGATTCGAAGACAGGAAGATCGATCCAGGAGAAGCCGGGATCGAACCCGGTGCACCAGATGATGTTGGCCACATGGAGCACACGACCATCCTCGAGCACCGGCCTGCCATCCTCGACTCCGATAACCCGCGGCGTTCGCTCGACCCCTGCATCGACGAGGTCCCCGGGCTTCGTCCTCACCAATGGTTGCCCCTTGGCCATCATCTTGGGCAGTGCTCGCCGCCCGATCGGGGTGCTCATGGTGAGAACACGATGAAAGAGGAACCTGAGCACCACGCGGACCAACAACCGCCCGAGTCTGCCCTCTATGCGAAACGGGACGTGACCGGTGTCTGGGCCGGATAGCAGTGTCTGATGGCTGCGCGCCGCTTCCATCGCTATCTCCGCCCCCGAATTGCCTGCGCCAACAATCAGGACGGGTCCGTCTCGAAGTTGGGATGGGTTGCGGTAGTCCAAGCTGTGGATCTGGGTGATCTCGGATCTGAGCTCCGTAGCGAATCCGGGCACCTTCGGCTTCTGCCAGCTGGACATGGCAACCACCACGTTGTCCGCCTCGAACCGGGTGTCGTCCGTCTCCACTATGAACGCTGCGTCCCGCTTTGAAAGGCTCGTCACTCGCTGGCCGCTTCGGACCGGGAGGGCGAACTCGGCCGAGTACGTCTCCAGATAGTCGGCCATCTCGTCCTTGGTGGGGAAGGTGTGGCCGGTAGAGGGGAACGGCTTTCCGTCCAGCCCGTCATACCGGGCCGGAGTGAACAGGCGGAGCGAGTCCCACCGGCTCCGCCAGGCCCCACCGACTCGCTCCTCTGCGTCGAGGATGACGAACGGCACCCCGAGCCGTTGCAGGTGATATCCGACCGACAACCCGGCCTGACCACCTCCGATGACGATGGTCGATATTCGCCGACTTACTTGCATGATCTTCTCCTTCGGTCCTCTGTCGCTTGAAACTGGCGGTCTGCACCCAGGCGGAAACCAGGCATCCCGGGACGAAACCGAGCTGACCGGTGACCAGGGCATAGGCGATCCACACCGGCTGCACGGCTCCTCCCAGGAGCCATCCCCACCACCGGCTCCGTCCTGCCGACCAGAGGGCGAGTACCTGCAGACCGGTCAGGAGCCAGGGCCACCAGGCCGGTGCCCCCAAAGTCGTCGTGCCCGCTGTCGAAGTTGCGACCAGTCCGATCGACAGCCCCAAGCTGAGCGCACCGGCTGTGATCAGCTGTTTGCGGGCTCCTCGACCTCGATCACCATGCACCCGCGACATGGAATCGACCGTACGGCAAGGGCGGTCAGGGCGAAATCGGGAGTTCTCCCCATTGCACCAGCCCGTGTTCGCTGGCGTAGAGCGTGGCAGCGGCGCGGGTGGAAACACCGATTTTTCGGTACACGTTTTGGATGTGACGGTCCGCGGTCTTGGTCGAGATGTCCAGTGCGCGAGCTACCTGCTTGGTCTGCATGCCGCGGGCGAGTAGCCGAATCACCTGTACTTCGCGCTCGGTGAGACCCGCCGGGCGGTCTACCGGGGATGTCTGTTGACCGGCGGCGCGCAAAACGGCGGCGACCATCTCACCGTCATGACGACCGGCCGCCGATTCCTCACGAAGAAATGTGGCGGCTTCAGCCAGCGGCATCGAGGGCCGATGGTCCCGGGGTTCGGTCATGGCGTGGAAGGCGTCGGCAGCGGCGAGCAGGCGAGACGCCGGCTCCAGGGATGTGGCGTTCAGACCGCGGTGATACCCGGACCCGTCCATCCTCTCATGGTGTCGACAGGCGACGGCCGCCACGGGGGCCAGAAGCGGTGATCGGTTGAAGACCCGCTCCGTGTGATAGGCATGCAGACGCACCTGCTCCCACTCATCGGCATTGAGCGAGCTGCCCTTCTGCCACGTTCGGGGATCGATCGCCACCCGGCCGATGTCGTGGATGAGGCCCGCCCTGCGGACGCGGGTGACTTGTGCCGGTGCAAGGCCGAGCTCGGTGGCCGCGTCACCGGCCAATTGGGCAACGCCCGACGAGTGGCCCACCAAAGACGGGGAGACCAGATCGGCGAAATCGCCAAGGGCGCCGAGGGCGCGGTCGACGCCTTCCGAGTCCAGTGTGAGGTGAGGCCCTGGCTCCGCATCGAGGACCGAGTCCCACACCGTGGGGGGGTCATCGGCTGTCCCGAGTATCTCCGAGGCGTTGTCCGCGAGCACTGTCGCCACATCGGGGTCGAAGGCATGCCCGGCCCGCGCCCTGATCACGCGGGCGGCGTGCTCGTTCCCGGCGATCAAGGCTTGATAAGCAGCATCCCTGGCCACGGTCACGATTCTCAGGGCCATCGGGATCTCGTCACCGGCCTTTCTGCCCAGGACGCCACTGCCATCCCAGCGCTCAGTGAGGTAGAGGAAGAGCCCGTTGATCTCATCGGGGAGGCCGAGCCGCTCCGACAACATCATCGCGACCTCACACAAGGCGGTGAAATGGCTGCGGCGGAACCTGGCTGCCTTGGGAAAGCCGGAGGCGATCTCGATACCGCTCTTCAAGATCCCCGAGTCGGGGTCAGGTAACGCACGAATGACGCCTCCCAACGCCTCTAGAGTCGACCCGAACTGTCGGGCCGTCATGTTCCTGCTCAAGCTCCCCCCGAAGATGGCGGCGTTGACGTCGGAATCGGTGGTGCAGCCCGAATACATCAGAAGGCTCACGTAGAACGCCTCAGCTGTTGTGTCGGGGCCGACGGCAAGACGCTCCGCCAGCCGACACGTCACCAAAGTCGCCTGAAGCCCGTGCTCGAACGGGAAGCCCATTCCCAGATCGGTGGCCAGACAGGCGGCGGCGATCACCTCCGCGGTGCGCACCCGCTCCGTGTCCGGGACCGGAGGTTCAGCCACAAAGTCAAGCCTAGGGACGGCGAATGACGCCGGCCCTGGACGATCAGACCTCGATCAGCTGACCCGTCGTCAGATCGACGATGAATTCCTTGTCGCTCTTCGAATCGGAGATGAACTGCGCCAGAGTGGCTCCGGGTTGACGGACCACCCACCAGGCGAAATCCTCCGAACCGGACTCGACGAACTCTGTCTTGGCCGACCGGACTGCCTCTACCGCACCGATCTCGTCCGGAAAGGTGCCGATCACCCGCTGATCGGGCTCGTCACTTCCGCGGACCTCTGTGAACTCCACCGCTTCGAACATTCCCAAGCCTCCTGAATCAATTGTACAGGTGACGACGAGTCATTTGCAGGGGTCCCTATGCTCATTTTGTTGAGCGATTTCCACACCAACTGGGGGTATATCGCGGCCGGGATCAGCGGGATCGTGGGACTCTGGGGGATATTGATCAGACGTCGCGAGCCCCCGCCGTGGGCCTTCTATTACGGCGTCGGGCTGGCGATCTCGGCCCTCCTCCTCCAGATCGTCATCGGGGTGATCGTGGCCAATGGCGGTGTCGATCCGGGTAACCAGCACGTCTTCTACGGCGTCGTAATCGCGGTGACCTTCTCGTTCGCCTACATCTATCGGTCCCAGTTCCGCAGAAGGCCGGC
Organism: uncultured Acidobacteriota bacterium; assembly: GCA_963828465.1. Taxonomy (GTDB): domain Bacteria; phylum Actinomycetota; class Acidimicrobiia; order Spongiisociales; family ZC4RG35; genus JARDZU01. Next base: position 324,607 of record CAWHEU010000018.1, on the reverse strand, counting down.
GATGTATTACGGCCTACTACTTCTGTTCACAATGGGGCTCGCCATCAGGGGGATCCTCACCTTTGGCGGCAACTTCTAGGAGGTCGCGATGCTGCTCGAGAACAAGAAACTCCTCATCACCGGGGTCCTCACCGATGACTCGATCGCCTGGCACGTTGCCAGGATTGCCCAGGAGGAGGGCGCTGAGATAGTCGTCACCGGTTTCGGACGAGGTCTCCGCTTGACTGAGCGATCGGTACAGCGGCTGCCCGAGCCGTGTCCCGTGTTGGAGCTCGACATCAACGACGTCGATCAAGTCTCGTCACTGATGTTGGACCTGGGGGAGCGGTGGGGGCGGATAGACGGGGCCCTCCATGCCATCGCCTTTGCTCCCGAAGACGCCCTCGGAGGCAACTTCCTCAACACCCCGCCCGAATCGGCGCAGACCGCCTTCATGACTTCGGCCTTCTCCTACAAGACCCTGGCCGTCGCAGTTCTTCCCCTGATGACGGAGGGTGGGGCATTGGTCACTCTCGACTTCGACAATTCGCAGGCCTGGCCGGCTTACGACTGGATGGGTGTGGCCAAATCCGCCCTACAGAGCGTGACCCGGTATCTGGCCCGTGACCTCGGGCCACACGGTGTCAGGGTCAATGCGGTGTCGGCAGGGCCACTGAGCACCGTTGCCGCCAAGTCGATCCCCGGCTTCGATGCATTCGACCGGGTTTGGAAGGAGCGGGCGCCGCTCTCCTGGGACGGATCGAACCCGGACCCGGTGGCCCGGATGGTGTGTGTGCTCCTCAGTGATTGGGCGCCGATGACCTCAGGTGAAGTGGTTCACGTGGACGGGGGGTTTCACGCCATCGCCTCCGGGGGCGAGCGCTCCGACTAGCGGCTCTCGACCTTCTGCAGAGCACGCGCCAAGGGCAACTCGACGACGAAGGTGGCTCCGCCGCCTTCAGTGGCTTCCACCCGCACCGCCCCGTACATCACCTCGGCCAGGCTCTTGACGATGGAGAGACCGAGACCGGTCCCTCCCTTCGACCGGGTGTCGGACTGGTCGATCTGAGTGAACCGCTCGAAGACCCGCTCCCTCTCGTCGTCAGGGATGCCAGGCCCGTGGTCCACGACTGCGATCACAGCCTTGTTGGGACGTTCCCAGGCGTAGAGCTCGACCGGGCTCCCCACCGCGTACTTGGCGGCATTCTCCACCAGGTTGATCAAGATGCGGGTGAGATGGTCGCGGTCGGCCTCGACGGTGAGGTCCGGGGGTTCGATGGTGAAGGTCGGCTCGATCGAGACGACCCGGTTCACCTCCTCGAATGCCAGTTTGAGCGGTACCGGCTCGAGATGGACCGGTATGGCCCCCCGGTCGATCCGGGACACCACGAGCAGGTCGTCGATCAGACGCTGGAGCCGGCCCGCCTGCCGACGGGCAGTCGACAGGAGCTGTTGCGCTGCGACCTCGGTGGGTGCCAGCTCGGGCCGGTTGACGGTGTCCAGCGAACCGATGATGGAGGTGAGGGGGGTGCGGAGCTCGTGGCTGACGGTCGACACGAAGTCGGTCTTCATCTGGGCCACCTCTTCCAGACGTCTCGTCATCTCTGCCTGCGCCTCGTAACGCCCGATCTGTGACAGAACGAGGCCGGCAGGAGCCGCCAAGGAGCCGAGCTGGTCGAGCTGGTCCTCGTTGAAGGTGCCCACATACGGATCGCCGACGATGATGGCGCCCACCCGCAGGTTCTCGACCTTCAACGGCGCCACCAGGGCCTGGCGCAACCCCAGCTCCCTGAGGAGGACGTGGGCGTCGGTCTCCTGGTCGATATCCCGGACGAAGAACGGGCGCCCTGACCGGTACACCTGGGCCACGATGGCGGGCGAGGCCACATCGAGGACGATGGGATCGGTTTCCAGGGGATACCCGTTGACCCAGATCGGGCTCATCACCTCGAGACGGTGACGCTCAGGGTTGTAGAGGAGGACCACGCCGACCTGGGCGTCCAGGTACTTGCAGATGGTGCCAACGAGATGGGGCACGATCTCGGCGAGCGACTCGGCCCGCGCCAGCGTGGCGCTCACCTCGTAGAGACGCTCGAAGTCCAAACGTTGCTGGTCGATCTGCGTCTCACGTGAGGCCGACCGGACCGCCTCGCGTTCGAACTCCAAACCAACGAGTGCGGTGGCGGCGGAGACCACGGCGACAGTGAGGACCGGGGCCACGACGTCGGCGATCGCGTCCGCACCCCCCTCGCGGGCAATGAACGCGATAGCGAATCCGATTAGCACGGTCATGAACGCATGAGCCCACCAGGTGAGGAGAAGCCCTGACACTGCGGCGATCCCGTAGAGGATGGGAGTGGCCGTCGCCTCGAGGGGATCGATCAACGCGAAAGCAGTGATTCCGAGGATGAGACCGGTCAGCCAGGCGACAGCGATCCAGGGCGCGTATCGGGTGGCCATCGGCCGATCCCATCGCGTGGCGGTGGAGACGATCAGCATCGCGGCGAGACCTGCCATCGGGATCCAGAACCCGGGTTGGGTGAATACCTGCTGGCGAACCGCCTGGGCGCCGATGATGATCAGGACTACCCAGGCCACGGCCGAGGCGCGACGAAGCAAAGAGGCCCGGAATCGGGCCATCGCCTGGTGCGTCGTTGGTGTCATCCCGTCCATGTCACTGAATGGAAGCCTTCCGACTGTATTCTCGGCATTTCCGAACGAGGACTAGATACGTGGCTTTGCGCGCCCTCGCCGACGGCGCATTGTTCGCAGAGGCATATGGTGACGGATCGCCACCGCGTGCTGGCCCTTCACGGCTGGGGGCGCCGCGGCAACGATTTCGCCGCATCATTGGCCGACTTCGACGCGCTGGCAATCGATCTCCCCGGATTTGGGGCGACTCCCGCTCCGAGCGAAGTTCTCGGCGCCGAGGGTTATGCGGCACTCGTTGCCCCCGTTCTAGACACATTCGAGTCGCCGCCGGTCGTGGTCGGCCATTCATTCGGGGGCCGCATCGCCGTCTGTCTGGCTGCTGCCCACCCGGATCGAGTCGCTTCCCTGGTGATCAGCGGATCGCCCTTGCTCCGCCTCGGGCCGGCAAAGAAACCCTCAGCCAGCTACCGGCTGGTCCGATTTCTCAACCGCGCCCATTTGGTCTCCGACGATCGGATGGAGGAGATCCGACGCAGTCGTGGATCCGCCGATTACCGGGCGGCGAATGGGGTGATGCGGGACATCCTGGTCAAAGTGGTGAACGAGGGATATGAGCCCCAATTGAGGGAGCTGCGGAACCGGGTAATGCTTCTCTGGGGAGAGAACGACCACGAGGTGCCGGTGGCGGTGGCGGAAATGGCGCTTCGCATCATCAGACAGGCCGGTGGGACCGCCGAGCTCGAGGTGTTGCCCGGAGTGGGCCACCTGGTGCCGATCCAGTCGCCAGAGGCCATCACCCGGGTCCTGGCCGAGGCTCTTCGATCGTGATCTGGGCGCTTCTTGCAGCGTGTCTCCTGGCCGCGATCCCTGCCGGGCTTCGCTGGCTTCGGGTGGCCCAACGCGAGCACTATCTCGCCGGTGCCGTGGCCACCTTCGCCGGCCGCTGGTGGACATCCGGACTTCCGAACGTGCTCCTCCTGGCGTTGGCGGTGATCGGGCTCGTCGGGTCGTGGTGGAGTGTGTGGTGGGCGTTTCTGGTGCCGTTGGCGCAAGTCGGCCCTGTCGGGTTGTCGATCCGTGGCCGCACGTCGCCACTCGCTTGGACGGCGCGGCTACGTCGTGTAGCCATCGTCTCCGGGATCCTGACGCTGGCTGTGTACGTCGGCGGCGCCGCCGTCGAGTCTGGGTTCTTCATCGCCCTCGGTCTCTTCCTCCTGCCGGCATTGATCGATATCGCCCTCCTCGTCCTCGGGCCGGTCGAGCGGATGGTGGGCAATCGGTGGGTCGATCAGGCATCCGCCCGACTCGGGTCCTCGGGGGCGAAGGTCGTGGCAATAACCGGTTCCTACGGCAAGACGACCACCAAGCAATACGCGTCGCATCTCCTCGCCGGACGGTTTCGCACGATGGCCAGCCCGGCCTCGTTCAACAACCGGATGGGTCTCGCGCGGGCCATCAACGAGCACCTCGTGCCTGGCACCGAGGTCTTCGTCGCCGAGATGGGGACCTACGGTCCAGGGGAGATCGAAGAGCTCACTCGATGGATCCGGCCGGACGTTGCGGCGATGGTCGCCATCGGCCCGGTTCATCTCGAGCGTTTCCGGACCCTGGAGCGGATCGTCGCTGCCAAATCTGAGATCCTCGACCGGGCCCGGGTCGGAGTGATCGCGGTTGATCACCCCCTTCTGGCCGGTCTTGCCGCCGAGCGCGGAGGCACGATGGAGGTGGTCACCGTTTCCGGGGATGGCGCGGACGCCCGGGTGACCGTCCATGAGGGTGTCATCCGGATCGACGGCACCGAGGTCGGGAAAGCCCCCGAGGACGTGTTCGCGGTGAATCTGGCCGTGGCACTCGGGATCGGGCTCGCCCTTGGAGTGGAACCCGGCGACATGGTGTCGCGGCTGGACGGGCTTCCCCGCCCGGAGCACCGGCAAACCTTGTCCAATTCGGAACGAGGGTTCACCGTCATCGATGACACTTTCAACTCGAACCCCGACGGGGCAAGGGTTGCCCTCGGTCTCCTACAGAGGGTTGGAGATGGTGGGCGAAAGGTCGTGGTGACCCCGGGCATGGTCGAGCTCGGGCCCGATCAGTTCGATCAGAACCTCACTTTCGCCGCCGAATCGGCGGCCCTCGCCGACGACCTGCTCATCGTCGGCCGGACCAATCGTGGCGCACTACTGGAAGGTTCCGCCAAGGGAGGTGCCTCGGTTACCGTCGTCACGTCGCGCGAGGAGGCGGTCGACTGGGTCCGCCAGAATCTGGGCCCCGGAGACGCCGTCCTCTACGAGAACGATCTCCCTGACCACTACCCCTGAGGAGCGGAATGGCTAAACCGGCGGTCATCTTCGGCGGCCCGTCCGACGAGCACGACATATCGATACTCACCGGTCTCCAGGTCACCCGCGCCCTCGGCGATGTCCACGCCATCTACTGGTCGAAGACGGGGGACTGGTTCGAGGTCGAGCCCGATCTGGAGGCTGCGGAATTCGCCGACGGTGTTCCCCGGCGCTCGCGTGAGCTGACCTTCGTCGCCGCTTTCGGCCAGGGTCTGATTCTCAAGAAGCGGCGGCTGGAAATCGATGCGGTAGTCATCGCCTGTCATGGCGGACCGGGGGAGGATGGCACCTTGCAAGGCCTGCTCGACCTCGTCGGTCTTCGTTACAGCGGCCCGGGTCAGGCTGCCTCGGCCCTGGGGATGGACAAGTTGGCCTTCGGGGCGGCAATGGCGGCGGCAGGCCTGCCCACACTGCCTCGTGCCATGGTGGCCACCGGCGAGGAGTCGGCTCCGCCATTCGAAGGGCCATTCATCGTCAAGCCCCGCTTTGGTGGCTCCTCGATCGGCATCGAGGTCGCAGAGGACTGGCCGACCGTTCTTGCCTTGAAGAGACGTTCGACCTTCCTCGACCAGGGGGCAGTGGTCGAGCCATTCCTGGCGGCGAGCCGGGACCTTCAGGTGGCTGTGCGCACCCATCCCAAGTGGGAGCTGTCTGCGATCGAGGCCCCAGCCAGGGCCACCGATGGGATCTATTCGTACGACCAGAAGTATCTCGCCTGGGGTGGTGATGTGAGTGCCGGTCGGGAGCTGCCTGCTGTACTCGAATCTGCGCTCGAAGAGGAGATCCGTCGTCTTTCAGTCCGGGTGACTGAGTTGGCCGGGCTCAGAGGTATCGCCCGGATCGACTACTTGGAGCGCGACGGCGAAATCGTCGTCAACGAGGTGAACACCATCCCAGGCTCGATGGGCGCGTATTTGTGGATCGACCCGCCCATCGGCCGGGAGCAGTTGTTCCGTGACCTGGTGGAGGAGGCCCGAAGCGGGCTGGTGAGGGTGTTCTCCGTGGCGGGAAGCGATGGGACGGCACTGCGAAGCGCAGGCACCATCGCCTCGAAACTCGGTTAACCAGAAAGGACCGGCGGGTGCCGGTCCTTTCTCAGTCGGCTCTTCTCCGGATCAGAGGTGCACCACCGGGCAGGTGAGCGTGCGGGTGATCCCGTCGATTGCCTGGATCTTGGCTACGACCAGTTTCCCCAGGGAATCGACGTCGTCGCTGGTGGCCTTGACGATGACGTCATAGGGGCCGGTCACGTCGTCGGCAGAATCGACACCGGGGATCTCGCGCACTTCCTCTGCGACCAGGGCGGCCTTGCCGACCTCGGTCTGGATCAGGACATAGGCCTGGACCAAATGAGCCTCCTTAGGGTCTCGGGTCGGCGTGACCCTAGTTGATTGCATTTTGCGTGGTGCGTGGTGAAAGTGCTGTGGTGCCGTCATCAGAACCGAGGATCGAGCTCGACGCGCGCTTCAGCAGCGAGGGGGCCAAACCCCTTCCCTGGCAGACGGTCCTCGACGCGATCGAGGCAGCCGAGATCTTCTGGCTGTCCACGGTCCGGAGCGACGGCCGGCCCCACGTGACCCCGCTACCGGCGATGTGGCTCGACGGGGCCCTGCACTTCTGCACCGGACCGGATGAGCAGAAGACGAGGAACATCGAGGCGAACCCACGCTGCGCTCTCACCACCGGCACGAATGAGTTCGGGACCGGGCTGGACGTGATCGTCGAAGGCACAGCGGTCCGGGTCGTGGACATGCACATGCTCGAGCGCCTGGCGTCGATGTGGATGTCGAAGCTCGACTGGCCCTTCGATGTAGTCGACGGCGGATTCCGTGATCCGGCCGGAGATGCGGGGGACTCAGGCGACCTGGCCACGGCTCTCGTGTTCGGTGTTACCCCATCCAAGGTCCTGGCGTTCGGCAAAGGGGAGCCTTACAGCCAGACCCGCTACCGATTCTGAGGCCTAGTAGCCCTCTTGCCCCACTCTGACTGAAGACACAAAGACGTTTCCGTCTTCTTCGACGGTCTCGAAAACGAGGCGTTGGCCCTGTCGCAGAGTGCGGAATATCGATCCCTTGAGGGACCCGGGGCGAAGGAACACCTCGGACCGGTCTTCGTCCTGGACGACGATTCCGGCGCCGGTCACAGGGTCGTAGGTCTTGACCACGCCCTGCGGCATGCTCAGGCCTTCTCGATCTTGCCCGCTCGGATGCATGATGTGCACACCCGGGCGCGGCGGGTGTTGGAGCCGTGGCGGACCCGCACCTTCTGGATGTTGGGCAGCCAACGGCGATTGTTCCGCTTGTGGGAGAAGCTCACGGTCTTCCCGTAGCTCGGCTCCTTGCCGCAGATCTCACAGCGATAAGACATCTCGAAGACTCCTGGAGTGGTCTGGAAGGGTAGACGGGCGTGAGGCCCGTCACGACCGAACGAAAGAATAGCTGTGATCCGGGTCAAGTCACAGTCCGCCGTTACCGTTTGCCTGGTGGCGACGACACCGTCGAGCGAGTTGAGATGGCCACTCTGACCCGTCTGGCCGAGGTGCCGGTGTCGGAGATCAAATGGCTGGGGCCGAAGAATTCCGCGCCCCTGTCCAAGGCAGGGATCCGGACTGTGGCCGATCTGCTCCATCACGTTCCCAGGACATACATCGACCGCACCAACAAGCCCAGACTGGATCGTGTCGTCCTCGACACCGAGGTGACGATCATCGCCGAGGTCAGGAAGATCAACACGCGGCGCCCGAAAAAGGTATCGATCACCGAGGCCATCATCGCCGACGAGACCGCGACGCTCAAAGTGATCTGGTTCAACCAGCCCTATCTACAGAAACGTTTCCCGGTTGGCACCGAGGCGGCGTTCTCCGGGACCGTGACGTCTCGCAACGGGTCACTGCAGATGGCGAACCCGGTGGTGGAGATGCTTGGAGACGACCAGGAATCGATCGTCACCGGCCGGATCGTGCCGGTGCATCCACAGGTGGGGTCGGTGAAACCCTGGGCGATCCTGCGTGCCATGCACATCGCCTTGACCCGGTCGCGGCCTATTCCCGACCCGGTACCCGCCGAGATGCTGGAGCGGAAGGGCCTGATCAGCCGCGACCAGGCCTTCAGCGACATCCATTTCCCCGAATCGCTGGATCGAGTTGATCCGGCGCGGAACCGCCTCGTTTATGACGAGTTCTTCCGGCTCGAGTTGTCGCTTGCCCTGCAGAAGCGTCGTCAAATGGAGGACGCCACCGGGTTCGCCCACACCCCGAGTGGGGAATTGGCAGACCGATTCATCGCAGGATTGCCGTACGAGCTCACCGGTGCCCAGGTGAGAGTGCTGGAGGAGATCGACCAGGACCTCCGTGAGCCGCACCCGATGCATCGTCTCCTGCAAGGGGAGGTCGGCTCGGGCAAGACCGTGGTCGCGGTGGCCGCCCTTCTCAGCGGAGTGGAGGGCGGATGGCAGGGGGCGATCATGGCGCCGACCGAGGTTCTCGCCGTGCAGCATTACCTGGGCGTGACCGGGCTACTCGCCCAGGCCAGCCTGTCTCCGGAGCCATTCGCGGCTCCCAGCGATCTGGGGATGGACAGCCTCTTCGGTTCGGATGGGCCGGCCGTGCACATCGGGATCCTCACCGGTTCGACTGCCGCCGCCAATTACCGGGCCGATGTCAGTCGTGGGGATCTGCTCGCGGACGTCGCCTCCGGACAAGTCGACATCCTGGTCGGGACCCACGCACTCATTCAGGAAGGGGTCCAGTTCCACCGGCTCGGTGTCGCCGTGGTGGACGAACAGCACCGGTTTGGGGTGTCTCAGCGGGTCATGCTGAAGGAGAAGGCCGATGAGATCGACCCCGATTTGCTGATCATGACCGCCACACCAATCCCCAGGACACTGTCCATGACCCTCTACGGGGATCTCGACGTTTCGATCATCGACGAGATGCCGCCTGGGCGCACGCCGGTCAAGACGAAGGTCGTTTCCAGGCTGGAGGAGGCCCTGGCCTGGAAGCGGATCACGGAGGAGGTCGCCAACGGGCGTCAAGCCTTTGTCGTCTGTCCCCTCGTCGAGGACAGCCCCAAGGTCGAGGCCGCCTCGGCAACGGCCGAGTTCCACCGTCTCTCGGCCTTGATGAAAGATTTGCGCGTGGGCCTCATCCATGGCCAGCTCAGACCGGTGGAGAAAGAGGCAGTCATGTCGCAGTTCCGGGCCGGTGAGATCGACGTGCTGGTGGCGACGACGGTCATCGAGGTCGGGATCGACATACCCAACGCCACTGTGATGGTGATCGAGGACGCCGATCGGTTCGGTCTCAGCCAGCTCCATCAGCTGCGGGGCAGGGTGGGCCGCGGCCGGCACCCGGGGTTGTGCCTGCTCATCGCCGATCCCGCCACCGAGGATGGTGAAGAGCGTCTGGCCGCGATGGCAGCCACCACCGACGGGTTCGTGCTGGCGCAGGAAGACCTGAGGATCCGAGGACAGGGGACCGTGTTCGGGGCGAGACAATCCGGCGTTGCCGATCTGAAGCTCGCCGATTTGCTCCGAGATCTCGACCTCCTGACTGCCGCCCGCAATGACGCCTTCGCCATCGTCGACAGGGATCCAGGACTCGCCGACCATCCCGAGCTGGCCGAGGAGGTCCGGGCCATGCTCGGAGAATCGGTCGACTGGCTATTCAAGAGCTGAGCGATGCGAATCATCAGTGGCAAGGCGAAGGGGAGACGGCTTGTCGCCCCCGACACTCCGGCTACGAGGCCCGTCACCGACCGAGCGAGGGAGGCGGTGTTCTCGATGATCGGAGGCTGGGTCGAGGAGGCCACTGTGCTGGACCTGTACGCCGGATCCGGGTCTTTCGGACTCGAAGCCCTGTCCCGGGGTGCCGCTGCGGCCACCTTCGTCGAGAGCGGCAACCGGGCACTCGAGGCCCTGAGACAGAACATCAAAGGAGTTGGTCTGGGTGGCACGTTGGTGACTTCCAAGGTCCGGGAATTCCTCGAACGCTCCAGCGGCGAGTTCGATCTGGTGTTCATCGACCCGCCGTGGGACATGGCATCGTCAGTTCTGGCCACCGATCTGAGCGCCCTCGAGCGGCTATTGGCGGCCAGGGCCGAGGTGATCCTCTCCAGACGTCACACCGACACCATCCCGGAGGCGCCGCCAAACTGGAGCGTTGCCACCGATAGGCGCTACGGGGATACCAGAATCCTCCGGTACGAAAAGGAAGCTGAAGCCGTATGACCACCGCACTCTGTCCCGGGAGCTTCGACCCACCGACCAACGGGCATGTGGATGTAATCGAGCGGGCCATCGCTGCCTTTGACCGGGTGGTGGTTTCGGTCGTGGACAACCCTTCGAAGGAGTCGCTGTTCTCGATCGAGGAGCGTATTTCGTTGCTCGAGGAGCTCTTCGGTGGGCGTGCGGAGATCGGATCGTTCTCGGGTCTCCTCGTCGAATATGCCGCCGAAGTGGGTGCCGACGTGGTGGTGAAGGGCCTGCGGACCGTCGACGACTACGAGTACGAGATGCAGATGTCACAGATGAACCGGAACCTCTCCGGGATGGAGACCGTGTTCATGGCTACCAAGTCCGATTGGAGCTTTATCTCGTCGTCCCTGGTCAAGGAAGTTGCCAAACTGGGCGGATCGATCGACGGTCTGGTACCAAGTGCCGTCGAAAAAGCCCTCCAGGAGCGTCTGACATGACCGACGAGCAGGAAGCCCCGCTAGCCGAGGCGATCGAGCCGGTCGAGCAGGAGAGTCGGGCCGAGCTGAGCGACCTTCAGGACACGGTCGACGACCTGATCGTCTACCTGCACGAGGCGAAGAACGTTCCCCTGTCCGGCAATGCCATGGTCGACAGGGAGCAGTTCCTCGGGATGCTGGAGAAGATCCGCGCCGACCTGCCGGACGAGCTGCGGGCTGCGAGGTGGATGGTCCGTGAGCGCGAGGCATTCATCGCCCGCACCAATGAGAAGGCTCGCGAGATCGTCGATCGCGCCCGGAAGGAAGCCGACGAGCTGGTCTCAGACTCGAACATCATGGCCGAGGCGGTTGAAGAGGCGAACATCCTGGTGCGACGCGCCGAAGGGGAGGCCCGCCGTCTCCGGCTCGAGACCGAAGACGAGATCGAGCGGAAGCTCCAGCGCCTCGAGCTGATTCTCAACCAGATCCTCGACCAGATACAGGATGCGCGGGACGAGCTACACGAGGCGCGTCCCAAGCCCCCCGACGTCCCGCTCTGAGATGAGTCACGATCTCGTGGTCCCGGTTGGCGACCTGATCGGGTCGCCTGGGAAGGAGCGGCCGTTCAAGGGAACGTCTCCGGTGAGCCTCGATTTCGGCGATTCCCGTGTCGACGGGCCAATGACCGTTTCCGGCCGGGTGGTCGGCCTCATTGACGCCGTCGAGGCAGAGTTCGACGTCACGGCAACGGGCCATTTCACATGCACGCGGTGTCTCACCGACTGGGATGGCGCGGTCACGGTGGCGGCCAAGCAGTACTTCCGCACGATGCCCGACGAAGATGGCTACGCCATCGTCGACGACGAGGTCGACGTCTCCGGGCCGGCCCGCGACGAGTTGGCACTGGCGCTGCCGGCGAAACCCTTGTGCAGGCAGGACTGTTTGGGACTTTGCCCAACCTGTGGAACCGACTTGAATAGTGAACCTTGCGGAGGCCACGGGGATGATTCCGACTCACCCTTCGCCACCCTGAAAGATCTGCTCGAGCCCTGACCAAGGAGAGCACCAAATGGCGGTGCCCAAGAAGAAAATGTCGCGTTCGCGGACCAGGCAGCGAAAATCGGCGTGGAAGGTATCCCGCCCGACCTCAGTTGCCTGCGAACAATGCGGCAAGCCCAAGCTGCCCCATCGCGCCTGCCGGGAGTGCGGCACCTATGGCGGCCGCGAGGTAATCGAGGCTTCCTGAGCCTTGGCCCGGATCGCCCTCGACGCTATGGGGGGCGACAACGCCCCTGAAGAGACAGTTTCCGGCGCGGTCGATGCGGCCATCCGCGGGGTCGACGTGGTCCTCGTGGGCCTCCCCCAAGTGCTCGAGGCCCAGCTCGCCAAGCACGAAACCAGTCTTCCCATAGTCGACGCCCCAGAGGTGATCGCGATGGGGGACGACCCGGCTCGCGCCCTCCGTGAGAAGCCGGGTGCCTCCATAAACGTGGCGGCCAAGCTCGTGGATGAGGGCAACGCCGATGGAATGGTGTCCGCCGGCTCCACAGGAGCCGCTATGGCGGCTGCGGCTGTGCATATCGGGCGGATAAGCGGTGTAGCAAGGCCCTCGATTGCATCGATCTTCCCCACCCCCGGCAGCCCCACCATCGTCCTCGACTCGGGGGCCAACACCGATGTGAAACCGGAGCAACTCGTCCAGTTCGCCATCATGGGCTCGGTTGCCGCCGAGATCCTGCTCGGTGCGGAGAACCCGAGAGTCGGCCTGCTCAACATCGGTGAGGAGAAGGGAAAGGGCCGGGACCTCGAAAAGGAGGCGTACGACCTTCTCGAACAGGCCCCGATCAGATTCGTCGGGAACCTCGAAGGACGCGATGTCGCCGAGGACAAGTCGGATGTCATCGTCACCGATGGCTTCACGGGCAACATCTTCCTCAAGACGATGGAGGGGGCGGCCAAGGTGATGGTGATGTACTCGTTGGAGGCAATCTCGGAGCTCGATCCCGACGTCCAGGAGTCCGTTTTGCCCGCCCTCGGCGAGGTGAGGCGCCGTCTCGACTACGAGACCTACGGGGGCGCTCAACTCCTAGGAGTGAAAGGAGTCGTCGTGATCGCCCACGGCAGATCGAACCGGGTGGCCATCGCCAACGCCCTCGTGATGGCAGCCGAGGCCGCCAAGAACGATCTCCCCGGTCTGCTGGCTGCTCGTCTCGGCTCCTGATGACCCTGGAAGATCAGCTCGGCTACACGTTCTCCGATCCTCTGCTGCTGAAACTGTCGCTCACCCATCGCTCCGTCAGCAGCGAGGACGGCACGAGACACGACAATGAGCGCCTCGAGTTCCTGGGTGACGCAGTCTTGCAATTGGCGATAACGGGCCACCTATACAACACCTACACCGATCTCCCGGAGGGAAACCTGGCGAAGGTAAGGGCGGGCCTTGTCAGCAGGCCGGTGCTAGCCGACGTTGCCCGGAGCTTCGGCCTGAGCGATCACATCGAGCTGACGCTGGCCGAGGAGCGGACCGGAGGCCGGGACAAGGATTCCATCATGGCCGATGCGCTCGAAGCCGTGATCGGGGCGGTCTACCTCGATTCCGGGCTCGAGAGCGCAACCGATCTGGTTCTGCGTCTCTGGGGCAGCCGTATCGGCGAGCGAGCAGAGCGCCCCGGGCTCAAGGACTACAAGACCCGTCTCCAGGAGGTGCTGGCCAGGGACGGCAAACGCCCCGAGTACCTAACGGACGGCTCCGGCCCCGATCACGAGCGGACATTCGTTGCCAATGTCGAGGTGGACGGCATGGCCCTGGGTTCGGGGTCTGGTCGGTCCAAGAAGGAAGCGGAGCAGGGCGCAGCGGAGCAGGCCTTGGAGAGACTCATCGCAGACTCTCGGTGACGAGAGGCTCTTTCCGGGACCTGAGATCCAAATACCAGAGAGTCACCATCACTGAGATGGCGGCCACGACGAAGCCCTGGGCGACGACGAGAACCACGAAGCCCAGCCCTGCACCGAGACCGACGTCGCCGGCACCGACGATGGGAAGGGCCACGAGCTGAACTAGTTGGGCGGCAAGCGACCCGAAGAGACCGACGAGAAGGAGGAACCCGACCGTTGGCCACCATCGGCCGCGCACTAACGCGAAGCTCCTGCGGAGGGCATCGACCGGGCCCACGTCCTCCAAGGCGACGACGGCTGAAATCATGCTGAACGTGCCGGCAAGCCACAGGCCGGGGATGATCAGGGCGAACAGTCCCAGGACGACCAGAACGACGGCGAGGATCCCGGCCAAGATCAGTGTGAACAACCTCGAGAGTGCCTTCGAGGATGCCGCTCCTGCGCCCATGTGCTCGCCGGCGAGCTCGGAAGCCACGATGCGGTGCACGGTCAGGTTGAGGAAACCGGTGCCAAGCAGCTGAAAGACGAGCACGATCGAGCCTGCCTGCAGAAGTAGGAGCCCGGCCTCGGTGATCTCGGTGTCGGTCATCCCGACCAGCGCCTGAGGGTCGCTCAGGATCAGCTGGAGGATGTCATCGGCTCCGGTGAGAGCGAAGCCAGCGATGGTGGCGGCGCCAAGGAGCACGAATGTCCAGAAGGCGGGAGCCAGGATTCGCTTCCAGACCCGGCCGAGCATCGCCATGCCCTCGGCGAGGATCTCACCAAACGGCCTGGGGGTTATCTCCATGGGCCCGGGTACGGTAACCAGCCCTCGACCCGGAGCCGAGCTTGCCCGAGTTGCCAGAAGTGGAGATCACCCGGCGCCATCTGGACGATGCGATGAAAGGTCGCCGGCTGACTCACGTCCGCACCACTCATCCCCGGACCGCCCGGAACAACGCAGGTGGCGAGACCGAGATCGATGAACGGCTCGAAGGGCGGACGGTGCTCGGGGTGGGTCGAAAGGGGAAGTTCTTGGCGGCGCCACTCGATGATGGGCAGACCCTCGTCGCCCACCTGGGGATGTCCGGTCGGTTCAGCATCGGCGACCCGACTGAAGTCGAACCGGCTCACACTCACTTCCGGGCGACGCTGGACAACGGACGCGAGGTCCGCTTCATCGATCCCCGCACCTTCGGCTTCATAGCAGTCGTGACCGGTGATGAGATGGAAGGCTCGGGCCTGTCCCGTGTCGGGCCCGATGCCTGGGACAACACGCCATCGGCCGAAGACCTGACTGCCGCCCTCGCCAGGAGGACCGCTCCGGTCAAGGCGCTGTTGCTCGACCAGGTCATTGTCTCCGGCTTGGGAAACATCTATGCCGATGAGGCGCTGCATATGGCCGGGATACATCCGATGCGGCCCGGCGGTGACTTGTCGGAAGCCGAGTTGACACGGCTATTGCAAGCCACCCGCAGCGTTCTGGGCGATGCCATCGACAATGGCGGGACGAGCCTCGACGACCTGGCATATCTCTTACCCGATGGGCGGGCGGGGGAGAACCTCGATCGGTTGCGGGTCTATGGCCGAACCGACCTGCCCTGTCCCAACTGCGGCACGCCTATCCAACGCATCGTCATCAGGGCTAGATCCAGTCATTTCTGTCCCAACTGTCAGCCGGAGCGAGCTTGATCAAGGCGGTCCATGCCTATGTCTCAGGGCAGGTGCAACAGGTCGGATACCGCCAGGGCTGCCGGCAGATGGCGCGCTCGCTTGGTCTCGTGGGCTGGGTCAGGAACGTCGCCGACGGCCGGGTGGAGGTCTTCGCCCAGGGGCCCGCCGATGACGTCGATCGGCTCATTGGCTGGCTGTGGGCCGGACCATCGATGGCGGTCGTGACCGGTGTGGAATCTGACGCGGTGGCCCCCGATCTGACCTTGCGTGACTTCTTCATCTACCCGAACCCGATGAAGAGCGACTAGGCAAGAGGCCGCTGTTAGCCTGCTCCGGGTAATCACAGTCGTGTCATTTGCCAGGTGTTTACTGTGTATTTGAAGTCACTGAAGCTCGTCGGTTTCAAGTCTTTCGCCGACCGGACCCGACTCGAGTTCCGGCCCGGGGTGACTGTGGTCGTCGGCCCGAACGGTTCGGGTAAATCCAACCTGGTCGACGCTCTGTCCTGGGTGATGGGTACGCAGTCCACCAAGTCGCTGCGGACCGGGAAGATGGAGGACGTCGTCTTCGCCGGCACCGCAACTCGCCCCGCGTTGAATCGGGCCGAGGCAACCTTGATCATCGACAACGCCGAGCGGATGCTGCCCCTGGATCTCGATGAGGTGGCCCTCACCCGTCGTCTGTACCGGGATGGCTCGTCCGACTACGAGATCAATGGCGTGGGCTGCAGGCTGCTCGACGTGCAGGAACTGCTCAGTGACTCGGGCGTGGGCCGTCATCAGCATGTGATCATCGGGCAGGGTCAGGTCGACGAAGTGCTCAACGCCTCGCCCGAAGACCACAGGGCCGTGATCGAGGAGGCAGCAGGCATCCTCAAACACCGCCGCCGCAAGGAGAAAGCCGAGCGCCGTCTCGAACGAACCGACGAGGACGTGCTCCGACTCCAGGACCTCATTGGGGAGATCGAAAGGCAGTTGAGACCCCTCCGCCGTCAGGCGCGGGCGGCCGAGCGATATCACGGGCTCAAATCCGAGGTGCGCGATCTGAGTCTGTACCTCGCCGGGATTGCCATTGATGCCTACGAGACCGAGATGGATGCCGGGAGCGTCACCCTGGAGACACTGACCGGTCAAATCGCATCCGATGAGTCGGAGTTGGGCGTCCTGACGGCATCCGTCGAGGCCCTGACGGCTCGGGCATCGACGGTCGGAATGGATCTCGACCGCGACACCGGCGCAGCCGCCCGGCTCGAGACAACGGTCGAGAGATTGCGACGTCTCGGAGCTGTGGCCCAAGAGCGAAGCCGTGCCGTCAGCGGGAGGAGGCAGGCCGGGATCGAGCGCCGATCGGATCTTCGTTCGGAGCTTGGCGGGATCGTCGACGAGCTCGTGCGAGTCACCGCATCGGAGACCGGGGCGACCAGCCATGCGGAGGCCATGGAGGCTCGATTCAGACGTCTCGAAGACGAGGAGCGGGCAATCGCCACCCAGAATGCGCTCTCCCCGGAGGGAGCGCTGGCGGCAGTGCGTGGCGAGCTATCGGTGCTCCAGGCTGCCGGTGTGCGCGACAGCCGGGAGGTGGAGGGCATCGATCGCAGGCTCGCCGTCGTCGACTCGCAGCTCGGCGACGAATCGGGCGAGATCTCGCGGATCAATGATGAAATTCGTGCCCTCGACGAGGACGTGTCCGGGTTCCAACAGGGCTATCAGAAGGCGAGTCGCCGGCGCGAGACCGATCAGAAGGCCTGGTCCGGGGCCGAGGAAGCGATCACCGAAGCCAGATTGGCCGTTGCTGCCACCGAGGCCAGAGTCGACGCCCTGGAAGCCGCCATGTCTGGCAGTTTCGACATCGAGTCCCGACGCAAGGTGGAGACCGTGGATGGAGCGCTTGGGGCTCTCGTCTCCCGTCTCGACATCCCGGCCGGATTGGAGAAGGCGGTAGACGCGGCTCTGGGGCGCTGGGCCGACGCTGTCGCCTTCCAGAGCGTCGATCGGCTCAAGGAGGCGGTGGAGACGGTCAAGGCTGCCGGAGGAGGCGGCGTGCCGGTCGTGTCGGCGGTGAACCGTGGGTCGGCGCCCGCTTCGGAGATCGCCGCGGCGTCCGGCGTGGACGCCCTCGTGGATCGGCTCGGACCGCGTGCTGACCTTGGCTTGGCCCGCCATCTGCTCGGCGATGTCCTCCTGGTGGAGGGATGGGCGACCGCGCTGGCCCTGGTCGCCCGCCATCCGGCCCTGAGGGCGGTGACACCCGAAGGCGACCTGGTGTCGATCGATGGTGTCCAGATCGCCCAGCCCGACGGCGCCGGGCCGGCGATGGTCGAGACGGCCCGGGTGGCGGCGGAACAGGCAAAGACTGACCTTTCCCGCGCATCCTCCATCCACACGGCCGCCAAGCGCGATTTCGAGAAGAGCCGCGACCTGGAGCGGGCGGCCCTCGAGCAGCTCGAATCGGCCGAGGCGGCGCTGGCCGGACGGGCCGAGGCCATGGGCCGGCTCCAGAAATCCGTCGATGCCCTCGAAGGCGAACGGGCCCGACTCAAGGAGCGGCTCGGCTCGATCGAGGAGGGAGCAGCAGAGCGGAATAGGCAGATCGCCGAGCTCACCGGGCGTCTCGAGGCTCTCGAAGGAGAAGAAGCCGGGAGAATGAAGGTTTGGGAAGAGTTGGAGGGCCGGCGCATCCAGATCGCCGCCGATCGCGAGATCGCCAGGTCCGAATGGCAGGAAGCGGCCTCGGTGCAAGGGGTGATCTCCGAGCGCCGTCGTCTGCTCGAGGAGCGGGTAGTCAGAATCGAGGCCGACCTGGCTCGTGTCGATGGCGAGGAACCGGCACCGATCGCCGTCGAGCGGCTCGACCTCGTCGATCGATACGCCCGCGACGCCGTTGAAATCCTGCAAGGCAGGCTGGCGACCCTGCGTGAGCGACAGGCAGGTCTCCGCGCCGAGAATGAAGGCACTGTCACCGAGCTGTCTCAGGCGCGCTCCCAGATGGAAGAGCGACGAACTTCGGCGGCTGCGGCGCGCGAGAGACTCGCCACGCTTCAGGTGCGTCTAACCGAGTTGCGTCTCCTGAAGGAGAGTGTCATCGAGAGTGTCCGCCGTGATGCCGATTCTGACGCCGACGCGGCTCGTGGTGCCCTCCGCCCGGACTTTCCAGATGACGCCGATCTGCCCGCCATCCTCGAGGAGCGATCGGCTCAGCTTCGCCGGCTCGGCCCGATCAATCCTCTGGCTGCCGACGAGTTCGCCGAGCTAGACGAGCGGCACACTTTCCTGGTCGACCAACTGGCCGATGTTGAATCATCTCGCTTCGAGCTTCGCAAGGTGATCAGGGCGCTGGAGGACGAGATCGAGCTGCGCTTCCAGGAGGCGTTCACCGAGGTGGCGGAGGCATATCAGCGCTACTTCACGGTGCTCTTCCCGGGCGGAAGGGGCCGGATCCGGCTCGCCGACCCCGACGACGCCCATTCCGGGTTGATGATCGAGGCGCAACCGCTGGGCAAGAAGGTCAGCCAGCTCACCCTGCTCTCGGGTGGGGAGCGGAGCCTGGCCGCTCTCGCTTTCCTCTTTTCCATCTTCGAGGCGAGGCCGAGCCCGTTCTACGTGCTCGACGAGGTCGAGGCCGCTCTCGACGACGCCAATCTCCGGCGCTTCCTCCGCATCGTGGATGAGTTCCGTCAGAGGGCGCAATTGTTGATCGTGACCCATCAGCAGCAGACCATGGAGGCGGCCGATGTGCTCTACGGGGTCACCATGGAGCCGGGTGGGTCCTCACAGGTAGTCCGAAAGGACATGACCTCGGTCGGTATCGATCTCGCCGTCTAATTAGCTTGGCATAGCTATGGGAACGAGCGAATGGGCCCTGATCCTCGTCATCGTCGCGGTCATCGTTGTGATCACGGTTCTGATCGTGATCCGTCGCCGGCGCAGCGTCGATGGTGGGTCCACGTCAGTCGAGACGAGACGGCCCTCCCGGATCGGGCGAAGCGCTACCGCCCTGGGTGCATCTCTGCGTCGGGCATGGGGCACCGGTCTCGACGACCACACATGGGATGAACTCGAGGAGGCGCTGCTCGGGGCCGACGTCGGTCTCGAGGCGACGACCTCTGTGGTCGCCGGGGTCCGGTCTGCCGCTCCCGAGACGCCCGAACAGGCACGTGAGGCGCTCGCTACCCAATTGAGGGCGGAGCTGGGCGACAAGGACCGCGGGTTGCATCTCGACGGCAATCCGGCCGTGATCCTCGTCGTGGGTGTCAACGGGACCGGAAAGACGACCACTATCGCCAAGCTGGCCGCCCGCCTCCAGAACAACGGCAGCGGAGTCGTCCTCGCTGCCGGAGACACGTTCCGGGCCGCAGCGAGTGCCCAGCTCGAGACGTGGGGGAATCGGCTCGGGGTGAAGGTGGTCTCGGGGCAGGAGGGTGGAGATCCCGCGTCGGTCGCGTTCGATGCCATCGGGTCGGCCCGAGCCCGGGGAGACGACGTGGTGATCGTCGACACGGCGGGCCGGCTTCACGCCAAGAAGAACCTGATGGCCGAGTTGGGGAAAATCCATCGAGTCGCCTCTGGCGACAGTGGAAGGGTCGATGAGGTGCTGTTGGTCCTCGACGCAACCGGCGGGCAGAACGGCGTGACCCAGGTGCGGGAGTTCTCCGCCGCGGTCCCTCTCAGCGGCATCGTGCTCACCAAGCTCGACGGGACCGCCAAAGGTGGAATCGTCATCGCAATCGAGCGACAACTCGGTGTCCCGATTAAGTTCGTCGGGCTGGGTGAGGGGATCGACGATCTCGTGCCTTTCGACCCGGACTCTTTCGTCGCCGATCTCCTGGAGCAGTCGTGAATCGAGAAGAACTGGTGGCTGCCGCCCGTGCTGCGGCCGAGAACGCGTACTCGCCTTACTCACATTTTCGCGTCGGAGCGGTAGTCGTGGCTGCAGATGGGCAGACCTTCACCGGGGCCAACATCGAAAACGCCGCCTACCCGACGTCCAATTGCGCCGAGGCCACCGCCATCCATACCGCGGTCGCCGCCGGCGTGCGCAAGATCGACACTCTGGCGGTCACCTGTATCGACGCCACCGATGTCCTGGGGGCCTATCCCTGCGGGCGTTGCCGGCAGATCATGGCCGAGTTCGGCGTGGAGAAGGTCATCGTGGCTGCCGGTGAGGGGTCCGAGATCCGCGAGCACACTCTCGACGAGCTTCTTCCCTTTCGGTTCACCCTCTGACGTCAGGCCGCCGGCCAGTTCTCGCGATTCTCCTTGCGGACGACGAACCGGAGGCCGGACCAGGTCTCGTCGACTGCCACCACCTTGTTGTCCACCATTCCCGTCGGGAGGAATAGGTCTCGCAGCGTTTGCTCGGTCAGGTCGGTATCCACGCCGGAGCTCTTCTTGGGCCAGAACACCCAGATCGCCCCATCCGGCGGTAACGACGTGATCGCCACCTGGAACCCGCGTTCGGCCTCATCCGAGCGTTCGGCGAAGACGATGTAGAGGTCGGCGGGGAACTCACCTCGGTGAATCTGGACCTCGGGGGGCAGGTCGCCAAGGTCGAGGTCGTAGTAGTTGGGCATGTTGAGGATGCCCACCGTCACTCCCTCCTTGATGCCCAGCTTTTGAATTAGCGGTGTGCCGCTGTAGCCCGCCATCAACCGGTCGGGATCATGTCCCGATGCTCCACCCTGCCATCGGCGTGGATGGCGAACCGCCCCTCGTTTCGGGGATGCACAGGATCCCGGCGTGACCAGGGCCAGCCGCCGAACTGGGTGCGGTGGTAATCGTCGACCGCTTGCCGTAGTTCCTCGGCCGAGTTCATCACGAACGGGCCCAGCTGGAAAACGGGGGCGCCGATCGGTTGTCCCTGAAGAACGAGAAAGGCGGCCGGGTCGCCGTGGTTCTCGATGGTTGTCCCGATGTCGGGTTGAAGCCTGGCCCCGATCTTGTCGCCGAAGCGTGTGGAGCCGATCCGCACGTCGTTGCCCTGCACACAGTGCAGCATTCGATTCACCCCGGTCGGCGCGAGTGGCATTTGCCAGCGAGCGCCCGGTTCGAGCGTGATGTGCCAGATGGCGAGATGTGAGTCGGCCCTCGATCCCCAGGAGTCGGGCGGGGGAGAGGGCGGTCGATTGGACTCGATGGCGCCGGCCATGACCTCTACCTGGACACCGGGGGAGGGGGCGATCCTCGGGATGTCCTCGCCCCAGAGCATCCCGAAATATGCCGGGACCATTTTCGATTCGGGCGGGAGGTTCAGCCAGATCTGGAACAACTCCATGGGATTGGGCCCGGCCGGGTCGAGAAGGGGGAACATCTCGGCATGCATGATCCCGCTGCCGGTGGTGAGCCATTGCACGTCACCCTGGCCGTACCGGGCGGTGGCGCCGAGAGAATCGGAGTGATCGACATAGCCACGGCGGACGACAGTCACCGTCTCGAAGCCCCGATGTGGGTGCTGGGGAAAGCCCGGCACCACGTCGCCGTGGTACATGCTCCACCCGTCCAGATAGGAGAAGTCGACTCCGATGTCACGTCCGCCCAATGAGGCGGCCGGGCCGAGGTCGTCGTTCCCTTCCGGGTAGGCGTCGAAGTGGTGGACGGTGAAGATGAACGGATCGAGACCGGGCCAGGGGAAGCCCAATTCGACCAGTTCGATGACGGGTTGCGTCGTGATGGCACTCCTTGCCGGTTGAGGGGATGCCCAGCGAATACTATCGGGGTGGCCGGGTCATCAACCAGTAGGTAGGCCCGCCGGGCATCAATTCGACAGCTTGCCGATCGATACGGAAGCCGGCCCGCAGGTAGAAGGGGACCGCCTTCTCGTTTGACGTCTCCAGGTAGCACGGAACCCGATCCCGGTCGGCGAGGTCGAACGCCGGCTCGAGGATGGCTGACCCCACGCCGAGACCCTGCGCCTCCGGGCTGACTCCGATCACCTGGAGATACCAGAGCGGCGTGTCCGGAAAATGGGAATCGATGGTCGAGCCGAACTTCAGGAGATCACGGAACGACCCCGGGGCATGACGCAGCACGGACATGATTGCGGGCAGGGCTCGAAGGTTGCGACCCAGCGACCATGGGTAACGCCCGGGCCCCTGCCATGCGGCGACACCAAGCATCATGGTCCCATCGCTCGCCACCCAGCAGTTGCCCTCCGCCTGGCTGTCTCGAACCGGTGCCCGCATGAACCCGCGCAGAGCGTCTCTGCGTGTGTGGGGATCGGGGAACATGTGGGTGTAGTCGGGCGTGCTCTCGAAGCTCCGGGCGAGGAGATCGGCCGCCTGGTCTATCCCATCTGGCGGGAGCTTCTCGATTCGGACCGTGTCTCTTTGCATCCCCTGGTGCTACCCGCCGAGGGGCTCGATCAAACCACCGGGTCGTGTGGGGCGGTGCTAGTCCTCAGACACTTCCGGCACCTCCTGGAGCAGCCACGTGTTGCCATCAGGATCTGCGATATCGGCGAACGAGTTGTACCGGGAGCGGTTGGGATCGCGTCCTTGCTCCCAGCCGTTAGGGCCCATGTGACGAATCTCGCCGACCTCGACCCCACGGACGATCAGCTCGTCCCGCGCGGCTTCGATGTCCGTGACGACCAGATGCAGCCCACGCACCGAACCGGGAGTCGTGTCGACTATGCCCTTTCCGAAGGTGATCGAGCACGCTGAGCCCGGTGGGGTGAATTGCACCACGCGAAACTCCTCGTTTGGCTGGTGATCGACGTCCAGGACGAACCCCATGTTCTCCTGATAGAAATGCTTGGAGCGGTCCACGTCAGTGACCGGGAGCAGTATCAGCTCGAGCTTGAAGTCCACGCCAGCCTCCTTTCATCCCGCTGGAGCGGCTAGCCAGTAGTGATCTCCGGGATGTTTAGCGGCTATCCAGCGCCTCGATGAGCTTGGGAAGGACCTTGTGCACATCGCCGACGACACCGAGGTCGGCGATTGAGAAGATCGGGGCGTCGGCATCCTTGTTTATGGCGATGATGGTCTTCGAGTCCTTCATCCCCACCAGATGCTGCATCGCGCCTGAGATTCCGCAGGCGATGTATACGTCGGGTTTGACGGTCTTCCCCGTCTGGCCCACTTGTTTGGCATAAGGGACCCACCCGGCGTCGACGATGGCGCGGGTAGCCCCGGTCGCTGCCTTGAGCTGCTTGCCCAGCTTCTCCACCAGCTCATAGGCCTCCGGCGATCCGAGGCCCCGTCCTCCGGAGACGATGATCGATGCCTCTCCGAGTTGGGGGCCCTCCCTCTCCTCGACGTGGGACTCGACGACTCTGGCGTCCGCCGCGGTTGCCTCGGGCAGCTCGAGCCTTTCGACCTGCGGGGATCCGCCTCCGACCGTCGCGGCTCCGCCGCCTATTGCTGCTGCGACAAACGACTTGGGCCGCGCCAGGACGATGTACGGGCCCTGGGACGCGCTGGCCGTTGCGACCTGGCTTCCGCCGAGGATCTCGTGGTCGGTCTCGACCCCGCCACCGTTCAGCCGGATGTCGCTGGCATTGGAGAGGATGCCCACCCCGAGTTTGGCGGCGAGACGACCGGCGATATCCCGGTCGTTGTAGGCCTGGCCAAGGAGGATCAGGTCCGGGGAGTCGGCCTCCACTCGTTCCGCCAAGGCTGCTGCGACAGGAGCCGAGGGCAATCGATCGCCGCTGTCAAGGTGCAGGACGGTCTTCGCTCCGTGCTCACCGAGGGTCGAGAAGATTGCGTCCGAGCCGGGGCCGAGAAAGATCGCGGTGGCGTCACCGAGCTCCCGACCTTTCGCCAGCAGCTCTAGACCCAGCTGGGATGGCGCCTCGCCTTCCTGCTCGACGAAGACCCACACCGCGGCCACTCAGATCACCTTCCTCTCGGTGAGAAGGGAGATGATCGCCTGATGCGCCTCGCCGTCGTCCTCGATCTTTCGCCCACCGGTCCGCTCTGGGGCGTCGACGATGGAGAGCACGAGCTGCTCCGGGGCACGCTTCGCCCCGAGATCACCCATCGAGAGCGTCTCGATCGGCTTCTTCTTGGCGTCCATGATCCCCTTGAAGGTTGGGTAGCGGGGCTCGACCACGCCTGCCGTCACCGACACCACAGCGGGGAGATCCGCTGTGACGACGTCGTATCCGGCCGCTGTCTGTCGATGAATCGTGACGGAGCCGTCGCCGGCATCCACCTGGGTGGCGTAGGTGAGGGCCGGCACTCCAAGGATCTCGGCCAGCATCTGGGGCACGACACCGGAGTAACCATCCGTCGACTCGGTCCCCGCGATCACCAGGTCGAAGTCGTTCCGGCCGATCGCCGCCGCCAGCACCCGTGCCGTGGTCAGGGCATCCGACCCTCTCAGGGAGCCGTCCTCGATCAGGATCGCGTCGTCCGCTCCCATCGCCAGCGCCTGCCGGATCCCTTGCCCGGTGCCGGACGGGCCCATGCTCACGACCGTGACGGTCCCCTCGGTCGCCTGGGCGATCTGCAGCCCCATCTCCACCCCGTAGCGGTCGGTGTCGTCGAGGATCTGCTCCTCAGGGCGGATCAACCAGTTGCTGCCCTCTTCGAGACGATATGGGGTGGCGGGGTCGGGGATCTGCTTGACACAGACAATGACATTCACTCGCGGACCTTCATTTGCGGACCTTCATCTCCGGTCACTCCTCGGTGGTCGGGTGCCGGGCGATGGTAATGAGCAGTCACCGCTGGGCTAATTGGGAGCGAGAGTGCCGCATGTGACACCAGCTCGTCCCAATTACGAGGCTTCGATCCGTTCTATGACCAGATCCGGTGACTCGGGTTGAGAGTCAGCGATGGTCCAGGCCGAGGCGAGGGATTCCTGTTGAGCATCCCAGCGGGCAACGTCGTTGTAGGCGACCCGGGCAAGTGTTTGGCCGGCTTCCACCCGGTCGCCTACCTTGGCCTCGAGGGTGATGCCGACTCCGGGATCGATGATGTCCTCTTGGTGCTCCCTCCCCGCCCCGAGCCTCGTGGCTACCACTCCGATCGTCAGGGCATCACATCGGGTGACGAAGCCCGCCGCGGGCGCGGTCACAACAGCTTCTTCCGAGCATTTCGGGAGCTCGCCAGGGTCCTCGATGAACGATGGATCCCCGCCCTGGGCCGCGGTGACGTCGATCAGCTTCTGCAAAGCCTTTCCCGAATCGATCGCGTCCTCGAGGGCTGCTCGGCCGCCGTCTATGCCGGCCAGTTCCATCATGACTTCGCCCAGGGCCATGGTCAGCTCGATGACGTCTTCCGGGCCGTGCCCGCGGAGCACCTCGATCGATTCGGTCATCTCGTTGGCATTCCCCACCTCCCGCCCCAGCGGCTGATCCATCCCGGTGATCAGGGCGATCGTCCGCACCCCGTGTCTGGAGCCGATGTCGACCATGGTGCGGGCCAACAAACGCGAGCCTTCGAGGTCCTTCATGAAGGCTCCGGTTCCGGTCTTGACGTCGAGGACCAGGCCGTCCAGCCCTTCGGCCAGCTTCTTCGACATGATCGACGAGGAGATGAGAGGCAGTGAGGGGACCGTGGCCGTGGCGTCGCGAAGGGCGTAGAGCTTCCGGTCCGCCGGGACCAGGGTCTCGGTCTGCCCGGCAAACACCATGCCGTGAGTCGAGAGCACTTCCCGGAAACGGTCGGGTTCGAGCCCGGTTGTGAACCCGGGGATCGTCTCCAGCTTGTCGAGGGTCCCGCCAGTGTGCCCCAGGCCACGCCCGGACATCATCGGCACCACGACTCCGACCGAAGCGACGAGGGGGGCAAGAGGTATCGAGATCTTGTCGCCGACGCCGCCGGTCGAGTGCTTGTCGACCTTCGCCGCGCCGATGTCGCTCAAGTCGAAGACCTCTCCGGAGTGGAGCATCGCGCTCGTCCAGGCAGCGAGCTCGGCGGCGCTCATGCCGTTGATGTAGATGGCCATCGCCATTGCCGCCATCTGATAGTCCGGGACAATGCCGTCGGTGTACCTCTCGATCAACCACTCGATGGCATCCGGGCTCAGCTCGCGGCCGTCTCTCTTGGACTCGATCAACTCGACTGCGGTGAAGGCCATGGTCGGACGTTATCCGGAACAGCTCAGGCAGCGGCAGGACCGCTCGGAGCCAAGCCGCGGAGGGTGGTCAGGATCGCCTGACGGAAGATGTCCTCTCCCGTGTCACGGGACTCGAACAGCCAGCCGGAGAGTGGGCGCTGCGTTGCGTGGGTGAGCTCGAGGCTCACAGCGCCGTGCGCTGCCGCCCAAAGTGTGTATGTGGCGACCAGAGGGCTCTCAGCCTCGATCGTCCCCTCCTCCCTGGCCTGTCGCACGGCATCGATCACCATGGAGAAGGTCGACTCCAGGACCTCGGATCGAAGTTGTGGCGGGGGATCGAAACCGACCACGCGTTCGAACATCAGCGAATAGAGGGCGGGGTTTGCTACTGCGAACCGGCGATAAGCGAGTCCCAGCTCCATGATCCGGCGCAGCGGGTCATGGCGGTGCTCGACCGTCGTCAAGGCGAGGGCAAGGCGCTCGAACCCGGCGGTGTAGACCGCGTTGATCAGCCCCACCTTGTCCCCGAAACGTGAATAGACGCACATCGTGGACACGTGTGCTGCCGAGGCGACCCGGCGAAGTACGAGCGCTTCGGTGCCCTGGTCGGCGAGGAGCCGAATCGCGGCTTCGATCAGCTCGGTCCGGACGGTGTCGCGCTCACGTGTGGGGGTTGCCATTTCCAATAACGCGGAGTATAACGGGTGTTATACCGTCTCACAACTGAGGAGGGTCGTGGGTCGCAGGACGAATCTGGCGCTGGCGGTGCTGTTGGTCACTGCAGTCGTCTCGGGTCTGGCCAGTCAGGCGATCGGGGTGGACTGGCCACTCGATACCGCCGTCATTCACGGTGCGGTCGCCCTGGCCATCTTGCTCCTGTCGCCGTGGAAGACCTCGATCGTTCGGCGAGGGCTCAAGAAGAAGCGGCCGGGGCGGGTCTTCTCCTTGATCCTTCTCACAGTTGTCTTGATCACACTCGCCTCGGGTTTGCTGCATGCCCACGGGGAGATCTCACGCATCGGGCCGCTGACGGTCATGCAGATACATGTCGGAGGCGCCGTCCTCGCACTCGGTCTCGCCATCGATCATTTCCGGCGTCATCCGGTGACACCACGACATTTCGATGTCGACCGCCGAGCATTCCTGCGAACCTCGGCGCTGTCGGCGGCCGCGGCAGGAATCTGGCTTGCCTGGGAGGGGACCCTTCAGGCGCTGGAGGCACCGGGGAGGGAGCGTCGGTTCACCGGCATGCACGAGAGAGGGTCACATGACCCTGCCGGTCTGCCCACCACCTCCTGGCTCGATGACAGCGTGCCGACGATCGACGCCGATGAGTGGACGGCCGTTGTGGCGGGACGGAACCTGACACTTGCGGATCTGGAGGCGATGCCACAGGACACGTTCCCCTCCATCCTCGACTGCACGGGTGGGTGGTACTCGGAGCAGGAATGGACCGGGGTCAGACTCGATCGATTGATCGACCCTGCAGGCAACCGCAGCTTCGTCGCCTGGTCGGCGACCGGATATGCCCGAAGGTTCCCGATCGCCGACCTGGAGAGCACATGGTTGGTGACGCGTCTCGGCGGCAAGCCGCTGAGCCCGGGGCACGGTTTCCCGGCCCGGATCGTGGCCCCGGCGAGACGTGGGTTCTGGTGGGTGAAATGGGTGACCCGGATCGAGCCCTCACCGGTGCCGTGGTGGCTTCAGTCGCCGTTCCCACTCACCTGATCGAGTCAGCCCCGCTCGACCGGGACATTGACCAACGACCCGTACTCCGTCCACGAGCCGTCGTAGTTCTTGACGTCCTCGTGGCCGAGGAGCTCGGTCAGGACGAACCAGGTGTGTGAGGACCGCTCGCCGATGCGGCAATAGGCGATGATCTCGCCGCCGGTGACTCCGGCGCCCTCATAGAGCTCTTTCAGCTCGTCCGCCGACCTGAAAGTGCCGTCCTCATTGGCCGCCTTGCCCCAGGGGATGTTCTTCGCCCCTGGCACGTGACCCGCCACGTATGGCTGTTCCTGTGGGAGGTGGTCCGGAGCGATCTTCTCCCCGCTGAACTCCTCAGGAGAGCGGACATCGACCAGTGTGGCTTGCCCCTGCACCTCGAGCACGTGATCCCGGAACGAACGGACCTCGGGTCGCTCCGGCCCGGTGATCGAGAACTCGGTGGGTGAGATCTCAGGGGACTCCGACTCGAGGGGCAAGGAGTCGATCTGCCACTTCTTGCGACCCCCGTCGAGCAGCTTCACGTTTTCGAAGCCGCGGTACTTGAGCAGCCAGTAGGCATACGCGGCAAACCAGTTGTTGTTGCCGCCGTAGAGGATCACCGTTGTGTCGGGACCGACCCCGGCCGCGGACAACAGCTTGCTGAAACCCTCCTGGTCCAGGTAGTCACGCCGTGTTGGGTGGTGGAGGTCGTCGGACCAGCTCCAGGCGATGGCGCCCGGGATGTGGTCTTTGTCGTAGACGGTTGCGTCCTCGTCCACCTCTATGACCCGGATGTTCGGGTCACTGAGATTGGCTTTGAGCCAATCGGTGGTGACGAGGGCGTCGGGATTTGCGTAAGTCATGTGCTCTTTGGCTCCTGATGGGTGCGGTGTATGGAAACGACGCCGTGAGGGGTTTGCTCTCGGGTGGTGGCGTCGTTAGGAGCGCTGACGATGTGTCGCGCTCGGGCATGCCACCCGAGAGCTGTCACAGAGACACATGCACATCGTCATATCAGACACCTCAGAACGTTATGCACGGGTGGGTGCGAAGTCAATGTGGCGGGCGATCAGAAGGCGCCGCTGAACAAGAGAGCCACGATCATGGATAGGAACCCGGCGATCAGGGTGAGTTGCATCCGATCGATGCGATCTGATAGGTGGCGGAGCTCGGACCGCAGCTCGTCCCGCACCGCGTACAAATCGTCCCTAGTCGCAAAGACGGTCTCGGGGCTCACGATGGCACCTTGCTGTAGGGACGCCTCGACTGCAAAGGGTTTGCCATCAGTCGAGACCCTCCGTCTCGGGCAGCCCCATTGCCAGATTGACATTCTGAATGGCTTGCACGGCCGCGCCTTTGAGCAGGTTGTCCTCGACGGCGATCACCACGGCGTTCTGCCCATCTTCGCTGGTTGCGAAGCCGCCGACGATGAGGCCCGGGTAGTCAGTCCCGTCTCTCAATTCCGGGATGGTGTCCCGGATCTCGATCAAAGGCTCCTCGCCGTACTGCTCCTCATAACGCGCCTCGATCTCGGCCGCGGTCATTGCCCGATTCAACGGGATATGGGCCGTGACGAGGAGTCCACGGAATGCCGGGTGGACATGGGGGATGAACCGGACCGGGATCCCGAGATGGTGGACTGTCTCCCGTTCGTGGTTGTGCCCCACCAGCTTGTAGGGCATCAGGTTGTCCCGAAGACGGTCGGGGTCGTTACGTGGGCCGGGAGTGGTTCCCGCTCCCGAGTACCCGGAGACTCCGAAGACGGCCGGAGCCCCTGAGATGGCCTCCAGCAGGGGAGCGAGTGCTATCTGAGTGGCGGTGGCGTAGCAACCGGGGTTGGCGATGCGCTGGGCGCCGCTGAGTTTCTCCCGGAACAGCTCGGGCAGTCCATAGGCCCAGTTGTCATCGAGCCGATGATCTGCGGAGATGTCCACGATCACGCTCTCATCGTCGATCACGTCGACGTAGGGGTCGCCGGCGCCATCGGGAAGGGCCAGGATCACAACATCCAGGTCGCGGCCGGCCAGATTCTCGGGGCCGACGGACTCATACTCAACGTCATTCAGCCCGGGCACCGGCATGCCCGCGAGCTCGCGGGACCCGGCGAATACGAGCTCGAGCGAGGGGTGGTCCCTGATCAAACGGACCAACTCGGCGCCGGTGTGGCCGCGGGCGCCCACCACGCCGACGGTATGGCGCTCACTCATCGTTGTCGCCAACGAACGATGCGGGGAGTGCCGCGATCGACTCGACCCGGGGCGCGATGCGATCGAAGTCGGTCTCGCCCTTCCAGAACACGGTCCAGGGAGCGCGCTTCACCGAGCCATCGGCCTCATCGCCATAGAAGGAATTGAACCGATTCTCGGTCCGGGATCGCCAGTAGAGCACGGGGTGATCGGCGATTAGCTGTGCCCACACCGTCCTGGCCAGTCCTTCGCCGCGGGCATCCTCGAGGATGGCGAACTTGTCCAGATACGAGATGTCGCCGACGCGGGTGACGATCGCACCGGCCCGGAGGCTCTCCGAGAGGTAGGCGCTGTCGAGGTCGAGGCCCGACCACCACCCGTCCTTCAGTGGTCTCCCGAATGCCTCCTCGACCAGCTTGACCACCTGACTCCCGTCGATGGAGCCCGGGTCGGTCACCCGCTCTATCAGCTCGCCCTTCCGCACCAGAGTGCCCGACCCGCCGTGCGTGAACAGCTCCTTGACCAGGCCAGACGGCGTTGTGATGGAGACGGAGGTGGAAAGCGGCGTGTCGTCCAGCAGCCGCTTGATCTCGGCCAGTTTGAGCCGCATTCCGGAGTGAACCCAATCCTGGGCCATGAGGTGGTCGTAGTCGGAGGCGAGGTTGATCGACTCGATCGGCCGCCCGTTGTCGTCGAGGAGGCCACCGACATCGACCAGGAAGATGATCTTGAGCGGCTGCACCGCGTGAACCAGGGCCCTCGTTGCCGAATCGGCGTTCATGTTGACGATCTGCCCCCCCGGGGCGACACCGAGACACGTCAGGATGGGGATTGCTCCGGAGTCGACGATGGAGCGTATGAGGGCGATGTGCACCTCGGTCGGCTCGCCGACCAGCCCGTACTTCTCCCGGTTGACATAGTCGGCCTCGAAGGCGCCGGCCGTGAGACCGTGGGCGGCTACCCCCTGCTCTCTTATCGCCTCGACGAGGCGGATGTTCTGTTCGATGAAGGTGTCCCGGGCCGCGTCGAGGACGTCGGGCTCGGTGACCCTGAGCCCGTCGATCCTGCGGCTTTCGATACCTCGTTCATCGAGGGCGCGGTCGAGTTGGGTGCCACCACCGTGGATCACGATCGGGGTCAATCCCACGGTGTGGAGAAAGGCCAGGGCAGCGGCGGTCTCTTCGAGATGCTCGGCGAGGATGGCGCCGCCGATCTTGATCACGGCGAAACGGGAGCGGTCGACTTCGGAGAACCGCTGGAGATAGGAGCGAATCTCCCTCCCATCGCTCATGTTGGAGAGGAGATGGACGATGGTCTGGCGAACGTCCCGATTGGACGACCCTGTGACCCGGTCCTCGCTCATTGCGTGAGCAGGTTGGTCATGATCGCCTTCTGCACGTGGAGGCGGTTCTCCGCCTCGTCGTAGGCGATGCAACTCGGGCTGTCGAAGACCTCGTCGGTCATGATGACGTTGCGTCTCATCGGGAGGCAGTGGCTGACAACGGCGTCGCTCGTCATCGCCATCTTGCGGGAGTCGACGATGAAGTCCTGATACTTGTCCCGGATCACCTTCTCCTCGTCCCATCGACCGAAGAAGGGAATCGCTCCCCAGCTCTTGGCGTAGACGACATCGGCTCCGTCATATCCGGTCTCGATCTCATGGGTGACTGTGACGCTGCCCCCGTTGGCGCCGGCGTCGCGGGTAGCGATGTTCATGTACCGGTCATCGAGCAGGAAATCCTCGGTCGGGCAGAGCAGGGTGACGTTCATGCCGAACTTGGCCGCGATCACGAGCGCCGAATTGGCGACCGCCGTGTTCAGCGGCTTGGGGTGATAGCTCCAGGTCAGCAGGTAGCGCTTGCCGTCGAGCGAGCCCAGGCGTTCTTGAAGGGCCATGACATGGGCGAGCTCCTGACAGGGGTGGGTGATGGTCTCCATGTTGATGACAGGGACGTCGGCGTGGGTGGCGAAGGCCTGGAGGATGGTGTCCTTGCGGTCCTCCTCCCAGTTCTCGAATTTGGGAAAGGCCCTGATCCCGATCAGGTCGCAGTAGCGGGAGAGGACCTTGGCGGCTTCCTTGACGTGCTCCTCGGCATCGTCGAGCATCACCGCCCCGTCTTCGAACTCGAGTGGCCACATTCCGCCGGACGGGGAGAGCACGACCGCGTGACCACCCAGCTGGTTGGCACCAACGTCGAACGAGGTGCGAGTGCGCAGGGAGTTGTTCAGAAAGAGCAGGGCGATGGTCTTCCCCTCTAGTGCATTGCCGTAGGGAGACGCCTTGAGCCGACGCCCCTCGTCCACCATCGATTGGAGCTCGGGTCGGGTCCAATCGAAGGTGTTGAGAAAGTGGCGCATCGTCGCAGTTTGATTGGGGAAACCGCGAAATCCAAAGGAGAGGGCTAGCCGGTTTCCGTCTCGTATCCCTGCTCGACCCAGGCATTGGTGCCTCCGGTGATGCTGTGGGCATCCCGATAGCCGAGTGAGTTGATGTAGAGGACGCCCGGCAGTGAGATGTTGCCCCGGGCGCATACGGTCAGCACCGGGGTGTCGAGGTCGGCGGGCAGCTGGTCCTGGTTGTCCGGCAGCTCCATGAGGGGGATATTGATCGCTCCCGGGATATGCCCCTGAGCGAACTCCTCGGCTGAGCGGACATCGACCACGAAAGGCCTCTCTGCTTCCCATCGGTCGTGCGCCACCTCGGCATCTACAGTGAGGTGGGGGTTGTGCCGGGTGTGCTCGATGATGGCGTCGAAGAGCTCCTCCCGGCGGCTCTTGGCTCGAGGCAGCACAGGCGGAGCCAACCCGGGGATGTGCTTGGCCATCGACGAGGCGTACTTGAAGGCATTGTCCGGGAACATCACGACCACCCTGATCCCGGGCTCGTCGGGAATGCTGGCCAAGGCACCGGCGAGAGCCATTCCCGAGCTGGGACCGGCGGGGATGCTTTCCTCGCGGTTGAGCCGAAGCGTGAGGGCGTAGGCGTCCTCGTTGTCGATCTCGATCATCCCGTCGTACTCCTCAGGCAGGAAGAACTCGGTCTGCTTCAGCTGGCGGATGCTGCGCACCCCCGGGATGTCATGGCCTTCGCCAGGGTGCACCCCGATGACCTGCACGGCGGAGTTCTGCTCCTTGAGATACCTGCCCGTCCCGGTAATGGTGCCGCAGGTCCCCATCCCGGCCACGAAATGGGTGATCGTCTCTTCTGTCTGGCGCCATATCTCCGGGCCGGTGGTCCGATAATGAGCGTCGGGGTTCGACGGGTTCCTGTATTGGTTGAGCATCAGGAAGTCGGGCTTTTCGGCGATCTCCGTCGCCCGGGCGATGGCGCCCTCGGGTGCCCATGGGGCGGGGCACAGGTCGTCTTCCAGCTCCTCGACGGTGGCGCCGAAGAAGCGGAGCATTGTCCGCTTCTCGACGGGAATGGCGCTGGACAGCGGGGTGGTGAGGTCATAGCCGAGGAGGTTGCCCATCATGATCAGGCCGAGACCGGTGTTGCCCGACGTGGGCTCGACCAGGTCCTCGTCGGTGAGCTCGCCCTGCTCGCGGGCCTGCTGGATCATGTTCGACGCGATTCGGTCCTTGACCGAGCCGAACGGGTTGTACCACTCGAGCTTGGCGAATACCTCGGTGTGCACGAACGGGACGACGTGGTTGAGCCTGACCATTGGTGTCGGGTTCTCGGCGTTCGAGAGCAGCCCGAGCATCGAGTCGTAGATGCGGCGTGAGTGGTCGTTCAAATTGCGCTCGCCTGTTGCCACTCTCAAGGATAGGAGAGCCTGGGGTATTCCCCCTGGGGCTGCTCACTCCCGGAAGCCGAACTCCACCCTGAGCGTCACCGTCACAGTCGATGATCCCGGCTCGATCGGGGTCGATGTCCTCTCCGACATCGCCATGTCGGCAGCCATCATCCTCGGCATCGGCAACACGGGGCCCTCGATCGTCTCGGTGATGGCGGTCGCCTTTCCCAGGGTGTGCCCGGATAGGGCGGCCAGCTGCTCGGCTTTGGCTCGGGCGTCGTTCCATGCCGCTTCCCTCGCCGTGGCCAGGAGCGAGGTCTCGTCGGCGACCCCGAAGCTGAGGCCGTTGACCCTGGTCTCATCGCCTCCGGCGGAGGCGATGGAATCGAGCAGGGGGCCGGTCGATGCGACGTCGCGGACCTTGGCGCGGACGGTGTTGCTGACGCGATACCCCAGCAGCCGCTGTTTGCTGCTCGAGTAGTCGTATTCGGACCGGATCGAGTACTCGGTGGTCGCCAGATCCTCGGCAAGAACGCCACCTGCGGTGAGGGCCGAGGACACCGCCTCGGCCCTCTCTGCCGCGGTTCGACTGGCATCCTCAACCGTGTCGGCGAGCACGGAAACACCGACATCGATCTCGACCATGTCCGGGGCGGCATTCGCCTCCCCGGCGCCTGCCACGGTGATGCCCATGTTGACCTCCAGTTTTGCTCCGTGCCGTGGAGCCTATTGCTCAGCCGGCGAGGCCGAACTGGACCTGGAGCGTGATGGTCACTGCCGATGTCCCCGGCTCGATCGGGGTCTCCACCGCCCGGTCGGCTGCCGCCTCTCCGGCGTAGGGGATCGGGATCGGAGGCATGCTCACGGTCTCGGTGATGGTGGTTGCCTCGCCCAGTGTCTGCCCGGACAGCTCGGCGAGCTGGCTGGCCTTGGTCATGGCGTCGTTCCACGCCGCCTCCCTGGCGGCGGCGACCAGTTCGTCGTTGTCCTCGATGCTGAAGGAGAGCCCATTGACAACGACATCGTCGCCACCGGCCACCGTCGCATCGTCCAGGACTGCGCCGGTGCTGTCGAGGTTCCTGATCTTGGCCTTGACCGTGTTGCTCACCCGATACCCGATCAGCCGCTCCTCGTTGCTCGAGTAGTCGTACTCGGGGTAGATCGAATAGTCGGTCGTAGTGATGTCCTCTTCGGCGACACCATTCGAAGTCAATGAATCGATGAGCGCCTGAGCCTTCTCGGCCGCATTTGTCGCCGCTTCGTCGACCGTTTCACCGAGCACCGAGACACCCAGGCCTACCTCCACGGTGTCCGGCGTGCCGGTCACCTCGC
This sequence comes from uncultured Acidobacteriota bacterium, assembly GCA_963828465.1. Lineage (GTDB taxonomy): Bacteria > Actinomycetota > Acidimicrobiia > Spongiisociales > ZC4RG35 > JARDZU01. Next base: position 289,452 of record CAWHEU010000018.1, on the reverse strand, counting down.
CCATCCCCGAGACAGAGATGCCCGTGGTTGCCTCCTCCGATGTGTTGACCGTGATCTCCTGTGGGGTCGACCCGGCTGCGGTGCCGCAGGCGGCGAGAAGGACGGCTAGGCCGCCAATTAGTGCGATGTTGCGACGATGTGTGGTCCGTGTCATGCCGCTTGGACGATCGGACGGCCTCAACGGTTCCTGACGGCGACGACCTTCCCGTCCGTGACGAGGATGCCCTCCGATCTGAGGAGGTCTGCCTGTCTCTCCTTGCCGGGGGTGCGGATCAATCCGCCAGCGCCCACCACGCGCCACCACGGGACGTCCCCGTCGCAATTTCGGAGGACTGTTCCGACCGCTCGCGCCGCCCCCGGGAACCCCGCTTGATCGGCCACCTCGCCGTAGGTGACGACTTCGCCCCGCTCTAGTGAGGTGATCACCTCGAGCACGGCGTCTTCGAAGACTGTCACAAGGTCCCGAAGAGTCGGTCCCCCATGTCCCCGAGACCGGGTGCGATGTAGAAACTGGGGTTCAGCTCGCGGTCGAGGGCTGCAGCCACGATGCGGACGTCGGGGTGCTTTTCCTCTATGGCCGCCAGCCCTTCAGGAGCGGTGACGACACACACGGCCGTGATGTCTTTTGCACCGTTCTCCTTCACCTTGTCGATGGCCCAGGAGAGAGAACCGCCTGTCGCCAACATCGGCTCGAGGATGAGCACTCTGGCCGAGGAGAGCTGGGGGAACTTGGTGTAGTACTCGATCGGCTCGGCCGTCTCCTCGTTGCGCTGGACGCCGGCGAAGCCGATGGCGGCATCCGGCACAAGTGTCAGCACCGACTCGAGGAGCCCCAGGCCGGCGCGGAGGACAGCTACGGCGACCACGGGCCGCCGAAGCTGCCGGCCACTCGTCTTCTCCAACGGGGTCTCGATTTCGATGTCCACCGTGGTCATGTCTGCGAGCGCTTCCGCCACCAGGAGGTAGCCCAGCCGCTCGGCGATCTGTCGAAATTCCGGTGGTTCGGTCTCTTTGCTGCGGAGGATGGCGAGGAGGTCGGCGGCAAGTGGGTGGTCGAGGATGGTGACGGGCATGGGGAGGGAGATTATCTACCCCGTGTTTCGCATTCCCGCTGCGATCCCGTTCACGGTGAGGAGGAGGGCGCGGTCGAGGTCGTCGCCCACCCCGCCGTCCCGGCTGCGGGCGAGCAGGGACACCTGTAGGTAGCTAATGGGGTCGAGATACACGTCACGGACCCCAAGGGTTCGCTTCAGGAGCGGCAGATCACCGAGCAGGTCCGGTTGCCGGCGCAGGGTGAGGATCTCCTCGGTGGCCAGTTCGCACTCGGCCCGGATCAGGTCGAGAAGCCCACGATGCTCCTCCTCCACGAGACTGGACACATAACGACCGGCGATCTCGAGATCGGTCTTGGCCAGAGTCATCTCGACGTTGGAGACGAAGGTCTGGAAGAACCCCCACTCCCGTGCCATCTCGTCCAGGACATCGCCGAATCCGGCCTTTCTCGCTGCCCGGATCCCCGTCCCGACCCCAAACCAACCCGGGACGATCTGACGGGTCTGCGTCCAGCCGAACACCCAGGGGATGGCCCGAAGATCCTCTATCCCCCCGACCCCACCAGGACGGCGGGAGGGTCGGCTCCCCAAGTTGAGGCGGCCCAGCTCCTCCACGGGGGTGGAGCTGAGAAAGTAGGGGACCAGGCTGGGATGTTGGACGAACTCGCGGTAGGACGAGTAGGCCTCGGCGGAGAAGAAGTCCATCGCCTCGGTCCACCGGTCGAGGGTCTCCTTGGGCTTGCGTGAGCGCCGATGGAGCAGGGACGACTCCAGGACCGCGGAGAGTGCCAGCTCCAGGTTGCGGGCAGCGATGGCCGGGTGTCCATACTTCTCCGAGATCACCTCGCCTTGCTCGGTGACCTTCAATTCACCGTCCACGGTGCCGAAAGGCTGGGCGAGGATGGCAGCGTGGGTAGGCCCACCTCCGCGGCCGATGGTGCCGCCCCGGCCATGGAACAGCCGCAGATGTACTCCGTGTCGCTCGGCGGCGTTCCGCATCGACCTCTGGGCCTTGTAGATCTCCCACTGCGAGGTGGTTATCCCGCCCTCCTTGTTGGAATCGGAGTAGCCGAGCACTACCTCCTGGCTGTTCTCCCGGAGCTCGAGGATCTGTCGGTACGGGGGATCGTTGAAAAGAGCCTCCAGGAGCCCGCCGGCGTTGCGGAGGTCGTCGATCGTCTCTACCAGGGGCACCAGACCTATGCGGGCGATGCCTCGACGTAGGTCGATCAGACCGGCCTCCCGGGCCAGAACTGCCGTCTCGAGGACGTCGGCCGGGCTCTCGGTCATCGAGATGATGTACGACTCGATGACCTGATCTCCATAGAGGTCCTGGGCCTCCCGGATAGAACGGAACGCGCCGAGGGTTAGGTCTGCCTCTGGGCTGAGAGTCGTGGTCAGACCGCTCAGGGGACGGGTGCCTTCGAGCTCGGCTGACAGCACTTCTGAGCGCTGATCGTGCGACATTGCCCGGTAGTCGACACCGACCAGGCCGAACAATTCGGCGAGTGCCTCGTGATGTTTGCTCGCGTGCTCACGCACATCGAGGGTGGCCATCTGAAAGCCGAACGTCTCAGCCGCCCTGCGCATTCGCGCTACGGCGCCGTGGGCGATCAGCTCGCCGCGAGCGTGGGAGAGGGAGGAGGCCATGAGGTCGAGGTCGGCGACGAGATCGTCGGGATGGGCGTAGTCGATGCCTTCGATATGGGGGAGGCCCTGCTGTAGGCGCCGGTTGGTGTTGACAAGTCGGGCCCGGATGTAGGAGCACTTGAGACGATATGGCTCGGCGGCCGTGCGTCTCCCTTCGCGCTGCCAGACCTCGGGCAGCATCTCGCGGTCAGATGCCAGCGACGCCTCCAACTCGTCGCTCATCGGCGCCAGACGCTCGGACACAGAAAGCTCGTCGGCGAGACCTTCGATCAGACCGATCAGGTGGCGGATCCCGCGATCGTGCTGGAGGAGAAGGGTCTCCAACGTGGTGTCCGGTTTCACGCCGGGGTTCCCATCGCGGTCGCCGCCGACCCATGACCCGAACCGTATCGGGCTCCTGTCGGGAACGACTCCGAGCCGAGAGATCTCGAGCTCTACCCTCTCGCTGAGAGCGGGCATGACCTCGGACGGCGATCTGGACCAGGTAGTAAAGGGCCGAGCGCGCCTCCTCCACCGGGTTGGGCTTCTCGAGCCGCAACTCGTCGGTTTGCCATATCTGATCGATCAGTTCCGCGGTGCGGCGATCGATGAGGGCCAGATCGGAGTCTCCGGCGGTCAGCCGTTGCCCGATGAGCTCGGCTAGACGGGCGGTCTTGGTCAGAATCGAACGTCGAGCCGCCTCAGTGGGATGTGCAGTGAACACCGGCCTCATCTCGAGGCGTTGCAGGACCTCTGTCAGCACATCGGGCTCCACGCCCGCCTCGAGGACGCGGTCGACGGTGGCGGCCAAGCCAAGCTCGGCGATGGCCAATTGGTCGATCCGGTGGACCTGCTCGGCGACGTTGGCCAGGTAGAAATAGGTGGTGAACGCCCTGACCAGCGGGATCACCTCGTCGATTTCCAGATCTGCGAGCCGGTTGTCGAGTTGGCCCGCCGCCTCGGTGCTACCACCCCGGCGGGATGACTTGCCGAGAGCTCTCACCTCTTCGACCAGATCGAGGAGCTCGGGGCCATGCTGGCGGACCAGGGCGTCGCCGAGCTGGTTGCCGAGGCGTCTGATGTCCGCCCGTAGGGCCTCGTCGGAGGTCGCTGTCACAGAGGCACAGGGTATTCGGCGAAAGGACGGCTCCAGTCGGCCTAATCGTCCTCGGGACGCTGCTTGTGGACCCTTCCCTGGATCCCATGCAGCGAGAGACCGGAGCCATGCCCGTAGCGAACCATGGTCATCTCGGCCAGGATGGAGACCGCCACTTCCTGCGGGCTCTCGGCGCCGATGTCGAGTCCTACCGGGCCCCGTACCCGGGCGATATCGTCGTCGGAGAATCCCATCTCCCGCAACCTCCCGACTCTTAGATCCTGGGTTCGTCGGCTCCCCATGCACCCGATATAACGCACCGGGCTTTTCAGGGCAGCTTCCAGTATCGGGTCCTCATGACGCTGGTCGTGGGAGAGGATCACCACCCACGTTCGCCGATCGAGGCCGACTTGGTCGATGACGTTCTCCGGCCATCCGACGAGGACTCGCGCCGTGGGGAAACGCTCTGGCGTGGCAAAGGCGCCCCTGGAGTCGATCACCGTCACCCTGTACCCCATCTGGCCGGCGAAGCTGGCCAACGCCTGACCGATGTGAACCGCGCCGACGATGAGCATCTCCTGGGGCGGCGCCAGCGACTCGATGAACACCTCATGGGGCGGGTACTCCATGGCACGGTGCTGCTCGTGGTCCATCAGCACCAGGGCGTCTGCGGTCACATCTGCCGCGACGTCGGTCGGCAGGGAGCCGGCCACGGCCTCCCCGGCTGAGTCGAGGACGACTTTGGCACCGAGGTCAGGCCCGTCGACGAAGGTGATCACCGACCCGTACTCCTCGCGATCGAGGATGCCCTGAACCGCCTCGAGCGGGCTCACCACGGTTCGATGAAGACGTCGATGGTGCCGCCGCAGGCCATGCCGACCTCGAAGGCATCGTCGTCGGCGATCCCGTAGGTGACTGTCTTTGGTTTTCCTGTCTCGATCACTTCCTGGGCATGGAGGAACACGTCGTTCTCGACGCACCCTCCGCTGACTGATCCCTCCATGTCTCCGGCGTCCGAGACGAGGAACTTGGATCCCTCCGGCCTTGGGGCGCTGCCATGGACGCGGATCACGGTAGCGACGGCAACCTTCTTCCCCTCTCCTGCCCACCGGTTGCGAACTTCGATCTGGTTTCTCATTGCCTGGCTCCAGCCACTGAATCGAGCACCTTGACCACCCCGCGGAAGTCGCTGACGCTAGCGGCCGGCAACAGCTGATCGACGTTCGGCATGACCGCCTGCATGCCCCGTGTCAGCGGCTGATACGAAGCCCGGGCAGCCAGCGGGTTGAGCCATATCACCTGATGCACTGATCGGGCCAGACGGGCCATCTCTGTCGAGAGAACATCAGGGTCGCCGCAATCCCATCCGTCGGAGAGGATCATCACGACCGGTCCCCCCCTGGCCAGCCGCCGGCTCCACCGGCGATTCCACTCGGCGAGGGCATCCCCGATCTGGGTGCCTCCCGACCAGTCCGTCACGCGATCGGCGACCCGGGCGAGCGCGGTCTTGGTGTCCCGGCGCCGCATGTCCTCGGTGATGCGGCTGAGGTGGGTCGAGAAGGTGAAGATCTCGACCTCGCGCAAGCGTCGCTGGGCGGCATGGGCGAAGACGAGGAAGATGTCGGCGTACTTCTCCATCGACCCGGAGATGTCGGCGATGATGATGAGAGGACGCTCCTTTCTCCGGCGTCGCTTCCAGCTCATCGCCATCATGTCCCCGGTCGGGCCCACTGCTTCGCGCAGGGTCCGTCGCAGGTCGGGCCTGCTGCCGTCGCCTGGCGCCCACCGCCGGGTCTTGTAGTCGGTGGGGTGCCACATCATCGTCATAACTAGACGCCGCGCCTCCTGGAGGTCGTCGTCGTCGAGATCGGCGAAGTCGCGACTGGAGATCCTCTCTACCGCCGAGGCACCCCCCTGTCCTTTGACATCAGCCACTGTCGAACCGGCCAGGCCGTGGATTGCATAGCTGGCGTCGTCCGCTTCGGGCTCGCTGTTGCCTCGATCGACCCATTCCGGAGGAGGGAAGCGGCCGAAGAAGATCTCGAACTCTTGGTCGAACAGCGGGATCTGATCGGGGTCGGTGACCGTGAGGGACCGCAATGCCGCCTCTGCCTGGGACCGGCGACTGAGATCGACCATGGAGAGGGCGCGGGCCATGTCGGTGGTCTGATCCGCGGTGACCGTGAGGCCCCGGTTGCGCAAGGCTGCTGAGAAAAGGCTCAGCTGATCGATCAGTCCGGGCCGGCTCATCCCACCAGGCTGTCGACTCCGGCGGATCGGACCATATCGATGTCGTCCTTGTACTTGAGCACGACGCCGATGGTGCTCTCGATCGTCGCTGGTGACAGTTCGCCTGCCTGTAACAAACGAAGCGACTCTGCCCAGTCGAGCGTCTCGGCGACTCCCGGCGGCTTGAACAGCTCCATCTCCCTCAGCCTTCTCATCGCTTCGGCCAGGGATGCCGCCAGATGGCCTTCGAGCTCGGGCACCTTGCGCATGATGATCTCGGCCTCTTTGGCAGGGGTCGGATAGTCGATCCAGTGATAGACACAGCGACGTTTCAGTGCGTCGTGGATCTCCCTCGTCCGGTTCGAGGTGAGTATCACGATCGGCCTGTTCGACGCCTTGATGGTTCCGATCTCGGGGATCGTTATCTGAAAATCGGAAAGCAACTCGAGGAGGAATGCCTCGAACTCCTCGTCCGCCCGATCCAGTTCGTCGATCAGCAGCACCGGCCGGTGCCCATCGGTGCTGGCCTCGATTGCCTGCAGCAGGGGCCGGGCGATGAGATAGTCCCGACTCATGATGTCGTTGGGCGTGGCATTGGCACCCTCACCCCTTGCCTCCAGCAGGCGGATCGCCATCATCTGGCGGGCGTAGTCCCACTCATAGAGGGCCTGTCCCACGTCGAGTCCCTCGTAGCACTGGAGCCGGATGAGCTCCGCCTCTCCCATTGCCGCCAGCACCTTGGCCACCTCCGTCTTGCCGACTCCCGCTTCCCCCTCGAGGAAGAGCGGTTTCCCCAGTTGTACGGCGAGGTGGATGGCGACGACGAGGCTCTCATCGGCGAAGTAGTCCTGGTCGTCGAGACGCTTCTCGAGCTCGCCGATGGTGGCCGGGATCACAGGAGGAAGCCTAAACGGCGCCGTACAATCGGTTTGTGTACGGGGTGGCGCTCACGGTTCTCGCTTGTTTGCGCTCGGGAACCCGCGCCGACGTGGCGTGGCTCGTCCAAGCCGACGGATTGCCTGTCGCGGATTGGTCCGACGCCGTCGTGTTCACCCCCGGCGGTGGCCGAATCGGGTCAATGGCGGGCGGCGCCCTCGACGGGCAGCTGGCCGACCAGGCGGGTCGTCGGGACGTCGGTCGGTTGATGGACATCGAGGTCAGCGAGATCGACGCCTTGATTGCGGGCTTGCCCGCCTCCGGCTCCGCGAGATGCCTCCTCGTGCCGGCCGACACTCTTCCCGAAGGGCTCTGGGATCTGGCGGTCGCCAGGGAGCCGATCGGTCTCGTGTGCACAATCGACGGCGATGATGTGGCCCACGTCAGCCTCTATACGACGGGCACCGCCGCGGACGGCGGGGAGACCGTCGAGCGTCTCTTCGCCGCCGGAGAGAGCGGGTCGGAAGTCACTGAAGATCAGGTGGTCTCGGTGTTCAGGGCCGTGCCACAGCTGGTCGTGGTGGGGGATACCGACGTGGCCGGAGCCCTGGTCGAGCTCGCGTCGCGGATCGGCTGGAATGCCCGGGTTGCCGCCGATGCCGGCTCGGCGACCGGGATGATCGCCACGCTGTCCGGCCAGGACAAGGTTGTCGTGGCCGCGCATGACCTGGAGCTCGCGGGGACCGCACTCATGGCTGCACTGGAGAGCGACGTGGGCTACATCGGGGCGCTCGGCGCGCGCCGAATGCAGGAGAACAGGGCCGACTGGCTCGCCTATCGGGGCGTGACGGATCTCACCCGAATCCATGGCCCGGCCGGCCTCGACATCGGCGCCGACACACCGGCCGAGATAGCGGTCTCGATCCTGGCTGAGGCAATCGCCGAAAATGCCGGTGACCATGCCGTTTCGGGCGGTTAGCCCTCGGCTACCCGGAGGGCCTCCACTACACTCGATGGTTCACGATCACAGGCGAGAACCTCCCGGGAGAACTGGATGACCGCCCAGCACGAGACCACTGCAGACGCCTTGAAGTCGATCTGGATCAGCAGTCACGACCATGACCCGCTCGACGAGGACTGCAGCCCGACCAAGGCCTGTCGCAACATGAAAGACGTGACCTTCGACGGCTACGCCGAGCCTGGCACGGACCTGGGCGCCGCCTGGAGGGCCAAGCTGGCGCGGGAGGGGAAGTTGTCGACATCCGGGGCGAGTGTCCGGGACTTGATCCTCGGTAAGGGCGAATAGCCCTGGGCGCATCGACGACCACCCACGCACACGGGGTCACATCGTGAGCAATAGCCCGACACCTCCCGGCAGCGTCGATGAGGTGATCGCACGTCTCGGCGAAGGTCTCTACCTGGCAGATCGAGGATTAGGGACCGCCGTCTACGTCGCATTGACTCTGGGTCGTCCGCTCCTCCTCGAAGGTGAGGTTGGGGTGGGCAAGACGGAGTTGGCCAAGGTCCTCGCAACAGTTCTCCAGCGCCGATTGATCCGACTTCAGTGCTACGAGGGGATAGACACCAATCAGGCTCTCTACGAGTGGGACTACGCCCGTCAAATGCTCCAGATCAGGGCCCTGTCGGAGCGCGACCTCGCCGACGAAGACCACGTCGACAAGCTCTTCGGCCCCAAGTTCCTGCTCGAGCGCCCGTTGCTGACGGCGGTCAAGGAAGGTGATCGGGCGGTCCTCCTCATCGACGAGATCGATCGGGCCGACGACGAGTTCGAGGCCTTCCTCCTCGAGCTGCTGTCCGACTATCAGATCACCATCCCCGAGATCGGCACCATCTCCGCAGTGGCCCCGCCACTCGTCATCCTCACCTCGAATCGCACCCGTGAGCTTCACGATGCATTGAAGAGACGGTGTCTCTACCACTGGGTCGGGTACCCGAGCGCCGAGCGGGAGGTGGAGATCATCCTGGTCCGGGCCCCGGGAGCCACCGAAACGCTGGCGCGCAAGGTCGTGGCGGCGGTGGGGCGTCTCCGCCAGCTGGATCTGGCCAAGCCGCCGGGTGTCGCGGAGACCCTCGACTGGGTCGCAACGCTGAATGTGCTTGGCGCGGAAGACCTCGATGCCGAAACGGTGCAAGACACCCTCGGCGCCGTGGTCAAGGAGCGCGATGACCTGGAAACGGTCCTCGACCATGTCGAGGAGCTCGTCGCCGATGGCTGACGGCTCGATCGGGGTCGATGAGGCCGGCCCGACCGACCGGACATCATTCATCGGGATGCTCGTCGGCTTCGGGGATCAGCTTCGTGCTGCCGGTGTCCCGATCGGATCAGGGGATCTGATGACCTATTGCGCCGCGATGGCATTACTCGACCCGGGCGACGTGCTCGACCTCTATTGGGCCGGCCGAACCTCGCTGGTGGCGCGGCACGATCACATCCCCATTTATGACCGGGTGTTCCGCACCTACTTCCTCGACTATCCCGACGACCTGCAGGAGCCAACGCGAGCGGTCCTGAAGCAGTCTCAGATCGAGAACCAGTCGGTGATCGAGGTTCCGTTTGCAGAGCCGGCGCAGCCCGGGAAGGAAGAGGAGGCGCGCCTCGGGTTGATGGCCTCCGACATGGAGATCTGGCGGAACAAAGCGTTTTCGGCCTGTACCGACGAAGAGCTCGCCGCCTTGCGCCGCATCATGCAATCAGGTGAAGGTGATCCCTCCCCGCCGCCGTTCTCGGCGCACGGCACAGTCACGGGCAGGGAGCCGACCCGATCTGCGCCGCACCGTCCGGACCACGATGCGGACCCACGGCGAGCCTTCGGAGCTGTTCTGGCGGCAGCGGCGACTCAAGATGCGCCCGCTCGTCCTCATCCTCGACGTCTCGGGCTCGATGGCCGACTACTCCCGCAATCTCCTCCAGTTCGCCTATTCGACCCGGCGAGCGGCCACCAGGGTGGAGGTGTTCTGCTTCGGCACACGACTCACACGGATCACTCGGGCCCTGGAGCGCCGACGCCCCGACGACGCTCTGGACGAAGCGGCGAGATCGGTCTTCGACTGGGAGGGTGGCACTCGCATCGGGCATGCCATCGACACGTTCGTCCGCCAATGGGGTCGCCGGGGGATGAGCCGGGGCGCGATCGTCGTCATCTGCTCGGACGGCCTCGATCGCGGTGACCCGGCCTTGCTGGCCGCCGCGATGGAGCGGCTTTCCCGGCTCTGCCACAAGGTGGTGTGGATGAACCCGCACAAGGGCGACGACCCGGAGTTCATACCGACGACACTCGGAATGATGGTGGCCGCTCCTTTCGTCGACTTGATCCTTTCCGGCCACGATCTCGCCAGCCTCGAAGAGCTGGCCGAGCGGCTGCCGGAGCTGAGGTGAGCCCTTGAGGTGGAGTGTCTCCCTCCAGACCGAGGGTGACCGTGTGATCGAGCTAGACGAGGTTGTCGAGCTCGCAGACGCAGTGGCCACCAGCGAAGGGATCGCTTCGGGAATGGGTACCTACGGATACGGGGTCCAGGTCGTGGTGGAAGCCGAACACAGCGATCGCGCCGTGGAGCTGGCGATGGCGGTGCTGGCCAAGGCCGTGGAAAAGTCGGGCCTCCCGTCCTGGCCGGTGGTGAACGTGGAGACCATCGCCGAGGACGAAGAGATGTTCTACGACATGGTCGAGGAGTGATCCGCCTCGGATCGCTCGCCGGGTATCCCTTCGAGGGCCCGAGACTGCTGGCGGGATGGACCCCACCTCAGCGAGCCGCCGTTTTCGCGGTGATGTACAAGCCCGACCCCGGCACCAAGCCGGAAGAATATGCGGTGCTGTTCGTGGGCCATTCCGACGATCTCTCTGCGGAACGGCTCCCCTTCGATCATTCGGCGGCGTCATGCTGGTTGAGCCGGGTCGACAACAAGCGGTTCGATCTCTACATCGGCACCTACGAGGCCCCCGGCGCCAATGCCCGCCATCGGGAGCAGATCACCCGAGAGCTAGTCGCCGTCTATCACCCCGGGTGTAACGGGGATCAATACGACCAGGCGTGGGAGGAGCACTGGATAGGGGACTACGAGACCCCGGGCACCACCGGCCCGCTGACGACTCGACGAGAGCCGCCCGGGGCCGGTGGCTGAAGATACCGACTAGGGAGTGATCACCAGGGTGTCGAGAACGTCCTGCAACTCGATCACGTCCTCCTCCGGTGACGATCCAGGCGCCCAACTCACCTCGATCATGACCGGGGTGCCCTCCACATCGAGGAACCAGTATTCCACCATATCGCCTGAGTCGTACGTACGCTCGTGGGCGAAAACGGGGCCCGTCCAGACCGGTTTGCCGGAACCGCCGCACCCGGCAGGCACCTCTCCGACCAGGTGGTACCCGTTGTGGCCGAAGGCATTGACCGGCGCCAACGCCTCCCGGACCGTCAATCCATTGGTGGTGAACTGGTTGGCCAGATCGGCCGCCGTCGTCCCCGCCGCCACCGGAGCGGTCGACTCACATACCGATGACCACACGTCGTCGACCTCGACGACCAAAAGCGCAACAACGTGCTCGCCGCCACCCTCCTTTAGCGCCCCGGATGAAAACACGTCCGTCCACCCGTCACCTTCGATGACGAAGGTGCCACGAGTCGCCGTCTCCTCGTTGCCGTCGGTATCGGCGTAGTAGGCGCCTGGGGCGAGGGGCTGAAACTCGCTCGTCAGTTCAGTGGCATTCGGGGCCGGCTCGGCCACGGGGGTGTTGTCCCGGGTTAGGAACAAGACGAGCCCTGCGATCAGGATCACTGCCGCCGTCGCGATCCCGACCAGGGGACCACGCCGGCGATTCCGGTCCGCTGGGACCTCAGTCCCGGGTCTGTCATCGATCTGCATTTCCAGCCCCCTCTCGAGAGGTGTCGTGAGGACAGGCACATCCACCGGCTCGAGGGCAGTCGGGTCCGACAGCGGATTTGCCCTGCGGACGATGCGATCGATCTGATCGTGTGTCATGTCGCTCCTTCCTCGGCGACCGGAGGGGAAGGGGTCGGATTGATGAGGGGCTGGAGAGCCCGAGCGAGTCTCTGATAGGAACGGTGGATTCTCTGGTCGACCGCGGACCTGCTCATGCCCATGATCTCGGCGATGTCGTTCCGCGGCAGATCCTCCCAGGCGTAGAGCATCACGATCTCGCGGTCTCGTCGGCTCAGGTTCCGAACTGCCGCTGCGACTTCGGCGTCGTCGGAGCTCTGGACGACGAGGAACGCCGGGTCGACGGGGGGAGCAACGCCCAGGTTGCGCAGCTTCTCGTCGAGACGTGATCTACGACGAAAAGATCGGGTGTGATTGGAGACCACCTTGCCCGCGATGCCGTAGATGTAGAGGAGGGTCTTGGGCGGCGGCGGAATCTCGTCGATGCGTCGCCATACCACCAGGAATATCTCGGCAGCGACGTCGTCGGCGTCGTGTGATGCGACTCTTCGAATGCAGTAGGCGCGCACTTTCAGCGAGTGCTCGGCCCAAATCGCTTCGAAGCGAGCCCTCCGCTCCATGTCCACCGTCGTCGTCATCAATCAGTTCCTGTCCGGATACGACACCCCGTTGACAGGATTCTGTTCGAATCTTCACCCCTATGCCTTGTGTGCGGGATTTCAACGAGGAACGGGTCGGCGTGTGCCGACCCGTTCCGTGGCTAGATCAATTGGTGTTGCCCGACTAGGGAGTGATCACCAGGGTGTCGAGCACGTCCTGCAGCTCGGCCACCTCCTCTTCGGACGACGAAGGGGCCCAGCTCGCCTCGACCATGACCGGGGTGTCATCCACATCGAGGAACCAGTACTCCACGACGTGGCCTTCGGGGTCGTGGTAGAAGCGCCCGAACGTGGGGCCTTCCCAGACCAAGTTGGCGGTACCAGTGCACTCGGCGGGGACATCGACCACTAAGTGGTATCCCGACTGGCCAAAGGCACTCACCGGAGAAACGGCCTCTTGGATGGTGAAGCCGGCCGCGGCGAACTGGTTTGCCAGATCCTCCGCAGTCGTCCCGGCTGCTATCGGCGCTGGTGCCTCACACGCCGATGACCACACCTGGTCCACCTCGACGATCAAAAGCGCCACATAGCCCTCGCCAAATGCCTTTTTTGGCCCTGCACCCATCGATGACCATCCCGCGCCTTCGATCACGAAGGTTCCTCCGAGCGACGACTCTTCGCTTCCGTCGGTGTCCACGAAGTAGGCGCCGGGCGCAAGTGGCGCGTCCAAATCATCAGCGGGAAACTGGGTCGCATTCGGGGCCGGCTCGGCGACCGGGGTGTTGTCCCTGGTCAGGAAAAAGACCAGCCCTGCGATCAGGATCACCGCCGCTGTTGCGATCCCGACCAGGGGACCACGCCGGCGATTCGGCCCAGAGCCCTCCGTCGGTCACTCGACTGTCTGTCTGCATGTCCATCCTCCTCTCCAGAGGGGTCGTGAGGACAGGCACATCGTCGACCACGAGCGTTCTCGGGTCCGGGATCGGGTTCACCCGGCGGACCATCTCGCGGATCTGATCGTGTGTCATGTCACTCCTTCCTCGGCGATCGGAGGGGAATTCAGTGGACTGATCTCCAGGACGGGCTCCAAGGCCCGGGAGAGCTTTTGGTAAGCGCGGTGGATCCGCTGATCGACGGCGGCTCTGGTCATGCCCAGCACCTCGGCGATCTCGGCCCTTGACAGGTCCTCCCAGACGTCGAGCATCACTATCTCCCGGTCGACTGGCTTGAGCCGTCGGACCGCGTCTGTCACGACCTTGTCGTCGGCGCGCTGCACGACGACAAGCATCGGGTCGGCGGTGGGCGCCATCCCGAGGTTGGTGAGCTTGGTGTGGAGTCGCCCCCTTCGATAGAAGGCTCGTGTCTGATTCGACAGCGATTTGCGGGCGATCCCATAGAGACAAGGAAGGGTCTTGGGGGCCGGCGGTATCTCGTCGATTCGTCTCCACACGACGAGAAAGGTCTCGGCGCAAGCGTCCTCCGCATCGGCCGACGAAGCGCGTCGCAGGCAATAGGCCAGCACCCGATGCCGGTGCTCGCGCCAGATCGCCTCGAAGCGCGACCTCTGGTCTCCCTGCGTTGTCATTGCCCCTTAGTGTCCGCCCGTGGTGGATCGCTGACGAGATTCTTGCCGAAATCTCATGTCATGGGTCGCGGGTCAAGCGGACACAAACGGGTTGCCGGAACACCGGTCAGGTGATCCGGAGGGGAAAGAGATGGGCCGGGTCGGCCCCGGCCCATCTCGCTAAGGGTACGGATGAGGATGCGTCGACCTACGAAGGCTCGGTCGTATCGGCCAAGGGGGCGTGGGCCCTGCTCCCCGGGCCGTCCGGCATGTAGCCGATGGCGTCATGCAGACGTGAGCGGCGGCGACCCGATGCGGGTACCGCCGGACCTCGCTCCGGCACCGTCTCCGGGTCGTAGGTGGCGCCGACCACGATCTTCTCGGCCATCCCATAAAGCAGGGGGAGCGCGCCGGCGACGACGCCTCCCGTGCGGTTCACGTGTTCGAGGTTGCCTTCGATCGAAGCGGCGTTGCCGCCGATCTTCAGCACCAGGTCGTCGCACTCCTCGAGGTTGGTGGCGATCCGGGTGAGCTGCCCGCCGACGATCCAGAGATAGATCGCCAGCCCGGCGATGAGCAGGACGATGTCGACGACTGTGAAGAGGACCAGATTGCTCATGAGCGCACCTTCCCCAGCACCCGGCCCAGGAAGAGATGATGCTCGAGACCTTCGGCGAGGACCAGGTCGACGCCGGCAGCGGTGGTGTTCAGCAACTCGGCATCAGCGGTGTTGGCCTCGGCTTGGGTCAGCGTCGCTTTGATGTTCTTGACCCTTTTGTCGATTCTGTGGACCAGGAGCACGAGGATGGTGAGCAAGAGCGCCACCGCAACCACGACGGCGAGCCCGGCCCAGTTGGCGATCTGCCACAGGGTCTCCTGGTTCTCGGTGAGGGCAAAGACCATGGTCATCCTCCGAGTCGCTTCCGGCCCCGCTCGAGCCCTTGTATGACGTTCACCGCCATCTGGTTCGTGGAACCCAGTTCTGCCAACGCCGCTGTGTTCTGCACCGACTTCTGGAGACTCTCGTCGATCAGCTGAGCCTCGCTCCCGATCTTGCTGGCCAGGACCAGGATGGGCACGACCAAGGCGACCACCACCAGGACGACGACGATCCCGATGATGTACCCGACCAGCCAACCGGTGTTTCCTTCGAAGAGTTCGCTCATGTCGTTCCTATATCGATTCGCAGAAGTCGCTGACGGGCTTGAGATTCGCGTTGACCGAGCCCACCACTGCCGGCACGGTGCTGGTCTTGTCCGCAATCACGCCGACACCTCCGGTGACTGCTCGCAGGGATCTCAGTGCGGCATTCAGGTGCTCGATGACCCTGATCAGACCCACGGCGGCGGCGGCGATGATCAGCGTCGCCAGGACCAAGGTGACGATTGCTACAGCAGGCATTGGCTACACCTCCCTCAACCCAGCAACTTCGCGACGGACCCGGCGTAGCGGACGGCGCCCGTGGATACGTCTTCGATCGTCTGATCGGTGACCCCCAAGAGCTCTGGCACCCTGTCCACCTCGCCGATTAGGGCTACCCCCCCGGCGAGGATGTTGTCGGCGGCGCCTCTGATTCGCTCTACGGCCGCCAACACCCTGTTGAGCAGGGCGACCAGCACAGGTACCACCACCAAGAGGAGCACCGCGTTTCCAATCCACCACCAAGTCATCAGCGCCTCCTCAGATCCGGTTGGGCTCGTAGGGGAGAAAGAACCGGCGCCCCACACGTTTGAGGGCCATCCATGCTGCCGCGATAGCGATTCCGAAGCCGCCGGCAGATTTCGTCTCGATCTGGTCGGGTGACACGCCTCGGTCGTAGGCATCGATCCGCGTCTGCATGTTGGTGGCGAAATCCCGCATCATCACTGCGCTCACGTCGCTGATCATGCCCCTTCCGTACTGCGCCGCCGCTCCCGACAACTGCAGGTCCTGCTCGACCTCCACCCGCGTTCCGTTGGCGGTGGGGACCAGGCGGGCAGTCAGGCCGAGATTGGCCTGACCCCGGCCCTTCTCGTCGGCACCCGAGGCGTCGACGACGATGGTCCTGTTGGCGTGATCGCGTTCCATGACCGCGGCCTGGCCGGCGAATTGCATCTGGACCGGTCCGAGGCGGATCCCGACATTCCCGGCGTACTGGTCGGGGCCGATCTCGTCCGTGAGGGAGGCTCCCGGGAGGCAGGCGGCCACCTGGGGGATGTCCTGACAGAACTCCCACACCTTGTCTACGTCAACCGGTACCTCGAAGTCGTGCTTGATCAGCATTTCATCCTCTAACAGTCAGGTAGGCAGTGGGCTCCTTCTCGAACGCCGTCCGGCATCCCGGGCAGCAGAAGTAGTAGGTATGTCCCTCGTATTCGAGGGGGCGGCTGGTCTCGTCGGCCGGCACGGTCATCCCGCAAACCAGGTCGACGGCTGTGACTGCCGCCGAGTGATCGTGATCATGACCGGCATGGTGCTGCTGTACTGGCGCCGCCTGAGATTCCGCCCGAGGTTCGGGGTCGAGGACGCCCTTGGCTCGTAGCTCGACCAGCTCGGCCA
Source organism: uncultured Acidobacteriota bacterium (assembly GCA_963828465.1). Lineage (GTDB taxonomy): Bacteria > Actinomycetota > Acidimicrobiia > Spongiisociales > ZC4RG35 > JARDZU01. The sequence goes on along the minus strand of CAWHEU010000018.1, from coordinate 272,951 downwards.
GTACGGATACAGCTATCTCGGGATGTGAGGTGTGGCCGAGGTCGATGCCGACCGGGACTCGCACCTGATCCAAGAGCTCTTGGGGGACGCCGCGGTCGGCGAGGTATCCGAGGATCGCCTCGCCCCGCTTGCGTGAGGCGACCAGTCCGACGAAGGCGGGTCGGGCCGTGACCGCCTGCTCCACCGCCTCTTCGTCACCGTGCCCCTGGGTGGCGACGACCACGACGGATCTGTTGCCGACGTGGGCGGTCTTGAAGTCGGGGACATCGACCAGGTCTGCCCGCCATCCGACACCGGCTGCCAGCTCGGCCAGGGTGGCCGCCATCGGCGACCGGCCCAGCACGACCAGGTGCGGACTGGGGAGCACCGGCTCGACGTACAGCTGCAGGGCGCCTTCGGATTGGCACGACATCTGGACGAACGTCATTCCGTCAGGGATCTCGCCGAATTGGTCCGGGTTGCCCAAGAGGATGAGCCGTGGGACGCGGTCCTCCATGGCCCGCTGCGCCTCCCGTATCACCACCGGCTCGGCACAAGCTCCCCCGATCCAGCCGTGCATCTGGCCGTCGGCCGTGATGATGGCCCTCGCACCCTGATGCCCCGAGGAGGGCGCCTGGCGCCAGACGACGGTGGCGAGAGCGAACTCGACGCCCTGTCGGGCGAGATCGCTCGCCATCTCGATCATCCTCCACCCGTCGGCCGGCTGGGAGTTCATGTCTCGTCGGTCCTCACCGGCGGCGCTCCGCTCACGTCCAGGCCAGTCTGCAGCGCCTGATAGACCCGGTCGGGAAACAACGGCATGTCGATGTTGCGAACCCCGGTGCCCTTGAGGGCGTCGATCACTGCATTGACGAACGCGGCAGGACCGCCAACGGCGGCGCATTCGCCGATGCCCTTGGCGCCTATCGGGTGGTGGGGGCAGGGCGTGACCACCTCGTGCAGCTCGAAGCCCGGCGTCTCCCAGGCGGTCGGGAGCAAGTAGTCGGTGAAGTTGGAGCCGATGCAGTTGCCGTGTTCGTCGAAGGTGATGAACTGCATGTTGGCCATGGCGTAGGCCTCGGTGAGCCCACCCATGATCTGGCCTTCGACGATCATCGGGTTGATCCGCACGCCGCAATCGTCGACCGCAACGAGCCTCAACACGTCCCACACCCCGGTTTCGGGGTCGACTTCCACGGTGACGATGTAGCAGGCGAACGGCCAGGTGAGGTTGGGCGGGTCGTAATACGCCACATTCTCCAGACCCGGGCTCCATCCCGTCGGGCATGTTGGAGTACGCCGCCATGGCACATTCCTGGATGGTGACCCCGCGGTCGGGCTGGCTGCGGACGTAGAAACGCCCCAACTCCCACTCGACGTCCTCCTCGGATATCTCGAGGAGGTGCGCCGCGATCTTCCGGGCCTTGGCGCGGATCTTGCGTGAGACCATGGCCACCGCTGCGCCGGCCACCGGCGTGCTCCTGGAGGCGTAGGTCCCCATCCCGAACGGCGCGGTGTCGGTGTCCCCTTCCTCCACGAGGATGTCCTCGGCGGGAAGGCCTAGCTCGTGGGCCACGATCTGAGCCCATGTCGTCTCGTGACCCTGACCCTGGGTCTTGGCCCCGGTGCGCAGGAGCGCCTTGCCGGTCATATGGATCTTGAGCTCGGCGGAGTCGAACATCTTGATACCCAGGATGTCGTACTCACGGCTGTTGCCTGCCCCTAGCGGCTCGGTCATCGTGGAGATCCCGATCCCGAGGAGTCGCCCCCGCTTCGCCGCCTCTTCCTTCTCCTTGAGGAAGTCCTGGTAGCCGATCGCTTCGAGACCGACATCGAGGCACTTGCCGTACTGGCCCGAGTCGGTGAGGAAGCCCCAAGGGGTCCGATGGGGAAAGTCGTCGTCGCGCACGAAGTTGATGCGGCGGAACTCGGCCTGGTCCATGCCCAGGTCGTCGGCAGCCGCCTGGACCATCCGCTCCTGGAAGAACATCGCCTCGGTCACCCGGAAAGAGCATCGGTAGGCCACACCGCCCGGCGCCTTGTTGGTGTAGACCCCCCGCGCCTGGAGATGGGCGTTGGGGATGTCGTAACAGGCGAACGCCGAGTGCATCAACCCGATCTTGAACTTCGACGGCTGGGCATCGGAGAAAAAGGCTCCGTGGTCCGCCGTCGCCTTCATCCGCACTCCAAGGATCCGCCCGTCCTTGCGCAACGCCAGCTCGCCGTGGAGATAGATGTCACGGGCGAAGCCGGTCGAGATCAGGTTGCCGGTCCGGTCCTCGATCCACTTCACCGGGCGCTCGAGGAGGATCGACGCCAATATCGATGCCACATACCCCGGGTACACCGGCACCTTGTTGCCGAACCCGCCCCCGATGTCCGGGGAGACGATCCGGATCATCTGCTCGGGCAGCTCGGCGACCAGGGCGACTGCAGCCCGGATGATGTGGGGCGCCTGGGTCGTCATGTAGACGGTCAGCTTCGATGTAGCCCGGTTGAAATCGGCGATCGACCCGCAGCACTCGATCGGGGCAGGATGTGATCTCGGGTAGTGGAGCTCGATCGTGGAGATGACATCGGCCTGGTCGAAGACCTGGTCGGTTCCGTCCTTGTCACCTACCTCCCAGTCGTAGATCACGTTGCTCGACTGGTTCTCCTTGTCGTCCCGGATCAGTGGTGCTCCCTCGGCGAGAGACTGGGTGGGGTTGACGATCACCGGGAGCGGCTCGTAGTCCACCACGATCGCCTCACAAGCATCCTTGGCGATGTAGGGATCGTCGGCGATGACGCAGGCGACCTCCTGACCCTGGAAGCGCACCTTGTCGGTGGCCAGCACGGCTTGGGTGTCGTACGACAACGTCGGCATCCAGGCCAGGTTGCGGGCAGCCATCGTCTCGCCGGTCAGGACGAGACGGACGCCGGGCATGGCCCAGGCCTTCGATGCGTCGATCGACTTGATCCGGGCGTGGGCCAAAGGGCTGCGCAGGATTTCCATGTGCAGCATCCCGGGCAGGACGATGTCGTCGACGTAGTTGCCCTTGCCCCGGATGAAGCGGTTGTCCTCGACACGGCGCCTGCTGGCGCCCATGCCGCCGATCTTGATCTCGTCGACCGCCGTCATGCCTGATCCTCCAGCTTCCGGGCCGCCCACATGACCGCCTTCACGATGTTCTGATAACCGGTGCACCGGCAGAGGTTGCCGCTCAACGCCCAACGGATCTCGTCCTCGGTCGGGTTGGGGTTCTCATCGAGCAGTGCCTTGGAGGCCATCATCATCCCGGGGGTGCAGAACCCACACTGGAGCCCGTGCTCCTCCTTGAACCCCTCTTGGATGGCGTGCAGCTCACTGGGGCCGGCCAGTCCTTCGACGGTCATCACCTCGTGGCCGTCGGCCTGGACGGCGAACATGGTGCAACTCTTCACCGGCTTGCCGTCGAAGAGGACGGTACAGGCCCCGCAGTTGGAGGTGTCGCACCCGGTGTGGGTGCCGGTCATGTTGAACCCATTGCGGAGCAGATGGGCGAGGACCAGGCGTGGCTCGACTACAGCGGTTCGGCTCTCGCCGTTGACCGTCACGGTGATCTGTCTGGTCGGGGTCTCCTCGGCCGCCCCCGGGCTGACCTCCTGAAACAAGCTGGTCATCTCAGGCTGCCTCCTCTTCCGATCGAATCAACCCGGTCAGGATCCTGCTGGTGAAGACGCTGACCAGGTGCCGCTTGTAGGAGGCGCTCCCTCTGTGATCAGTGCGGGGCTGGGCTGCCTGGGCCGCAAGGGCGGCGGCTTCGGCGATCGCATCGGCTGTGAGTGGGCCACCCACCAGCACTTGGGCGGCATCGTCCGCCGAGATGGTGGAGGCACCCACGCCGGTCAGGCCGATCCCTGCCCGGGAGACTTCGTCACCGGTTCGGTCGACGGATACTGCGACGCCAACGGTGGCGAAATCGCCGACGCGGCGCTCCAGCTTGAGGTAGCCGCCGGCGGGTGTGCCCTTGGGGGCGGGGGCGATCGCTTCCACGACGATCTCGTCATAGGCGAGGGTCGTCTGGAACGGGCCGTGCACCAGCTCCTTGACCGCGATCGTGCGCCGGCCGCGGGGGCCCTGTGCCACCACCAGACCGTCCAGGGAGACCATCACCGAGGCCCAATCACCTTGAGGGTCGGCGTGACACAACGAGCCGACCAGCGTGCCTCGATTCCGCACGATCGGATCGGCCACCAGGGGGGCGGCCGCAGCCATCGTCGGCTGGCGAGTCGGCAAGCAGAGAGGAGCGCTCCAGGTCGGCGTGACGGCACAACGCACCGACGTGTATCGGAGCCGTCCGGCGTCGATACGGTGATAGTCCAGGTCGGGGATCTCGTTGATGTCGACCAGCATCTCCGGCGAGGCGAACCGGAGCTTGATCATCGGGACCAGGCTCTGGCCCCCGGCCAGGATCTTGGCCTCGCCGCCGCCGTCGGCCAGGAGCGCGGAGGCCTCCTCGACCGACCTCGGTGCCTCGTAGCGGAATCGAGAGGGGTAGATGTCTGCCTCCTTGCTTTGCTTCAGGCCTGCGGCCCGGATTCTCCTGAGGGCTCGGGCTGACGAGGGGAAGATTGTGGGTCGGGCACGGCTACGGGCAGGGACTCGGCCGCCGGATCGGGTCTCGGCTGCTGATGAGGAGGCCATGGCCCCTGGACCGGCTGACCGGCGACCTTGAAGTAGTCGACGATCTCCGGCCACGCCCAGATCGTTGGGCTCTCGCCCTCCTTGGGGGCGTGCTCGATCAACTCGTACAGACGGGGATTACCCCGGCTGTGACCGGACGTCTCGACTGCCAAGGTTCACCTCCCGGTCTCGTGGGCCAACCGTTTGCAAACCAACGGCCGGACCTCCCATTGCACAAAGGATTCCGGTGCCACCGGAATCCTGCCCGCCGGAACCTTACGCAATCGGCGACCGTCGCGTCGGCCTTCTCGGCCATTACGTTGCGGGCTCTGATCCGGTTCCCGGTCAGAGGCGAGATGCTCCATCGACCTCGATGAGCGACTGGCGCTCGCGATGCCATTTCTCCATCAACGAGGGGAGCTCTCGCTCCATGAAGTCGAGGAAGGCGATCGTCTCGCTCAGGCGTCGCCCACCCGGGCGATCGAGGCCGATCGTAGAGACACCGGATTCCAGCACCTCCTTCCATCGTCTCAGCAGCGGGGTGCGCTGGCTCGTGATGGCAAGCCAGACGTCGTCGTCATAGATGCGATAGGTGTCGCTGCGTGAGCCGGGCACTCGTTCCTTGCCCAGCATCCCGGCGTGGGTCAAGTAGCGGACGGCGCCTGAAATGGCAGCCGGGCTCACCCCCAATCCTTCGGCCAGCTCCCGCGCGGAGTATCGATCTGCATCCTCGGCGAGGGCATAGGCGAAGACACGGGCCGGCATCCGGGGCATGCCCGTCTCCGCCAGGATCAGGGCGAACTCCTCCACGAATGCCAGTAAGTCCCTCGTGTCCGCGAGGTCCTCGACCCTTTGTCTTGACGCGTTCATAACATTTACAATAGTGTGAAATCCCTGTATTCTCAACAACATGTCTGCAATCGCTGTCTCCGGCCTCGTCAAGAACTTCGGGAATGTCCGGGCCCTCGACGGGCTCGACCTGGAGGTCGCCCCCGGCGAGGTTCACGGCTTCCTCGGTCCCAACGGGGCGGGCAAGACCACGACCATCCGCGTCCTGCTTGGTCTCATCCGCCACGATGCCGGCACAGCAACCCTGCTTGGAAGTGACCCCTGGTCCGACGCCACCGAGTTGCACCGGCGGCTGGCCTATGTCCCCGGGGATGTGACGCTCTGGCCCAAGCTCACCGGTGGTGAGGTGATCGATCTTCTCGGGCGGCTTCGGGGAGGCCTCGACGAGTCGAGGAAGGCGATGCTGCTGGAGCGATTCGACCTCGACCCCACCAAGAAGGGCCGCACGTACTCCAAGGGCAACCGTCAGAAGGTGGCGCTGATCGCAGCATTGGCTTCGGATGTCGAGCTCCTCATCCTCGACGAGCCGACTGCGGGCCTGGATCCGCTCATGGAGGAACAGTTCCGCAAATGCATCGAGGAAGACCGAGTCACCGGGCGCACTGTGCTGTTGGCCAGTCACATCCTCGCCGAGGTCGAGGCCCTCTGTGACCGGGTCAGCATCATTCGCAAGGGAAAGACCGTGGAGAGTGGCACGCTTTCGGACCTGCGGCATCTGACCCGCACGACCATCAGCGCCGAGTTGAGCTCTGACCCTTCTCCCGTGGCCGGGCTGTCCGGTGTTCACGACCTCCGTCTCCACGATCACAAGGTGGAGTTCGAAGTGGACTCCGATCGCCTCGATGAAGTTGTCCGGACCCTCGCCCCGCTCGGCGTTCGGAGCCTTGTGAGCCATCCGCCGACTCTGGAGGAGTTGTTCCTCCGGCACTACGAGGACGAAGAGGACCCGGCGTGACCACCCTGGCAGGGACGGGGAAGCTCATCCGGCTCATCCTCCGCCGGGAGCGACTCCGCCTCGGCATCTGGGTGGTAGTCCTCGTAATCGTCCCCGTCTTTACGGCAACTGCATTCATCGACCTGTACCCCGACCTGGCCTCACGCGAGTCGCTGGCGGCGACAGTTGCGTCCAGCCCGGCACTGACGGCACTTCTCGGACCGCTGTACGACTCGAGCATCGGGGGCCTCACCGCCTGGCGTGCCGGCACCCTGGGTGCGTTCTTCGTGGCACTGATGGCGATCCTGACCATGATCCGGCACACCCGGGAGGAGGAGGAGACCGGCAGGCGTGAGTTGCTGGGGGCCACCGTGGTCGGACGTCACGCTCCGTTGGTGGCTGCGTTGGCTGTGACCATCGGTGCGGGTCTTCTGGTGGCGGGGCTGCTCACTGCAGGATTGGCCGGAGTGGGGCTTCCACTGGCCGGATCATTCGCCTTCGGGCTGGGCTACGCCGGTGTCGCCGCGGTCTTTGCCGGGGTCGGCGCCGTCGCCGCACAGCTGACCGAGGCGTCCTCGACGGCGCGCGGGATCGGCGTCGGCATCGCCGGCGTCACCTTTCTCCTCCGAATGGCAGGCGACTCGGGTGGAGAGGCGACGGAATGGGTGGCGTGGCTCTCTCCGATCGGATGGTTCAGCCGTATGCGGCCCTTCGCCGGCGAAGCGTGGTGGGTGTTTCTGCTCTGGTTAGGCCTTTCCGCTCTCTTCATCACGACAGCCGCACTGGTCGCCTCCAGACGGGACGTCGGGGCCGGTGCCCTCCCACCCCGGCCCGGGCCTGCCGATGCGGCACCGGGATTGAGCAGCCCGCTCGGGTTGGCGTGGCGTCTGCACCGCGGCTCGGTGATGGGCTGGACTATCGGGCTGGCCGTGCTCGGGGCGGTCTATGGGACCGCAGGAGACAGCATTCAAGGGATGCTCGAGGGCAATCCTCAATTGCAGGAGATCTTCGAGCAAATGGGTGGTGCACAGGGGCTGACCGACATCTTCTTCTCCACGGTCGTAGGGATCATCGCCCTCATCACGTCCGCCTACGCCATTCGAGCCGTTCTTCGTCTCGATGTGGAAGAGGAAGCCATGCGCGCCGAATGGGTGCTCGCAACGGCGACACCGCGTTCTCGATTTGCCTGGAGCCATTTGATTTTCGGATTGGCAGTGCCGGTGCTGATCCTTGCGGTCGCCGGGTTGGTAGCCGGTGCGACCTACGGGGCGATCGTCGGCGATGTCGCCGACCAGGCCATGCGGGTGCTCGGCGCGGCGATGCTTCAACTCCCGGCGGTCTGGATCCTGACCGGCACCGCCATGGCCTTGTACGGCCTCGCTCCCAAAAGGGTGGGCCTGAGCTGGGGGGTGCTGGTGGCGTGCCTGATCCTGGGTCAGCTGGGCCAGATCCTTCGTTTCCCGCAGTGGAGTCTGAACCTGTCCCCGTTCACACATATCCCGGTGTTCGGCGATGACATCGAGGTGCTGCCCCTGGCGGTCCTCCTCGTCGTAGCCGGCGCTCTGGTCGCCGCTGGTCTGGTCGGTTTCCGCCGACGCGACATGACCTAGCGGTCACTCGCCACCTACCGTTCCCGGGACATGTTCGACAGCCTGACCCAACGGTTCGAGGACGTCTTCGCCTCGCTGCGAGGCAAAGGGCGCCTCTCCGAGAAGGACATCGACGCCGCTTTGCGCGAGGTCCGTCTCGCCCTGCTCGAAGCGGACGTGAACGTCAAGGTGGTGAAGGACTTCCTGGCTCGGGTCAAGGAACGGGCCATGGGGGAAGATGTCTCCAAATCGCTGTCACCCGGCCAACAGGTGATCAAGATCGTCCACGAGGAACTTGTCACCACCCTCGGGTCGGAAGCGGTGCCGCTGAAGAAGACGGCCCCGCCGCTGACCATCCTGATGGTCGGGCTCCAGGGCTCGGGAAAGACCACCACCGCAGGCAAGCTGGCCCGTCTCCTCCAGAGCCAGGGCAAGAAGCCCTTGCTGGTGGCGGCCGACCTGCAGCGACCGGCGGCGATCGATCAACTCGAGACCCTCGGCGGCCGCATCGACGTCCCCGTTTTCGTCGACCGCAAGGGCAAGCCCGCCCGTCTGGTCAAGGCCGCCATGAAGGAAGCGACGCGGTCTGGTAGGGACGTCGTGATCGTCGACACTGCAGGCCGTCTGCAGATCGACCAACAACTCATGAGCGAATTGGACGATGTCCGCAAGGCGGCCGACCCCGACGAGGTGCTCCTCGTCGTGGATGCCATGACCGGCCAGGATGCAGTCAACGTCGCTTCGGGGTTCCAGGAGCGTGTCGGGCTCACCGGTGTCGTCCTCTCCAAGCTCGACGGAGACGCCCGTGGTGGGGCCGCGATCTCGGTGCGCGAAGTGACCGGGGCGCCGGTGAAGTTTGCCGGCGTGGGCGAGGGCCTCGACGACCTCGAGCCGTTCTATCCCGACCGCATGGCCTCCCGGATCCTGGGCATGGGCGACGTGATGGGCCTCATCGAGAAGGCCGAGGCGACCTTCGACGAGGCCGAAGCAGAGAAAACAGCGAAGAAGCTGCAGAAGGGCGAATTCACCCTCGAAGACTTTCTCGCCCAGTTTCAAGCGATGAAGCGAATGGGGCCTCTGAAGGACATCCTTGCTATGATCCCGGGCTCCGGTTCGCTCGTGCGCGAGGTGGATGTCGACGACCGTGACCTGCGTCGCGTCGAGGCGATCATTCAGTCGATGACTCCAGAAGAGCGCCGGAACCCAAAGCTCATCGGTGGCAGCCGAAAGCGCCGCATCGCGTCCGGTTCGGGCACCAGGCCCCAGGACGTGAATCGGGTGCTCAAGCAGTTCGTCGACGCGCAGAAGATGATGAAGATGCTGGCCGGCGGCAAAGGGGCTCCCTCGTTGCAGGGTCTCTTCCCGGCGCAGCGAACGAAGAGGTGAATCGATGGCCGTGAAGATGAGATTGATGCGGATGGGGAAGAAGAAGACCCCTTCGTATCGCGTGGTGGTGGTCGACGGCCGTGCGCCGCGGGATGGCCGCTACATCGAGCAGATCGGGCGCTATGACCCGCAGCAAGACCCGTCGCTCGTCGAGATCGACAACGAGAAGGCCGCCTCGTGGCTCTCGAAGGGCGCCCAGCCCACCGAGGCAGTCGAGAAGCTCCTCAACATCTCCGGTGCGATGAACACGATGAAGGTCCGCACCGGACAGATCCACACCGTCGGCTCCACGCCCACCGCGGCCGAGGAGGCCGCCAGTGGAGTTGCCGAGCCCGCTCCGGCTCCTGTCGCGGTGGATGAGCCGGTCGCCGAGACGCCGGCGCCTGCCGACGAAGCTGTCACCGAGACACCGGCTGCCGACGAGCCGGTTGCCGAGGAGATAGCAGCCGACACGTCCAACGAGGAGGAGTGATCTTGGCCAAAGGCGAGATCGTCGAGCGAGTGGTGACCTATGTGGTCAAGAGCATCGTGGAGGAGCCCGACGAGGTCTCCGTGACCATGGTCGAGCAAGGGCCTGACGAGGTGGTGGCCGAGGTTCGCACCGCCAAGGGCGACATGGGCCGTGTCATCGGACGAAGGGGCCGGGTGGCCAAGGCGATCCGTGCCGCCGCCGGTGCCGCAGGGGACGAAGAGGGCATCAACGCTGGCGTCGAGTTCCTCGACTGATCCCGAGCGCTTCGTCATCGGGAGGCTGGGGCGGCCTCACGGGCTCGATGGGTATCTAGGGATCTACGTCGACGAGGAGGACACCGTCAGCCTCCAACCCGGTTCGACCGTCTACTTGGAGGACCGTCCGTACATGGTGCGGGCGGTTCGTCGCGTCGACCGCGGTTTCCAGGTTGCCTTCGAGGGGATCGGCAGCCGGGAGGCTGCGGAAGAGATCCGAGGTTCCGTTGTCTCGGTCGATGAGCGCCGGCCGCTCGGGGATGGTGAGTTCTGGCCTGAGGACCTGACGGGTCTCAGCGTCTTCGACGAGTCGGGCGAGCTGGTCGGGGTCATCGAGCGGGTCGTCTTCGGGCCTGGGCAGGATCGGCTGGTGATCGCCACCGAGGCTGGGGCCAGGTTCGAGATCCCATTCGTGGACGAGTTGGTCCCACTGGTCGACATTGACGGCCGACGTGTCGAGATCACCATGATCCCGGGGTTGATCGAGCCGGGCTGACACGATCCATCGACCACTAAATTGAGTGCGTGATCAAAATCCTCGACTGGAGGAAACCATGTCCGAAGCAGTGATCGTCGCCACCGCCCGCTCTCCGATCGGCCGTGCATACAAGGGATCACTCATCGACGTCCGCGCCGACGACCTGGCGGGCTTCGCCATCGATGCCCTGATGTCAAAGGTTCCGGAGGTGGACCGAGCCTCGGTAGCCGATGTGATGGTCGGGTGCGCCCTCACCCATCACGAGCAGGGATTCAACGTGGCCCGCCCCGCCTCTCTCCTCGGTGGGATGCCGGAGAGTGTCCCCGCCACCACTGTCAATCGTTTCTGCGCCTCGTCGTTGCAGACGATCCGCATGGCCTTTCATGCCATCGAGCGGGGCGAAGGAGACACCTATGTAGCCGGAGGCGTCGACTCGGTGACCCGAACTTATGGAAAGGGGTTCGACAGCGACGACCTCAACCCGCGTTTCACCGACGAGAGCCGCGACGACTTCATCGACCAGGTCTACATCCCCATGGGAAACACCGCCGAGAACGTCGCCGAGCGGTACGGGATCACTCGGGAGCGCATGGACGAGTTCGCCAAGCGATCACAGGATCGGGCGGTCGAGGCACAAAAGAACGGTTTCTTCGACCGGGAGATCACTCCGATCGAAGTGCCTGACGGTCGGACCATCGCCGCCGACGACGGGCCGCGCCCGAATACCACCATCGAGAAGCTCGGCGAGCTTCCACCCGTGTTCAAGCCCGACGGCACGGTGACCGCAGGCAACTCCTGCCCGCTCAACGACGGGTCGGCGGCGGTCCTGGTCCTGTCCGGGAACAGGGCGTCGGAGTTGGGGCTGCAGCCGATGGCCCGGATCATCGCCTCGTCTGTCGTTGGCCTCGAGCCGGAATACATGGGGATGGGCCCGGTCGCTGCGGTGAGAGCCGTCCTTGCACAGGCCACCATGGAACTCGAGGACATCGACGTCATAGAGATGAACGAGGCGTTCGCTGCCCAGGTCCTGGCCAGCGTCGACCAGCTGGGCATCGACATCGATCGGCTGAACCCTCACGGTGGTGCGATCGCACTTGGCCACCCGTTCGGGATGACCGGCGCCCGCATCATGGGGACCTTGATCAACGACCTCCAGACCCTCGACAAGACCATCGGCCTCGAGACGATGTGTGTGGGCGGCGGTCAGGGGATGGCGATGATCGTGGAGCGCCTCAACTAGCCGATCCGGTGCCGTCAGGCGCTCGGGTTTCTCCCCTGGCCCACGCCGTCACCTCTCTCACCCGGTCGTGCCCACTGTTCACCGCCACCATGAGGACGTCCCCCGAAGCGAACACGGTGTCCGGGGTGGGGATGGCCGCCTTGTGATCGCGGATCATCGTCGTGATCAGCATCCCCTCGGGCGGCGGGTTCTCGCTCAGCCTCGTGCCGACGAGGGCGAGGTCGTCGGTCACCTCGATCTCGATGAGATCGACGTCCACGTCCTCCAGCTCCACCGCCTCTGCGATGGATTGCCAAGCGGGCCGATCGACGACGAGACCGAGGCGCTTGGCCAGCGGCCCAATCGTCGTCCCCTGGAGGAGAGCCGACACAACCACCACGAAGAACACCAGGTTGAAGATGGTTCCACCGGCGGCGACCCCGGCGGTGGCCGGGAACGTGGCGAGGACGATCGGCAGTGCGCCACGCAGACCGGCCCAGGAGAGGAACGTCATCTCCTTCCATGACAACCGGAAGGGGAGCATGGCGAGGACCACGGATAGCGGTCTCCCGACCAGCAACAGGATTGCAGTCACCGCCAACGCCGGGATCGCGACCCCCGGTAGCTCGGCCGGGAAGACGAGCAGACCCAGCAGGAGGAAGAGGGCGATGTCAGCCCCATTGGCCAGACTGGCGTGAAAGCTTCGCACCACCCGGCGGTGGCGGGGGGCGAGGGCGCCGATCATGAGCCCGCAGATGTAGACCGCCAGGAACCCCGAGCTTCCGACGTAGGAGGCCACGGCGAAGGTGAGCCCGGCCATGGCCAGGGCCAACAGCGGATAGAGGCCCGAGGACCTCAGGCGGAGCCGTAGCAGCCGGCTGCCGATCCAGCCCCCAAGCAGGCCCACGGCGATACCCCCGAACAGCTGTCTGGCTCCGAACACCAGCCAGTCCTCGATACCGGGACTCGACCTGGTGACCTCGATGAGCCCGATGGTGAGGAGGATCGCGAAGGGGTCGTTGACACCCGACTCGATCTCGAGGATGCCGGCCAGCCGCTTCGGGATGGGCGTCCTTCGCACGACGTCGAACACGACCGCCGCGTCGGTTGAGGCCACGACCGCCCCGATGATGAGGGCCGTCTCCCATCCGGTGTCGAAGAGAAGCTGCCAGCCCGTAGCGACCACCCCGGCTGTGACAAGGACGCCGACGTTGGCGAGGACGAAACCCGGGACGCCCGACTCTCGCAAGACGGACGGCTTGGTGGTGAGGCCGCCCTCGAACAGGATGATCATGAGGGCGATGACGCTGATGTCTCTGACCATCGCCATGTCGCTGACTTCGACCAACCCGAGGACGTCGCTTCCGAAGAGGATGCCGATCCCGAGCGAGAGAAGGGCGGCGGGCACTCTGAGCCGGTCGGAAGCTCCGACTATTAGGACTCCGATGACCATGAGCCCGGCCGCGACGAGCAGGACACTCTCGACCGGCAGATGATCGAGCGTCATGTTGTCGGTGCTTGGTCGATGGACATGTCAACTCTCCGGATGAGCCGGGGGAATCGCCGGGAACCGAGGATATCGGCCATGCTGCCCCGCTCTAGCCTTCCCGCGGTGCGGATCAACGTCGTGACCATGTTCCCCGGCTTCTTCGTAGGCCCGCTCGGCGTCTCGATCGTGGCCCGAGGCATCGAGGCCGGGATGCTCGAAGTGGTCCTGCTCGACCTGCGCGAGCACGGCATGGGCCGGCATCGCCAACTGGACGACGCCCCTTTCGGTGGCGGGCCGGGGATGGTGATGATGGTTGAGCCGTTGGCGGCCGCCTTGGAGCCACTGGCCGGCACCCACCGCGTCCTGTTCACTCCGGCTGGAGAGCCGCTCACACAGTCCACCTTTGACCACTGGGCGGAGATGCCCGAGATCACGTTTGTGTGCGGTCGCTTCGAAGGAGTCGACCAGCGGGTGGTCGACAACTACATCGACGAGGAGACCTCCTTAGGCGACTTCGTCGTTGCCGGTGGCGAGGTGGCCGCGGCGCTCGCCATCGAGGGAATTGCCCGGTTGCTCCCCGGCGTCGTGGGCAATCCCGATTCGACTGAAAGCGAGTCTTTCCGGGATGGTTTGCTCGAGGAGCCGGTGTACACCAGGCCCGCCGACTTCAAGGGATGGGAGGTGCCCGAGGTGCTCCTCTCCGGCAATCACGCTGTCATCGAGGAGTGGAGAAGGGAGCAACGGGTGCGGCGCACGAGGGAGCGCCGACCTGACCTGCTGCCGGATGGCGAGAGTTCAGAGAACTGATACAATTCGCCCCGGCCGGGACTACTGAGCTACTCCCGGCGCCTCTAGGAGTCCTCCATGAACGATCTTCACGTAGTTGAGAGCGCGCACGTCCGCGACGATATCCCCGATTTCCGGGCCGGCGACACCGTCAAAGTGCACGTCCGCGTGGTCGAAGGGGGCAGAGAGCGCGTCCAGATCTTCGAGGGCCTTGTCATCGCCCGGAACCGGGCGGGGGCACGGGCCTCCTTCACCGTCCGCAAGTTGAGTTTCGGGGTCGGCGTCGAGCGGGTTTTCCCGGTTCATGCCCCGATCATCTCCAAGATCGAGGTCGTCCGCCGTGGCGATGTCCGTCGTTCCAAGCTCTACTACCTGCGCGATCGGGTCGGAAAGTCGGCCCGCATCAAGGAGCTTCGCGACTGATCTCGCACGACACGAGCCCCATCGACGAGGAGACGGTTCCCGAGACGCCGAAACGCCGGCGTTCGTTCCTCGCCGAGTTGCCCGGATTGCTCCTGACCGCCCTGACCATTGCGGTCATCATCAAGACCTTCCTGATACAGCCGTTCTGGATTCCGTCGGAGTCGATGCTTCCCACCATCGAGGTCAACGACCGGGTCATGGTGAACAAGCTGGCTTATCAATGGGGTGAGCCGCAGCGTGGCGACATCGTCGTCTTCCGTGACCCTCGGGAAGAGGAAGTCGAGGAGTCGATACCCGAAGCTGTGATCCGGTCCGTCCTGGAGGCGGTCGGCATTCGCACGCGGGGTCACGAGGATCTGATCAAACGGGTGATCGGTCTGCCCGGCGAGACGATCGCGGTGACGAACAACCAGATCGTGGTGGACGGGACTCCGCTCGACGAGCCCTATCTGCCCGAGGTCTTCATGCCCGACGAGCCCGCCGTCATCGTCGCCGACGACGAGGTATTCGTGATGGGCGACAACCGCGACGCGTCCTTCGATAGCAGGCGATTCGGCCCCATACCGCTCGAGGACCTGATCGGGAAGGCCTTTGTCACCATCTGGCCTATTTCACACATCGGCGGTCTCTGAAAACGTCACACCGGATTATTCGCCGTTAAGTAACGAGCCGTGCATATGATCTTTTGTCGGCCTGTGTGAAGAGGAGAGCATGGAAGAAGACCTGGAGCGGTACGAATCCGAGGTTGAGCTCAAGCTCTACAAGGAGTATCACGACGTCCTTCCGATGTTCCGGTATGTCGTGGAGACCGAGCGCCGCTTCTACCTCGCAAATCATGTTGACCTCCAAGTGCGCGAGGCCAACGGATCGGTTTTCTTCGAGGTCGAGATGAAAGACGCATGGGTATGGGACATGTACCGACCGGCCCGGTTCCTGGAGCAGGTCAAGGTCATGACATTCCGCGACGTGAACGTCGAAGAGCTGGAGAAGCAAGAGATCTCGATCTGACCGATCGGGTGGTGGTGGGGGCGATAGGCGAGCGAATCGCCTGCCAGATTCCTGACCGGCCATGGGCTCGATGTCGTCGGCCGCAATGTCAAGGTCGGTCGCGGTGAGCTCGACCTCCTCGCCCTGGATGGGGGACAACGAGTTGTTGTCGAGGTGAGGGCCATCACCTCCGATCGAGACCCCATCGATGCCATCGGCCCGGGCAAGCGAAGACACGTCACACGTCTGGCAGCGGCGGCAGGTGCTTCTCGAGTCGACTTCCTCGGTGTGCGGATCAGGCCCGATGACGTGGTGATTCACTGGGTTCCAGGCTGTGGTTGACTGCCCGGCCATGTCGCTCGATCACCGCGTCACGTGAACCTCGCCGATCCCGCGATAAAGATCGAGGGCCTGGTCAAGCGTTACAAGTCGACCACCGCGCTCGATGGTTTCGGTTGCGTGGTTCCATCGGGAGCGATAACGGGGCTGCTCGGGCCCAACGGGGCGGGCAAGACGACCCTCTTCCGGTCGCTCCTGGGTCTCACGAGGACCGACGCCGGGAGCATCGTCGTCCTCGGTCAGGAGATCCCACGTGGCCTGATGGAGGTGACGAAGAAGATCGGGGCCATCATCGAGGAGCCGGGTCTGATCCGGGCGCTCACTGGGCGGGTCAACCTCCAGGTGGCGGCCGACCAACTGGGCTTCGGCCATGACCGCATCGACGAGATGCTCGAATTCGTCGGCCTGCAGGCAGACGCCGGGCGCAAGATCGACGAGTACTCGAAGGGGATGCGACAGCGTCTCGCTCTAGGCGCTGCGCTGATCGGAGATCCTCAGCTACTGCTACTCGATGAGCCCCTCGACGGTCTCGATCCTGCCGGGCAGATGGCTTTCCGGGCACGACTCCGTGAGATCGCCGACAGCGGCCAGACCGTCGTCGTCTCGAGCCATGACCTGGCGGATATCGAGGCCCTGGCCGACTACGTGGTGGTCCTCAACCGCGGGAAGCTGGTCACAGAAGGACCTCTGGAGGAGATGCTTTCTGGTGGCGCGACAAGGGTTGTCACCGACGGAGCGGCTGCCGCCATGGCAGCCCTTTCGGCCGCCGGCATCGCCGTGAGGCAAGACGGCGGTGGGCTGATGGTCGACGAGAACGACGGGAGCCGGGTGGTCAGGGTGCTGGCCGAGGCGGGCATCTATCCCAAGGAGATCAGGCCGGCTCGGTCGACCCTGGAGTCTGTGTTCCTCGGTATGACCGGTGAGGTGGACCAATGAGTCTCCTTCATGCCGAGTATCTGAAGCTGAGCCGCCGGCGGCTCTACTACATGATGGTGATCATCCTGGCTGCCCTGGTCGGGTTGCTCGCCTTCTTCCTATTGATTTTCGCCCAGATCGCACCCGAGCTGGCGGAGGGGGTGCCGGTCCTGGAGAAACCCCTGGCCTACGTCTTCGGCGCCCAACAGGTGGCAGGGCAGACCTGGTTTCCCCTGATCCTGGCGGTGGTCATGCTGGGGAGCGAATTCGGGAGCACGGTGTGGGCCACCGCCCTGACCAGGGATCCACGTCGGGTCAGCCAGATCTCGGCCCGGTTCTTGGTTCTCGCGGTGGCTTCGCTGCTGGCGATTGCCGCCGGCATCGCCGGGTGGTCGATCGTGACCGCGATCGCAGTGCCAGGAGAGGGCGGTCCCGGGGTCGACGAGTGGCTGAGCCTGGTGTGGAAAGTCGGACTGATCGAGTTGGCGTGGACCGCCATTGGCCTCGGGTCGGTGGCGCTGCTGCGATCGGTCGGGCCTGCGATCGGCGCCGCCCTGGCTCTCTACTTCATCGACCCGATCCTCGGCCTCTGGGGCCCATGGGAGAACGTCTCCCTGTCCGCGGCCACGAACGCCTTGTTCCAGATCGACATCGGGGGAGGGTTCGGTGCGTTCGTCCCCGGTACAGATCTATCGCTGCCCCACGCGGTGGCCATCACGCTGGGCTGGACCGCTCTCGGTCTGTTCCTCACGTGGTGGGGTCTTCACCGTCGCGACGCCTGATCGGGCCGCACGACGCCGGTGAACAGCTCCTCCACAGCGGAGAGGACGGGGGCGGACCGCGTGAAGATGCTGAGGTGATCCCCATCGAACAGCAGGCGAGCCCAGCCCCGCCTCCCAGCTTCGGCATATTCCTCGTCGTAGGCCGCGCTCAGCCGGAGATAGCCGCAGTTGCGGTGCGACCAACCTTCGGGGACGGGGACTCCCTCGTCGTAGAAGGACCTCGACACGATTGGCATGTCACTCGACAAGCGTGACCGGTCTTCCGGTTTGGGAAGCAAGTCGGCGACCGTCTCCGCCGGCCACCAGTCAATCCATCGACGGAGCTTCCCGTCGACGACCTGATCGTCGAGCAGTCGTGTCAGCGACGGCGATGTCCGGTGCACTCCCTGAAGGGGCGGCACCACGGCATCGATGAATAGCACTGCTATTGCTCCAAGTCGATGGGCGATCACGGGGAGAAACACGCCAGCGCCCGAATGGCCGATCACGACTGGCTCCGATCCGAGATCTTCCCCGGCAGCGACTGCGGCTTCGACGAGAGCCTCCCAGCCTGGTGGTTCGCGCGGTGCTGGCGCTCGTCAGGTCCGGGATCGCGATCGGATGGCCGGCGTTGGAGGCCACCGTTCCCGAAGGGGCCCCAGCAGGATGGTCCGAGCAGCGGGCTGTGGATGAGCAGAAAAGCCTCGCCTCTCCTCGGCACTAGGTCCGAGCACCGAACCGACGACGCATCTCCTTGTGCCAGCAGCCGTGATGCCAGTGCCGGCGTAAGTCGGGTTCGTGGTCGGGCACGACGACCAGATGAAACGTGCCGGGAGGGATGATCGTCGAGCAGCCGGGGCAGATGTACTCCTTCGCGCGCCGCGTAGGGCTGCACCGGGGAGACCGTCACCCCGAGAAGATCGCCCACGCCAGGACCGCGAATATCGCCGCGAACGCCACGACCACCGCGACGATGTCAGCGGTGCTCTTTTCGTGATCGCGAAACGGGTTGAACCCCATTCCTGGAACGGTAACCACGCCTTGCGGTGTCTACCGTCATCGCGGTGAGCTGGTTGCACTCAGGGGATCGCGGACTGGTGCGCTGGCTCACGATCGACCGTCCCGATCGAAAAAACGCCATCCCGTTCGACGGCTGGCCAGAGCTGCGGTTTGCCTTCGACGATTTCGAGGGGTCTGAGCAGCGGGTGCTCGTGGTCACCGGCGCCGGTGGGGAGTTCTGCGCCGGCGCCGACCTGGATCCATCGCGGGTGGATCGGCTCCAATCCGTCGAGGATCGCCACTCGAGGATGAAGGAGGTGGCGGCGGCTGCCATGGCCCTCCACCGGTTGACCAAGCCCGCTATCGCTGCCGTCGATGGGGTTGCAGTCGGGGCGGGCTTGAACCTCGCCCTCGGATGTGACGTTGTGGTCGCCACCGAGCGGGCCCGATTCTCCGAGATCTTCGTGAGAAGGGGGCTGACAGTTGACTTTCGGCGGCTCCTGGCTGTTGCCACGGATCGTCGGCATGCAACGGGCCAAGGAGCTGGCGCTGTCGGGGCGAATCGTCGAGGCCGATGAGGCGCAGCGGATCGGGCTGGTCACCGAGGTCGTCCCGGTAGATGTCCTCGAAGATCGCGTCACCGAGATCGCCGATGGGTTCCTGGCAGGGGCGCCCGTGGCCCAGATGTTCGCCAAGCAGACCCTCAACGCCAGCTTCCAGATCGGGCTGGCCGATGCCCTCTCCTGGGAGGGTGAGGCTCAGTCAGTGGCCCTCGGCACAGAGGATGCCGCCGAGGGATTGCTTGCCTTTCTCGAGAAGCGGGACCCGGAATGGAAGGGGAGATAGGGGGTCGGCTCTCCGTCCTGGATGCATGAAGGATGGAGGCGTGGTCTGCGCTGCATTGGCGCGACCACAAAGCAACGCTGTGCAGCGCGGTCACTGAGCTCCCGCCCCTCCCGTCATCTGCGCTGCATCACGCGCAACTGAGGACAACGCTGTGCAGCGCGGTCACTGAACCTAGGGGCAGCCGTCCCAGCCCCTAGACCTCCCCGATGTCCTCGTTCCACAGTTCAGGCCGGGCTTCGATGAACCCGGTCATCATGTCGACACATCGCTGGTCGTCGACCACGACAACCTCGACGCTGTTGGCTCTGAGCAGATCTTCGCCGCCGAGAAAGGTTCGATTCTCCCCGATCACGACCCTCGGGATCCCGTAGAGCAGGATCGCTCCCGTGCACATGGGGCACGGAGAGAGCGTGGTGTAGATCGTGGATCTCCGATATTCGGAGGCGATTAGACGGCCGGCATTCTCCAGGGCATCCATCTCGCCGTGCAGGATCGGGCTGCCCTTCTGAACCCGTCGGTTATGCCCCCGACCCACGATCCGGTCGTCGAGGACGAGCACCGACCCGATCGGAATCCCACCCTCCGCCAAGCCCAGGCCGGCCTCGTCGATGGCTGCGTCGAGGAACGGGTCGGGCACACGTCGATGCTACGTGCCGAATGGATAGCCTTGGCGGGTGCGATTCGGCCTCAACTTCCCGAACTTTGGACTGTACGCGGAGCCCGGTTTGCTGGTCGACCTTGCGGTCGCCGCCGAGGAGGCAGGCTGGGACGGGTTCTTCGTCTGGGACCACATCGTCGTCGATGACGGCATGCCGGTGGCCGATCCGTGGGTGTTGCTCGGGGCGATCGGACAGGCCACGAGCAGAGTGCGCATCGGCCCGATGGTGGCCGCCCTGCCCCGGCACCGTCCCTGGGAGGTGGCCCGGCGAGCTGTGACGCTGGATCGGCTGACCGAAGGGCGAATGATCCTGGGTGTCGGTATCGGCTACTGGCCAGAGGTCGAGTTCGGCACCTTCGGCGATCCGACCGATGCCAGAGAACGCGCAGACATGCTGGACGAGGCTCTCGCCATCATCCAGGCCGTGTGGTCGGGCGAGGCCTTCGACTTCGAAGGGGAGCACTACACCGTCACCGAAAACCGATTCGCCCCTCGGCCACTTGGCAAGATCCCGATCTGGGTGGCCGGGATGTTGCCCAACCTCCGACCCCTGCGTCGTGCGGCACGGTTCGACGGTGTGGTCCCGATGCGGAGCGACGAGCAGGCGCTGGACCCCTCGGATGTGGCGATGATCGCCGGTTATGTCATGACCCATAGACAGGGCGATGAGGCCTTCGACGTCGTGATCGGTGGGCCGCCCACTGCCGACGTCGAGGCATTCGAGCAGGCGGGTGCCACCTGGATTCTGAGCGGGCCTGATCTGGACGACGAGCCGGTTGAAGAGACGATCGCATGGCTGCGGAGCGGTCCCCCGCGGCCCGGTTAGGAGGCGGGCAGTGGCTGGCCGGCGGCGAAGGCGTTCAGGACTTCCGTGGCGGCAGGATCGTCCCGCACCAGATACGACACCCCGCCCTCTTCGGCGCCGACGACGGGGAGGGTCATTGATTCGGTGACACCGGCAGAGCGCATATCCCACCCGGTCCCCGCCAGATCGAAGACGGTCAGGCCGGAGTCGGCGGTGAGATGAGAGCCAACGGCGGTCACCACGAGAGGACTGCGGACCAGACCTGAAGGTGACGACGCCGCAGCCATGATCTTGGTCAGGACCTCCCGCTGCCGGGCGGCACGAGCAACATCGCCACCTCCCTGAGCCACCCATTCCCCATCTATCTGTTCCTCGTAACTGCGCGAACGGGCATACGCCAAAGCGGTCGCGCCATCGACTGTTTGCACGCCGGCCCCGATATCCAGCCCGGACTTGGCATCACGGGCCGGATAGGGGATGTCGAGCTCGATGCCACCCAATGCGTCGACGATCCCGGCAAAACCTCCGAACTCCACTTCGAGATAATGGTTCGGCCGCACCCCGGTGGCGTTGGCGACTGTGTCCACGAGGAGATCAGGGCCACCGAAGGCGTAGGCCGCGTTGACCTTGTTCACTCCCTGGCCAGGTATCTCGACCCTGAGGTCACGGGGTATCGACAGCAGCTGTCTCCGCCCATCCACCACCTGGGCCAGGATGATGACGTCGGCTCGGGCGCCGCTGAAGTCCCCGAAGCTCCCTTCCAGGTCGTCGGGAAGGTTCTCCCGGCTGTCACTACCCACGATGAGGTAGACCCCGTCACCCGCAGCCAGCGAGGGCATTGGCCCGGCGTCCTCCATCTGAAAGTCGGCCAGGAAGGTGAGGGCGACCAGGGTTGCAGCTGCGAGAACCAGGAAGATGAGGATCCGAATCGTCCAGCGCTGGCCAGAGCTGTAGCGACGGCGACGGGTCTTTGGCGGCGCAGGGCGAGGCGAGGTCCTGGTAGTGGGGTTGTGACTCATGACGATCGGCACCAACGTGCCGGGAAGACGGTAAACCTGACCTAACGGTTAGTCGCGTACTTCGGCACGCACCCCTTCCAACGACCCCAGGCCTCTCGTACGTTCGGGCCATGTACGCGGCAGCCACTTCGGTGGCCCTCGTGGGGGGAGAGGCGCGACCTGTCCGCGTCGAAGCCCATGTCGGGCGTCAGAGCGAGGCATTCAAGTTGTCCGGTCTCCCCGACACCGCGGTGCGAGAGGCAAAAGATCGGGTTAGGGCGGCGGTCGCCTCGGCCGGGATCCGCTTTCCCAATCGGACGGTCACGGTGAACCTCGCCCCGGCCGACCTTCCCAAGGGAGGGACGGACTACGACCTCCCGATCGCCCTGGGCATCCTCGCTGCCAGCAAGGAGATCCCGCCGCTCCGCGACGCTGTCGTCGTCGGCGAGCTTGCGCTCGACGGCGCTGTCAGAGCGGGATCCCACGCGTTCGGTGCCGGCGTGCTGAGTGCCAGGCAGAACGTGCCGTGCCTGGTCGCCACCGCCGTCGTCGGTGAGGCGGCATCAATCCCCGGGGCCACGGCGTATGGGGTCGCCAGCCTGGCGGACGCGGTGGACCTTCTCAGGGGAGGTCTGGGGACCGTCGAGCCGGCACGACCCGGTGTCCCTACGTCCGAGGAGCGGGCACCTGACCTCGCCGATATCAGGGGCCAGCCGATGGCGAGGCGGGCACTCGAGGTGGCGGCGGCCGGCGGCCACCACCTGCTGATGCATGGGCCGCCGGGATCGGGCAAGACCATGTTGGCCCGGCGGATCATTGGCATCCTCCCACCACTCGAGATCGCAGAGGCGGTTGAGACGGCGATGCTTTGGGCTGCGGCGGGCCGGCGCCGGGGCTTGGTCGTCACGCCACCTTTTCGTGCTCCCCATCACACCGCCTCCAAGGCGGCACTCGTCGGCGGCGGCAGTGGTAATCCCGTTCCAGGTGAAGCGTCCCTCGCCCATAGGGGTGTCCTTTTTCTAGACGAGTTGGCCGAGTTTCCTCGCAGTCATCTCGACACGCTGCGCCAGCCGTTGGAGGAAGGTGTCGTGTCCGTCGCCCGTCGGGGCTCCTCCCTCGATTTCCCGGCTTCGTTTCAGCTCCTGGCCGCCACCAACCCGTGTCCATGTGGCTATTTAGGCGACGGCCGCCGGCCGTGTGACTGTCGCCCGGCCATCCTGGGGCGGTATCGGTCCCGAATCTCCGGCCCATTGGTCGATCGATTCGACCTGATCGTTCGCCTGGGCCGGGTCGAGGCCACCGAATATTCGGGGCCGAAAGGCGAGACGAGCGCTTCGGTCGCCCATCGGGTCGAGCAAGCGCGGGCCGCCCAGCTGGAACGGGGGCAGGTCAACCGGTTTCTCGAGCCGGGGGATGGGCAGGAATCCAAGGCAGCACGACGTCTGGTGGCCATGGCCGTCGGAAACGCGGTGCTCACCGCCCGAGGCGGCGACCGTGTCCGTCGAGTAGCCCGCACCATTGCCGACCTGGAAGGAGCAGACCAGGTCGAGGAGCACCACATGGCCGAGGCCGTCGGCCTCCGCGGCGAGTGGCGGGATGAATGACCTAAGGGTGATCGTCCCGCACGGACCGGATTACCCCGTGGGTCTGCACGATCTGGAGGATCCTCCACCTCTCTATGTCCTCGGCGTTACCACGACCGATCCAGCCGTTGCCGTCGTGGGCACGAGGAAGTGCACGCGCTATGGCCTCAATCTGGCCGAGGCCTTCGGCCACGCCCTTTCCCGGGCGGGATGGACCACCGTGAGTGGTCTGGCCAGGGGCATCGACGCTGCGGCCCATCGCGGAACTCTGCGGGGTCAGGGCAGCGCCGTGGCGGTCCTGGGGTCTGGTGTCGATGTCGTCTACCCGGCCGAGAACGCCGATCTCTATCGGTCGATCCTGCTCAAAGGCGGGGCGATCATGTCCGAGTATCCACCGGGGACCAGGCCCGACCGCTGGCGCTTCCCGGCACGGAACCGGATCATTGCCGGCATTTCCTCGGCCGTCGTGGTGGTCGAGGCCGGGGTGAAGGGCGGGGCGCTGATCACGGCGCGCCTGGCCGCCGAGATGGGGCGTCCGGTCCTGGTGGTCCCTGGTGATGTCGACCGATCCGCCTCGGTCGGGTGCAACCTTCTCATACGCGACGGCGCACTCCCGGTCCTCGGAGTCGACGACCTCCTGGCGGAGCTCGAGCTGATCCTCGGCAAGCCGCCCAACCAAACGCCCGTTCTCACGGGCATCATCCCGCCAACAGGCCTGGCCATCGACGATCTCCCCTCGATCTGGGAGTGCACTCCCGCCGAGGCCCTTGCCCGTCTCGCCAGGATGGAGATCGCGGGAGAGGCACGCCGGGTGGGTGATGTGGTGCTCCCCGGCTCGGGTTGACCCGACCGGGGTCAGCTCCGCCAATAGCATCTGGCCTGTGAAGATCCCTCCGATGCCGGATTGGGCCGCCAAGCCCGTCGACGGATACCTCGATCGCATGCGTGATCAGAGAGAGCTCTCCCCACACACCCTCGAGGCCTACCGGCGCGACCTGGCCCAGTTCTTCGCCTACTGCGGAGACGAAGGAGTGGATTCGATTGGCGCAGTGCGCCGACAGCATGCTCGCCGTTATCTCGGCTCCCTTTCCGCTCAGGGTTACTCGAAGAGGTCGATGACTCGCAAAGCTTCTGCCGTTCGCTCCTTCTACAACGATGCAGGTCGCCGCAACTCGGCGACGGTCAACCCATTCGAGGGCGTCTCCCGACCCCGGCTCGACAGGCCGCTGCCCCATGCCATACCGAGCCGGACCCTGGTGCATGCCATCGAGACCATCGATCCCACGACCGCTGAAGGACTACGGGACCGTGCGCTGATCGACACCCTGTATTCGACCGGTCTCCGGGTCTCCGAGCTCGCTTCGCTTTCAGTCGACGACGTAGGCGGTGACATGGTCACCGTGGTCGGCAAGGGGAGGAAAACCCGTCGTGTCCCGATTGGCAGGCCCGCTCAGGAATCTGTGCGCCGCTATCTCGGGCAAGGGAGGCCAGAGCTGGCGGGGGCGGCCGCCGGGAACTCGCTCTGGGTGGGGCTGCGGGGCGGACCGCTGGGCACGCGTGGCATCCGATCGGTGGTCAGAAAGCGAGTCGCCACCTTCCCCCACGCCCTCCGGCATAGCTTCGCCACCCATCTCCTCGAAGGCGGCGCCGATCTTCGGTCGGTCCAGGACCTGCTCGGTCACACCGACCTGGCCACGACCCAGATCTACACTGCCGTCACCCGTCAGCACCTGAGAGGCACATATGACCGAAGCCACCCGAGGGCCTGAGACCGGACAGGTCGATGCCCTGTGGGAGCGCTTCAAGGCATCGGCCGACGCCGATGCCCGTGAGCGATTGATCCTCCATTTTTCGCCCCTGGTCAAGTACGTCGCGGGTCGGATCGGAGCCGGGCTGCCGCGCTCGGTCGACCAGAACGATCTCGCCAGCTACGGGCTCTTCGGATTGATCGACGCCATCGACAAGTTCGAGCTCGAACGGGGCTTCAAGTTCGAGACGTATGCCATCAACCGCATCAGGGGAGCCATTCTCGACGAGCTCCGGGCCCTCGACTGGGTGCCACGCTCGGTGCGCTCCAGGGCCCGCCAGATCGAGACCGCCGTCACCGAGTTGGAGCACACACTGCAACGGGCCCCAACCGACCAGGAGCTGGCCGACACTCTCGAGATGGATGTTGGCGATTTGCAGGGCGCCCTGGCCGAGATCGGGCGCTCGGGCATCGCAGCACTCGATGAGTTCGTCGGGGCCGACTCGTCGACGTCTGTGGGCGACATGCTTGCCGATCCCACCGGGGTGTCGCCAGAGACCGCTTTCCAGGCCGAGGAGACACGTCATGGGCTGGTCGACGCCATCAACCGCCTTCCTCAGCGGGAGCGGCTCGTGGTCACCCTCTATTACTACGAGGGCATGACACTGGCCGAGATCGGTGATGTTCTCGGCGTCACTGAGTCACGGGTCTGCCAGATCCACGCCAAGACGATGATGTCGCTTCGCAATCGTCTCGGCGAGCCATCCTGGGGTTAGGTTCTAGGTTCTAAGCCCTAGGTTTTAGGTTCCGCGCTTCACGCTCCTACCATTCGGCCCATCACACACGTCTGCTGACCCTCACTGGTCGGGCGCGTCCCGAAGAGGGTCATCCGTGAATCGGATAGGCACTCGCCGGCAGGCGGAGGAACAACCAGAAAGGAGCAGCTTTGGCTGTCTCGATGAAGCAACTCTTGGAGGCGGGTGTCCATTTCGGGCATCAGACCCGCCGGTGGAACCCAAAGATGCGCCCCTATATCTATGGGGAGCGCAATGGAATCCACATCATCGACCTGCGGCAGACGGTGGAGCAGACCGCCGCCGCCGCCGACTACGTCAAGAACCTCACCTCCGACGGGGGTGTCGTCCTCTTCGTCGGCACGAAGAAGCAGGCTCAGGCCGCTGTGGCCGAGCACGCCACCCGATCCGGCATGCCATATGTCAACTATCGCTGGCTCGGCGGCATGCTCACCAACTTCCAGACCATCCAAAAGCGGATCTTCTACATGCGCGAGCTGCGACGTCTCGAGGCGAGCGGGGAGATCAACAACCTTCCCAAGAAGGAGCGTCTGAAGCTGCGGCGTGAACTGGCCAAGTTGGAGCAGAACCTGGGTGGGGTGGTCGATCTGCAGAAGACGCCAGACGCCGTGTTCATCGTCGACGTCAACACAGAGGCCACAGCAGTCACCGAGGCTGCCCGTCTCGGCATGCCCGTGATCGCCCTCGTCGACTCGAACAGCGATCCCGACCGGGTGGATTACGTCATCGCCGGGAACGACGATGCCATACGGGCCGCCGATCTCATCGCGGGCGCCATCGCCGACGCCGCCCTCGAAGGGCGGAGGATGGCCGGCGCCAAGGCGTCCAAGGGTGATAGCCCCGATGACGAGTCCGAGGACTTCAAGCCCACGGTCGACGAGTCGATTCCGGACTTCGAGCAAGAGCCTGCTCCCGCCGCAGTGGCAGCCGATGCCGGTTCGGAGCCCAAGACGGAAACGGTCGAAAATGGCTGAGTTCACCGCCAAGGACATCCAGAAGCTGAGGCAGGATGCCGGCGTCGGGATGATGGACGCCAAGACGGCACTGACTGACGCCGGAGGCGACCTGGAGAAGGCGTTCGAGCTGCTTCGGGAGCGGGGCCAGGCAAAGATGGCCAAGCGGGCCGAACGGGAGGCCAACGAGGGAACCATCGGCAGCTATATCCACATCCAGAACGACCGGCCGGTGATGGGGGTGCTGGTGGAGTTGGCCTGTGAGACCGACTTCGTCGCCAAGAGCGACGAGTTCCGCCAGACGGCAAACGACATCGCCATGCACATCAGCTGGGGGCGGCCCACGTGGGTCACCCGTGACGAAGTCGACCAGGATGCGCTGGCCAAGGAGCGCGAGCTCATCTCACGTCAGGCCGCGGCCGAGGGGAAGCCGGAGAATGTCGTAGAGCGGATCGTGGACGGGAAGATCGAGTCGTGGTTCGCCGAGAACGTCCTCTACGACCAGAAATTCGTCAACGCCGAAAGGTTCGACGGCACTGTCGGCGACATGGTGGGCAGCCTCGCGTCCAAGATGGGTGAGAACATCTCGGTGCGCAGGGTTTCCCGCATCGCCGTCGGCGAGTAGGAGGCGAATTGTCCAATCCCCCGGTGAGAAGGGTCATCCTCAAACTGTCCGGCGAGGCTTTTGCCGACCCCGGGATCGGATACGGCATCGATCCCCTGACTGTCGTCAGGGTTGCTGAGGAGATCGCCGAAGGGCACTCCGACGACATCCAGATCGCCGTAGTCGTGGGCGGAGGCAACATCTTTCGCGGGGTGAGCCAGGCAGCCAAGGGCATGGACCCGGCATCGGCCGACTACATGGGGATGCTGGCCACCGTCATCAATGCCCTCGCCCTTCGCGACGCACTGGAAAAGGCCGGCGTGCCTACCCGGGTTCAGAGCGCGATCACCATGCAGGAGCTGGCGGAGCCCTACATCCGCCTGCGCGCAATCCGCCATCTGGAGAAGGGGCGTGTCGTGATCTTCGCCGCAGGGACCGGCAACCCGTTCTTCACAACCGACACCACCGCTGCCCTCCGGGCGGTCGAGCTCGGAGCCGATGCTCTCCTCAAGGCGAGCAAGGTGGATGGCATCTACGACGCCGACCCCGCCACCCATCCCGACGCCAAGCGCCTCGATGAGCTGTCCTACATGGACTTCATCTCCGACGAGCTCAGGGTCATGGACACCACCGCCGTTACGATGAGCAAGGAGCACGGTGTGCCGATAGTCGTGTTCGACATGACGACACCTGGCAACATCGTCAAGGCGGTGAACGGCGAGAAGATCGGCACCGTGATCCACTGACGAGGAGGAACAGTGATCAGCGACCTCCTGACCGAGGCCGAGCACAAGATGGACCAGGCCACCGACCACGTGGCCTCGGAATTCTCAACAGTTCGCACCGGGCGGGCCAATCCCCAGCTTCTCCAGCGGATAACCGTGGAGTACTACGGGTCGCCGACCCCCCTGCAGCAACTCGCATCCATCTCTGTGCCTGAGCCCCGCTTGCTGGTCGTCCAGCCCTTCGACAAGTCGACCGTGGGTGACATCGAACGGGCGTTGCAGACCTCCGAGCTCAGCCTCAACCCCACCAACGACGGCAATGTGATCCGGATCGCCTTCCCACCGCTGACCGAGGAGCGGCGCAAAGATCTGATCAAGGTGGTCAAGAACATGGCTGAAGAGGGACGTGTGGCGGTGCGAAATATCCGCCGTCATTCCAAGGCCGACATGGAGGCGATGCACGGCGAGATCTCCGACGATGACATCCGCCGGGGAGAGGATGAGTTGCAGAAGCTGACCGACCGGTACGTCGATCAGATCGATCGGCTCCTCAATCACAAAGAAGAAGAGCTTCTCGAGGTCTGATGTGAGCGAGCGAACGCCCGAAGACGAGAAGGAGCCGAGCCGCCTCTGGGACGAGGGCGAGGAGGACGCCGAGGTCTTCACTCTTCCCCCTCTCCTCGAGGACGACGATGCGGGGGAGGACGAGTCGGCCAATGACGCGGCTCCGGAAGAAGCCGTCGACGATGACCCGGCCTCCGAGCCCAAGGGCGACTACGAGGGGATGAGCTTCCCGCAGAATCTCGATGACTATCAGGCCAACCAGTACACCGGCTCGACCACCCAGGAGTACCAGGGCTTGGCCGAGGAGGTGAGCCGGGCGGCCGAAGAAGAATGGGAGCAGCAGGCTGTCGCGGCCACGGTTCCCGGTGTCGACAGCGGTCTGGTCGGGTTCGAGGACGTCACCGGTTCCCGTGCCGACGCCGAAGAGGACTTCGAGGCTTCCGAACAGGCCGCCTCGAGCGATCTGGCCATGCGCGTGGGTTCCGCCGTCGTCATCTTCGGTTTGTTCCTCGGCAGCCTGCTGCTCGGCGGCTGGTGGTTCGCAGCCTTCGTGATCCTGGCCATGGTCGTGTCCACTGGCGAGTTCTACGCCACGGTCAGATCCGAGGAGACCCGCCCACTTGCCCTGTTCGGCCTGCTCGGTGTCGTCTTCATGGGAGTGGGCGCC
Organism: uncultured Acidobacteriota bacterium; assembly: GCA_963828465.1. Taxonomy (GTDB): domain Bacteria; phylum Actinomycetota; class Acidimicrobiia; order Spongiisociales; family ZC4RG35; genus JARDZU01. Next base: position 243,482 of record CAWHEU010000018.1, on the reverse strand, counting down.
CAGTTGACCGGTGCCGCTGCCATAGCCGGCTGGGCTGCCGCGTTTGCCGTGGTCACGATCCTCTTCCTTACTCTGTCGCCCCGACGCCAGCCCCTGGAGGACGCCTCGGTCACGATCGGCGGGATGGTCTGGGTCGGCCTCCTCTCGTTCGCCATCCTCATCGCTCAGGGATCCCACCCGGTCGCCTACATCCTGTTCGTAGTCCTTCTGGTCGCCGCCAACGACACCGGTGCCTATTTCGTGGGTCGATCCCTCGGCCGTCGGAAGCTGTCGCCTGTGATCTCTCCTCACAAGACCGTCGAGGGCCTCATCGGGGGCTTTGTCGCCGGCCTTGTCGTAGCGTCGATCCTCGCCACGTTCCCCGCGTGGGAGACCATCGGCATCGCCAAGGCCCTGGTTGCAGGTGCCGTCGTGGGCGTGATCGCGCCCCTGGGCGACGCCGTCGAGTCGATGGTCAAGCGCTCCCTTGCTGTCAAGGACATGGGATCGGTGCTCCCCGGCCATGGCGGCATGCTCGACCGGATCGACGGCTTCCTGTTCGTGGCGCCGGCCATCTACTTCCTGTTCCGCGGGTTCGGTTTGCTGTGACCCGCCCGGTGGTCGTTCTGGGGGCGACCGGGTCCATCGGGTCCCAGACAATCGAGGTGACCACCTCCCTCGGGTTGGAGATCGCCGCCCTCGCCGCGAGGTCGCCTTCTCCAAAGCTCGCGGAGCTGGCGTCGGCCCATCCCGAGGCGCGGGTTCTGGTGGCGGGTGGATCCTCCGAGGAGCGCGAGGATTTCACACGTGTCGTGGGGCGGTCCGTCGAATTCGGCGCCGATGCGGTCATCGACGCGGCACGTATCCCGGGCACCGTCGTTGTCAACGGGATAGTCGGAGCGGCCGGGCTGAGGGCGACGATGGCAGGTCTGGAGAGCGGGAATCGGGTCGCGCTGGCCAATAAGGAGAGTCTCGTGGCCGGTGGGCCGGTGGTGAAGCGGGCGCTGGCCGAGCACGGCGGCGAGCTGATCCCGGTGGACAGCGAGCATTCGGCCCTCCTTCAGTGCCTCGCCGGCGAGGAGCCGGAATCGGTGGCACGTCTGATCCTGACGGCCTCCGGTGGCCCGTTCCGGGGCCGATCCGCCGACTCACTGGCCGGGGTGACGCCAGACGAGGCCCTGGCCCACCCGACCTGGGACATGGGGCCCCGGATAACCATCGACTCAGCCACGCTCTTCAACAAAGGTCTGGAGGTCATCGAGGCCCATCATCTGTTCGACATCGAATACGACCGGATAGCCGTCCTGATCCACCCGCAGTCCATCCTCCACTCGGCGGTCGAGTTCGTCGACGGTTCGTGGAAGGGCCACCTGGGCCAACCCGACATGCGGATCCCGATCCAATACGCGCTGACTTCACCGGAGCGGGCACCTTCCCTGGCCCGCCCCTTCGACCTGGCCGGGATGGACCTGACGTTCGAAGCTCCCGATCCCGTCTCGTTCCCAGCCCTGGACCTGGCTTTCGAGGCAGGGCGTGAAGGTGGGTCTTCTCCCGCGGTGCTCAACGCGGCCGATGAGGTCGCAGTAGCGGCCTTCCTCGATGGCCGCCTGGGCTTTCTCGGGATCGCCGAGGTGGTCTCGTCCACCCTCGAGACGTCGGATTGGCGGACGCTAGAGACCGTGGACGATGTGATCACCGCAGACCGAGAGGGCCGGGAGATCGCAGCTTCGTTTATCGCCGGAGCCTGCTGACTAGCGGCGATTCGCGGGTAGCGTGTCCGCATGCTCGGAGGCTTTGCTGCGGCCGCAGCCATCATTCTCTTTGTCACCGCCCACGAGGCCGGCCATTTCTTTGCGGCCAAGGCAACCGGGATGAAGGTGACCGAGTTCTTCTTCGGTTTCGGGCCTCGTATCTTCTCTTGGCGTCGCGGCGAGACCGAGTACGGGGTCAAGGCGATCCCTCTCGGGGGATATGTGCGCATCATCGGCATGAACCCCCTCGAGGAGATCTCCCCGACCGACATCGGCCGCACCTACCGGGAAAAGAAATTCTGGGAGAAGAGTGTGGTCGTGCTCGCCGGGGTCGGCATGAACTTCCTCATCGCCTTCCTTCTGTTCTACGGGATCGTGCTCGCCAACGGCGTCTCTGAGCCGCAGCCGATCGTCGACGAAGTGGTGCCCACTGTCCTGGTTGGTGAGGACACTGTCCCCACGCCGGCCGCCGCCGGCGGGCTGGAATCTGACGATGTGATCGTGTCCATCGGCGACCACAGCATCGACGAATGGTCTGATGTCCCCGAGGCCCTGACCGCACTCGGCGAAGGGCCTACCACCGTCGTGGTCGAGCGCGACGGCCTGCCCCGCAGTCTCGAGGTCACCTTGGTTGAGCGCGATGAAGGTTCCGGATTCCTCGGGGTCGCCCCGGTCATCGCGACGCATGACCCGGGGATAATCGGCGCCATCGGTGTGGCCGGGACCCAAGTGTGGGAGGGGATCGGGTTCACCTTCCAGGCGATCGGTGACATGATCAAGCCCTCCAGCCTGGCGCAATACCTCGGAGTTCTCGCGGGCGACACCGATGTCGACGAGGAGATCCGGCCCGTGAGCCCGATCGGCATCGTCAACATCGGTACCCAGACCGAGTCGGCCGCCGCCTTTCTCGGGATCCTCGCTTTCGTCAACGTGATCCTGGCCACCATCAACCTCCTGCCCCTCTACCCGCTCGACGGCGGGCATTTCGCTGTCGCCGCCTACGAAAAGGTCAGCGGCCGTGAGGCCAATGTCCGGAAGCTGGCCCCGGTGGCGGCTGCAGTGATCGGGCTGTTCGCTTTCCTCGGGTTCGTGGCGATTGTCCTCGACATCGTCAACCCGATAAGTCTCTGATCGGGATGATCACCCGCCACAGGACCCGGCAACTCCAAGTCGGAAACGTCGCCGTGGGGGGCGATGCGCCCATCTCGGTCCAGTCGATGACGACCACCAAGACCGCCGACGTGGACGGCACCCTGGCCCAGGTGTATGCGCTGGCGGGGGCCGGCGCCGACATCGTTCGCATCACCTGCAATGAGGTGGAGGCGGCACAGGGTCTGGCCGAGATCGTCCCCAGATCGCCGGTCCCGATCATTGCCGACATCCATTACCAGTACCGGCTCGCCCTGGCCGCACTCGAGGCGGGCGTCCAGGGGCTCCGGCTCAACCCCGGCAACATCCGCAAGGAAGACCAGATCAAGTCTGTTGCCCGCGAGGCCAAGGACCGCGGAGTGCCGATCCGTGTCGGGGTCAACGCCGGCTCGTTGGACAAGGATCTCCTCGAGAAATACGGAAGCCCGGTCCCTCAGGCTTTGGTCGACTCCGCCCTCCTCGAGATCCGCTATCTCCAGGATGTCGACTTCGAAGACATCAAGATCTCGGTCAAGCACTCCAATGTGCCGTCGATGATCGAGTCCTACCGGCTCCTCTCAGAGACAGTCGATTACCCGCTCCACCTCGGGGTGACAGAGGCAGGACCACCTCCAGCCGGGCTCATCAAATCGGTTGCCGGGATCGCCACCCTGCTCAACGAAGGGATCGGTGACACCATTCGCTTCTCCCTCACCGCCGACCCGGTCGAGGAGGCAAAGGCCGGTCGCCAGCTTCTGGAGAACCTCGGTCTTCGCGAGCGGAAGGGCCTCGACCTCATCGCCTGCCCCTCCTGCGGACGAGCAGAGGTCGATGTCATCGATGTGGCCACCCGGGCGCAGACCGCCCTGGAGGCGGAAAACCTCCCGATCCAGGTCGCCGTCATGGGCTGTGTCGTCAACGGCCCGGGAGAGGCACGGGAGGCTGACATCGGTATCGCCGCCGGCCGGGGGAGGGGCCATTTGTTCATAAAAGGCCAGGTGGTGAGGGTCGTGCCCGAGTCCGAGATGGTCGAGGCACTTCTCGACGAAGCCCGGAAATTGGTAGAGGAGGGCGTGGAGAGCAGACTTGCTCACGCCGAGGCGAACGCCGCCGAACTGGCCGCCGCTGCCCGCGAGGAGTTGATCCAGATCCAGGGCGATGTCAATCGCTCCCAGGACCGTCGGGCCAAGGTCGCCGAAGTCGCCAAGTCCGATTGACTGGTTACTACCGTCGCCTGCTCCGAAACCTGATAGTTGACTGAACAAATGCGCTGGTCCGAAGCCTTCATCCCGACTCTCCGTGATGCCCCGGCGGACGCCGAAGCCGTGAGCCATGTGCTCCTCGTGCGGGGCGGTTTCATCCGACAGCTGGCGGCGGGCTCCTACACCATCCTCCCTCTCGGCCAACGGGTCCGGCTCAAAGTGGCCAACATCATCCGCGAGGAGATGAACGCCATTGGCGGGCAGGAGATGATGCCGCCGACGCTCCATCCCGCCGAGATCTGGCGGAAGTCGGGCCGCTACGAGTTGATGGGTGAAAACCTGTACAAGCTCGTCGATCGCAAGGGGGCTGATCTCGTCCTGGGGATGACAGAGGAGGAGATCTTCGCCATCACTGCCATGGAGCTCTCCTCGTATCGCGACATGCCCCAGATCTGGTACCAGATGCACACCAAGTTCCGGGACGAGGCACGCCCCAAGTCCGGTCTCCTCCGTGTCCGCGAGTTCACCATGAAGGACGCGTACACCCTCGACATCGATCGTGCCGGGCTCGATGCCGGCTTCGAGAAGCACCGTGGGGCCTACCAGCGCATCTTCGCCCGCATGGGCCTCGACGCCCTCGGTGTCGAGGCCTCCTCAGGTGCAATGGGTGGCTCGGAATCGGTCGAGTTCATGGTGCGCAGCGATGCCGGAGAGGACTGGATCGTCACCTGTTCCAATTGTGACTACCGGGCCAATGTGGAGAGGGCGATCTCCGCGGTGGCGGAAGTGGACGATGGTGATTCGGCTGACTTGGACCGCTTCCCGACACCCGGATTGCGGACGATCAAGGCCCTGGCCGAGGCTCATCCCGACGTCGCAACGCCTGAGCGTCAGATCAAGACCCTGGTCTATGTCCTGGACGGCGAGCAGGTGCTGGTGCTGCTCCGCGGTGACCACGATCTCCAGGAGCAGAAGCTTCTCGATGCGACGGCCGCCGTCGAAGCCCGCGCCGCCACTCCTGAAGAGATCAGGCCGCTGCTCGGGGCGGACCCCGGGAGTCTGGGCGCCGTCGGTGTCAAGGGTCCGAGGATCATCGCCGATGAGGCGCTCCGGGGCCGGTTCAACCTGGTCACGGGCGCAAACGAGGACGACTGGCATCACTCCGGCGTCGATGTCGGCCGCGACATCGAGGTGAGCCAATGGGCCGATGTCAGGGAGGTGCATTCGGGGGAGCCCTGCCCGTTGTGCGGCGGCGAACTCGAGCTCTGGAAGGGGATCGAGGTCGGTCACATCTTCAAGCTGGGGACCAAGTACTCCGAGACCTTCGGCGTGTATGTCCAGGACGAGAAGGGTGACAGCCACCCGATCATCATGGGCTCCTATGGCATTGGTGTGGAACGGGGCATGGCGGCAGTCGTGGAGACCTTCCACGACGATAAGGGGATCATCTGGCCCGTCTCAGTGGCGCCCTACGAGGCGGTTATCACCGTGGTGAGGGCCGATGATCAACCCACCCTCGATGCCGCCGAGAGGCTCTACACGGAACTGGGGTCAGCCGGTGTCGAGGTCCTCCTGGACGATCGTGAGGAGCGGCCGGGCGTCAAGTTCGCCGACGCCGAGCTGATCGGCATCCCATACAGGGTGACTGTCGGACCCCGCGGTGTAGAACAGGGCATTTTCGAGATGACCGCCCGTCGGGATTTGAGCATGGAAGAGGTGGCGATTGCCGACGTGGGGGAAAAGCTGGCGGAGCTGGTCGTCGCCCAGCGTCACGGGACCTGACCCGGACCCCGCCGCAAGAGTCCCGGGGTGGGCTTATAATGCGACTGGACAACAGGACGCTTTGAACCAGGTGGGCGCCTTTGGCACCCGCCTGTATTTTTTGCGCGATAACTGTCATTGCGATGGCAGGACGGCGCCAGGAGCAGGCATTTTGACGACTGCTGCAGAGATTTGGACGGTGGTGGAGCCCTATCTCGCCGCCGAGAGGCTCGAGCTCGACGATGTCGAGTTGCTCGGCCGCGGGCCGGGAACACTCCTCCGTGTCGTTGTCGACGGCGAGGACGTCAACATCGATCGTCTCGCCGATGTCTCGCGTGGCCTGTCGCGGTTTGCTCGACAACGAAACCGCACTGGTCGAGGCGTACCGGCTCGAGGTGACTTCGCCGGGTCTGGAGAGAGCTCTTCGTCGCCCGTCGCACTACACCAAGTCGGTTGGTCGTGAGGTCGTGGTCAAGATCGCCGATGGCGACCAGAAGGCGACCATCAGAGGAGTCCTGGCCGACGCCGGTGACTCGGCGTTCACGGTGGAGAGCGATGAAGAGCGCCGGGTAGTCGACTACGAAGACGTGCTCACCGCCAAGACGGTGTTCAGGTGGGAAAAGGCGCCTAAGCCGGGCCACTGAAGGAGAATCATGAAGCTCGACACGATGATGGAGGCAATCGAGGTACTCGCCCGGGAACGGGGAGTGGCCATCGACACCATCCTCGACGCGTTCGCCAACGCCCTTGTCGCCGCGTACAAGCGGAGCCCGGGAGCGGCGGAGGAGGCCAGGGTCACCATCGACCCCGATTCCGGTGAAGTCATCGTGTACGCCCAGGAATTGGACGAGGACGGCAACGTCGTGAAGGAGTGGGAAGACACCCCCGAGGGGGAGGCCTTTGGCCGCATCGCCGCGCAGTCCTTCAAGCAGGTGATGCAGCACAAGCTGCGTGAGGCAAAGCGCGAGCACGTGTTCGAGATGTACGAAGGTCGTGAGGGCGACCTCGTGACCGGGTTGGTCCAGCAGGTGGATTACCGGTCCGTGATCCTCGATCTCGGCGACGCCGAGGCGATCCTCCCCGGCTCCGAGCGGATTCCGTTCGAGCGTCTGGAGCGTGGCAACCGGGTGAAGGCTCTCATCCTGGAGGTGCGCAACGAGGCCAAGGGCGCCCAGATCGTGGTCTCCCGCAGCCACCCTGACCTGGTGCGACGCCTGCTCGAGCTCGAGGTGCCGGAGCTGACCGATGGCACGGTCGAGATCGTCAACATCGCCCGCGAGCCTGGCCACCGCACCAAGATCGCCGTGATCTCACACGATCCCAATGTGGATCCCAAGGGGGCCTGCGTGGGCGCCAGAGGATCCCGGGTCCGCCAGGTCGTCAACGAGCTGCGGGGCGAGAAGGTAGACGTGGTCCAGTGGCGTGACGACATTGGCCAGTTCATCGCCGAGGCACTGGGCCCGGCCAAGGTCAAGGAAGTCCATATCGACGAAGAGACCAAGACCGCCGACGTGGTCGTTTCCGAGCACCAGCTCTCCCTGGCGATCGGCAAGGAGGGTCAGAATGCCCGGCTTGCTGCCCGGCTCTCCGGCTACAAGGTGGACATCCGATCCGACATGGAAGGTGTCGAGGTCGAGGAGGCGGTGCCGGAAGCCGCCCCGTCCGAAGAAGCCGCTCCGGCCGATGATGCCGCTCCGGCCGAGGCCGTCACCACGGATGAGGCTTCCACCGACGAGGTGTCGGTCGAGGAAGCAGTCGAGACCGACGTGCCCGCATCCGACGACGAGGACGCCCCGACGGCCGAGGATGCAGTCACCGACGCCACGGATGACGAGAGCGAATAGGGGTTTCTAGACGTGAGGGTTTACGAGCTGGCCAAGGACCTGGGGATCGATTCGAAAGAGTTGCTCGCGCAGGCCCATGAGCTGGGGATCGAAGTGAAGACCGCCTCATCCGGGCTCGATGACGAGTCGGCGGAACTCTTGCGTCTCGCCGTCGCCGGCGATGAGCCAGAGGTGGTCGAGGTAGAACCCGAGGCAGAGTCAGAAGCCGAGGAAGAGGTCGCTGCCGAGCCGGCCCCGGAGCCCGAGGCCGAGCTCGACATCGTGTCCGTCCCGTCCGGCGCCTCAGTGACCGAGTTCGCAGACGCACTTAGGGTTCCGGCCAAGGACGTGGTTGCCCAGCTCATGACCCTTGGCCAGGCGGTTGGAGCGGGCCAGACGATGCCCCCGGAGTTGATCGAGGGTGTGGCCGAGTCGTTCGGGTTCATCGTCGACATCGAAGCGCCACCGCCTCCCCCGGCGGTCGCCGAGCGTCCGGTTTTCGAAGATTCAGAATCGGAGCTCGCCCCTCGCCCGCCTGTTGTGACCGTGATGGGGCATGTGGACCACGGAAAAACCACACTTCTCGACTCGATCCGCAAGACCAGCGTGGTCGAAGGAGAGCTGGGTGGGATCACCCAACACATCGGCGCCTACCAGGTCGATGTCAACGGACATCCCATCACATTCATCGACACGCCGGGTCACGAGGCATTCACCTCCCTGCGGGCACGTGGAGCGAACATCACCGACATCGTGATCCTCGTGGTGGCTGCCAATGACGGCGTCATGCCCCAGACGATCGAAGCCATCTCACACGCCAAGGCGGCAGAGGTGAAGATGATCGTGGCCGTCAACAAGGTCGATCTTCCCGGAGCCGACCCGCTCCGTGTGCGGACCGAACTTACCGAGCACGACGTCCTCACCGAAGAGCTCGGCGGAGATGTCCCCAGCTTGGAGGTCTCCGCGATCAATGGTGACGGCGTCGACGAGTTGCTGGAGGTAGTGGACCTCATAGCTCAGCTCGAGGAGTTCAAGGCGAACCCGAAAGCCGAGGCGTCCGGTGTCGTCGTCGAGGCCCAGCTCGAGCGAGGCAAGGGCGCTGTCGCCTCTGTCATCATCCAGCGGGGCACATTGAGGACTGGTGACCCGTTTGTGGCAGGAGCGGTTTCGGGGCGCGCTCGCGCCCTGATGGATGAGAATGGAAATCAGGTCAAAGAAGCAGGTCCGTCGACACCGGTCCAGATCATGGGTTGGGACGAGATCCCGACCGCCGGCGACTTCTTCACAGTTGTCGAGAGCGACAAGGAGGCGCGCCGCATCGCCTCCGAGCGCGAGGAGGTGCTCAGGTCGGTCAGCCAGGCCATGCCCTCGGCCCGCGACCGACTCCAGACACTGCTCGACCAGCTGCGCACCGAGGACGCCACTCTGAACGTCATCATCAAGGCCGATGCGCATGGGTCACTCGAGGCCCTGCGGGAATCGATCTCGAAGATCGGGCGAGAGGGCGGCAAGATCCAGGTGCTGCACGGTGCAGTCGGCGGGATCAACGAGAACGACGTGACACTCGCCGAAGTGACCGACTCAGTGATCGTCGGCTTCAACGTCCGCCCCGAGCCAAAGGCCCGCAAGGCAGCCGAGGAAGCCGGGGTCGAGATCCGTACCTACGGGATCATCTACGAGCTGCTCGACGAGGTCGAGCAGTTGCTCGTCGGTCAGTTGGCCCCCGAGGAACACGAGCAGGTATTGGGCACCGCCGAGGTCAGGGCCGTTTTCAAGGTACCCCGGATCGGGTCCGTGGCCGGGTGCTATGTCATCGAGGGTGTCGTCCAGCGCGGGGCTCGCGCCCGGCTCATCCGTGACGGGGTGGTCATCCACGACGGCGTCATCTCATCGCTGAAGCGATTCAAGGACGACGTGCGCGAAGTGGCCTCCGGGTTCGAGTGCGGAATCGGGCTGGAGAACTACAACGACATCAAGGAAGGCGACAACATCGAGGCCTACCTGATTCGTGAGGTGGCCCGAACTTGATAAACGCCGCCTGATGCGGGCCGCGGCCTTGAGGGTCGAGCTACACCTGCCCGCCTCACAGTCGCTCAAAGAGAAGAGAGCCGTGCTCCGGCCGGTCATCGAGGGTCTGCGGCGCATCGGCTCCTACAGCGTCGCCGAAGTCGGCTTCCACGACAAGTGGCAGCGGGCGGCAATCGGAGTCGCCATCGTCGCCCCGGACGGCGAGAGCCTCGCCATGCAGATCTCCAAGTTGCGCCGCTACCTTGATGGGCAACTGGAGGTCGAAGTCCTCGACGTGCGCATGAGCGAGTTGGAGGAGCCCGAATGAGAGATGCCAGCCCCCGAATGCTGAAGGTCAACTCCACCCTCCGCGAAGTCCTTGCAGAAGAGATCGAGAGAATGAGCGATTCCCGCCTCGAGATGGTGTCCATCACAAGTGTCGAGACCAGTCCCAATCTTCGTCATGCCGTGGTCTATATCGACCTCCTCGGTGCCGATCCCGCCGACGCCCTCACAGCCCTCGATCACGCCTCACACCGTCTCCAAGCGGTCATAGCTCGTCAGGTCCGGATGAAGTACACGCCGGTCCTGGAGTTTGCGGTCGACCCCGGTGTGAGCGGCGGCGAGAGAATCGATGCCATCCTGCGTTCCCTGCAGGAAGAGGAATGAGACCCGGATGATCGAACGACAGCTCATCGAAAAGGCAGCCGCGACGATTGCCGCCAGCGAGGAGTTGGCGCTGGCATGTCATGTCGGCCCCGATGGAGACGCCCTCGGCTCGATGCTCGGATTCGGGACCGCGGCCCGCGCCGCCGGGAAGGCAGTGGCGGCAGGGTTCGGGTCGCCATTCGTCGTCCCCGCCAACCTGTCATTCCTCCCCACGGACATGTTGGTGGAACCAGGTGAATTCCCCAAGAATCCCGAGACAATGGTCGTCTTCGATGCCGGGTCACCCGACCGCCTCGCCGAGTTGGGCGGTCCGGCAGCGAATGCAGGGACCCTGGTGGTGGTGGACCACCATGTCACCAATGAGGGCTTCGGCGACATCCCACTCGTCGACCCCGACGCCGCTGCGACCGGAGTGATCGTCGTCGACCTGCTCGACGCCCTGGGATGGCCCATCACCCCCGAGATCGCCACCTGTCTCCTCACCGCGGTGGTCACCGACACCGGGCGCTTCCAGTACGCCAACACAACCGCCCCTACGTTGGAGGTCGCTGCGCGACTGGTCGCGGCCGGGGCGCGACCCGAGCAGATCAGTCAGAAGGTCTACGAGGAAGCGCCTTTCGGGTATCTGAAGGCGGCCGGCGCCGCCCTGGCCCGAGCCGTACTCGATACCGATCAGGGGATGGTCTCCACCATCATCACCCACCAGGACCTCGACGAAGCAGGTGTGGATTGGGGCGACATCGACAACCTGCTGAACACCCTGAGACTGGCCGAGGAGGCCGACGTGGCGGTGCTGGCAAAAGTCAACGAAGACAGTCATGTGAAGGTGAGCCTGCGCTCCCGGGGTGCCACCGACGTGGGTGCCCTCGCAGCCGAGCTCGGCGGTGGCGGGCACCGCCTCGCCTCGGGGTTCACCTTTGACGGAGACCCGGAGAAGGCAATCGACGAGGTGCGCAAAAGGCTCGAGGCCCACAGATGACCCGGGGTTTTCTCGTGGTCGACAAGCCGGGGGGGATGACATCAAACGATGTCGTCAGCCGCGTCAAGCGCGCCACGGGGATCAAGAAGGTGGGTCATGCCGGCACCCTCGATCCACTTGCTACCGGCGTCGTCGTGGTCGCGGTCGGGCCGGTGACCAGACTCATCCGATTCATCCAGGAACAGCCCAAGGAATACCTGGCGACCGCCCAATTCGGGGTTTCGACAGACACCCTGGATTCGGATGGAGCAGTTCTCAATCGTGAGCCGATGGAGTTCTCCGAGAAGGAACTGGAAGCCGTGGCCAGCCGTTTCGTCGGCACGGTGCTCCAGGTGCCGCCGATGGTCTCCGCCCTCAAGCACCAGGGCCGGCGTCTCTACGAATTAGCCCGTCAGGGCGTGGTGGTGGAACGGGAGGCACGGCCGGTGGAGATCCACGAGTTGGAGATCGGGGCCGTGGGCGCCGGCCCGTACCCGGAGGTTGAGTTCCGTGTTGTGTGCGGCAAGGGGACCTACGTGCGCTCGTTGGCCGACGATCTGGCCGCGGCGCTCGGAGGGTCGGCCCATCTCACCGCTCTCCGCCGCACCCGTACCGGATCTCTCGGCGTGGAGACACACGGTGTCGAGATCGGTGAACTGGGCGAATGGGAGGCTCATTTCCTCACGCCTGCGGAGGCTCTCGGCGATCTACCTGCCGTGACCGTCAGCGAGGAGACGGCCCGCGGGGTGTGTCACGGCATGCAGTTTGTTGGTGGCGAGATGGTTGCCGCCCCCGACCACTCGATAATCCGCGTGCTCGACCAGGCAGGCGACCTGATCGCCGTGTACCGGCGAGATGGAGACCAGGCGAGACCCGAGGTGGTCCTCGCCTCGTGAAGATCCTTCGAGGCCCCTTGGAGCGCTGGGAGGCGCAGACTCCGCCAAACGCGGTCACCGTGGGTGTGTTCGACGGGGTTCATATCGGGCACCGTGTGATCCTCGACCGGCTGGTGGCCAACTCTCGTCCCTCGACGGTGCTCACCTTCGACCCGCATCCGGCCGAAGTGCTCTCACCTGGGACCCATCCGCGTCTGATCACCAGCATCGACGAGCGAATCGCCTTGCTCGCCGGTCTCGGCGTCGACACCGTCGGCGTGCTCGACCTGTCGGAGATCCGTCATCTCGAGCCGGAGGAGTTCGTCTCCAAGGTGCTGGTGGACAAGCTCGAAGTCAGCTATCTGGTGGTCGGTGCCGATTTCCAGTTCGGCCGTGATCGAGCCGGTGACTGCGAATTCCTGATCGCGGCGGGATCCCGTCATGGGTTCGAGGTCGAGGTGGTCGGCCTGGTCGAGTCCAACGGCGTCATCTCATCGACCCGGATCCGTCGACTGATCGAGGACGGAGACGTGTCGGACGCGGCCGACCTTCTCGGCAACCTCTACCGGCTCTCCAACGTGGTGTCCCCTGGTGACCAGAGGGGGAAAGGCCTCGGGTTCCCCACCGCCAACCTCAGACCGCCGGAACGAAAGGTGATCCCGGGGAACGGTATCTATGCGGCTTGGGCTCGCTTCGGCCGGGAGATCCTGCCCGCAGCGGTGAACGTCGGGGTCAGGCCCACTTTCGGGGGCACCGAGCTGCTCATCGAGGCGCACATCATCGATTTCGATAGGGAGATCTACGGATCGGTTCTGACCCTCGAATTCGTCGAAAGGCTTCGCCCCGAGCTCCAATTCGAGAACGCCGATGCCCTCGTCGCGGCGATCAGGGACGACGTCGCGCAGGTGCGCCGCCTGCTGAAGACCGCTCCGGTGCCGACCTGAGACAGGTGGCAGGTCCATGACGGACTCAATCGGCCGCCGGCCTGTCGATGCCGGGAGACCGGTCGTGGTCAAGGCCGGTTCTTCGAGCTTGGTGCGTCCCACCGGTGAGCTCGATCCCGAGGGTCTCGAGCAGGCGGTCGAACATGTCGCCGGGATGTGGGATGGAGGTCATCCGACCCTCCTTGTCTCATCTGGGGCTGTAGCGGCCGGCATTCCGGCGCTCGGCCTTGGCGGGCGCCCCAGAGATGTGCCCGGTCTCCAGGCTGCGGCGGCGGTGGGCCAGGGACTCCTCATGGAGCGATACGCCGCTTTGTTCAAGAGCCGGGGGATGGTGGTTGGCCAGGTCCTGCTGACCAAGGACGTGCTCGCCAACCGGTCCCAATATCTCAATGCGCGTAACACGCTGGAGCGCATGCTCTCCCTGGGAGTCGTCCCGATCATCAACGAGAACGACACCGTGGTGGTGGACGAGTTCCGGCTCGGCGGCAACGACGAGCTGGCGGCGATCGTGTCCCACCTCGTCTCTGCCGGGATCCTTGTGATCCTGACCGACTTCGGGGGCATCTACTCGGGAGACCCAAGGACCATGGACGACGTCGAGCTGCTCTCGGCGGTCTTTTCCGGTGATGCCGCGCTCGACCACATCGCCGGTGGGTCGCCAGGACCTTTCGGCTCGGGTGGTCCCGCAACCAAGGTGATGGCGGCGAGGATGGCCGCCTGGTCAGGTATCCCCACGGTGATCGCCGATGCCAGGGAGAGCGGGGTGGTCGCCCGTGCCGTGTCCGGTGAGGCGGTGGGGACGTGGGTAACGCCTCACGAGTCGAGGCTCCCGGCCCGCAAGCTCTGGATCGCTTTCGGTCTGCCCGCGGTCGGGCGTCTCTCTGTCGACCCCGGCGCGGTGTCTGCCCTGCTCGACGGGGGGCGCTCGCTTCTCGCCGTCGGGATAACAGGCGTGGATGGCGAGTTCGACGCCGGGTCGGCTGTGGAGGTGACCGGCGATGATGAGACCGTCATCGGCAAAGGGTTGGTGGCGATGACGGCCGAAGAGGTCCGCACGTCCATCGGCCGCCACAGCTCGGAGGTGGGTGGTGTGGTGGTCCACCGCGACGACCTCGTCGTTCTCACCACAGCCCCATCCGCCGATAACCTGGGCCAATGATCGAGGAGATCGGCCGCCGAGCCCGGGAGGCCTCACACGTCCTGCGTCAGTCGACCGGCGAGTCACGCCGGCAGGCCCTGCTCGGCATGGCCGCTGGGGTGGAAGAGGCTGCCTCGGCAGTGCTCGAGGCGAATCGGGCCGACATGGCACAGGCGGAAGGCGAGGGGATCACGGGCGCTCTCATCGACCGGCTCCGTCTGGACGAGAGGCGGATCTCCGCCATGGCCGCCGGTCTTCGCAGCGTTGCCTCCTTGCCCGATCCGGTGGGCCGCGAGACAGGAGGCTGGTCGTTGTACAACGGGGTGCAACTCCACCGCGTCCGTGTCCCACTCGGCGTCGTCGCCGTGATTTACGAGGCCCGTCCCAACGTGACCGCCGATGCCGCCGGGCTCTGCATCCGATCCGGCAACGCCGTGATCCTGCGCGGCTCGTCCTACGCCCTCCGCTCCAACATGGCCATCTCGGGTGCCATACGAAGCTCGCTCACCGCTGCCGGTCTCCCTGCCGACGGGGTCCAACTCCTCGAGGACACCAGCCGAGAGGGAGCCAAAGCACTGATGCAGGCGACCGAATGGGTGGATCTGCTCGTACCAAGGGGTGGGCCCGGGTCTCATCGCTGCGGTCCAGGCGGATGCCACTGTGCCAACCGTCATCGACGGTGCGGGGAACTGCCATGTCTACGTCGATGCCGCAGCCGATCTGGAGAAGGCGATTGGCATCGTGGTCAACGCCAAGGTCCAGCGTCCCGGAGTTTGCAACGCCGCCGAGACGCTCTTGGTCCACGAGGCCGTGGCCGAGAAGTTCCTCGGTGAGGCAGCTCGCGCCCTCATGGCTGAAAACGTCGAGCTCAGAGGCGACGACCACGCACGTGAGCTGGTGCCTGAGATGGGGGAGGCGACCGAAGAGGACTGGGCTACCGAGTACCTCGACCTGATCATGGCGGTCCGTGTCGTGCCCGGCATCGATGCAGCCATCGAGCATGTCCGTCGCTACGGGACGGGTCACACCGAGGCCATAGTCACCGACGACCGCGTCGCAGCCGACCGCTTCGTCGCCGCGATCGACACCGCGGTCGTGGCGGTGAACGCGTCGACCCGTTTCACCGACGGCGAGGAGTTCGGGTTCGGCGCCGAGATCGGCAACTCGACTCAGAAGCTCCACGTCCGAGGCCCTATGGGTCTCGAGTCCCTTACGTCCGAGCGGTACGTGCTCTATGGTGACGGGCAGGTGCGGTGAAGGGGAACAAGGGGGGAGGCCGCGTGGTTGTCGTGTCCGTGGTTGTGGTTACCAACGAGTGGGCTGTTAGAGTTTCTGCTGTCCCCCCGGAACAGTCCAGGTTTGACGCGTAATGAAGACAACCACTGAAATCGTCGCCGAGTACGGCACCCACGAGAGCGATACCGGCTCCCCAGAAGTGCAGGTCGCCTTGCTCAGCGAGCGAATCAACCATTTGACCGAGCATCTCCGTGAGCACAAGCACGACCACCACAGTCGGCGCGGGCTCCTCATGATGGTCGGTAAGCGGCGTCGTCTCCTCGACTACCTCCGTAGGGAGGACGTGGAGCGATATAGGGCCCTGATTGCCAAGTTGGGGCTGCGTCGCTGACACTGCTTTCCTGAGGAGCGGTTAGCGTTCCTCATGAGATGGCCCGGGCCGGACGGCCGGGGCCGACATACACACTGAGCCTTGCCGGTTGTCAGTGGCGATGTCTCGGTTCACCTGAGACATGACTACTGCCAACGGGTGCGGCTCCCATACACAAGGAGCACTTAGTGCCCGAAATCTCCGTAACGGGGACCATCGGCGGCAAAGAGTTCGTCCTGAGCACCGGCAAACTCGCCGGTCAGGCCGACGGAGCCGTGGTCGCCCGACTCGGCGGTACCGAGATGTTGGTAACCGCCACTGCAAATAGGAAAATCAGGGAGGGAGTCGATTTCTTCCCTCTCACCGTCGACTTCGAAGAGCGCATGTACTCGGTGGGCAAGATCCCCGGGTCGTTCTTCCGTCGTGAGGGTCGACCCTCCGAGCAGGCGATTCTCACCTGCCGGCTCATAGACCGCCCGCTGCGCCCCTCATTCTCCGACAACTATCGCAACGAGACCCACGTCGTGATCACCTCGCTGGCGGTGGACCAGGAGAATCCCTTCGACGTGATTGCCTTGAATGGCGCCTCGGCTGCATTGAGCGTGAGCCCGATCCCCTTCCAGGGACCCATCGGCGCCGTTCGTCTCGGTCTCAAGAAGGGGGAGTGGATCCCCTTCCCGACCCATGCCGATCTCGACGAGTCGGTATTCGAGCTGGTGGTCGCCGGTGGTCGCAACGCCGAGGGCGGGATCGACGTCATCATGGTCGAGGCCGGTTCGACGCCCAACGGCCTGCGTCTGATCGCGGCGGGCGATGCCCCGTCGGATGAGAGCACCGTCGCCAGGGGTCTCGAAGAGGCCAAGGTCTACATCGGGGAGTTCATCGATCTCCAGAACGAATTGGCCTCCAAGGTGACCAAGAAAGAGGTCGCGTGGCCGGTGGCCGCCGACTACTCCGACGAGATCTACCAGAGCGTCCGAGGGATCGCAGAGCCGAAGCTCGGCTCGGTGGTCACAATCGCCGATAAGCAGGAGCGCAACACCGCCGAGGACGAGGTCCTGGAGGCGGTCGTGGCAGAGCTCGGTGTTGCCGAGGACGACGACGAGGGTCGTGGCCAGGCAAAGCGCGCGTTCAAGTCGGTCCTCAAGGACCTCATGCGCAAGCGGGTGGTCGAGGACGGCATACGCCTCGATGGGCGTGGCCCCACCGACATCCGGCCGATCAGCGCCGAGGTCGGCGTGGTGGCGAGGACTCATGGTTCCGGTCTCTTCCAACGAGGCGAGACCCAGGTTCTCAACCTGACCACGCTCGGGATGATGAAGATGGAGCAGATGCTGGACACCCTCGCCCTCGAGGATTCCAAGCGCTACATGCACCACTACAACTTCCCACCATTCTCCACCGGTGAGGCCGGGTTCATGCGTGGCCCGAAGCGTCGTGAGATAGGTCACGGGGCACTGGCCGAAAAGGCAGTCCTCCCGGTCATCCCCACAGAGGAAGAATTCCCCTACGCCCTCAGGCTCGTCTCCGAGGTCCTGTCCTCGAACGGGTCCACTTCCATGGCGTCGGTGTGTGCGTCGTCCCTCTCGCTGATGGACGCCGCCGTTCCGATCCTGGCGCCGGTCGGCGGTATCGCCATGGGGCTCATTCACCGTGATGGGAAGTACGTGACGCTCACCGACATCCTCGGTGCGGAAGACGCCCTCGGTGACATGGACTTCAAGGTGGCCGGCACCAGGGACGTCATCACGGCCTTGCAGCTCGACACCAAGCTCGAAGGCCTTCCCTCCGAGGTGCTGACAGAGGCACTCGATCAGGCCAAGGTCGCCCGCTTGTTCATCCTGGACAAGATGGCAGAAGCCATTGCCGAGCCTCGTGCGGAGATGAACGAATTCGCGCCTCGTATCGAGTCGATCGAGATCCCCAAGGACAAGATCGGTGAGGTCATCGGTCCCAAGGGCGCTGTGATTCGCGAGCTCGAGGAAGTGACCGGAGCCGCCATCGAGATCGAAGAGACCGATGGCAAAGGCATCGTGAGGATCGCCTCCAACGACGGTTCGGCTCTGGCCGCCGCCAAGGAGAAGGTGATGCAGATCGCCTTCCCGCCGGAGGTGGAGTTGGGCACCGAGTACGACGGCAAGGTGGTGAACATCACCAAGTTCGGCGCATTCGTCAACATCCTCCCCGGGCGTGACGGGCTGCTTCACATCTCCCGTCTCGACGGGTCGAAGCGGGTGGAGCGAGTCGAGGACTATCTGGTCGACGGCCAAGAGTTGAAGGTCAGGGTCCGCGAGATCGATCGAGGCAAGGTCAGTCTCGAGCTGGTCGAGGCCCTGGAGGGGGCAACCCTTCCCGAGCCCGAGGCTCCCCGTCAGGATGGCGGCGATCGTGGCGGGCGCGACCGTGATCGTGACCGTGGAGGACGGGGCCGTGATCGTGGCGGCGATCGTGGCGGACGCGATCGTGACCGTGGGAGTCGGGACCGTGATCCCAGCCCCAGCAGCGTCGAGACCCCCCAGCCGGTGCCGGCTGAGTCGGGCGCAGAGCGGCGTCGTGCCGCCCAGAGCTTCGACGAAGTGTTCGAGGAGATCAGCGAGGGCTAGATCTCGCTGATCCAGGATTGAAAGGGACGGGCATTGCCCGTCCCTTTTTTGTCTCGTTTGTCTGGCTTCTGCACCGTGATGAGCTCATCGGAGAGATCGCTATCGTGGCTGCGGGTCATTCGGGGAGCCGGAGTAGCTGGCACCCATCGGTAGCTTCCGCCTCGTGCCGGAGCTGCCCGACATCGTGGTCTATCTGGAGGCGCTCGAGCGGCGCGTTCTCGGCGAGGTGGTACGTGGCGTTCGCGTCGCCTCCCCGTCGGTGTTGCGCACCTACGACCCTCCTTACGACGCTCCAGTGGGGCTCGAGGTGAAGACACTGCAACGTGTCGGGAAACGGATCGTCTTCGGCATGGAGGACGATCTCTACCTCGTCATCCATCTGATGGTGGCGGGCCGTCTCCGCTGGGAGCCGCCGAGAAAGCCGATCCCGAAGAAGGTCGGCCTGGCCGCAATCGACTTCGACCCGGGCACCTTGATCCTCACAGAGCAGGGAACCCACAAACGGGCCGGGATCTGGCTGAGTCGGGGGTTCGAAGGCGTGGCAGAGCTCGACCGGGGCGGGGTCGAACCACTGGACGCCGATGCCGAAGAGTTCGGCGCCGCCCTCAAGAAGGAAAACCGGACCTTGAAGCGGGCCCTCACGGATCCCCGCATCTTCTCGGGCATTGGCAACTCCTATTCGGACGAGATCCTCTGGCAGGCCCGGATGTCACCTGTGAAGCGGACCTCCCAGCTGACCGACGATGAGGTCGAGCAGTTACGGCAGGCTGTGGTCGAGTCGTTGACCGAATGGACCGAGCGGCTCCGGGACGAGGTGGGCGAGGATTGGCCGACCAAGGTGACCGCTTTCCGTGACGACATGGCGGTGCACGGCAAGTTCGGCCAGCCCTGTCCACGCTGCGGGTCGAAGGTGCAGCGCATCGTCCATGCCGCCAACGAGTCCAACTATTGCGCCACCTGTCAGACCGGGGGCAAGTTGCTCGCCGACCGCTCCCTCTCCCGTCTCCTCAAGGACGACTGGCCCAAGACGATCGAGGAGCTCGAGGAGGGGTAGGTCCGTCTTTACATCGAACATATGTTCGATAAGATGGAACGCCCGACCGTGGAGCCAGTTTGGGCCTCAAAGAAGTCATCACTGCAGACGTTGTCACCACTGTGCCTCTCATCGATCTCGCCGATCGTGAGGAGGGGTTTCTCCAACTGAGACCGGGACATGTGACCGAATTGCTCGGCATTCCCGGCACAGGGCTCACCCGTCTCGGTCTGGGACTGCTGGCCGGCCCTTCGCAGACGGCACCGGTGGTGGCACTCGACACCCGGGGCTGGATCTCGCCTGAGGCCGCATGGGAGACCGGTGTCGTCCCGGAGAGCTTCGTCATCGTGCGTTGTGACGAGCCGAGGATCTGGCCCAAGGTCGCCGCCGCCTTGCTCGAGGGGGTGCGCGCTCTCTATGCCGAGGTGCCGGTCGGTGCCAAGGAGCAGGACCTTCGCCGTCTCGCCGCCCTGGCCCGGGCGAGGAAAGTGGCGGTGGCGATGCGGCCCATGGGCAGGGGTCTGCCCAGCGGTGTCGCCCATCTCCGGCTCAGGGCTCTCGGGGTCACCTGGGAGGGGGCGGATCAGGGGCACGGCCGGTTGGGAAGGCGGCGTCTCATGCTGGAGGCGTCGGGGAAGGGCGCGTCCGGTATGACCCGGCGATTCGAGGTGGAGGATGAAGGTTCGGACGTTGTGCGTGTGGTTTCCGATGTGGTCGTTGGGGAGGCCAGACGCGCCGTTGGATGACCCGGTCCTGATCGTCGGCGATCGGGTCTCTGCGGCGACGAGTGAGGTATTGGAGGCGGGGGTGTGCCTGGGCATGCCCCGACGGGAGGCCGAGGCCCTCGCCCCCTTCGCCACAGTCCTGACCCGTGACCTGGGAGAGGAGTCACGGCGTTTCGAGCCGGTGGTCGAGTCGATCGAGGACCTGATCCCGAGGGTGGAGGTGGTGGCGCCCGGTCTGGTCTTCGTCCCGATTGCCGGTGCTATCCGCTTCTACGGGGGTGAGGATGCTCTGGCCGAGCGATTGGCCAAGGAATTGGACAGGATGGTGGGCAGGGACCGGGGAGGGCAGGCGTTGATCGGGATCGCCGACGGGCCATTCGCCGCCCGTTGGGCCGCGGCGACATCCGAGGTCGGCCAGCCCGTGGTGGTGGCGGACACCATCGAATTCCTCTCCCGGCTCGATCTGACCGCGCTCAGAGAGGGTCTCGACGCCGACGAGTTGATCGACACCTTCCGCTGGCTCGGAGTGGCCACGTTGGGTGACCTGGCCCGTCTTCCCCGAGACGCCCTGGCCACCCGATTCGGGAATCATGGTCTGCTCGCTCATCGGTTGGCCGCGGGGGAGGACCGTTTCGTCGACCCGAGGGAGATCCCGCCCGACCTGGCGGTGGATGCGAGTTTCGAGGAGCCATTGGAGAGCCTCGACGCAGTGGCCTTTGCCTCTCGTGCCCTGGCGGAGCGGCTGCTCCGAGGGTTGAGGGTGTCGGGGGTGGCGCCGCATCGTGTCTCGATCATGGCCGAGGATGCCGCCGGAGGGTCGAGGGAGCGGATCTGGCGATCGGCCGACCCTTTCACCGAGAAGGCGTTGTCTGATCGGGTGTGGTGGCAGCTGAGGGCATGGGTCGAGTCGGGGGGCATCCCCGGCGGGATCTCCCGTTTGCGAATCGCCCCGGCAGATCTGTCCGATGAGGGCCGACAGCTCGGGTTGCTCCAGGACGAGACCTCGCGGATCGAGGCGGAGCGGGCGTTAGCCCGCGCCCAGGCCCTGCTCGGTCCCGACGGGGTGCTTCAGGGTCGGGCTCAAGGGGGCCGGCTACCCAGGGAACGAGTGGCCTGGTCCCGTTGGGGAGAGCCGCCATCCGATCGGGAGCGGGACGAGTCTGCTCCCTGGCCGGGGGCCACCCCTTCGCCCAGTCCCGCACTTGTCCCGCCCCGTCCCGAGCCGTTGGAGGTGGAATGGGACGGTGGCATGCCTTCCCGGGTTCGGTTGGGCACCCGATGGGAGCCGGTGCTCACCTGGAGCGGGCCGTGGCGGCTCGCCGGCCGCTGGTGGGTGGGAGAGGAGGACGCCGACCGCTACCAGTTGGTCACTTCAGTTGGCGCCTTCCTTTGCGTGGTGACCGGCGGCCAGACATTCCTGGCCGGGGTTTACGACTGAACAAGTTTCTTGTCACAGTCGGGTTGTACGTTGGGATCATGGAGTTGGGGAGTTACTCCGAGGATCAGTTGGATCAACTCTTGATCCGGGCCGAATCCGAGATCGGCACCTGGCGGGTGGTGGAGATGGCCGTGGTGGCCGAAAAGCGTCAACGCAGGTCGCATCTGGCTGATGGCTACCGGACCATCGTCGATTGGACGGCGGCTCGGGCCGATGTCTCTCATGAAACTGCCCGTTCTATCTGTTGGACTGCGACCCGTCTCGGAGATGCTGCGGAAGTGGCCGAACAGCTAGCGGGCGGTGAGATTTCGTTTGACCGGGCTCAACTTCTGACCCGGTTGCCCTGCTGAGCATCGTGATCCGGTCATCAGGGTTATGACATTTCCGGGTTGCGTCGTCTGGTTGCCCATCACAAGCGGTTGACCCGGAGACGAGAACGGAAGACCGGGAATGGCTATCTGCATTTCGGTCATTCCGATGAGCTGGCCACCTCGTTTTGGGGGGAGCTTCCCGGGTCTGGATGCCCGGATCATGGAGAAGGCGGTCGACCAACGGGCCGACGAGATCATCCCCGCCGATCAGCGTCTGGCGGTTGCGGAGACGGAGATGCTCTGGCCCTGGTCGCCATCTGTCAGGACAGTCGCTGTATCAGAGTGGATCCAGAAGTCGGCTCCGATCGATGTGGCGGTGATCGTCGATGTCGAGAAGGCGGTCGAAACCAGCGGAGAGCGCGGTGTTTCCGTCCTGGCAGGTCCGAGACTGGGTCCGGGCACTCTGGAAGAGATCCTCTGTAACGGAAATGTCGATCTGATCGGCCTCACCGAGAAGGGCAAACCGCTCGATCTTGGGACGCCGATCCCGGACGGTGGGCCGGAAACTCAGGCGTCATGTCCTCCACCGCGATGGCAAGTGCACCGTGGAAGGCTGCCCCTTCAACTTTCGCCTCGAAGTTCATCATGTCATCCCCTGGTCCCATGGTGGAAGAACCGATGCCGACAATCTGATCACTCTCTGCTGGTTCCACCATCATGTGTCCATACACCGCGAAGGCCTCCAGATCATTCGACTCGGCGTCTCCAGAGTCAGACTGAAACGACCGCGATAGGGGCGCCCTTCCCCCGCCCCGACAAGACTCTCACCGACCATGGATATATCAGAATCGATCCCGATCTCGACTGACTCAGAATTCGACGCTTGGCTACGAGAACACGGGAGTAGCGCGCAAGTCGTGATGGTGGCCATCTACAAGAAGTCGTCGGGAAGGCAAACCGTGACCCTCGACGATCTCCAGGCGACGGCGATCTGTCACGGCTGGATAGACAACCTGGGGCAACGGATCGACGAGGAACGTTGGGCCATCCGATTCACCCCGCGCCGACCAGGCTCGAACTGGTCGGACAAGAACCGCGGCGTGGTCCGCAGGTTGATCGACGAAGGTCGGATGACGCCGGCGGGGATGGCCCTCCTTCCCGACGACATCGAGGGGTAGCTTTCCCGGTCCCACCTCAGGAGGACACATGCCCGCCAAGAGCCCCAAGATGTACATCGACGGGAAGTGGGTCGATTCCTCGAGTGGCAAGACGTTCGAGGACCACAACCCGTTCACTGGCGACGTCTACGCCAATGTCCCGGCCGGCAACGCCGAGGATGCCAGAAGCGCCATCGATGCCGCCAAGGCCGCCTTCCCCGAATGGGCGGCCACACCTCCCGGGGCCAAGCGTCAGATCTTCCTCAAGGCCGCCGATGTCATGGAGAGTCGTCAGGACGAGCTCGTCCAGGCGATGATGGAGGAGGTCGGGGGAACCATCGGCATCTCGATGTTCCAGATGGGCTTCGTGCCCGGGCTATTCCGGATGGCGGCCGGCGCCGCCTACGACGTCAAGGGCGAGATCATCCCGGCCGACCATGCCAACTCCTTCTTCATGGCAATTCGCCAGCCGGCTGGTGTCGTGGCTTGCTTCGCCCCGTTCAACGTCCCCTACATCCTGGGGAGCAGGTCGTTCACCCTGCCCATCGCCTACGGGAACACAGCGGTTTTGAAGCCGTCCGAGGATGCACCGCTCACGGGCGGACTACTTCTCGCCGAGATATTCGAGGAGGCGGGGCTGCCTCCGGGAGTTCTCAACGTCGTCACCAGTACCCGGGAAGGAGCGGAGGAGATCGGCGACGAGATGATCTCCAATCCGGACGTGAGACGGATCTCTTTCACGGGGTCGACCGAGGTGGGGAGGGTCATCGCCGAGAAGGCGGGCCGCAACCTCAAGCGAGCCGTGCTAGAGCTCGGCGGCAAGGATCCTTTGATCATCCTCGGCGACGCCGATGTCGACTACGCAATCGACGCGGCGGCGTGGGGGGCCTTCCTCCATCAGGGCGAGATCTGCATGTCTACCGAGCGGATCATCGTCGAGAAGAGCATCGCCAAAGAGTTCACCGAGAAGCTCAAAGAGCGAGCGGAGTCGATGCCTATGGGTGATCCCACCAACCCGGCCACGGCGATCGGGCCCCTCATCAACCAGCGAGCGCTGGAAAAAGTCCACGCCCAGGTCGAGGCAGCCGTTGCCGGCGGAGCCAACCTGGTGACCGGCGGGCAGTACGACGACCTCGTCTATCACCCCACCGTCGTTACGGACGTCAAGCCGGACATGCTCCTCTTCCGCGAGCAGACCTTTGGTCCGGTGGCCCCGATCGTGGTGGTGAGTGATCGAGAGGAGGCGCTCGCCGTGGCCAACGACTCGGAGTACGGCCTGTCTGCAGGGATCCTGACCGGTGACTTCACCCAGGCCCTCGACATGGCTCTCCGGCTGGAGACCGGGATGGTCCACATCGGGGATCAGACCGTGAACGACGAGCCCCAGGCCCCCTTCGGTGGAGTCAAAGGGAGCGGTTACGGGCGATTCGGAGGGCAGGCCGCCCTCGACGAGTTCACAGAGCTTCGCTGGATCAACGTGCAGCGAGTTCCCCGCACCTTCCCCTGAGCTGAGCCGGGCCAGGTGCCCGGTACCGTGCCTGCGTGCTCGACAACCCGTCGTTTCGCCAGGGAATACGGGACTCGGTCCTGATCATCCTCGCTGTCGCCGGGTTCGGCGTGGCCTACGGCGTCCTGTCAGTACGGGCCGGGTTTCCGCCATGGCTCGCCGTCTTTTCGTCGGTGATCATCGTTTCCGGGGCGGCGCAGTTCGCCATGATCGGACTCCTCGCGTCAGGTCCCGTCGCGGTGCTGTTGGCGGCGACCGGTCTCGGGTTGCGCCACATCCCGATGTCTGCATCGCTGTCCAACATGATCGGCGTCCGGCCCCTGGGCACGCGGCTTCGGCTGGCCTTCATCCTGGTCGACGAGACCTTTGGTCTCACCGTCCGGGCCGCTGACGCCGGCGTTGAGGACTTGGTGGCCTACAAGACGGCCGCAGATCTCATGCTCTACTCCGGTTGGGTGGTCGGGACCACGATCGGCGCCTGGTTTGGCGGCTCGATCGATCCCGAAGCGGTCGGGATCGGAGTCCTCTTCCCATTGCTGTTCCTCGGGCTCGCCGCTCCCATGATCAAGAGCCGGAAAGACCTCCTCGTGGCCGGCGCAGCGGTGGTGGCCTCCATCGTCGCCACTGCTGTCCTTCCTACCGCATGGCAGATCACCGTTGCCGCGGTGGTGGCGTCCCTGGCCGGGGTCTTCGTCGGTGAGTGACCTAACGCTCGTCCTGGCCGTGGCGGCAATCACCTACGGAACCAGGGTGGCTTTCCTGCTCCGCCCCCGTCCGGTACCGGAAGGCGCGTTGGGTCGATTTCTCGATGTCTTCCCCCTTGCCCTTTTCGTCGCCATTGCCATCACCGGGCTGGTAGCTCCGGAAGGGGAGCCCGCTGTTACCCCTGCCCTCGCCGCCGCTCTGGGTGGTGTCATCGGCGCCGTCGTGTTCCGCCGGAATTTGTGGGGCGTTCTGGCGGTCGGGATGATGTTCTTCTACGTCACCCGCGCAATGATGGGGTAAACGAAGGAGCGAAGAATGGGCAAGGTCATCTATGGAATGAACGTGTCAATCGACGGCTATATCGAGGATTCCAGTGGGAGCATCGCGTTCTCGGGGCCGCCCGCAGACGACGTGCACCGGCACTGGAATGAACAAACCAAGGCGGCAGCCGCGTTCTTGTACGGGCGCCGGCTTTTCGAGACCATGGACGAGCACTGGACCGCAGCCGCGATGCGGGACGACCTTCCCGAGGTCGAGGCAGAATTCGCACGTGCCTATGTCGACACGCCGCGTTTCGTGTTCTCCGACACGCTGGAGAGCGTCCGATCCGGTGTCGAACTGGTTCGCAGCCGGGACGCGACGGCGGTGGTCAGCCGTCTCAAGGCTGAGACCGAAGGCCCCCTCGACGTGGGCGGGGCCGGTCTGGCCGCGTCGCTGCTCGACCTCATCGACGAGTTCCGGCTGGTTGTCCTGCCTGTGGTGGTCGGCTCGGGGAAGCCGTTCTTCCCGGATGGGGTAGAGCTTGGCCTGCGTCTGGTCGACCAGCGGGTGTTCGATTCGGGGGCCGTGTACCTCGCATACGTGAGGCGGTAGTCGGCCCTTTCGACGGCGGTACTCTGCCGCCCCATGCGAATCGGAATCTTGACTGGTGGTGGAGACGTGCCCGGACTCAACGCCTGCATCAAGGCGGTGGTGAACCGGGCCTCCGAAGAGGGACATCAGGTGGTGGGGATCCGCCGTGGATGGGGCGGGTTGGCTCATTTCAACCCCGAGGACGCCCAATCGAACGCTGACTTGCTGATCCCACTCGATCCCGGCGTGGTCCGAACCATCGATCGCACCGGTGGAACCTTCCTCCATACGTCTCGGACCAATCCCGGCAAGATGAGACCGGAGGAGGTTCCTACCTTCCTCGGCGACAAATCGGGCGAGGAGGGGACTGTCGACATCACTCCCCACGTGCTCGGAGTCCTCGAAGACCAGAAGATCGACGTCCTGATCCCGATCGGGGGCGACGACACCCTGTCATACGGGCTTCGTCTCCACGAGGAGGGGGTGCCGGTGGTCGCCATTCCGAAGACCATGGACAACGACGTCCATGGCACCGACTACTGCATCGGCTTCTCGACCGCGGTGACACGCGGGGTTCAGTTCATCCACAGTCTGCGCACGGCGGCCGGATCGCACGAACGAATAGCGGTGGTAGAGCTATTCGGCCGGTACAGCGGCGAGACCTCACTCGTGACCGCCTATCTGTCGGGGGTGGACAGGGCGATCATCTCCGAGGTCCCTTTCGACATCGAGAAGCTCGCCGGCATGCTCTTGTCTGATCGAGCCTCGAACCCATCGAACTACGCAATGATGACTATCTCCGAAGGCGCCCGGCTACAGGAGGGGAACATGATGCTGGCGGGGGAGGAAGACGCGTATGGCCACCGCAAGCTGGGTGGCATCGGCGCCCTCACCGGCGAGTTGCTGAAGGAGCGAACCGGCGAGCCGGTGCTCTACCAGCAAGTGGCCTACCTCATGCGATCGGGGGCGCCCGACTCTCTCGATCTCATGGTGGCCACCAACTACGCGGTGATGGCCGCCGATCTGGCGGTCGAGACCAGTCATGGCCGCATGGTGGCGTTGCGGGGTGGCACGTACACCCACGTCCCCATCGGTGTCACCAAGGAAGGCGTCAAACGGGTCGATGTCGACGAGCTCTACGACCTCGACACCTATCTGCCCAAGGTGCGACACGTTCTCGGCAAGCCGATGTTCCTGTACTGACGGGGTGAGGCTCGTCTAGCGCGTCACGCGGCTGGCCGACGCGGCAACAGCCTTCTTGTCCTTCTTGGCCTGGCGCTTTTCCTTCAAGTCCTTGGCCGCCACCTTCTTAGTGCTCTTGCCGCCCTTGTCTTTGTTAGCCACTTCGGGCCTCTCTGTTTGGGCGAACCGACTCCGGTTCTTGCCCAGTGTGTCACGTTTCGAGAGCCAGCCGAGGTTCCCCTACTGGCCGACGGCGCCGCCCAAGGCCTCCACCCGGCCCGCGATCACCTCGCGGACCTGGTCGCGCAGGTAGCCCGTGTCCGAAGCCGTCATACCCTCGGTCTCGACCGGCTTGTCGAGGACGACTGTGATCACCCCGCCCCTCACCAACGGCTTGCCCGGGGGCCAGGCCTCGTACGACCCATGTATCGACAGTGGGAGGATCGGCAGCCCCGAGCTGATCGCCATCGTGAAGGCGCCCTTCTTGAACGGCTTCATCACCCCGTTGCGGGGCCTGGTGCCCTCGGCGTAGATGATCAGGCTTCGACCCTTCTCGATGAGCTCTCGCGACTGACGATTCACCTCGGAGTGCACCGCACCTCTGGCTTGGCGGTCGACTTCGATTATCCCCACCATTCTCATCCCTTGTGCCAGCACCGGGACCCGGAACAGCTCCTTCTTGGCGAGGAAACGGATCGGCAGGGGCACCGCGAGGAGGCACGCCATGATGTCGAGCGCCGACAGATGGTTGGCAACGACGACGTAGGACCGATTCGGATCGATGTTCTCGGCCCCCTCGATCTCGAGCTTGGTCCCAGAGACGGCGAGCCACACGCGGCTCCACCCCCTGATGATCTTTTCGATCATTGGCGAGCTGTCGTTGACTACGACCATGACCGCGATGAGAGCGACTGCGACGATGGTGGCGGTCACTCCGGCGACCACGGTGATGATCGTCCTGGGCACGTCGATGAACAACCGCATAAAGGGAGAGTACCGATCGGTCTCTTACCCTGACCCATCATGGAAAAGGCATCTCTTCGGACTCGGATGCGAGAAGTAGGTCCCATCCCGACGCAGATGAGCCGGCGGATCGTCGCCGGTTTGTTCGCCTGGCTGTCTCCCAGTCTCCCCGGGACCATCTCGGCCTTCCTTCCGATGGAGGGCGAGGTGGACCTTCGCCCCCTGTTCGACATGCTCCCGGGTTGGCGATGGGTGCTGCCTCGGGTCGAGGTCGATCGCTCGGTCACGTTCAGGGATCTCGCCGTCCCTCGTGAAACCCATCACTTCGGGATGGAGCAGCCCAGCGATTCGGGGCCGGTCATCCCTATCTCTGAGATCGATGTCTTCCTCGTCCCCGGTCTTGCCTTCGACCCCAGCGGTGGCCGGCTCGGGAACGGGGCAGGGCACTACGACAGGATCCTCTCAGCGGCCCGTGGCGACGCCGCCGCGATCGGGATCGCGCCTGCACCGCGGCTGGTAGACGCGGTGCCGGTCGAGGAGCATGACGTCCGGGTTGGCTGGCTGGCGATGGAAGAAGGCGTGATCAGCTGTGCTCCCAATGGCTGAGCCGGTCGATGGAGAGGAAGATGGCGGGGCCGCTCGGTGGGGCATTGCGGTATTGCCGGTATTTCCCCTTGAGACGTGACCTGGCTTCCCACCAATTGCCGCCATCCTTCTCGATTGTGACCTCACCGTCAGCCCGAACCCACCAGAGCTGGTGCCAGTCCTCGTCGTAGTGGTCAACCAGCAGCGAGGCGACAGGCAACGTCTCCACGTTCTGCAGTCGCTGCAGGTGGTGCGTTGTCTTCGGCTTCTCGTCGATCATGTGAACGACGTTCAGTCCGATCACGGTGAATGTGACAACGACCACGTGCGGCCGGCCGTCCGGTGTTATCGAGGCGAACCTGCCCACTCGTCCCGCGGCGAGCCGTTGCAGTGCCTCGGCGTCATCCATGCTGTTCGAGCAGGGGCTCGAAAGTCCGCCATGTCGACTCCGCCCAGCGCCGATGGCCGACCGCACTGACATGGAACTTGTCGGCCGACCAGAGGTCCCGGTCCGTGTACCAGATGGTCGGGTCGTCCTTTCTGTGCGGGACCACATGGGCGCCAAAACGTGCCGCCACCCGGTGGTGCGCCCGATCGAAGCGGGCCGAGCGCTGTGTCATCAGGTTGCGCAAAGGTGGCTTCAGCCTGGGGATGGTTCCGAGGTCGCCGACGCCGCTGAGGATGACAAGTGATCCGGTGTCGGCCAACGCGGCCACGAGCTCGTCCAGCCGTCTCTCGAACACGCGAATGCCAACTCCATGGATCACATCGTTGGCGCCGACCGAGACCAGGAAGATGTCGGGATCGAAGGCGATGGCCGGGTCGAGTTGGTCGCGCAGCAGATCGTCGGCGTGTGACCCGCTCACCGCGTACGAGCGGAGGGTGACATGGCGATTTTGAGCTGCTCTCTGGCTGATGATGCTGACCCAGATCTCCTCCGGTCCGGCCACACCCGGAGCGGTCACCGAGGAATCTCCCAACACAGCTATTCGCAATGGTGGATGGCTCGGGTCACCGAAGACATCGGAGGGATCGAACTCGGCCTGACGGGGAGCAGGTTGGAGCGCCGCATACAGGACTTCGGCACCGAGTATCACGGCGCCGGCGGTGACTCCACGTATCAGAAGACGGGGGACCATCCCTCAATTCTTACAGCGAAATCCAGGTTCAGGCGCTGCTTGCGTCCTGGATTCGCGCCTTGAGCCCGAAACGGCCCTTGGTTTCGGTCAGATCGATGATTGCCCCGGCTGCATTCGCGAAGGCCGAAGGGTCCTCCGGGAAGAACTCGAAGGTGTCCCCTTCGATGTCGAAGGCAAAGCGATAAACCGACGTCCGGTGGATCTCGAGAGTGTCCATGGGCCAAGAACCGAGCTGCCGTTTCCCGGCGACCACGCGGAATCTGCCCTCAGCGACCTCGATCGTGACCGCGGTCGGCTCGAGTCTTTGTGCTTTTAGCCGCCCCGTGTAAAACATCCCGACGTCAATCTACTCGTTTGCATGAGGGGGAACAGGGGAGAGAACGCCCAAATCCTGGGTACAGTTTGAACTAGTCAGCGGAAGGGATGAATGACGGAGGCCTCCCTCGACAGGCCAAATCTGGCCAACAAGGTCCGCTTCGTGACCGCCACCACGTTGTTCGATGGCCACGACGCCTCCATCAACATCTTTCGCCGCATTCTTCAGGCCTCAGGCGCCGAAGTCATTCATCTCGGTCACAACCGGACAGGCCTCGACATCGTGGAGACGGCCGTCGAGGAGGACGCCCACGCCATCGCGGTGACCTCCTATCAGGGTGGTCACATGGAGTTCTACCGCTATCTGCGCGACCTGCTCGTGGAACGGGACGCCGGGCACATCCGAATCTTCGGTGGGGGCGGCGGAACGATCCTTCCGCATGAGGGGGAGGAGCTGGCCGCATCCGGGATCACCCGGGTCTACTCGCCTGACGATGGGCGTGAGATGGGCATGCAGGGGATGGTCAGCGACATGCTGGCCCGATCCGACTTCGCCACCGGAGAGTTGGATGAGGACTTCGATCTCGACGACCTCGGAGCCGGTAACACCCGAATGGTGGCCACTCTCATCTCGGCAGCGGAGAACTTTCCCGAGAAATACCAGGACGTCTTCGAGCAGATCGAGGCCCGGGCCGCAACATCCTCAGCCCCGGTCGTGGGGATCACCGGCACCGGCGGCTCGGGTAAGTCGAGCCTCGTCGACGAGCTGCTGCGTCGGTTCCTCCTCGACTTCGAGGATCTCGAGGTTGCGGTGATCTCGGTGGACCCGTCGAAGCGTCGGTCGGGAGGCGCCCTGCTGGGTGACCGGATCCGGCTGAATTCCCTTCCCCACCCGCAGGGCGTACATGCGGTCGCTGGCCACCCGTCAGGCCAACCTCGCCCTTTCGCCGCATGTCCAGCGCGCCATCGAAGTGGTCAAGGCCGCCGGGTTCGACCTCGTGCTGTTGGAGACGTCCGGGATCGGGCAGTCCGATACGGAGATCGTCGACTACTCGGACATGTCGATTTACGTCATGACCCCCGAGTACGGGGCCGCCACCCAGTTGGAGAAGATCGACATGCTCGACTTCGCCGACCTGGTCGCGATCAACAAGGCAGACAAGGAAGGGGCCCGGGACGCGCTCCGGGACGTCCGCAAGCAGTACAAGCGGAACCGCCTGGCCTTTACCGCCGATGACGATGTGCTCCCGGTCCACCTGACCGTCGCCTCGGATTTCAACGACCCTGGAACGAACCGCTTCTACCAGGCCCTTCTCGAAGAGCTGGCCGGTCACGGCCTCATTCTCGAGTCGAACCTCGATCTCCCTCTGAGCGACGAGGCCAAACAGCACGTCGTTCCCCCGGAACGGACCCGTTATCTGGCCGAGATAGTTGAGGCGAACCGCGAATACGACACCTGGGCTGCCGCGCAGTCGGATGTCGCAGAGACTCTGTACCGACTCGAGGGAGCCCGCGAACGGGGCGCCAATGTGGAGGATCTGGTCAGCGAGGTCGAGGAGTCACTCGATCCTGAGAACGGCAGGTCTCTCGAGCGCTGGGAGGCGATGATCGCCGAGTACTCGGGGACCGAGTACATCTACCACGTCAGGGGTCGTGAGATCAGGGTCCCGCTCCATGAGGAGACATTGAGCCACACTCTCGTGCCGAAGGTGGCGCTGCCCCGCTACAGATCGTGGGGTGACCGTCTCCGATGGCTGCTGCAGGAGAACGTCCCGGGTGAGTTTCCCTACACCGCAGGCGTCTTCCCTTTCAAGCGAGCAGAAGAGGACCCGGCGCGGATGTTCGCCGGGGAGGGCCCCCCGGAGCAGACCAACCGCCGGTTCCATTATCTGGCGGCGGGCATGCCGGCGAAGCGGCTCTCGACTGCATTCGACTCGGTGACGCTATACGGAGAGGATCCCCACGAGCGGCCCGACATCTACGGCAAAGTGGGCAACTCCGGGGTCTCGATAGCCACCCTCGACGACGCCAAGAAGCTCTATTCCGGCTTCGATCTGTCCGACCCCACCACCTCGGTTTCGATGACCATCAACGGTCCCGCCCCGATGATCCTCGCCTTTTACATGAATGCGGCTGTCGATCAGGCGTGTGAGAGCCACATCACCGACAATGACCTGTGGGAGGAAGTGGAGGCCCGGATCGACGAGATCTACGGCGACCGCCCCAGACCCGTCTATGCCGGGGACCTTCCGGAGGGTCACGACGGGCTCGGGCTCCGGCTCCTCGGAGTGACGGGGGATCAGGTGCTCCCGGCGGATGTCTACGAGCGGATCAAGGCCGAGACGGTTTCCCGGGTGCGGGGCACCGTGCAGGCCGACATCCTCAAGGAAGATCAGGCCCAGAACACCTGCATCTTCTCCACCGAATTCGCTCTCGGCATGATGGGGGACATCCAGCAATGGTTCGTCGACAACGACGTCCGAAACTTCTACTCGGTGTCGATCAGCGGGTATCACATGGCCGAGGCCGGGGCCAACCCGATCACCCAGCTCGCCTTCACACTGGCAAATGGGTTCACATACGTCGAGAACTACCTCGCCCGGGGCATGGACATCGACGACTTCGCCCCCAACCTCTCCTTCTTCTTCTCCAACGGCATCGACGCCGAGTACGCCGTGATCGGGCGTGTCGCCCGTCGCATCTGGGCCAAGGCGATCAAGCACCGCTACCGGGGCAACGAACGATCTCAGAAGCTGAAGTACCACGTGCAGACCTCGGGACGGTCTCTCCATGCCCAGGAGATCTCGTTCAATGACATCAGGACCACGCTGCAGGCGTTGTATGCCATCTACGACAACACCAACAGCCTCCACACCAATGCCTACGACGAGGCGATCACCACTCCGACAGAGGAGTCGGTGCGCCGAGCCCTCGCCATCCAACTGATCATCAATCAGGAGCTGGGGCTGGCCAAGAACCAGAACCCGCTTCAGGGCAGCTTCATCATCGAGGAGCTCACCGATCTGGTCGAGGAGGCGGTGCTCGCCGAGTTCGACCGGATCAACAGCCGCGGGGGAGTTCTGGGGGCGATGGAGCGGCAGTACCAGCGCACCAAGATCCAGGAGGAGTCGCTCTATTACGAGCAGCAGAAGGAGGCCGGCGTCTACCCGGTGGTCGGGGTCAACACCTTCATTTCGAAGGAGGGATCTCCGTTCGTCATCCCCCAGGCATTGATCAGGTCAACGACCGAGGACAAGGACCGCCAGATCGCAAATGTGCGCTCCTTCCAGGACCGGAACCGAGACGCCGGACCGACGGCCCTCGAAGAGCTGCAGAAGACCGCCGTCTCGCGGGGGAACATCTTTGCCCAGCTCATGGAGACGGCCAAGGTGGCCTCCTTGGGGCAGATGAGCAAGGCCCTCTACGAGGTCGGCGGGCAATACCGACGGAACATGTGACCTACATGGGCAGAGGAGCCTGATGCAGGCCGAATGGTGAGCCCTGGTCGTCCTTGCACAGCCTGAACCGGCCGAAGCGCGCGATCGACTCTGCGTCTCCTTCGACGTCGACATCGTCAATAGATCCGCCCAGCTCCCGGACCTGCTCGGCGGCGGCGTCGATGTCGTCGACCCTGAAGAAGAGATAGGGGGCGGCGCCCTGGTCCTCGCCGTGAATCCCTCCGCCGACGTTGGGGAGTGAGACCACATATCCCTGGCCTGTCGGCCCGTGCTCGAACTTCCACCCGAACAAGCTCTCGTAGAAGACTCGCCCCTTCTCTACGTCCTCGACACCAAACTCGACAAAGGCCAATTCGCCCGGCAAGTGCTCTCCTTTCGTCGGGCGTCCCACCCTAGGCAGATGGCACTACGGCTCGACACGGATCATCGCGGCGCGCGCATGACCCTCGAGACCCTCGAGGCGGGCGAGGAGGACCGTGTCCTCGATCAACTCCGCTGGGTCGTCGAGCCGTGACCAGGTCGGAGCCTTGAGGAATGTCATCACCGAGAGCCCGGACTGGTACCTGGCCCCGCCCGCAGTGGGGAGAACGTGGTTGGGGCCGACTCCATAGTCGGCGAACGCTTCGGCGCTCCGCCCACCGAGGAACACCGAGCCGTAAGACGTGAGCTTCCCCAACAGATCCTCCGGCTGCTCGACGTGCAGGGCCAGATGCTCTGGCGCCACCAGCTCGGCAGCGGACACTGCTTCATCCAACGAACCGACCACGAGGGAGAAGCCATTGGTCAGTGCTTGCCGGGCAACCGACGAGGTTGGCAGGTCGGCAAGCTGAAGCTCGATCTGGTGATCCACGTCATTGGCCAGACGCAAGCTGGTCGTCACCAGGAGTGGCAGGGCGTCGATGTCGTGCTCCGCCTGGGCAAGCAGGTCGGCGGCGACCAACGCGGGGTCGGCCCGGTCGTCGGCGACGACCAGGATCTCGCTCGGGCCGGCAAGGCCATCTATCCCAACCTCACCAAAGAGCGCCCTCTTCGCGGCTGTTACATACTTGTTCCCCGGGCCCACGATGAGATCACAGGCAGGAGACAGAACGCCAAAGGCCAGGCTGGCGATGGCCTGGGCGCCACCGATCGCGAGCAGGCCGTCGGCCCCGGCGACGGCGGCTGCGGCCAGGGTGACGTCGGTCGGGCGTGGTGAGGCGACCCAGACCGTCTTCACTCCTGCGACCCATGCCGGTATCACAGTCATCAGGACCGAGGAGGGCAGGGGATATCGCCCTCCCGGCGCATAGGCGCCCACCGATGACACCGGTACCCAGCGATGCCCGGCCCGGCCTCCAGCCACCTCGACGTCGACGTCTACAAGGGCCTCCCGCTGAGCCTCGGCGAAATGCCTGATCCGCGCAGCGACGCTCTCCAAAGTCCGGCGCTCGTCGGGGCCAATCCGATCGAGTGCCTTCTTGAGGTCTGCCCGGTCGTGAGCGATCTGATCACCCGGGGCCAGGTCGCCGAAGTGCTCGGAAAACCGGCGAATCGCAGGCTCACCGACCGCACGCACGTCCTCGATGATCTCGCCGATGAGATCCCCTGTATCGAAGTCGGCAGGGCGGCGAACAACAGCAGGCAGGACCTCGGTGCGGGGCAGCGATCTCATGGCAGACTCTCCTTCGTCGTCATCGGCCGACGGGTGGCTCGGCGCTCCCGCCGGTCGAGCTCCCTGGCCACTTCATCGAGACCCACACCTGCGGCACGAGCCCTCACCAGGAGGAAATAGAGGAGGTCGGCGGCCTCGTGGATCACACCTTCCGTGGTTTGAGCCGCTCCCAACTCCGCAGCCTCTTCATTCAACTTGTCTGCGAGCAGGTCTGGATCGTCGAAGAGCTTTCGTGTGTTCGATTCGGAGTCATCGGAGAGGGCGATTTGCCCGAGACGTCTCGCCAGCCGCCCCACGCCGTAGTCCTCACCCCAACAGGATCGGTCGCTGGTGTGGCAGAACCCTGGCTCGCTCTGCCTGACGGTGAAGCGCAGCGTGTCCCGATCACAGTCGATGTCAACCGCCAGGAGGTCCTGGGTGGCGCCTGACGTCTCACCCTTGACCCAGATGCCGCGTGTGCGGCTGTGATAGATGCCCTGCCGCTTCTCCAACGCCCGGTCCAGGCTCTCCGAACTGGAATAGACGAGCCCCAGGGCGGTCCCCAGCTCGTCGACCACGACTGTTGGCCATAGGCCGTCGGGGCGGTCGGAATGCATCATTGCGGCGAGTGATCCAGCCAGGGTGAGCTGCCCGCCATACAGGGCCATGCCCACCTGCGCGTCGGCGCCCATCCGGTCGAGCTCGGCCACCTCCTCGGGGGTGGTGATGCCTCCTGCGATTGTGACTCTCGCCGGTGACGCAGCCTGGATCACCGTCGCGGCCCGATCGATGTCGGTCCCGGCCAGCTGGCCTTCCCGCTCGACAAAGGTGATCAGGAACCCACCGCAGAGCCCCCTCAGTTGCTGGACTCGCTCCAACACGCCGGTCCCCGTCCCCTGTCGCCATCCATGGATCAACACCTCGCCATCTCGCGAGTCGAGCGCGACGACCACACGGTCGCGGGGCAGCTCGCCGAGCAGGTCCGGTGTTGCCGCGGTCCCGATCACGATCTTCTCAGCGCCCAGGTCCAGCCATCGCCTGGCCGCGGCCAGGTCCCGAATCCCGCCCCCTACCCGGATACGGCCCCGGCGGCACAGCTCGGTGATCTGCTCAGCGTTGTCGCCTTCGCCACGAGCGGCATCGATATCGACCACCGCGACCTCGCCGACTAGGCCGAAGCGCTCCAGGATGGGGAGTGGGTCACCGGCCTCGATGGCCGGCGTCTCGCCACCCACCAGTTGGACCGCCTGGCCGCCGGATATATCGATGGATGGGATGATCACGGCCGCACCACTATCCCGGCCTCACGCAACGCCGCTTTCAGTTCTCCCACCGTCGTGTCGCCGTCATGAAGGATCGAGGCGATCAGTGCAGCCGAGGCTCCTGCCTCGATCGCCGCGACCAGATGGCCCGGCCGGTCGGCGCCACCCGAGGCGATCACGGGGACGGTCACCACAGACGAGACCGACGTGATCAGGTCGAGGTCGTAGCCCGATCTGGTCCCATCGCGGTCCCAACTCGTGAGGAGGATCTCGCCGGCACCGATCGCCACCGCCTTTCGGCACCACTCGACGACATCGAGCCCGGTCCTCTTCCTGCCGCTCTCCACCACCACTTCCCAGCCCGCTTCGCCGGCGGCGGCGTCGACGGCCAGCACAGTGCACTGGGTCCCGAATCTCTCCGCAATCTCACCGATGAGCCCGGGCCGTGACACGGCAGCTGTGTTGACCCCAACCTTGTCGGCGCCAGCCTCGAGCAGACGGCCGGCATCGTCGGGCGATTTCACCCCTCCGCCGACCGCCAGGGGGACGGAGAGCACGGAGCGGACTGCCTGCACCGTTTCCAGCGCGTGGCCCCTGCCCTCGGGCGTGGCCGACACATCCAGGAGCACGATCTCATCGGCGCCCTGGCGCTCGTACAGGCCGGCGCATTCGACCGGATCGCCTGCGTCCCGCAAACCCTGGAACTTGATCCCCTTGACGACACGCCCGTCTTTGATGTCGAGACACGGAATGACGCGTGATGCCAGAGTCATGCCGCCGTCTCCACTCTTTGGAGCCAGCGGTCGAGGAGGCGGGCGCCCCATTCACCGGAGAGCTCGGGGTGGAACTGACAGGCGAGGACATCACCTTTCTCCAGTGCGGAGACGAACTCGCCACCGTGGTCGGTGCTGCTGCCAACCCATCCCTCGGGGAGCCGGTCGATCCGATAAGAGTTGGCGAAGTAGGCCCAGCCCGACTCGACAAACCGGGATCCGGGGCCGGGCTCGACGCGGTTCCAACCCATCTGGGGCACCGTCACTCCGTCACCAAAACGGCCCACCGTCTCTTCGAGCACCTTCAGCCCGGTGGCTCCCGGGCTCTCCTCGCTGTGCCGGCTGAGGAGTTGCATCCCGACGCACACTGCAAGGGTGGGTCGATTGACTTCGATCCTTCCCCGAATCGCGGCGGCGAGACCCAGGGAGTCGATCCTGCCCATGGCGGACCCGAAGGCGCCCACCCCGGGGAGGACCACGCCCGGAGAGGACTCGACGTCGCCGGCCGAAGCCGCCTCTTCGACCGCCGCCCCGAGGCGGGTCAGCGCAGCGACGACAGAAGCGGTGTTGGCCGTCCCGGTGGGGACGATGGTCACCAGTCTCAAGTCAGCGTTCCCTTGGTGCTGGGCACACTGTCGCCGTCGGCGGCCACCGCTGCTCGAAGGGCGACCGCCAGTGCCTTGAACGCCGACTCGGCCTTGTGGTGGTCGTTGTCTCCGCGCAACAGGTCGACGTGAAGCGCCATCCGACCCTCGATGGCGAATGACCTGAGGAAGTGGATGATGTTCTCGGTGGCAACGTCGCCGATGGTTTCCCGGGTGAAATCGATCGACACCTCGGGCCAGGGGCGTCCGGAGAGGTCGACGACCGCCCGGCTCAGCGACTCGTCGAGTGGGGCATAGCCATATCCGAAACGGGCGATGCCGGTGCGATCCCCGAGTGCCTCGTCGAAGGCGCGCCCGAGGACGATGCCGCAGTCCTCGACTGTGTGGTGGTCGTCCACGTCGGTATCGCCGGTGGCGGTGAGGGTCAGATCGAATCGCCCGTGCTTTGCCAGGGCCGCCAGCATGTGGTCGAGAAAGCCAAGTCCCGTCTTGATGTCTGAGGCACCGGTCCCGTCGATGTCGAGGTGGCCACGAATGGTGACCTCGGTGGTTTCACGTTGGATCTCTGATCGTCGTGTCATGGCAGCATCTCCTCCAGGTCGATCGTCTTGTCGAGAATTCGGGCCGCGGGCCGCAGGCGTTCCCTGGCTCGTGTTGGGTCGTCGCCCGGTGCGATGACCCCGATGGGCACAACTCCGGCTCCCCGTGCCGCCGCCAGATCGTCGGGCGTATCCCCGAGCATCCAGGCCCGGTTCACTCCCATGATCTCGAGAGCCTTCAGCACCGGCGCCGGGTCAGGTTTGAGCGGGGCATCCTCCCGTGTCACCAGGGCAGCGAGCCCTTCGGTGAGGCCGAAACGCTCGAGGAACTCGACCGCATCGGAGCGAGGGCGCCCGGTGACGATGCCTAGATGCCTCCTAGCGGCCCACCGTTGCCAGGTCCCGGTATCAACCAGCGATGTCTCCGCCAGCTTGAGCCCGGGCTCGGATCCACTCCCTTGATAGAGGCTCTCGAACCGCTCAGTCA
This sequence comes from uncultured Acidobacteriota bacterium, assembly GCA_963828465.1. GTDB lineage: Bacteria > Actinomycetota > Acidimicrobiia > Spongiisociales > ZC4RG35 > JARDZU01. The sequence goes on along the minus strand of CAWHEU010000018.1, from coordinate 204,372 downwards.
CCACCTCGATCGGGGCGTCCACGCCCCGATCGAGACACAACGTCGGGTCAGCTCCCAGTCGTCGTTGCTGTTGCCATCGGTCTTGGCCGCTTCGATGTCAGAGGGCGCGATTTCTACACCGAAGCTACGGGCCGTCTCGATGATGGCGTGGATCTGGGAGCCGCTGACATCGGCGATCACCCCATCGAGATCGAAGATGATCGCCTGCGGGTCGAACACCGAGCCGAGGGTCGTCACCAGCCGGTCGAAATCCTCGGCGTCGCCGGGGACGGTGATCCTGACCGCCGACTCGAGCCCGGGCCGGCTCGGGAATCGGCGCAATCCGACGCCAAGTGAGGCAGCAGCAGATACCACCCAGTCGGCGTCGTCGCATTCGGCGAGGACGAAATTCCCCTCGGATGGGAGCGGGCGAGCGCCGACACCGGTCAGGGTGCCGGTCAGGACGACCCGTTCCCTCTTCACTTCGTCGACGAATGTCGTCAGCTCCAAGAGGGGACGGTCCAGCCGGGTCTCGGCCAGGGCGGCAGAGAGTGCAGAGACCGGGTACGGGTTGCCGAAGGCCCCGATGGCCGCGACGAGCTCCGGGGACCCCAGCAGATACCCGACCCTGAGACCAGCGAGCCCGTAAGCCTTCGACATGGTCCGGGTCACGACCACGTTGTCCAGCTCGAGCAGTGCGGGCGTCGGGTCGGACTCGGCGAACTCCACATATGCGGCGTCGAGAACGAGCAATCGCGCTTCACCGGCCACCTTGAGGAGGTCGATCTCGGTCGCCACACCACCCGTCGGGTTGTTGGGCGAGACGATGAAGACGACATCGGTGTCGTCCCCGATAGCCGCCAATACCTCATCCACAGGGAACGGGCCGGTCCACCAGGGCACTTCCGACAACCTCGCCCCTCGTTGCTCGGAGTAGCGCGGAATCATCTCGAATGTGGGATAGGTGCTGACCACCTCGCCGCCCTCGGAGACTCGGGCGAGAAAACAACGGGAAAGGGCATCATCGCCCCCGGCTGTCACCAGAACGCGATCCTCGGATACCTCGTGCAGGGCGGCAAGCCGGGCGCGAAGGGGAGATGTGTCCGGGTAACGGCCGACCAATCGCCGCGGGTCGTCTATCGCGTCGAGTAGCTCTTCAGCCCGGCTTCGCCCCTCGTTCTTGGAGAGGTCGAGATCGATGGGCACGGCGAAGCCCGGCGGGAGATAGGTAGCGGGTGAGCTCATGGGACGATTTGCTCCAGCTTCGAGACTGCGATGTCAGTGGCGCCGAGTTGCCTCAACCGGGGGATCAGGCGGGGGAGCTCGTTTCGGGGCACGGCCGCCTTTACCGCCATGCCGGCACCACCATGGAGTGTGGCCACGGTGGGCTCGCGCATGGCGGGCAATGCGTCGATGACGGCGTCGAGGTCAGTGAGCGACACGTTGAGCTCGAGCATGACTCTCTTCCGCGCGTCGAGCACCGAGCGCAGGCTCAACACCAGCCCGTCGATCGCGCTCTTCTTGTCGGGGTCGGCGACGGCGCCCTGACTCGCGTAGAAGCGAGTCGAAGACGGCATCAGCTCATCGACCACGGCCAACCCGTTGGCGGCCAGGGTCTCCCCGGTGGCGGTGTTGTCGACGATGACGTCGGCGTCCTCGGGCGGGAAGACCTCCGTTGCCCCGTATGAGCGCAAAAACGAGGCATCGAGTTGTCGATCGGCGATCCATGACCGGGTGAGTCGCTCGTACTCACTGGCCACGACGAGTCTTCGATTCGGGAGATTGCCGCTCTCATCGAGCAGGCTCTCCGAGGCGGCGGCCACGATGCGAACCGGGTCGAGACCGGTGTCGAGCAGCTCGACCAAATCAGCTTGCTGCTCCGCCACCCAGTCGGCGCCGGCGAAACCGATGTCGCGGGTCCCGACCGCCAGCATCTCGACGATGTTCTGTGGTTTGAGGAGCTTCACCTCGAACCCGGGCTCGGAGAGCACCGGTCGGTAACCCCGTTGTCCGACGTGCAGCTCGATGCCGGCGGCGGAGAGCAGGTTGAAGACACCTGTCTCCATTCGCCCCTTGGGGAGGGCCAGGTGGATCGTCGGCTCGGTGCTCATGTCGGGGTTCCTTCCCGCCGTGCGGCCGGGATATCGCCCTCGTAAACGAGAAACGCCGACCGCTTGGGTCGGCGTTTGCGTTGGTGGCTTCTCGGCCTCAGCCCATCGTCATCCGACCCATGAAGGGTGATGGTGATGATGGCCGTGGGCGAAGAGCCGGTTCATTTCGTCCACGAGCATACGCGTCTGACAGGAGATGACAACTCTCAGTCTGGCTTCAGCCAGATGCCCATGCTCGTGGGCTGCATGGTCCGGGTCACCACGCCCGCCCAGCCGTCCACGATCTGGCCGGAGTCGGTCTCGTCGCGCAGACCGTTGGCGAACTCGACGGAGACTCGCTCGGCGTCGTAGCGGGACCGGTTGAATCGGCGGTCCACCCGCTTCTGAACCCTGTTTCGAACCGGGCTGAAAGCCGCGGCCGCCGCCAGAGTCGATGCAGCCACCGCCAAATCTTCCTGGAACGGCGACACCTCCTGAAGGACGAAGATGACCGAGGCGAACACGATTGCCAAGGCCCCGACCACGACCGCGTAGACGATGGTCCGGCTGATCAGTCGGTCGATCTCATATAGGTGGTGCCGGTGCATGGACATCCCGATGGCGAACGGGATCAGTGCCCACACGAGTTGGATGTTGAAGTCGTCCCATATGAACAGGAGGGCATAGGCGCCTGCGGCCACCACACCTGCCGCCATCATCCATTTGAGTTGCAGGCGCTCGGTCCCGACCGCCGTTCGATAGCGGATGACAACGGAGACGGCCGCAGCCGCGATGCACAAGACGAGGATCACCACAAGGGTGAAACCGGGTATCCCTTGATCGAACGTCTCCAACGCTTCAATGCCCAGCGGGTTCACATACTCCGTCTCCTGGACCACTCCCGGAAGGAAGAAACCGGTGAGGGTGAGGAGCGCAATGTCGCCGCCGAGCAGCCATGCGACAGTCCGCCAGCGAGGCGAGGGAAGGTGCCCGTCGGGGAACAACAAGAGAAGAAAGCCGATCAGACCTACTCCTGGGACCCACAACGGATAGGCCAATGCGACGATCAGGTCCGGTCGGCTCAAGGAGCCGGGATTAGCGGATTCATACGCGAGGACTCCTTCGAGGAAGATCCAAATAGCCCAAACGCCACTGAATCCGAGACAGATCCACGCGATCCGGTTTCCCGGTCGATGAAAGGCGATGATCACGCCGACCACGGTGAACAACGAGATCCAAAGGGAGAAACCCAGAAGGTCGCCCCATCCCCACGGCCCCGTGTTCCCGAAAAGGAACAACGAGCCGAGATAGAAGGCCGCAATCAGGGCGGCGGCGGCGATCGCCAGCCGTCGATGCCAGACCGCATTGGGTACCGGCTCGTTCACGTCACAAAGCTACTTCGACAGGGTTCCGGGAGCGTTACGACCGCCTTTCTCAGTGCGGATTCGTGATCCTGGGCCGGTACCCTCACCGCCCGATGACCAGGAACATCCCGGAGAAACCGGCCCTCGAAGGGCTCGAGGCCAAATGGATGGAGCGATGGGAGACCGAGGGCACCTATCGATTCGATCACTCCAAGGGGCGCTCAGAGATCTTTTCGATCGACACTCCACCCCCAACCGTCTCCGGCTCGCTCCACATGGGATCGGTCTTCGGGTACGTCCAGACCGATGCCCATGCCCGGTACCGCCGGATGAAAGGCAACGAGGTCTTCTACCCGATGGGATGGGACGACAATGGCCTCCCTACCGAGCGGCGGGTGCAGAACTTCTACGGGGTGCGTTGCGACCCGACCCTGCCCTACGACCCTGACTTCACCCCGCCTGATGAGCCATCCGATCCGCCGCTCTCGATCAGCAGACGGAACTTCATAGAGCTGTGCCACGGTCTTACCGCCGAGGACGAGAAGGTCTTCGAAGACCTCTGGCGAACGCTCGGGTTGTCCGTCGACTGGACTCAGAGCTATGCCACCATCGATCCCCATAGCCAGCGCACCAGCCAGAAGGCATTCCTTCACCACCTGGCCCGGGGTGAGGCCTACTCCCAGGAGGCACCGGTGCTCTGGGATATCGATTTCAAGTCGGCGATCGCCCAAGCCGAGCTGGAAGACAGGGAACGTCCCGCCGCCTTCTACCGGGTGGCGTTCCGGAAACCGGACGGTTCCCCGCTCTACATCGAGACCACGCGACCCGAGCTGATCGCCGCCTGCGTCGCCCTGGTCGCTCACCCCGAGGACGAGCGCTACCAGGCGCTTTTCGGAACGACCGTTAGCTCCCCGCTCTTCCAGGTCGAGCTTCCGATCGTGTCGCATCATCTGGCGGACCCGGAGAAGGGGAGTGGCATCGCCATGATCTGCACATGGGGCGACACCACCGACGTGACGTGGTGGCGGGAGCTCGATTTGCCCACCCGCGCCCTGATCCAGCAGACGGGCCGTCTCCTTCAAGAGGTGCCGGAGTGGATCGACTCCGAGTCGGGTCGTGAGGCTTACCGGCAGATCGCCGGGCTCTACCCCAATCAGGCCCAGAAGCGGATGGAGGAGCTCCTCGCCGAGTCGGCCGATCTCGATGGTCCGCCGCGTCCAATCACCCATCCAGTCAAGTTCTACGAGAACGGCGACCGCCCTCTCGAGATCGTCTCCAGCCGGCAGTGGTACATCCGCAACGGTGGCCGGGACCAAGAGCTGCGCTCGCAGTTCCTGAAACGCGGCTCCGAGCTGGATTGGGTGCCGGACTTCATGCAGGTTCGTTACGAGCACTGGGTCAACGGGTTGACCGGGGACTGGCTTATCTCGAGGCAGCGGTTCTTCGGCGTAGCCATCCCGGTCTGGTACCCGGTGAGTGCCGACGGGGCGGTCGACCACGACCACCCGATTCTCCCTGACGAGGCGTCACTGCCCATGGACCCCACTTCGGCCACCGCCCCCGGCTTCGATGAGGGGCAGAGGGGCCAATCAGGAGGTTTTGTGGGGGATCCGGACATCATGGACACCTGGGCCACGTCGTCTCTCACCCCCCAGATCGCCGGGCACTGGGAGGACGATCCCGACCTCTTCTCGAGAGTCTTCCCGATGGATCTTCGGCCCCAGGGCCCTGAGATCATCCGCACGTGGCTCTTCTCCACCATCGTCCGCTCGCATTATGAGCACGATGCCCTGCCATGGGCCCACGCCACGATCAATGGCTGGGTGCTCGACCCGGACAGAAAGAAGATGTCCAAGTCCAAGGGAAACGTGATCACACCCCACGACCTGATCGAAGAGCACGGTGCGGAGGCGGTCCGTTACTGGTCCTGCAACGGCCGTCCCGGCACCGACACCGCCGTCGACCACGGTGTCATGAAGATCGGGAGGCGTCTCGCCACGAAGATCCTGAACGCGTCACGCTTCGCCCTGGGGTTCGCCGAAGATGTGGAGCCGTCGGCCATATCGGCGCCACTCGATCGCTCGATGCTGGCCGCCCTTGCCAAGGTGGTAGAGCGGGCGACCGACGCGTTCGAAGCGTTCGATTATGCCCGTGCCCTCGAGATCGTCGAGCGGTCGTTCTGGACCTGGACCGACGACTATCTCGAGCTGGTCAAGGGGCGGGCGTACGAGGGTGGGAGCGAGGGCGCATCGGCTCATGCCGCGCTGCAATTGGCGCTGGGGGTGTATGTGCGACTCTTTGCCCCCTTCTTGCCCTTTGTGACCGAGGAGGTCTGGTCCTGGTGGAGAGACGGGTCGGTTCATCGGGCAGGCTGGCCCAGTGTCGAGGAACTTGCGCCTCATTCCGGGGACCCTGCGGTCCTGATTGAGACCGGTGCGGTCCTTTCCGCGGTGCGGAAGGCCAAGTCGGATGCCAAGGTCTCGATGCGGGCCGAGGTGGATTCGGTGTCGGTCTCGGCCGGCCTGGAGTCGATCGAGCAGGTCCGACAGGCGGAGGACGACCTGAAGGCGGCAGCTCGAGCCGGGGAGGTTCTGTACTCCGAGGGTGAGTTTGCGGTCGAATCAGTGCTGAGCGCCAACTGACGTGACCGAGGCATTTCTCTGGGGTCTGTTTGCGGCCAGTTCGCTTCTGATCGGCGCCCTGGTGGCGTTGGGCCGCCCACCACACCGCCGAACCTTGGGCCTGATCATGGCCTTCGGGGCCGGTGTCCTGCTCAGCGCCGTTGCGTACGAACTGATAGGCGAGGCGACCGAGGTTGGCGGCGGCCCCTGGGCGGTCGTCCTTGGCATTTTCGCCGGAGCAGCGGCCTTCACCCTCGGCGACATGCTCATCGGGCGATTCCAGCGACGACGTCAGGGCAACGTGATGCCGAACGCGGAAGAGGGAGCCGGTCTGTCGATCCTCCTCGGTGCACTGCTGGACGGGGTGCCGGAGACCGCGGTGCTCGGCCTGACGCTGCTCCAGACCAACGAGATCGGTGTCGCGATGTTGGTGGCGGTCTTCATCTCCAACCTTCCGGAGGGGATCGCCGCGACGACGACTCTGATCGAAGGTGGCTGGAGGCGCTCGTTGGTTCTGGAGATCTGGGGAGCCGTAGTCCTGGCTTGTGGCCTCGCCGCTGCGGCCGGCTATCTGCTCCTCGATGGCGCGTCGACCGACGTCATCTCGTTCGTCTACGCCTTCTCTGGCGGCGCGGTGCTCACTATGCTCGCCATGTCGATGATGCCCGAGGCATACGAGCACGCGGGCAGGCCCGTAGGCGTCTTGACGGTTGTCGGTTTCGTGGTTGCTTACGGCGTCCACCTGCTCGAGGGATGAATCTCCCCCCTCCCCGGCTCCGCCGGTACTCCCCCCTTCAGGGGGAGAAAATGCTCAGCCCTTGTAGCCAGAGGCCCTGGCCGCCTGACCCTGCTTCGTTGCCTTTTGCTTGGCGGACTCTCGGCTCCTCTTCTCCCCGGCCTGATAGTGGTACTTCTTGCCTGAGTCGCCCCACTAGTAGAAGGGGCCCTTGCCGTCCTTGCCGCGGTGTACGGGCATGCATTCCTCCGTTGTCGTTGACCTGATTTACCCGTCGAGTTGAAGCGAGAAACCCTCAGCGGCGGAAGACCACGGTCCCGTCGCGCTGGTCGGTCTGGAGTCTCCCCGTCAACCTCAGATGCTCGAGGTGGGAGACGGTCTCCAAGAAAGCCAGCCTCGCTTCTAACGGGGTCAGATTGGGGCGGAAGGACTTGAGCATCACCTCCCACGCCGTGGTGTCGGCTGATCGGACCAACTCGGCCATGTCGAGAAGCCGGCGATCGTGATGGAGAAGGATCTGTCGTGCCCTCTCGTCGCCGCGGTCGATCAGAGTGCCATGTGCCGGGTAGGTGATGCCGGGATTCATACCGAGGAGCTTTTGGAGAGATGCCAGATAGCTGCCGAGAGGGTCGCCGAGGTCTTCGTCCCACATGATCACCGGGGAGATGCGGGGCAACACGTGGTCACCGGAGAAAAGGATCCCAGTCCTCGAGTCTCGCAGGCATATATGGGCAGGCTCGTGCCCGGGCGTATGAATCACCTCGAGCGAGCGTCCGTCGCCGATATCGATTCGCTCACCATCGGCCACCGTGTGATCGGGAGGATCGATGAGCGGCATGTACTCGGGGCGGGTGGCCAGGTCGCCGGTAACCGAGCCCAGCACACGAGAAGGGACACCATGAGTGCGGCCGATGCGAAGGAGGCGATCGACGTACCCCGGTGTGTCGTTGTACCGATCGACCAGTTTGGCGGCCCTCTCGTGCATCACGAACCTGCAGCCCAACTCCTTGACCAGTCGAGCCGACATGCCGACATGATCGAGGTGGAGATGTGATACGACCAGCGTGTGCACTGCCGACTCGTCCAGACCGAGCCGGCGGAATCCATCACGAATTGCTTGCCGTCCCGGCTCCCAATCCGTCCCGCAGTCGAGGAGGAGGATTCCCCCGTCTGCCTCGATGGCGTAGGTGTTGACCCAGGCCGGGCTCTTGAAGGGAAGTGGTGCCGGGATCAGGTGGATCCCGTGGCCCAGTGACGCGGGCTCGGGGATGGGGACATTCATATGCAGCGCCTCGGCGCGGTCATGCCTCCAGGAGAGGCCAGTGCAACACCGTCCGAAGGCTTGCTTCGTCTTCCACCTGATCGGGAAGGTCGAGATACGACTCCCACGGCCCGGGGCCTTCCTCGTGACCCTGAGAATGAATCCAATCGTGGAGCCGGTCGTAGGCGGGACCGAGAGTCTCGTAGCTCCCGTGATGGATGGCAACGGCTGTCGGCCCGCCCGGGAGCTCGGATGGCTCTATCGGGTGCTCACCGCCCCCGAGATCAGGGAGATCGGGCGAGATGGCGCCGACGGGGATTCCGATCTCGATATCGGCCTGGGTTGGGCCGAACTCGTGGTACCTGCCATACGGTGGGCCGCCGTCGGCGGCAACGGCATGGAGTCGGGGGAGATGGGCGGCGAATAGCGCCCCAAGGTCGAGCTGATCCATAGGCACTCGAACCCGCACGGCCAGACTCGACTGTCGCTCCAGGGATTTGATCTCATGATCGGTGAGAATTGGATCAGCCATGCTCGACCGGGTCCTTGATCCCGAAGGTGATGTCGAGGGTCACGCTGAACTGGGTAGGAACCCCTGAGTCGTCTACCGAGCCTCCGACCTCCACGATCCTGAAGTTCTGGATGTCCGAGATGGTCGAGGCTGCCCGGGCCAGGACTGTCCTGACGGCATCCTCGATCGAGTCGGCGGCCTGGCCCGACAACCTGATGGTTTTGGTGATGGATGACATGCGGTTCCTCCTCGTCCGGAAACTACCGCTGCGCCCAGGGGCCTAGGCCGTAGATCCGCTCCACTTCGACATGAATGGTGAAACCGTCGGGCATGTCCCGATTGGGGAACACGGCCCCCGGCCCGATGTACGCCTCCGCCAGCCGGTCCATCACGTGCATCGCCCCACCCTCGGTGATCCGGGCGGTGCCGTTGGCTACCAGGTATGGATGTAGCCCTTCGCCGCTGTGCTCGTTGGCCTGGAAGGAAATCGTGATCCGGGGGTCGGCTCGCAACGATTCGAGCTTGTGCTGATCGAAGAATGTGGACCAGACCAGCTCGTCACCATCCACGCCAACCCAGGCCAGCGTGATGTGGGGTGTGCCGTCTGGATTCAGTGTCACCACGTGACCCAGAGGGCCGGTGGCGAGAAAGTCCCGAACAGCCTGGCTGACCGCAGTCATCGGCCAATCCTACGTCTCCATCGATTGCGCCCCGGCCCGGTTACCGTCGACGCCATGCGACGGGGCTTAGTTGCCGTCCTGGTCCTCGTGGCCGGGTGTGCACCCACCTCCACCGCTGTCTCCATCACGTCGATCGTCCCCACGACCACAACCACGGTGCCAACCACGACGACGACCGTCCCAACGACTACCACGATGGCTACGACCACCACCATCAACCCCTATGCCCGCCCCGACTGGATGGGCACCAGGCTCCTGCCTCTTCGGCCCGACGAGTTTGGGGTGGTGCAGCCGACTCCCCCGGAGATGCAGGACAGGCAGTTCGAGACGCTCGACGTTCTCCCGCCGCCGGCCGACGAGGGCTTTCACTCGACGATCGACACGATCCCACCCGATGTCCTGGCCCGCTCCAGTTGGGTTCCGGAGTGCCCAGTGACCCTCGACGAGCTTTCCTATCTGACGATGTCACACTTTGGATTCGACCAGCGTTTCCACACGGGGGAGATGATCGTGAACGCCGCCGTCGCGGAACAGGTGGTCGAGATCTTCCGGAGACTTCACGAGGCGCGGTTCCCAATCGAGCAGATGCGGGTCATCACCAAGGAAGAGATAGATGCCCACCCGACAGGGGACTGGAACGACACGACGTCATTCGTGTGCCGCCCTGCCGTGGGTTCGACGTCGTGGTCGCAGCATGCATATGGGACCGGCATCGACATCAATCCGTTCCACAATCCCTATCTGAAAGGCGACCTTGTTCTACCGGAACTGGCGTCGGCCTATGTCGACCGGGAGGACGTGCGGGTCGGGATGATTGTCCCAGGCGATGTCGCAACGGAGTCCTTCGCCGAGATCGGCTGGGGTTGGGGAGGGCATTGGAGCTCGCTCAAAGACTGGATGCATTTCTCCCTGAGTGGCAGCTGAACCTCAGTCGAGACAGAAGGTCTGCACCTGCGCGACCACCCCGCTGACTCCGCGTGCTTCGAATGCAAGTAGAGCGGCAAGGGCGTCGGCCTCGTTCTCGAGGTAGACGCTCACCGTCGAATTTCCGTCCGGTTGGCCCAACGCCTCGGGCGCACCATCGTCACAATCTGTCGCACCGGTTGTATATCCGGCCTCCTCTGCCGCCAGGATCGCTTCGGCCAGCACCGGGTCGTCGGGCGTGCCGGACCCGGCGAGGACTACTACCCAGGTGTCGGCCCCATGCTCGAGCGATTCGCGCTCCGGTGGAAACGCGGGGAGCGTCGTCGTCGGCAATTGTGTGGTGGTGGTGGTGGTCGTCGTCGTCGTAGAGATCTCGATCGTCGTCGACGTCGTCGTCTGGATAGCGGTGTCCTCCGTGGTCGATGACGAAGAGGACGACGTAGTGGCTCCCAGTGTGGTCGTCGTAGCGGTCTCCGTAGCGCAGGCACCACTCATCATCAACAGAGCGACCCCTACCGCAAGTAATGCCCAGGATCTCATTTTCGATCCCCCTCGAGAGTGTGTTCCAGGTCTAGAACGTCTATCGGGCTGACTGAGTTTCCAGATCGAACGGTGACCTCGGTGAGGGCCATGGGCGAGCTCATTCAGCGGCGGCCAGAGCCGCCTCCCGGGTGACGAAGTCCTCGAGACGAACGATGTGTTCGCCGTCGACGGTGATGAGCTGAAACCACTGCCAATCCCAGGCTGGTTGCCTGAGGCTGGCGACGGCGTGGTCGCCGATCGCCTCGAGATCGATCAACTCGATGTCGGGGTTGACGCCCTTGAACGACCGCATCAGATCGATGATCTCGTCTGCACTCGAGCAATTGATCGGTGGGTCTGAGGCGACGTAGGTGGCTTCATCGGCCAGGAGTAACCGGGCCTTCGCCCAGTCCGAATCGCGCAGCGCCCTGTCCCAATCCATGACGGTGGATCGAGTGTCCATGAGTTGAAACGTAGTCTCGGCTTTGGGACCACCTGCCTCCGCCGTCGATCGGCCGAGCCGGTTGTCTACTTGCGGTAATCGCGGAAGGTGGCACGCAGGTCGGCGACTATGAGGTCGGGTTCCTCCATGGCGGCGAAGTGGCCGCCCCTGTCGAATTCCGTCCAGCGCACGATGTTGTGGTTCTGCTCGGCGATGCGGCGGACGGGGTGGCCGATATCGTGGGGCATGACCGCGACGGCAACGGGCACATCGATTTCAGGTTCGGGTCTGCCCCAGGTGGCAGCACCTTCGTAGTAGTACCGGGCCGACGAGCCGGCGGTGCCGCTCAACCAATAGATCATGACGTTGGTGAGCATGGCATCGCGGTCCACGGCATCCTCGGGTGCGTCGGTCGAGTCGGTCCAGTCCTTGAATCGTTCGACGATCCAGGCCAACTGCCCCACCGGTGAGTCGGTGAGCGTGTAGGACAACGTTTGCGGGCGGCTGGCCTGCAGCAACGCGTACGCGCCGAGTTGGTACTGGGTGCGGAGAGCGATCTGCACGGCCCGTTGTTCGGCCGGATTGTCGGGGTCGGCGGTTTCGGCGGTGACGGTGGCCGACGCGATCATCGTCAGATGCAGCGCCGCGACGTGTTCGGGATCGATAACCGCCAACTCGCGTGAGATGGCGGCGCCGGTGTCTTCTCCGTGCGCGACGTAACGGTCATATCCGAGGCGGCTCATGAGCTCGGCCCACGCCCGCGCTGCTCGTGCAGTCGACCAGCCGACGGCGGGGCCGGATAGGCCGTATCCAGGGATTGTCGGCACGACGACGTGGAACGCGTCTTGCGCGGAGCCGCCGTGCCCTACCGGGTCGGCCAGCGGCCCGATCACGTCGAGATATTCCACGATCGACCCGGGCCATCCGTGCGTGAGCACCAAAGGCATTGCATCGGGCTCCGCCGAGCGGACGTGGATGAAATGCAGGAGGTGGCCGTCGATCTCGGTGCGGAACTGTGGGAACGAATTGAGCCGAGCCTCCTCGCCCCGCCAGTCGTACGTGGTCCGCCAGTAGTCGGCCAGTCCCCTGGTGTAGTCGAGCGGGATGCCCTGTGCCCATCCCACGCCGGGAACCTCGTCGGGCCAGCGAGTGGAGTCAAGTCGCCGATGTAGGTCATCGAGCTGTTCTTGGGGGACGTCGATGCGGAAGGAACTGATCTCCGCGGTCATGCGAACGACGGTAAGTCCCATCTAGGACGCATTCAGTCCTAAGTCGAGGAGGGAACAGTCGAACATATGTTCGATATAGTGAGCAGGTGAGCGGGTACGCCGAGCTGCACTGTCATACCAATTTCTCCTTCCTCGATGGCGCCTCCCATCCCGAAGACCTGGTGGAACGGGCCATCGATCTCGGCCACGAGGCACTGGCGGTCACCGATCACGACGGGTTCTACGGAGTGTCGAGGTTCTGGCAGGCGGCAAAGGAAACCGGGCTGCCTGCCATCTACGGAGTGGAGATCGGGCTCGAGACCGATCCCGCCGGCCCCGGTGACCCGGTGGCGGCCGCTCGGGAATGGGATGAGCACCGTCATGCCCGGGCCAAGGGCGGTCAAGGGCGGCTGCGTCGAGGACGCAGTGTGCGCTCGCATGGCGCCAAGCCGACGAATCTCCCCGAAACCGACCATCTGGTGCTGCTCGCCGGATCCCCAAACGGGTACCGGACCCTCTCCAATCTGGTGACGAGAGCCCAGATGCGGGGGGAAAAGGGCCACCCGATCTACAACTGGGACGACCTGGCCGCCGCCGCGGCCGACCATGATCTCAATGTCCTCACCGGTTGCCATGCCGGCGCCGTGCCCAAGGCTGCAGCCGGAGGGGATCTGGGCGGTGCCATGCGCCAGGCCTCCCGTCTCCGCGAGTTGTTCGGCCCCCGGCTTCATCTGGAGCTCTGGCATCACCGCATGCCCGAGGATGACCCTCGTAACGACTTGATGTGGGAGGTGGCCCATAAGCTCTCCCTCCCCGTCGTTGCCACCAACCAGGTCCACTATCACGACCCACAAGACGCCGACCTGTCCGAGGTGTTGGCCGCCATCGGAGGCCGCCGCACCCTCGCAGTCGCCGACGGGTTCCGCCCGGCCAGCGACGAGCGATACCTGAAACATCCCGCCGAGATGGCCCGGCGCTTCACCCGTTACCCCGGGGCAGTGGCGAGGAGTGCCGAGCTGGGCCGTCGGCTCGCCTTCGACCTCGGGCTGGTGGCGCCCAATCTCCCCGATTTCCCCATGCCCGGTCATTTCCGGGACGAGATGGAGTATCTGCGTCATCTCACCTGGGAAGGGGCACGGGACGTGTACCCGGGGAGCGAAGACGGTATCGACCCCAATGCCCGGCGCCGGCTCGAGCACGAGCTGGACATCATCGAGTCCCTGGGCTTTCCCGGTTACTTCTTGGTGGTGAAGGACATCATGGACTTCGCCCGCACCCAAGACATCTACTGCCAGATTCGGGGCTCTGGGGCCGACTCTGCGGTATGCCGCTGTCTCGGGTTGACCCGGGTCGACCCGATCCGGCTCCATCTCCCCTTCGAGCGGTTCCTCTCCGAAGAGCGGGGCCGCCCACCCGACATCGACATCGACTTCGAGGCCGATCGCCGGGAGGAGGTGATCCAGTTCTGCTACCACAAGTACGGTCGGGAGCGGGCGGCGATGGTGGCCAACGTGATCACCTACAGGGCACGGTCGGTGCTCCGTGATGTGGCCAAGACCTTCGGGTTCACCCAGGCCCAGGTAGACGGGCTGTCCAAGTACGTGGACACCCGGGACCCTGCCCAGATCCGTCTCGACAGCCCTTTGCCTGAAGGGATGACCGCCGAGATGATCTACGACATCTGCTGGCGTCTCGACGGCTTCCCCCGCCATCTCGGGATCCACTCCGGGGGAATGGTGATCGCCGATCGGCCCCTGTGGCAGGTGGTTCCCCTGGAGTGGGGGAGACTCGAGGGCCGCACTGTCCTCCAATGGGACAAGGACGACTCGGCGGCAGTGGGGATCGTCAAGTTCGACCTGCTCGGGCTGGGGATGCTCAATGCCCTCCATCTCGCCCACGACCTGATCGAGGACACCCACGGCATCGACGTCGACCTGTCCACCATCCCCCAAGAACAGGCCATCTACCGCTCGATAACCCGTTCCGACACGGTGGGGCTGTTCCAGATCGAGTCCCGGGCACAGATGGCCACCTTGCCCAAGATGAAGCCGAAGACCTTCTACGACCTGGCGATCGAGGTGGCGCTGATCCGCCCCGGCCCAATCCAGGGGCAATCGGTCCATCCCTATCTGCGCCGGCGCAACGGCGAGGAGCCTGTCGTCTACCCCCACCCCTCGACCGAGGAGATCCTGGAGAAGACCCTGGGTGTCCCCGTCTTCCAGGAGCAGCTCATGGAGCTTGCCCGGGTCTGCGCCGGTTTCGACGGAGGACAGGCGGACAGGCTCCGTCAGGCGATGACCCACAAGCGCTCGGAGCAGGCGATGGGCCGGCTTCGTGAGGATCTGTATGCAGGGATGGCGGGCAACGGGATCGTCGGTGCTGCCGCCGACGAGATCTGGGAGAAGCTCCAGGGCTTTGCCGCTTTCGGGTTCCCCGAAAGCCACTCGGTGAGCTTCGCCTACATCGTCTACATGTCGGCCTGGCTTCGCTTCCATTACCCCGCCGAGTACCTGGCCGGACTGCTCAACGCCCAGCCGATGGGCTTCTACAGCCCCAATTCGTTGGTGCAGGACGCCCAACGGCATGGCGTTGTGGTCATGGCTCCCGATGTCAACGTCTCGTGGCATGACTGCACCATCGAGCCGATCGAGGCAGATCCCGATGACGTCGTGGGCTATCTGGGGGAGAGATGGCGGCGGGGGAGAGGGATGATCGACGACCCGATCCGGCCTCCGGTCGGGGTGCGGATGGGATTGCGCTACGTGCGAAACATGGGGGAGAAAGAGGTGACACGGGTCGAGGCGGCCCGGATCCTGGGCGGGGAGTTCATTTCGGGAGAGGATCTGGCAGCCAGGACCGGGCTCGGTGTGGAGGCTTTGGAGGGTCTCGCTGCCTCCGGCGCGTTGGAGTCGATCGGGCTCGGGCGCCGGGAGGGGATGTGGGCGGCGGGCGCCCTGGCCGAGATCGACCCCGAGCGTCTGGCACTGTCACCCGGGGTGGATGCGCCTCCTCTGCCGATCATGGCTCCCGAGGAGGAGCATCGGGCCGATCTGTGGTCGACCGGGGTCTCCAACCGTCATCCGATGAGCTTCGTCCGGGACCAGATGGTCGGATGTCTGACCGCGGCCGAGGCACTAGCCATGGAGCGGAACGGGTCGAGGATCAAGGTGGCCGGCGTCATCACTCATCGTCAGAGGCCGGGCACCGCCAAGGGTGTCTATTTCCTCAACCTGGAAGACGAGACCGGGCTCCTCAACATCATTGTGCTCCCCGATGTCTGGGCCAAGCATCGTCAGGTGGTGCGCAAGAGCCCGGCGCTGGTCATCCACGGCCGACTCGAGTACCACGACGGAGTGACCAACATCGTTGCCCGCGATTTCGAGCCGATCGGTGTGCAGACCGTGCAGTCACGGGACTTCCGTTAGACGGGGTTCATCGTGGATCAATCCCGATCTGTTCGCCTCATTGGGAGGCGGGTAGGTGGTCTTCATGTCGAAGGCGGTAGGCGATGGCCCATGCCGACGGAGATGTGCCAGCCGGTCGGCCGCCTCCTCCAGGTCGGGGATGTGGCCCTCCTCGACCCACCACAGCACGGTTGTTGGCTCGGAGGCCTTCTCGAACCACTCCAGCCTCCGTCTCAGATACATGCCGTGACCGGACCGGGTTGCGAAATGACGCAAGGATTCGTAATCGGTCCAGATGGTCAGATTCACGATGAAACGATCGTCATTTTCGTGCCCCGGGAACCGCTGCTCGAGGGCTCCCGGCCCTTCGTCATCTTGCAGCCGCCAGATGAATCCGGGGCTCGACTCACCGAGCAGGTTGATGGCGGGGAGGGCCTGTATGAACTCGGCGACGGCGGGGGAGTCTGGATCGTCGACAAGACGGCCGACATTCAGCTGAGCCAGGTGCACCGGGCGAGGCTACCGACTCCCGGTCCGAGACCACCGAGGGCTCGCTTCACTGTCTTTGGTGAGGAGGAATTGGGGTGTGGGTAGGTGGAGTTGTGGGGGGCTGTGTTGAGTTTCGGGGAATTGAGTGGTAGATACGTGTTCGGTTATATAACTGGCTATGCTACTATGCCCCGTGTGAACACGTTTGAGGTGCTGGCGGATCACAATCGTCGTCGGATTCTCCAGTATCTCCTCGAGGAGGAGCGGCCGGTTGGTGACGTGGTCCGCGCCCTGGGCATTTCACAACCGGGTGTCTCGAAGCACTTGAGGGTGCTCAGAACTGCGGGCCTGGTTTCGGTCCGGCCCGACGCCCAACGACGCATGTACCGAGCCCGCTTCGAGCCTCTGGTCGAGCTGGATGCCTGGCTCGATCCTTACCGACGGGTCTGGACGGAGCGGCTAGATGCCCTCGAGCGTCGTCTCGATGAGATGGAGGTCATATGAGCATAAGAGACCAACCGATGGGGACCGTTCTCCGCGATGGCGGGCGATGGGGTCTCCGATACGAGCGAATGCTCCGCCATCCGCCGGAGAAGGTCTGGGCTGCGCTGACCGAGTCGGAGCAGCTCAGACACTGGATGCCCTGTGACATCGTTGGTGAGCGGAAGGAGGGGGCGGACATCGAACTGCCCTTCTGGCCGGCGCAGATCGAGCGGTACTCGATCGAGGAACCGGTTCTCTATGGAAAGATCCTGGTGTGGGACCCATACCGGGTGTTCGAGTGGACCTGGGATACCGACGTGCTGCGGTGGGAACTGGAAGCTGTTGCTGACGGGACCCTGCTGACCTTGACAACGTGGCTGGGCAAGGACGTCGACATTGCCAAGGACGCCGCCGCCGGGTACCACGTCTGCCTTGACCAACTGATCGAGCTCCTCGATACCGGAACTGTCGGTCCGTTGGAGGATGCCGATGTCCATCGGTGGGAGAAGAAGTACGAAGATGCCGTAGCTGCCTTGAGTTAGCGCTGGATTGCTCCGGCGGCACCATCCGAACCGACCCTATGAGACCCTCCAAGGTCTATGCGAAGGTATCGCCCTGGCCAACCGGAGGTTTACCCGATTTGAATCGTGTTGAGGATCCCGTCGAGGTCGGTCCGGTCCTGCGCCGAGATGTTCGGGGGGTACCCCGCGAGGATCACGAGCCGGGTGCCGTCCACGTCGAGGATCCACAGTTTGTTCTGCTGCTGGGGGGCCTGTGCCCAGAGGTTCGGAGCGACATCGCCCGCGGCATTACCGTGTATCTGAAATATTCCAAACCTGCCCTCTTTGCATTCGTTCTCGTTGTAGTCGGGAATTGTCATCTGGATCTCCTTCCCTTCGAACCCGTCGACGGTGACATCGCGCGCGGGGTGGCTCCGAGCTCCGGCAAATTCGCATACACCGAGGCGAGGTCGTCAACGGTCGGACCGGGCGGGGGGTCGACCAGCTCCCATTGACAACCATCGGTGTACAGGTTGCTGACATTCATGAACACCAACCCGAAGACCGGGTCGGCGTCGGACTTGGAGACAAATGGGCCGTCCGATTCCCAGCCGGCCGGCATGGTGAATGTGACGGGCACCTCCGGGGCTGAGCCGGCGAAGTAACCGGTGCCGGTTCCGGGTCCGACAGTGGCCGTTGCTTCGGTCGTGGTGGGGGGCACTGTTGTCGACAGGGTCGGCTCACTGGTGTCAGCCACCGTGGGGTTGTCGGAGGCACCCGAGGAACATGCTGCGAGTGAGATCATCGCGATGGCAGCGATGGCCACGTAGCGGACGATGCGCCGTGTTCGACATGACGTTTCCCCTGACATGACCGACTGAACCTGGTCTGGATCGACATGTGTGAACCCCGTCAGGATCATTGTTGCGATCCGTCTCCGACTCATCGTGAGTTCCCTTCGTCCAACTCCCGGCCTATCTGGTCGGGCTGTCTGACGACTTTCGGACGGCGGGGTCAAAAGGGTGTCAAAGGGAGGCTTCATCCGCGTCAAGAGGGAGGACGCGGATGTCCATCGGTGGGAGCAGAAGTACGAAGAGGCAGTCGCTGCCTTGAGTTAGCACTGGATCGGCCCGGCGGCACCATCCGGGCCGATCCATGCTTTGTGGTCTTTCAATCGGTGCCTTCCAACGCCGCTGCCTTGCGGGAGGGGAGGTGACCCTTCCAGGTATCGGCCATGATCCGCTCGTTGGCCGACAGCTCATTGGCCGACAACTCCATGTCGAGGACCTGGTCGGCACAGGCACTGGCGCCGCTCGGGCTCCCGCCGCCTCCGCCTTCCTCATACTTGGCTTGGGCCAAGCTGGGTAGGGCCAGAAGTGCTGCCAGGGCCGTCGCTGCTATCACCTTTCTCATCTGCTCGCCTTCCTTTCGTCGGCTGGCCCCACCGGCGTTCGGTGAGACCTTCCCCGACCTTCGGATGGCGAGGTCAAGAACGTGCCTTGAAACGGCCACGCCATGTCAAAGCCGTGTCATCTGATGTCTTTGACTGGTCTTTGACACGCTGGAACGAGGGTTTGGTTGTGACGGATTCGTCGACTGGTTTGAACGCTCGGGTCTTGAACCTCTGGCGTATCGTTCGGGGGTGGACTTGCTTGTCCTTGGTCCCGTCGAGGTGCGGAACCAGGGCGAACCGGTGTCGATCGGAGGTCCCAAGCAACGCAGCATCCTGGCGTTGCTCGTTGCCGAGGTGGGCCACCCGGTCAGCGTCGACCGGATCATCGAGGACGTCTACGGGGAGGACGCTCCAGAGGGAGCTCGTCGCTCGGTCCAGACCCTCGTTTCCATGATTCGTCGAGAGCTCGGCGACATCGTCCAACAGGCGGCCGGCGGCTACGTGCTCACGGTCGAGGCCGAGGCGATCGACGCCGTCAGGTTCGAGAACGAGGTTCGATCGGCGCTCCCGATGGTCGAGACCGATCCGGAACAGGCGGCAACGGCACTCCGAGACGCCCTGGCCATGTGGCGGGGCCACCCCTATTCCGACATCGACAGCCGCGCCATCCTCGAGCCCGAGATAACACGTCTCCGCGAGCTTCGGCTTGCCGCTCTGGAAGCCCGCATCGACGCCGATCTCGCCCTGGGCAGGCATCGTGAGCTCACCGGGGAGCTCGAGGCATTGACCGTCGAGCACCCCCTTCGAGAGAAGTTCAGAGCCCAGCACATGCTGGCCTTGTATCGCTGCGGACGCCAGACCGAGGCGCTTCGAGGATTCGAGCGGACCCGTTCCTACCTCGCCGACGAGATCGGAATCACCCCATCGAAGGAGTTGGCCGATCTCGAGCAGAGGATCCTTGAGCAGGACCCGGACCTCGACCTCCCCGCGGCACCCTCCGTCACTCAGCGAGCAGTCCTGGTGGTCGAGGTGGCCGGGGCAGATGGTTCGGCTCGCATGGCCGAGAGCGAGCTACAGGCCATCACTGAGGCGTTGGCTCTCATCGACGAAACCATCGAGAGAAACGGCGGCGAAGGCTCCAGCCAGCGTGGCTCGGCGGTCTACGCGTCGTTCGCCAAGGTGGATGAGGCCGTTGTCGCCATTGCGGATGTGATGCCGACAGTCGGCAAGGCCGGCATCCTGCCGAGGGCCTCGATCGACTACGGCGACATCGAGCTCCACGACTCTGGAGAGGTGGCCGGCCCCCCGGTTCGTCGCGCTGCGGGGCTCGTGGCCGCCGCCCATCCGGGCCAGGTATTGCTCTCGGCTGAGGCCAACCAGGCGTTGTCGGCAACGGGGGCTTCCGGGTCTTTGGTGAGATCGCTCGGCACGCATCGAGTTCACGGCGTTGAGGCTTCACAACCGATATTCCAGGTGGTCCTAGCCGGACATGACGGCGAGTTCCCGCCGCTGCTGCTCGATGCGAATCCGCCTCCTCTGCCCACCGATCGCCGGGCCGTAGCCGGATACGAGTTACGCGAGCCGATCATTTCCGATCTGGCCGGCACCACTTACCGCGCCTACCAGCCCTCGGCAGGGAGGGAGGTGGAGATGACGGTGATCGACCCGGCGTGGGCCGGGGAGACCGGGTTCGTTAGCCGATTCGAAGTGGAGACCCAACACATCGGCCGATTGCAGCATCCACATGTGCTGCCGCTGCTCGATCACTGGCGTGATCCTGGAGGCGCCTATCTGGTGACGATGTGGCTTGGAGGCGGCACTCTGGCCGACAAGCTCGCCCGCGGCCATCTAGACCTCGAACAGGGACGCCGCCTCATCACCCAGCTGGGAAGCGCCCTCTCCTATGCCCATCAGGAGGGCATCGTCCATGGTGCGATCTCACCCCGTGCTGTCAACCTCGATGCGTCGGGAAACGGCTATTTGTCCACCACCCGCCTTGTCGTCCGCCTTACCGGGGCTCCTCAGGCCCATTCGGCCTATCTGGCTCCGGAGTGTGCGGATGGAGAGGCCGCTCACACCTGCCACAGATGTCTACGGCTTGGGTCGTCTCATCGCCGACATCCTCGGGACCGAAGGCCCTCTGGGCGAGGTGATCGAACAGGCGACTGCCGATCTGCCGGCCGACCGCTACCCATCCATCGACGAGCTCATCTCGGCCGTGGCTGGTGCCATCGGGCTCGATGTGCCAGAGCCGGCCCTGACGCCGCTGCGCAACCCTTACAAGGGACTGTCCGCGTTCCAGGAGGCGGACACGGAAGACTTCTTCGGACGCTCTGAGGCAGTGTCCGAGTTGGTTGGGCTGTTGACCGACCTGAAGCTGATCGTGGTCGTCGGACCGTCCGGATCCGGCAAGTCGTCGTTGGTCCATGCCGGGTTGATCCCGGCGGTTCGTGCCGGAGCCCTCGATGGCGCATACGAACTGGGTCGTCGCCGACATGTTCCCCGGGTCCTATCCGCTCGAGGAGCTCGAGTCTGCGTTGAGACCGCGTGGCGGTGGAGGATCCGGGGGCCCTGATGGACGAGCTGGAGAACGACGACCGTGGTCTCGGCCGTGTCATCAAGCGGATCCTCCCCACCGACACGAGGCTGCTCCTGGTTATCGACCAATTCGAAGAGTTGTTCACTCTCACCCATGACGAGGTGGCGAGGAACCGCCTGCTCTCCGCCTCTGGTCAACCTTGCCAACGACGAGCGCTCCGATACGAGGGTCGTGCTCACGTTGCGAGCGGATTTCTTCGACCGGCCCTTTGCAGTACCCGGATTTCGGCGAATTGCTCAAACAAGGGATCGTTCCCCTCACCGTCCCCACCGATGACGAGCTGATCGATGCGATCAAACGGCCTGCAGAAGTAGTGGGCGCGTCCTGGGAACCGGGTCTCCCCGAGCAGATCCTCGCTGACGTTTCAGGTTCCCCCGGGACCCTGCCTCTCCTCCAATATGCCCTCACCGAGCTGTTCGCGGCGCGAACTGGCCACGAACTGACCCACCAGGTCTATCTGCAGAACGGCGGGGTTCTCGGCGCGTTGGCCGGCAGGGCCGAGGAGGCGTTCGCCAGACTCGACCCATCACATCAGGCCCTGGCGCAGGCAGTTGTTCCTGCGGCTGGTCACCGTTCGATCAGCCGGGGAGGCCACCCGACGACGGGCTCGACTCGTCGAGTTGAACGCACTTGGAGATCCGGGAGAGGTGGGAACCGTCCTCGCCACCTTCGGCGATGCGAGGTTGCTCGTGTTCGACCGGGACCCGATCAGCCGCAGTCCCACCGCCGAGGTGGCCCATGAGGCGCTACTGACCAGCTGGCCGCGCCTGGCTCGGGTGGCTCGACGAGGCGGGTGAGGATCTGCTTCTTCACGGTCGTCTGCGAGATGGGCTGGCCGAATGGGAGGACCGTGATCGCGAGGCCGCATACCTTCTCACAGGTGGCCGGCTGGCCCAGTTCGACGCCTGGGCGGGCTCCACCGACCTCACGTTGGCCCCCTCCGAGATCGATTTCGTCAGCACTAGTCGTGAAGAGGCGGATCGCGCGCGGGCGTCGCCGCCGCGGGAGACGGAACCTGATCACCGCCGGTTTTGGAGCCGCCGCGGTGATCGCAGGGGTCTTTGCATTCAGTGCCACTCGCAATGCCGAGATCGCAGCGTCGAGAGAACTTGCTGCCTCCGCTATCAG
Source organism: uncultured Acidobacteriota bacterium (assembly GCA_963828465.1). GTDB lineage: Bacteria > Actinomycetota > Acidimicrobiia > Spongiisociales > ZC4RG35 > JARDZU01. The sequence goes on along the minus strand of CAWHEU010000018.1, from coordinate 182,038 downwards.
TGTTCTAGACGAGGACCCCGAGCTCAGTGTTCTTCTCGCTCTGCAGGCGGCCGGTGTCGCTGACCCTCCCATTGAGTCGGTCTCCGCCATTCACGAGTCGTTGGCTGGCGCATCAAAAGATCCTCACTTACCAGTTGCCCACCAACCTGGAAGGATTGGAACCATTTGCCACGCTCAGCCCGGACGGATTGCTCTTGGCGACGAGTGGGGGAGGGAACTACATCGAGGTGGTGGAGGTGGATACCGGCGAGAGGCTCTGGAGCAGGGAGTTCGCCGAGGGAGCGATCGCGGGCACCGCCTTCAGTTCCGATGGCTCCGGTGTGGTGGCGACCGTCGGATGGTTTGGTCCCGACAAGTCATCCATTGATCCGGCACTGAACGGGGAGCTGGGAGTCCATCGATTCGACGCCAGGACGGGTGCCCCGATCGACTACCTGCCAATCCAGCCCTGCGGGCTGGGATACGAAGGCTTGCGTGTCGTCGGTCCCGGAGCCGGGTCGCATCTGTTGGCCGATATCTCCAGCGACTCAGACTGTACGTACGTCGACACGCTCGCTGGCTCGATGTCCTTTGTCGACCTCGCCACCGGCGAGATCGAAGTGCTGGCTGAAGAAGACAGGGGCGTGCATTCCACTCCCGATGGGAGCCGGCTGCTCATCGAAGGCGTGGACAGCGACGAGGAATCGACAAGCCGCGTCGTGGATAGACCGTCGGGAGATGAGGTGGCGGTGTTGCCCGGATCCCTAGCCGGAATCAGCGCAGACGGGACTGTCGTCCTCACCGATTACATCGAAGACGGAGGGGTCGCTACCTGGGATGTCTCCGCCGGTCAACCAGAGGAGCCGCTGGCGACAATGGACTTCTATATAAGTTCCCGGCTGTCGCCGGATGGGAGCACCGTGGCAAGCGTGAACGGACCCACCGTCGACCTGATCGATTCACGGACCGGCGAGGTCGAACGGGTACTTCGCACCGGTCTCGGCTCCAACGGCGAGGTGTCGACCAGCGACGATGGACTGCGATATGCGGTCAACGGAGATGAGAAGACAGTTATATTCGATCTTGCCCATGGAGGAGAGCTCGGCCCAGCGGTGAAGCTGTGCGACCAGATCTTCATCCAAAGCGGTTTCGTGGACGTTGCCGGTGGGATTGCCTCCGTCTTCGCCGATTGTCCTCTGAGGCGCAGCCGCAGTACCTGCTCGACGCCGAAACACTCGAGATGAGGGCGATCGTGACTGACCAGAGTGGTCGGCGGAGCGCACTATCCCCTGATGGCCGATTCGTGGCCAGTCAGACCGGCCATGCCTTCATACAGGTGAGGCAAGGTACTATCTCGCATCGGCCCGATCGTCCTCCGGCCACTTCACGAGCGGGGAGATTGTGCGGTTCATGGACGGGCTCTGCGCATGGGTTGATGGCGGCCCGTGGGGACCCGATAGCGATGGGCATGATTGTGTCTCCTTCCCCGACACCCCGTTCCCCGATTGGCCCTGGGACCTGGTCTTCTCGCCCGACGGCTCGATGCTGGCCATGAGTGGTCAGAACACGCCGGCGGTGGTGGTGTGGGACACCTCGAGCGGCGAGATCATCGCCACGCCGACCGTGCCGCACGACAATCGACCCCAACTGGGTCCTGAATGCAGTCTTCAGCCCGACCGGCGACCGGCTTGCTGCTTCCTTTGGTCCGGAGCTGTGGATGTTCTCCACGGACGATTGGCGCGAGGTCGCCCAGTACCTGACCCCGACTACGGGCGAGGTTCCCGTTTGACAATCTCACCTTCACCCCAGATGGTGAGACTCTGATCGGCGCCGCTCTACGCCAGTTTCGGACCGGGGGACATCGTGTTCATGGACGGGACCACCCTGGAGCACCTCGATCAGATAACCATTGCACACCAGGGAGGGGTGAACGATCTCGCCCTGAACCAGGACGGGAGCCTGCTCGCTTCGGCCGGGGTCGACGGGTTCGTCCGAGTTTGGGACGTCGCCACCAGGTCGTTGCTCCATCAAATCCCGGTGTCACCGACCGGTGACGTGGGCGGAGTCGACTTCGTGGGCGACACCCAGCACCTGCTGGTCACCGCCCTGGAAACCGGCGAACTGCGGAAGGTCACCAGCGACACCGAAGAGCTGCTCGGCATCGCCCGATCAAGAGTCACTCGAGGGTTCACCGACACCGAGTGCACCACCTATCACATCGATCCCTGCCCGACGCTGGAGGAGATCAGACAGGGCTGAGCACCTTGACCGGCAATGAAGGCGACATCAACAGGGCCCTGGAACAATCGGTCCGTTGACGCTGATGTCAGACTGAGGGGAATGGTCGGGTTCCGCTATTCCGACGACGTCATCTCCGCATTTCCCGCGACCCGTGGTGGCGTTATCCACGCCCGTGGACTCGAGAACACGATCTCACCGTCATCACTCGACCAGCGTTATCGGGCGGAGCAGGCGCAGGCGAGGGACGCGATCGGTGATATGCCTCTATCCGAGATCCCCAGCCTGAAGGCATGGCGAGCGACCTTCAGTGGGTTTGGAGTCAAACCCACCCAATACCGCAGCGCAGCCGAGGCGCTTCTCCGACGTCTGACCAAGCAAGGTGATATCCCGGCGATCAACCCGTTGGTAGACCTGGCCAACATGGTGAGCATCCGATGGCGGATGCCGGTCGCAGTGTTCGATCAAGCGGTGGCAACTGGCTTCACGACGGTTCGATTCGCCGAAGGACAGGAGCAATTCACGGATCTCGGGAGCGATTTGCCGACGAACCCGGAGCCGGGTGAAGTTGTCTTTGTCGACGAGGCGGGATTGGTCAGCGCACGTCGGTGGTGTTGGAGACAGAGCGACCAAAGCGCCGCCCGTGCCACCACAGTCGAGGTATTGATCACAGTCGAAGGACAACATCCCGATGCCGAAGCAGATGTTGCGGGAGCCACTCAGGATCTGCTCGACCTTCTCGGGGAGTACCAGCCCAATGCAGTCATCCGTTCGGGCTCGCTCTCACCAAGCCACGTGGAATTTCAGGCTTGACGGCTCGCGGGAGTCGTCACATTGATGACAGTGGGCCCGTGCCCGACCCGGACCACGACGATCTGGCTCTCCTCGTCCCCGGGGTTGGCCTCACGGTGAACCGCTCCCTTGGGGACGTAGAGGAAGTCGCCTGGAGCGGCTTCGACTATTGACTCACCTTCAGGACCGGATTCCATTCGTAATGCACCCGAGATCACGTAGATCGAGGTCTCATGGTCGCCGTGGTGGTGCCATCCGGAAACCATGTGCGGCTCGGTCCTCACCAAACCCGCCCACATGTCGCCAGTAACCAGCGCTTGCTCGCGAATCATTCCTGGTGTTTGGTCACCATCGACTCGATCATCGGGACGAATCAGGGAAACCGGATCGGAATCGGCCAAGGCCATATTGTGCCAGCCGTGAGTGAAGCTGACCGCCGACGTTGGGACGAGCGGCACGCCGAGGCGGGTCCTGCTTCCGGTGACCCGGGTCCGCCATCTGTGTTCGCTGTGATCGAGGATCTGTTCCCGGTCGAAGGCAGCGCCCTAGAAATCGCCTCCGGCCGTGGCGAGCTGTCGATCTGGCTGGCCCTTCGGGGTCTGGATGTGCTCGGTGTCGATGTCTCGCCGATCGCCATCGAATTCGCCCGCGAGCTGGCGCAACGCAGCGGTGTTGCCGATCAGTGTCGGTTCGAGGTCTGGGATTTGGATGAGGGTTTGCCTCCGGGGCCGCGGATGGATCTAGTGGTGTGCCATATGTATCGGGAGCCACGGCTGGATCGAGAATTGATCGAGCGGCTGGCGCCCCGTGGACTGCTCGCCATCGCCAGTCTCAGCGAAGTCGGTGGCGAGCCTGGTCGCTTCCACGCAGGGCCCAGAGAGCTACGGGAAGCCTTCGCCGAACTCGAGATTCTGGCGGACTACGAGGGCGATGGCGTGGCTTGGTTCCTCGGTCGGATCTCTAGCTAACCAGTCACTCAGACACTTTCAGGTACTCGCTGACCAATCGTTTCGGGGCGCGGTCGAGCCAGGCCTCGATGATCAGCTCTTCGAGCTCAGACACCGAAATCTCCTCGAGACGGATCAGGACGATGGCGTAGTCGTCGAAATGGGGTGTCGTGAAGAACACGTCGGGGTCTTCGGAAAGGAGCGCCTCCTTGACCCCCACGTCATCGACCCAGACTGCGACGATCGGTCCTTCCGGAGCCGAATCCCCCAGCGCCTGGTAGTCCGCCCGACGTAGGGGACGCTCCCAGGTCAATGGCTTCTCCTTGACCCGCCATTGCAGCACTCCCTGATTCGTACGCTCCGACGTCTCCGGGAGATCGAGTGCGATTCGGCGGACGTCGTCCCACGTAGCCATCCTCCAACCGTAGACCAACCCATCGGCGTAGGTTTCGACCGTCAGAAAGGAGCACTCATGGCACGCGATCTGACAGTCACATTGGAGGACCGCCCTGGCGCTCTGGCCGATATGGGCGATGCACTGGGACGTGCCGGCGTGAACATCGACGGCATTTCGGGCACGGCCGGGTCCGGCGAGGTGCACATCCTCGTCGAGGACGCCGCCGCGGCGAGGTCGGCCCTCACCGAAGCGGGTATCCAGGTTGGCGCCGACAATGAAGTCGTGAAAGTCGCCTTCGAGAACCGCCCCGGCGAGATGGGCGAGATCGGTCGACGCGTGGCAAATGCCGGCGCCAACATCGAGGTGGTCTACATCTCCTGCGACGGGCAGCTCGTGCTGGCGACGAGTGACAACGCTGCCGTCGAGGCGTCTGCGTAGATCCGGTTGATTCCGGGTAGGTATCCGCCTGTACCTTCGGGCTTGAACGCCCTCGATCGAGGAGAGACGACATGAGCGAGAGTGAGACCACTCCCGGGACCCTGAGCGACGAAGACATCCGTACGGTCGTTCCTGCGGGACCGACGGCGACCACGCGGGACAGCGATTCGACGGATCAAGACTCGGACGGCGTCGACTCGACAGATAGCGACGGAGTCGACTCCACCGACACCGACGGGGTAGACACGACGGACACGGATGGTGTCGACACAACCGACACCGACTCCCGGGACAGCTGACCCTGCATTCCGAGTCCGACCCAATCGAACCCTCGGATCCCGGCGCCCTCAGCCGGTGCGTCGGTGATCCGGGACGATTCGAACAAGAATTCTGGGGTGAGAGACCCCTGTATCGGAGGGCCGACGGGGGTGGGGGGTTCGACGACCTCCTCTCTTTGGACGACGTCGATCGCATCGTCTCCTCCCAAGGTCTGCGCCTACCGGCCTTTCGATTGGTCAAGGACGGAGACAGCCTTCCTTCGGGCAGCTACACGAAGACGACCCGGACCGGCTCCGATGTAGCGATTGGCGTGCTCGATGCCAGGGCGGTGTTCAGCGAGTTTGGCTCTGGAGCGACCATGGTTTTCCAGGGCATGCACCGCTACTGGGAGCCTCTCGCTCTGTTCTGCAGGCAACTCGAACAGTCTCTGGGGCATCCCGTTCAGGCCAACGCCTATGTCACACCACCCGGATCGCAGGGATTTGACGCCCACGAGGATGAGCACGACGTGTTTGTCCTGCAATCGCACGGCACGAAGCAATGGAAGGTTCACGAGCGGCACGACTTGCCCCCAACCAGGCCAGCGCTGATCGATTCGGCCATCGGCCCGGGTGACTCGCTCTACATCCCGGCCGGGTTCCCACATTCCGCCAGCACGCAGGATGATGCGTCGGTCCACATCACGGTCGGCATCCTCAGCCTCACCTGGGCGACGGTGTTGAACGAGGCCGTGAAGCTCACCAGCGGGGATCTGATAGTCAATGAGCCTCTGCCCCTCAGGTTCGCCGACAAGAACGACTTGGGTCAGATCGTCGAGGAGCGGCTCACCGAACTTGGCGCCCTGCTCGCCAAGGCAGACGCCGGCATCATCACCGAACGGCTCCGCCGACGGTTTCTGACCACGCGACAACCCGTCCTACGTGGACAGATCCACCAGCTGCTTGCGCTCGACGATCTCGCAGACGAGTCCGTCGTACGAAAGCGGGAGGGGGCCATGTGCGCCCTTTCGTCGGCAGATGGTGAGCTGTCCGTGCTCCTCGGTGACCGGGAGTTGAGAATGCCGGCCTGGCTCGAACCCGCCGTGGAGATCATGCTCCGACACGAGCAACTCCCGGTATCGCAATTGGCCCCATATCTCGACGAAGCCGGTCGCATCGTGCTGGTCCGCCGTCTCATCGTGGAAGGATTGCTCGAGGTCGTCGAGTGATCCCGGGGCGCCCTCGTTGCTCCGGCGAGTCCTTGGGGCGTGAGGAGGAATTGTTCGCGACCGCCTCGCTGGTCAATGCCTGGATCCTGTTCGAGCAGCCGGGAGCGTGGGGCCCCGACGCCCTCACCGAAAGCGGGTTCCCGGAGAGTGCCAGGCCGCTGACCGAAGCCGCGAACCGACTCGGGATCAGGACCTTGCTCATACGGAGACGGAATGGTGAGGATCGGCCACCCGTCATCTACCTGGCGAGCTCCGGCGGCGCTCGATCGCCAGCCCTCGCTGGTTGCAGGCTCGTTCTCAGATCCGGCCGAGGTCGCCGGTCTCGACATCGCAGGTCTGGCCGAGGGCAGGATGTCCGAATTCGGCGAGCCGGTCGAGGATCCGGTCTATCTCGTCTGCACGCACGGCCGACATGACATATGTTGCGCCGACAACGGACGGCCCCTCTATCGAGCTATGTCACAGCTCCGCCCGGATCAGACGTGGGAGGTCTCCCACATAGGAGGAGACCGCTTCGCCGGGAATGTCCTCGTGCTCCCACGAGGTGACTACTTCGGTCGTGTCGGGCCAGAGGATGCGGCGTATGTCGTCGCAGAGTACGAGGCGGGGAGGCTCGACCTCTCTCATCACCGCGGTAGGAGCATCCATCCCCGGCTACTACAGGCTGCCGAGCACTTCCTACGCGAGTCCATGGGCTTGACCGGACTCGACGATCTCACGATCGTCGAATATCGACGTTCCAGCCACGATCAAGCCGAGGTGGTCTTTCGCGTGCCTGAGGGGATCGATTACCGGGTCCAGGTTGGGGCTCGGGAGCTCCACGAACCCGATTACCTGACCTGTCGGGCCGAGGAGCTCGGGCGAGGCATCGCCTATGACCGGCTCTCGTTGACGCAGGACTGAGCTCAACCCTCGCCGAGACGCTCGGTCAAATAGTCCCAGTCCCGGGCGAAGCGGTAGGAATGTCGTGCCGGAGGGCCCGGCGCTTGTGTCTCCAGCCAGCGCACCGTGGTCTCGGTGGCGTTGTTGAAAGCATGAACCGCTCCCACCCCGGCGAAGGCGACGTCGCCGGCCTTCAGCAGATACTGCTCGCCATCGAACCATGCCTCGACCTCGCCATCGAGGATGAAGTAGGTCTCCTCGAGTGGATGGTCGTGGAATCCGGGACCACCCCGAGGGTCGTACTGGACCATGAACATCGTGGACAGTTGGGCGCCAAGGTCGGTGTCGGACATCATCTTGACCGTGATGCCGGTGTAGACGAGCAGGGCCGTACGCATGCTGGCCGACACCGCCAAGAGGTCCTGGCTCTGCCTGCCCGGATCCATGTTCTCCGGCGCGATGTGCCCGAAGGAACGGGTCCTCGGGTCACGGGGATCGACCGGTATCGGCTTTTGTTCGGGCGGCCCGGGAACGAAGTAGGTGTCGCCGTCGAACCACGGGCGGGGTTGAGGTGTCATCAGGTCGGCCCAGCTCGCATCCTGACCTGATTCGTTTCGCCAGGCATGGGGCAGGCCGATCGGGACCATCCCGTAGTCACCAGGCACCAGCTCGACCGTTGCTTCAGGGGTCTCGACGATGACCGAGCCATCCAGCACGTAGAACGACTCCTCGAACGAGTGGACATGTGCATCGACCATCCCGCCGGCGTTGAGCCTGCTCACCCCGAATCCGGTGTGCACGGCTCCGGGGGTGGTGTGGTCGACCATCGACCATCGGGCATACCCGGAAACGTGATCCGCCATCTCCGATGGCACGTCGTAACGGGCATCCTCAGCACGGAGGACCAGATGTCTCGTGACGGGGTTCACGGCTGGGGAAGATAGCGGCAAACATCCCGGTTCTGGCCAACAAACTCGGCACTGGCTCTAGGCTGGTGGCCATCAGAAGGATCGCTACCTCCCGTCTCGGGTTGATGATCGCGGCGAGCTTCTTCTTCCTGCTCGCGGCGTGTTCCGGTGGGGAGTCGGATGGTGTGGTCACCTTCACCGACGATGAGCGCTTGAGCCGGTTCGATCTGCCGGAGTCATGGCATGTCTACGAGCACTCCGAGCTCTCCGAGCTGGAGGACATGCCCTTCGACGAGCAGGTCCAGGGCTTCAGTTTTCCTGCAATCAGCAGCGTCGGATTCGACGGTGGCCCGGTACGCGACGTCTCCAATGTGGCGAAAGACCTCGCCGAGGCCGAATACCCGATTGGATCGATGTCCGTGCGGCAGGTCGGCGAGGTCGAGAAAGACCTCCTCTCCCGTGCAATGCTGACCCAGTCCGTCCTTCCGTATTACGGGCTCTCCAACAGCGAGGAGATCACCAAAGAGGACTTCAGCTTCGGCAACGGGTTCGACGGGGTCAGAGTGCTTGTCGCTTTCCAGGACGAGGCGGCGACCGCCCAGGGAGTGGCCTATCTGATCTCCGTGTCCAATGAGGACGACACCCGCATGTATTCGATGATCGCCGGGTGCAATCGTGAATGTTTCATCGCCAATCAAGACGCGATCGAGGGAGTGGTCGATTCATGGCTCGTAAACAAGAGGGCTTGAACACCAGGCAGCGGGACATACGCGCCACCAGGCGCCGGGCCGACACGTGGGACCGGATCAAGATCCTCGTGCTCCTCGCCGTCATCATCGGCGCCATCATCGCCAGTAGCGAGGATGTCGGATTCATCAGCTTCTGGGAGGCCGCCGCCGTTTTCTTCACGTCCACGGCAGGGATGGCGCTGGGAATCCTTTTCCTGCTCGAGCTGACCCGACAGATCCATTACTGGCTGTCCGAAAGGTCAGCGGCGTACAACTCGTTCTGGCAGGACAGCTTCTTCGGGGGCATCGAGCGTTGGACCCACGCCCACATGAAACCGTGGACCAGGTTCCGGGTGGGTCGCTTCATCCGCAGGGTGATCTACATCTTCGTGGCCGCCTTGCTCATCGACTATTTCGTCGCCGAGGTCAACGGGCCGTTGGAAGCGCTGGCCGCGGCACCGCGTCTCTTTGCCCAGGCCTTCCCCTTCATTCTCCAGCTCTCGTTTGGCTTCCTCTTCGTCGCCATCCAGTTCATCGGGATCTTCTGGTTGCTGTCCCGGGGTGGTACCGACGTGATCCTCCCCGAAGAGGTCACCACACGCTTCGACGACGTGTGGGGCCAGGACCACGTCCTCGATCTGATCCGGGAGAACATCGCCTTTCTGGAGAAACCTGACGAGATCGAGGAAAAGGGTGGCTACATACCCGGTGGGATCCTCCTCTGGGGCCCTCCGGGAACGGGAAAGACCCTGCTTGCTCAGGCAGTAGCCGGGGAAACAGGGCGGCCATATGTCTTCGTCGAGCCCGGTGCCTTCGTCAACATGTTCATGGGCATCGGACTGCTCAAGGTCAAGGGTCTCTACCGCAAGCTGCGCAAGCTCAGTCTTCGTCATGGCGGGGTCATCGTTTTCTTCGACGAGGCGGACTCGCTGGGGTCGAGAGGGCAGATGGGGTCACCGACTGGCCAGCTCGGAGCGGCGGCGATGTCCTACGGGGGCTTCTCTTGCAATGGGTTCAACTATTTGACCCCGCAAACTCAGGACATGCTGACCAACCACTGGGCCGGCGAGGAGGCTCGCGCCGTCGAAGAGCCAAACCCCGGGTTCATCGACCGCATCATCATGGGTGGGATGGGGGGTGGCGGAGGCATGGGTGTCCTTCAGGCTCTGCTCACCGAGATGAACGGACTGGCCAAGCCACGCGGAATCACCAACAAGTTTCGCAAGCTGCTCGGGTTCCGGGCAAAGCCACCTCCCAAGTACCGCCTCCTCCACATCATGGCGACCAACATGCCAAACGCCCTCGATGAGGCGATGCTTCGCCCCGGCCGCATCGACCGGATCTACAAGATGGGATATCCCTCCAAGGAGGGGCGCAAGCAGACCATCGTCGGATACCTCAACAAGGTGGAGCATCACCTCACCGAGGATGACATCGAACGTCTCGCCGTCGTGACCCCGATGTACTCCGGAGCCAAGATCAAGGACATGGTCAACGAGGCCCTCATCATCGCCGTCAGGGACGACCGCGAGGCCATCGAGTGGAAGGACATCTGGAAGGCCAAGTCTCTCAAAGAGCTCGGACCACCAGAGGACGTCGACTACATCCAGCGGGAACGCCATGCCGTCGCCATCCACGAGGCCTGCCACGCCGTGACCGCCCATCTTCTGGGCGCCCATCGTCGGATCGACATGGTGTCGATCGAGAAGAGAGCCTCCACGCTGGGCATGGTCAAGTCGATGGGCCAGGAGGAGAGGTTCACCCAATGGCGCTCCGAGATGGAGACCGACATCATGGTGTCACTGGCCTCTCTCGCAGGTGAGCGTCTGTTCTTCGCCGGCGACAACAGCTCGGGGGTCTCCGGGGACCTTTCTTCTGCCTCGACCGTGGCCGCCCTGATGGAAGGGTCTTTTGGCATGGGCTCGGGTCTCGCCTCGGCGATGAATACCCGCGAGTCGGGAATGGGTGGGCAGGCGAGCCCGGTGTCGATCGCACTCCGTGAGCAGCGCGCCGAGATCGAAGCCAGCCTCGAGATCCTGTACGAGCGGGTGAACGAACTGCTCGAGGCGAATCAGGACAAGATTCTCGAACTGGCAGCCGTCCTCGAGGAGAAGAAGACGATCTCCGGCGATGAGGTGGCCGAGATCATGGAGAGTGCGCCGGGCTCACAGGCCATGCGCGAGCCGACTGGATGGCAGGCGGTGTCTGACGAGGTGGCCGGAGAGCGACAGCGTGTCGCCCTGGAGCGTTCCGGACGCGAAGTGGCGTCGACGAGCAACAACCCACAGACGATCGAAGGGGAGAAGAGCTAGGCGACGCTCCAGCCTGGCTCGCCGACCCGACTGAAATCGCAATTCTCGGCCAGAACCTGCAGGTCCCCGACCAGAGTCACGTCGTCCAAGACGAGGGATTGGCTGTCGAGGGCAAGTACGCCCCGGCCGTCACCCACGGGGAACAGCGGAAGGCCTCCGATGGCAGGCTCCAGGGTGATCTCCTCGGTGGCGCCGCCGGGCACGGTGAGCACGGAAGCGACCTCGACGTCGGTCCTGAACAGCAAGGATTTGTCGTCCATCCAACCGACCGGTGTCCCGAGCGCGATCAGATCCTCCACGCCACCGGGGGTCCCATCACCATCCCAAATGTCGATCCCCGTTATCTCCGAGCCCCCCTCGTTGACACCGACAACAGCGATTGCATTGCCATCAGGTGATCCCAACGCTGAGATGGGGATGCCGAATCCTTCCACGACCGGCTGAGCCCAGGTGGTCTCAGACGTGAACGGGCTGAACCGTGACACGCCGACAGCCACTCGCTCTGGTTCGTCGGGGACCTCCTGGGTGACGACCAGGATCAAGTCCTCGCCGACGGACCCGATGACCCGGATCGGCTCCCAGCCCTCGAACCCGTCATGGGTGATCTCCTCGCCCGCGACCAGGTCGGTGATGACCTCGTCCTGGATCCCGTAGATGCCGGCGGTGGTCGCCACCCAATTGATCTCCTCGGCCACCTCGACTTCGGTGCGCTCCCATACATTGCTGCCGGCGTTGAACAGGTAGATGAGGCCGGAGATGGCAATGGGGCGTGTCAGGGCCCCAGGCTCCACTTCGGTGTCGATGTCAGCCGCCTCGACGGCCTGGTACTGGGTCCTGATCATGACCCCGATCCTCGGCTCCCCGGAGGCATCGCCCAGGGTCAGCGTTTGCTCTGTTTCCTCATCCCCTCTCATGACAGAGACCTCGACGACGTCCCCCACCTCTTTCTCGCCCAGGGCGGCGAGCAAGGACTCGGAATCGAGGGTTGGCTGATTGTCGAAGGACACGATCACATCACCGACGATCAGAAGCCCGTCGGCTGCCGAATCGGGAGTGACCTCCTGCACCAACACGCCCTGTGGCTCCCCGACCAGGAACGTGCATTGGGCGGGTGGGTCGACGGCCTCGCCGACATCAGGCAGGGCGCCGCGGTCGGGCGGAGTTTGGGCGCAAGCGACCATCACCAAAGAGGTGACGAGGAGTGCAATGAACCGCCGCTTCACGGCTCAAATCGTACCGGGTCACGGAAGCTCCACCCAGGTCGGTTGCTGGCTCAGATCCCCAGGGCACCAGGGTCGGGAGGAACATCCACGGCGTATTCCTGTAGTACTTCGAGCGGGATGATCTCCAGCGCTCGCTCATGGGTCGAGGCAAGCACGACGGGCGCCGCCATCCCATCGAAATGCGCCCTCAACCAATTCGTTGCGGTCACACACCACCTGTCTCCGGGAACGAGACCCGGGAATCGATACTCGGGCATCGGAGTGGTCAGGTCGTTGCCGATCTGACGCTGGTGATCGAGAAATTCTTCGGTGACGACCGCGCAGACCGTGTGACTTCCGACGTCTTCCACGCCTGTGGTGCAATCACCGTCCCGGTAGAAGCCTGTGAGCGGGTCCGTGCCGCATGGGTCAAGATCGCCGCCAAGGACGTTTTGGCTGATCAGCTCGGCCCTCGCCGGGTCACTCTCATCCGCGGCACACGAACGTGTCCCAACCACCCTCGTTGTAGACCGCCCATGCCGCGGCGGCGGTCGAGGCCTCAGGATCGGAGGGGTCGGCATCGGGGAACCCGGCGTTCCCCGCCCTCTCCGCCCAGTACTTAGGGAGATGCTGGAAAAGCCCCACTGCCCCCGTGCGCAAATTGGTCGAAGCCGGGTTGAAACGCGATTCGCACCAGGCGACACGGACCGCCTTGTTCACATCCTCGGCGGCGAAGTACTCGGCGACAAGGGCGCGAACCTGGACCTGGGACAGCCACCCCGACTCGTCCGGGGCGATTGTCTCTGAGGACTGCTCAGTGGTGGCCATCGCCTGCTCGGTCGCGACAGTGGTCGCGGTGGCGGCATCGCCGTCAGCAGCCGTGCTCTGTCCGGCGAGGACCGCGAAGTTGAACCCCGCTTGAGCGCCGGTGGTGTGGCCAAGACCTGGTTCGGTCGCGTCGAATTCGAGTTCGGCCTGAGTACTGCCCGAAGTACCAAACGCCGCAAAACCGGCCACGGCCAGCAGTGCGACTGCCGCCCATCCAGCAATAAACGAGAGGCGTCTCAAACGCATATGAAGTTGACTCCGCTGTGGATCGAGGGCCTGCGCGGTGCGCAGAACCACCACAGCCCGGCCCAGACCCTACCGACCTGTGGATAACCGCGGCAACTCGGAATCGACTCAGACGAGGGATTTCCCCAACTCGGCCACTACGAGTGGCCAATGCTCTCTCTCGGGGTCGAGCATGGGGAAATGACCCATTCCCGGGACGACTTCGACGCGGGATCCTGTGGACAGACGGGTGGAGTGTGACACGGGGACGATCTCGTCCTCCTCGCCGTGGACGAGGAGCGTCCTTCCGTCGATCGGGTCAACAGCGGGTGGCGCACCGGAGTCGAGCAAGCTTTGGGCGTCCCGGGATCCGACAGCTCCGGCCTCCGCCATGGCGGCCAGGTCTGTGATCGGGGCGAGACCCACGAACAGACTGATGTCGTCGGCCCGGCGGACGGCTGCCCAAAGCCCGAGATGACCTCCGGCCGAGTGACCCACGATCCCGGTCGGCATTCCGGGCATCTCCCTGGTGATGAAGTCCATCGCTGACACAACGTCGTGAGCGGGGGCGGGCCAGTGACCCTGCTGCCCCCGCCGGTATTCGATGTTCCAGGTCAAATAGCCGCGGTCCGTGAGATCGACAGCAAGCGTCTCGGTGCTGTCTCTCTCGTATTCCTGCCGCCAAAGGCCACCGTGGATCAAGATCACCAAACCCCCCACCTCGCCGTCAGGCCGACGGATATCACCGACGTTGTCCGGGTGCGGCCCGTAACCGACCGTCTCGAAAGGGGTTGCGGCCCGGTTCTGGAGATGGCGCAGAGCGTCCTGATAGCCGCCAATGCCGCGGCCAAATATGGTTCGGACACAACTCGGCCCCACGAGAGAGATCGCACGCCATGGCTCCCGTTGCCTGACGTTGGAGATATGTACCTCTATCGCCGGCACACCCACAGATGCGATGGCATCCCCGATCGAGCGGGAGGTGTGGGTCAACGCACCAGGGTTGATTATCAGGCCATCGACTCCATCGGTGCGATGGATCGCATCCACCAGTTCGCCCTCATGATTCGACTGGGAGAACAGGATCTCGATACCTAGGGCCGCACCCCAGCGCTCGATGAGGCCCTCCAGGTCCTCCAACGTGGTGTCGCCGTAGACATCCGGCTCACGGGTGCCAAGCAAGTTCAGGTTGGGACCGTTGAGCACCAGGACCCGCATCAGGCGACCTGTGGGAGATGTTCCGCAATGAGCCCGTGCGCCTCATCCAGCACAGAGGAGGGCATTTCCCCGGTGACGAGCTCGAATCGCTTGGACATCGCAGCGATGATGGCAGCGGACACCTTCTCGTTGTCGAGACCAGGGGCGCGGTCGGCCAGGGCACCGGTGGTGCGCGGATCCCAGTCGAGCCGAAGCGCCCGGTAAACGGGTATCAGGACGTCCCGGATGCGCTCCCCGTCGTCCACGACAACCACGCCACCGACGTGAGCGGCGCCACGAACCAGACGCTGACCGACGCCCATCACTTTGACTCGCCCACCGACGTTGACGGACCACTTCCCCGGGCAGTATTCGCCGCGTAGCTCTCCGATGCGGGCGTCGATCCCGAGGCTTTCGAACGCGTCCACCATGAACCCGGCCACCATCTCGAACCTCTCCGTTATCCCTGCTCTCGGCTCCTCTTCCGGCGTGGCCCAGGCGAACGCAAGGGTCTGCTCGTGGAATACGGCGGCCCTTCCACCAGCGAGACGTTCGACCGCCTCGAACCCGTTGGCGCGGGCGGCGCGGACTGCCTGGGCGTATCCGGGCTGGACACGATCGATGACCCCGAAAGCCACCACAGGCCCCGGGACGTGGAGACGGATCAGACCGTCGATCTCGCCACGGGCGACGGCGCCAAGTGCGGCGTGGCTGACCGCGACGTCGAGGGCAGGGTGCCCGGGATAGGAATCGGTGACGAGTGTGTATCGGCGCACAACCGGGAGGATAAGGAACCCGCTGTTACCGTCAGTGGATCGGCGCTGTGGGCTGGGAATCCGTGTCGAAAAGCGGGGAACCAGCGAAGCCGGACGGCTCGTTAACAAGCAGTAGGTCCCCACGCCGAGTTGGGGGCCAATGCGACTCGGAGGGAATGTGCGCACCCGTGCCCACATGGCAACGGTCTTGGCCGCGGTCTTCGTCTTGACCGCTTGCGGAGACGCGCCCTTCACATCTCTGGGTCAGCGCACTTCAGGGTGGATCGGTGAGCCGACCGTGGTGACCACGACAACCGTCGCGACGACGGTTCCGATCGTCGTAGACGCCAACGTCCTCAAGTGGTTCAACGACGAACTGAGTGGAGCGCCGCTCGACGACCCGGCCGCGCTGAAGGTGGCAGTGTTCGCCCGCCGGGCCGGTGACCTGTTCATCCAGGCGAGCCGCACCGAGATCGCCGCCCTCCTACCCGAAGTGAAGTTTCCAACATCGACTCCCTACCTGTCCGAGTACGTGACCTCACAGCTCGTCTTCGACGAGAGGGGCGATCTGGCCGATGACCCGGTGGCCGCCTTCGGCATATGGTCATCCGAGCCCTACACCAGGTCTCGCTCCGTCGCACAGATGATCATCATGAGTGTCTCCGTCGACCCGGAGGTCGCCGCCGATGTGGCCTCGCCCGGCGCCGACAACTCGTGTGAGCGCTTCGCGGACAGGGGCACCGAGGTCTGTGCCGTTGCCACGGTCGGCGGGCGTCCCGTTTGGTCCCTGGAGGCGTCGAATGGCACCACGATGGTCTGGTTCGACGGCGACTACAGATATGAGCTATTCGGACGCGCCTATGTGGCCCCGGCCGCCCTTCAGAAGATGGCCGCCGGCCTCGTCCCGCTCTCGGAGCTAGGCACTACCCGCGGATAACCTTCGCTAGCCGAGCTGGAGGCCAGGCATCTATCACTCCGGTGGCTGGTGGAGCTACCTGCAATACGACGAGGAACAGGACAGACCCGACCTGGACCGGGCTCTGCTCCGCCGCGTCTGGTCCTACGGCCGCCCCTATTTGTCGGGTCTCATCGGGGTCCTGATCACGATCCTCGTCATCTCTGGCCTCGGGGTGGTGCCGCCCATACTGATGGGGCGGCTCATCGACGTGGCGATCCCCACCGGCAACATCGGTCAGCTGACGGTGCTCGGTCTGGGCATGATCCTCGTTCCTCTGATCAGTGCCCTGGTCGGCGTGGCCCAGCGCTGGTGGTCGTCGAACGTCGGGGAGGGGATCATCTTCGACCTGCGCCGCGAGCTCTACGAGCACCTGCAGCGGATGTCACTCCGGTTCTACACCGCAACCAAGACCGGCGAACTGATGAGCCGTCTCAACAGCGACGTGGAGGGAGCCCAATCCGCCATCACCGGCACATTCGTCTCCATCGTGTCAAATGTCGTTTCCGTCGTGTTCATCCTGGTCACGATGATCGCCATCGACTGGCGGCTCACGATTCTCGCGGTGGCCGCATTGCCCCTCTTCGTGATACCGGCTCGTCGGGTGGCCAAGATACTGAAACGGGTCACCCAGGACCTGATGGAGCACGAGGCGAAGATGTCGGGCATCCTCCAGGAGACATTCAATGTCAGTGGGGCGATGCTGGTCCGACTCTTCGGCCGCTGGGACCAGGAGGCCAAGCGGTTCGGCGACCAGGCTGCCCTCGTCCGCGACACCTCGGTGAAGCGATCGATGGTGGGCAGGGGTTTCTTCGCCGCCTTGGGCCTCGTCTCGGCCGTGGGGACCGCCGCCGTCTTCTGGGTTGGCGGCGTCCTCGTGATAAACGGTGAGATCGAGGTAGGCGAGATCGTCACCTTCGCCGCCCTGCTCACCCAGTTCTACGGTCCGCTCTCGGCCATCACCAACTCCAGGGTCGAATTCGCCACCTCGCTGGTGTCCTTCGAGAGGGTGTTCGAGGTGCTCGATCTCGAGACCGACATCCCTGACCCTTCCTCCCCGGAGCCGATGGGTCTGGTACGGGGTCGGGTCGAGTTCGCCGACGTCTCCTTCCGGTATCAGGGTGACGGCCCTGAGGGCCTCGCCGCGGTCAGACGCTGGAGACGGGCCGCACCCGAACAGGTGGCCCCCACCAGAGCCGGCACCAGGGAGTGGGCCTTGCATCATGTCGCTTTCGTGGCCGAACCCGGAACCTTGACGGCACTGGTCGGGCCGTCCGGGGCAGGGAAGACCACCATCTCCTATCTCATCCCGCGCCTCTATGACGTCACCCAGGGCGCAGTTCGAGTCGACGGGCACGACGTGAGGAAGGTCGCGCTGAAGGATCTGGCCGCGGCGGTGGGGGTGGTCACCCAGGAGACCTATCTCTTTCATGACACCATCGCTGCCAACCTGCGCTACGCCCGTCCTGACGCCACCCAGGAGGAAATCGAGGAGGCGGCGCGTGCCGCCAACATCCACGAGATGATCTCCAAGCTGGCCGATGGCTACGAGACGGTGGTGGGGGAGAGGGGATACCGCCTCTCCGGAGGGGAGAAGCAACGTATCGCCATTGCCCGGGTCCTTCTCGAGGACCCCAAGATCCTGATCCTCGACGAGGCGACCTCCCACCTCGATTCGAGGTCCGAGGCGCTTATCCAGGAAGCCCTGGAAAAGGTGATGGAGGGTCGGACCTCGATCGTCATCGCGCATCGCTTGTCCACAGTCAGGGCGGCGGACCAGATCCTCGTCATCGACGATGGAGAGATCGCCGAGCGGGGGACCCACGCCTCGTTGGTCGCCGCCGACGGGCTCTACGCCTCCCTGTACCAGACACAGTTCATCGAGGCCGCCACCGCCTGACCTGGCCGGCCTCAGGCGCCGCGGGTCAGGTTTTCGATCAACAACTGGTGGTCGGTCGCCAGGAGCAGGACCTCACCGTCGTGGGAAAGCCAGAGACGTGGGCCCACTTCGAGCCAGACGTGCTTGGGCAACGCATCGAGGTTCTTCCGCTTACGGGAGTTGGGGGCGGCGTAGGCGAGAACGCTCGATGTCGGCCCGCCCAGCGCATCGAGGTGACCGATGAGGTCATAGCTTCCGAACAGGTAGGCCATGGCTTCGGCGTGATCCACCGGACCGCTGTCCGAGAACCAATCGATCGTCCCGCAGTCGGCGCAGGCGGTCACGGCGACATGTCCGACCCATACCGGCTTGTGCTCGCACCATGGAGAAACATTCATGATGGAGAAGCTAAGAAGGAGGTGTGACAGATTCTCGCCGGAGATCTAGATCTCCAAAGCCGGCATCTCCGAGGTGTCCTCGAAGCGCGTGCCGGGCACCAGGAGCACTGGCAGATGCGACTTGTCCATCACCCGGGCGGACACGCTTCGCCAGGCCTCCTCGGTGAAGAGACGCCTGGTGGCTCCCATCATCACCAGATCGGCCCCTACTTCGTCGGCCGTGTTGATGATTGCCTCGGCAGGGTCGTCGCCCTCGACGAAGCGAACGTCGGTGTCGAGCCCGACGGCGTGTAGCCCGGCCACGATCGGCTCCACCGCTTTCTGGCCCCGCTCTTCCAGATATCTGGCCGCCTTGACCTCTGCATCGGAGGAGCCAATTGGGGCGTCGTCGAGGAAGGAGCGACGCACGTCGTCGTCGAGAGCCTCGAGGAAGGAGCGAGGGACCCTCACCACAGTCATGACCGTGACACTCCCGTCATCGGAATGGAGGCGCCGGCAAAGGTCTGCTACCGGGGCTGCTGGAAGTACCCCGGTCGTGGCGATCAGGATGCGCACCCGGCTGAGATTAGGGTGTCGGCACCGCTTTTGCCTATGCGAGTCACGTGGACCCGGAACTCATCAACAAGGTCACCTGGAAGATCCCCAACGCCCTGGCCCTGATCGGCTCGGCATCGGGCGAGGAATGGAACGGGATGACCGCGTCGTGGGTCACGCAGGTGTCGATGGAGCCCGTGCTCATGGGTGTCGGGGTCGACAACAAAGCGGTCACCCACCGTCTGATCAGCGAGGGCGGGTCGTTCACCGTGAACTTGTGGCCATCAGACGACACCCGGGTATTCGTCAAGTTCTCCAAGCCGGCTATGAGGGAGGACGCCACGCTCAATGGCCGCCCGGTTCGCCCGGGCGTGACCGGTGCCCCGATATTCGAAGAATCGCTGGCATGGATGGAATGCAGTTTGCGTCACTCGATCGATCTCGGGACCCACACGTTCTTCGTCGGCGAGCTCGTCGATGCCGGGGTCAACGACGACGAGCGGCAGGCGGCTTCTATGTCTGACACGAGGATGAAGTACGGCGGGGTGCGGAGGGGCGGTCATTGATACCCCCGAGCGGGTGCGAGGAGGATCATGGAAGTCTCGGTTGAGGGAAAGGTCGTGCTCGTCACCGGTGCCAGCCGTGGCATCGGGCAGGCGACCGCCGCGGAGTTCGCCAGGAGTCGTGCCGCCGGAATCACGATCACGTCCCGGAGACCGGAGAACATAGAGACGGCAGCGGCGGAGTTGATCGAATCTGGAGTCGACGAGGGGACGCTCCTAGCGCTGCCGGCTAGGGCGGATTCCGAGGAGTCGGCCGATGAGGCAGTAGCGGCCACGGTGGAGCGCTTCGGGTCGTGCGACATCCTCATAAACAACGCGGGCACCAACCCATCGGCCGGGCCCCTGATGGAGGTGGACCTCGGCGCTCTGGACAAGACCTGGGCAGTCAATCTGAGGGCTCCATTGCTCTGGGTCAGGGCGGCCTATCGGGCATCGATGGAGAAGAACGGGGGTTCCATTGTCAATGTCTCCTCCGTGGGAGGCCTGCGCCCAAGCCCGATCACCGGCGCCTACAACGTTTCCAAGGCAGGTCTGGTCCACATGACCAGGCAATTGGCCCTGGAATTGGCGCCGTCGATCCGGGTCAACGCAGTTGCCCCCGCCGTGGTCAAGACGAGGCTCTCGGAGATGCTCTGGCAGGACGAAGCGGCAGCAGCAGCTATGCACCCGCTGGGGCGACTGGGGACACCCGAGGACATTGCCCGTGCCATCGTCTTCCTGGCCTCCGATGCCGCCGACTGGATGACCGGTGTCATCCTCCCAGTCGACGGGGGAATGAGTGAAGCGTCTTCGTCTGGCATAGCCTGAGCAGCAGAGCGAGCAAACACTGACCTACCCGGCACCCGATCCCGATCTGGCCCTTCGCTATCTGGAAGGCGACCTCGACGACAACGTTCTGTTTGCCCACGCCCGGGCGCTCCGTGACGAGGGCAAGGGCCAAGTCGTCACCTACAGCCGCAAGGTCTTCATCCCCCTCACCACTTTGTGCCGCGACCGTTGCACGTATTGCACCTTCGCCAAACCGCCAGGTGCCGGCGGCATGTACCTCGAGCCAGATGAGGTCCTGGCCATCGCCAAGGCCGGGGACGAAGCCGGGTGCACCGAGGCCCTCTTCACCCTGGGGGACCGGCCCGAGGAGCGTTGGCCCCAGGCCGCCTCCTTCCTCAGCGCCCGAGGCCTCGACTCGACGATCGCCTATGTGGCCGAGATGTCTGCGCTGGTGCGCACGGAAACCTCCATGTTCCCCCACGCCAACCCGGGCCTCCTCGACGATGACGATATGAGGTTGCTGCGCCCGACCAATCCATCGATGGGGATGATGTTGGAGAACATCTCGCCCCGGCTCATGGAGCCGGGAATGCCCCATCACGGGACCCTCTCCAAGGACCCTTCTCGCCGGGTTGCGACCATCGAGGCCGCCGGCCGGGCGAAGGTCCCCTTCACGACGGGAATCCTGGTCGGCATCGGAGAAACGAGAAACGAGATCGTCGATTCGCTGTTCGCCCTGAGAGACCTCGGCCGGGCTACCGGTGCTATCCAGGAGGTCATCATCCAGAATTTCAGGGCCAAGGCCGACACTCCGATGCGGCACTCGGCCGAGCCGGTGCCGCGCTGGTTCGCCCGTGTCGTCGCGTTGGCTCGATGGATCCTGGGGCCCGAGGCCAATGTCCAGGTGCCGCCGAACCTCACCGAGCAGTTCGAGATTTACCTGGACGCCGGCATCAACGACTGGGGAGGCGTCTCACCGCTCACCATCGACTGGGTGAACCCCGAGGCGCCATGGCCCCATCTCGACGAGCTGCGAAGTCGAACCGAAGCCGCCGGCTTTGCCCTGCGGCCCCGCCTGCCGGTCTATCCGGAATTCATCAATGAGGATTGGATACACGCCGAGTTGTACGCAGATGTAGTGGCGGCCGCCGACAAGGACGGTCTGGCACTCATCCCGGAGACATCAGGAGCAAGATGACGATCACGTTTCTCAGAGTGCGTCCCGCCGAGAGGCTTGCCGAGCCGACGGCGACCAGCAGGCGTCGGGAGGGAACGACGGCGGTCGAGATGCTGTCACCCACCAGCGCCGAGCTGACCGCAGCCCACAAGGCTGGTGTTCTCGTGCTGTCGGAGAGCGTCACCGACGTGGAGCCTGCCGCCTGGGTCGTCAAGCCCGAGGAGGCGCTGAGCCTCGCCGGGCGCGGTGTTCCAGGGTGGCGGATGACCGTCGTGGCCGACGGCTCCAGGGAATCGATTCTCGATGCCCTGGCCAGGTCAGGGGCGTCTTTCGCGCGCTCCACTCGCTCGGAGATCTCGGAGATAGCGGCCTTGTCCTCGCTGCCCGGGGTCGACTTCTCGGTGTCCGTGTTCGTCGATGATGTCTCACAGGCCCTGAGGGCGGTCGACCAGGGTGCCACCGACTTGTTGTTGCGCGATTGGGACGTGGAAGGGATCGGCGAGCTGCGGGCGGCTCTCGGCGAGAGACGACTCGTGGAGAGGACCGCGTTCCCCCAGGCATCGAGATCGACGAGGCCCGCTCTGTGTTGGCCGCCGAGACCTTCACCGCCTGGCTGAGCCAGGTCGACGGAGCCGGTGTGGCCAGGCCGCGATACGAATGGGCGCCCGGGAAGGATCTCTCGCCACCGGTGCCGGACGGTCGTTTGTCTGCGGAGTGGCTCGACGGCTCCTGGCTGGACGGCACATCGACCTCCTTCCCTGGGTCGGCGGCGGAGTTGGCTCCGATCCTGGAGCGCTCATTGGAAGGCACCGCGCCGACGACAACGGAGGTGGAGGCGCTGTTCCGGGCCCGGGGGGACCAGGTCGACGCGGTCGCGCACGTCGCCGACATCCTCAGAGAGCGGGCGGCCGGTGACACGGTCACCTATGTCGTGAACCGGAACATCAACTACACCAATCTCTGCTACTTCAAGTGTGGCTTCTGCGCATTTTCCAAGGGCCCGCGCAGCCTAAATCTCCGAGGCGAGCCGTATCTCATGGGACTCGACGAAATCGTGGAGAGATCTCTCGAGGCCTGGGGGCGGGGTGCGACCGAAGTGACCCTCCAGGGTGGCATCCATCCCGATTTCACGGGCAACTTCTATGTCGACGTGGTCAATGCCATCAAGTCGGAGCTGCCCGACATGCACATCCACGGGTTCACCCCGCTCGAGGTCTGGCAGGGGGCCGAGACCCTGGGGATACCGGTGCGCCGCTTTCTCGAGGAGCTCAAGGCCGCCGGTCTGGGCACCCTTCCGGGAACCGCCGCCGAGATCCTCGACGACGACGTCAGAGCACACCTCTGCCCGGACAAGATCCGGACCTCCCAGTGGGCAGAGGTGATGATCACTGCCCATGAACTCGGGCTGCGGGCTACCTCGACGATCATGTTCGGCCACATCGACCATCCGCGTTCCTGGGCCAACCATCTCGAAGTGATCCGCGCCATCCAGCGCCGGACCGGCGGATTCACCGAGATGGTTCCGTTGCCGTTCGTCCACATGGGCTCGCCGATCTTCCTCAGAGGGCGGTCACGCCCCGGGCCCACCTGGGACGAGGTGGTGCTGATACATGCCGTGTCCCGAATCGCCCTCGATGGCCTTGTGCCAAACATCCAGGCCTCCTGGGTCAAGCTCGGGCTCGATGGCGGTCGACGTCTCCTGGACGCGGGATGTAACGACCTCGGTGGGACCCTGATGGGCGAGATCATCACCCGCTCCGCCGGTGCAGCCCATGGTCAGGAGGTCACCCCCCAGGAGTTCCGGGAGGTCATCGAGGCGGCCGGGCGCCGGCCCGCACTGCGATCGACGACCTACGAGATCCTCGAGTCTCAGCCGCGGTAGGTGAGGCCTCTCGGGGCGGTGGCGAACCCCCACTCTGCCAGTGCCGGGGCGATCGGAGAGGCGGGCGCCGGCCGGCCGTTGACCGTGTTGACCGTCGTGCGTCGATGTCGGGTGGCGATCTCGGAGAGCCCTCGGCCCAAGTTGCCATAGATCGACATGTCTTCGGCGAGGACGGTCAGGTGCCGCCTGCCCCGGTCCAGGTAACCGAGCAACTGGCCCTCCCAGAGGAAGACATAGGCGCCGGCGTCGCGAGCCAGTCGAGCCTCTTCGACGTCGGGCCAGGGAAGTGTGGCCCCGTAGGGGTTGGCAGGGTCGGTGGCGGCCAGCACCGTCAACTGGCGGGGCGGATCGGTGCGCAAACGGTCGACCGCGCCGGGAAGTGCGAACTGTGAGCCGCCCAAACCCTCGACGAAGTATCCACGACGCACTCTCCCCGTCTCCTCCAGATGGGAGAACACCGGGTAGATCGCACTGAAGCCGCCCGGGTATCCCTCGGCGAGGATGGCACTCCGAGTGACCACGCCGTGTCTGTCGAGGAGGAGATGGGCCCAGGCGGCGTGACGCTCGGTATCACTCACATCCCCACCTACGAGTTGGCCGGTCAACGACCAGCGCCCACCCGCTTGAGGGGGGAATTGTGATGAGAGCCCGGGACGGCCGGTCCGTCTCGTGCTGCGCTGTTGGATGAAGGCGCGGAGCGGGGCGAGGGTGTCATTGGTGACATGGCCGGACCAGACCAGGTCCCAGAGATGCTCGAGGAGGTCGACGGGGTCGCCACCCCCCGTGCCGACGTAGATGTCCCGGAAGAAGCTGGCTCCCCTCAGCTCCAGGAAGTCATGGATCGATTCGGCCTCGGGCCCTTCCGGCATTTCACGAGGACCCCTCCACAGCAAGCCGAGACTCGATCGCGGGTACAGGGCCAGCTTGCCATCGCCGGGCCCGAGCGAGTCATGTCCCACCCAGACGAGGTCGCCATCGAGGAGGAGCCGATCGAGGTGGGAAGCAGGGTCGGCGACCCTCGAGGCGAGGACGTCGCGCTCCAGTACGGATGCCGGGATCACCGCGCCGGTGAGTCGGGCTATCGCATCGGTGAGGGCAGTCGAGCTCGACGGCGGGTCGTCCCGAACTCCTTGCCACGCAATGTTGAAGGCAGCCAGGGAGGCGGGAGGCACCGGCTCTATCTCCCGGCGCAAAACGGCCAAGGACCGACGTTTGAGCCGTCTCAGCACGTCGCGGTCGATCCATTCCCGTCCCTGCCCGCCCGGACGGAAGGCGCCGACATCGACCCGCCCCGACGCCTCCAGCTGCCGGAGGATGGTCTCGACGATGCCGGAAGGGATGGCCAGGGCATCGGCCGCCTCTCGGGCGGTGAATGGGCCGTGGGTTCGGGCATACCGGCCGACCACATCGCCCAGCGGATTATCGACCGGCTCGAGGAACACATGGGGGATGCCGGCAGGTGGCTGGACCCCGAGGGCATCACGCAGCCTCGAAACGTCCTCGACCGCGGCCCATCGGGTGACCCCACCGTGGGTGATCTCGACGATCCTTCTCTGGCCGGTGAGCTCACTGAGCACCGACGGGATATCCAGCCCGTCAGTCCGCACCTCGAGATCCTGGACGGTGAGCGGGCCGAGGTCCCTCAGCATGTCGTGGACCCCGTCGGCTCTCTTGACTCGCCTGCGCTCGGTCAGGTATTGCAATTCGAGTTCAACGGCGGCAACCACCTCGGGGTCGATCAGCTCGCGGAGCTCCCCCTCACCGAGCAGCTCACGGAGCAGGTCCCGATCGAGCGTCATGGCCGCCGCCCGACGTTCGGCCAGAGGGGCGTCGGCCTCGTAGAGGAACGCTGCGATGAACGAGAAGAGCAGCGATGAGGCGAACGGGCTCGGAGAGTCGAGATCGACCGATGCGATCCTGATGCGGCGTGCCCGTATGTCGGTCAGGACCTCGATCAACGAGGGCAAGTCGAAGTCGTCCTGGAGGATCTCCCTGTACACCTCGAGCATGATCGGAAAGGAGCCGAATTGCTTGGCGACGCCGAGCAGGTCGGCCGATCGGCGGCGCTGCAGCCAGAGCGGTGTCCTCTCGCCGGGACGACGCCGGGGCAGCAGCAGAGAGCGCCCGGCCGCCTCACGGAATCGGGCGGCGAACAACGCCGTGTCACCGAGGTGCTCGAGGAGCAAAGCCTCGACGTCTTCGGGATCGAGCAGGAGATCCTCAGGGCCGGGGGGGTTGTCCGCATCGGGGAACCGGAACGCGATGCCATCATCGGACCAGATGGCGTCGACGTCGACTCCGTAGCGGTCGCGGAACCGATGACGCAGGGCCATCGCCCACGGGGCGTGGATCCGGGCGCCCAACGGCGAGAGCAGGACGAGTCTCCAGTCCCCGATCTCGTCACGGAACCGCTCGACGACAAGGGTCTGGTCGGTGGGCAACACCCCGGTCGCCTCCCGTTCCTCAGTGAGATACCCAACGAGATTCCTCGCCGCCAGGTCGTCCAGGTGAAAGCGGGTCATGAGGTCCTCGTGCGCTTCCTCCGGGTCGAGACGTCCCGTCTCGCGGACGAAGGCACCGACCGCTCTGCCGGTCTCTATCGACCGCCCCATCGAGTCGCCATGCCAGAACGGCATGCGGGCCGCGCCTTCGGCGGGCGCCGGCACGACCTCGACCCGATCGTGGCCGATCTGTGAGATCCGCCAGGCGGTGCTGCCGAGCAGGAAGACGTCTCCCTCCCGCGACTCATAGACCATCTCCTCGTCGAGTTCTCCGACCCGACTCCCATCAGGGAGCGTGACGCGGAACAAACCTCGGTCGGGGATGGTGCCTGCGTTGGTGACGGCCAGTTGCAGCGACCCGGGCCGAGCCGTCACCTCGCCTGTCACCCGATCCCAGTTGATCCGGGGTCTCAGCTCTGCGAATAGATCCGAGGGATAGCGCCCGGCCAGCATGTCCAGCGTCTCGTCGAAGACGGCCCGGCTCAGCCCCGAGTACGGCGCCGCCCTGGTCGCCATCTCGTAGAGATCGTCGGCGCTGGCCGGTCCGGCCACCACCCTCGCGACGAGTTGCTGGGAGAGGACATCGAGGGGGTTGGCCGGGATCTTCGTGGTCTCGACCTGTCGCTCCAGCATCTGATTGGCGACGACGGCCGAAACCAGGAGATCGCCCCGGTATTTGGGGAAGATTCGTGCCTTGGACACCCCGCCGACCTGATGGCCCGAGCGGCCCACCCTCTGCAGTCCGGAGGCGACGGAGGTCGGCGCCTCGACCTGGAGCACCAGGTCCACCGCACCCATGTCGATGCCGAGCTCGAGTGACGAAGTGGCGACCACCGCTCGGAGATCGCCCCGCTTCAACGCCTCCTCGGTGAGGAGCCTCTGCTCGCGGGATACCGATCCGTGATGGGCCTTGGCCACTTCCTCGCCCGCCAGGTTGTTGATCTCGGAGCAAAGTCGCTCCGCAAGGCGACGCGAATTGGCGAACACGATCGTGCTGCGATGGGCCTGGATCTGCTCGAGCAACCGGGGGTAGACGGCCGGCCAGATGGAGCGGGTCGACCGCTGATCAGGGTCGAGGGGATCGGGTTCGCCCGGTTCATTCATGTCCTCTACCGGGACCACTATCTGGATGTCCAGGTCCCGGTCATGTGGCACATCTATGAGACGGACTGGCCGTGGCACCCAGGTCCCGTCGTCGTCGAGGGTCCCGCCGCCGAGGAACCGCCCGATGTCCTCGAGAGGGCGCTGCGTTGCCGAGAGGCCGATCCGCTGTGGCGGGACATCGGTGACCTCCTCCAGACGCTCGAGTGAGAGCGAGAGGTGCGCCCCTCGCTTGCTGCCCGCCACCGTGTGCACTTCGTCGACGATCACCCAACGTACGCTGCGCAGTATCTCCCGGGCCGCAGACGTGAGGATGAGATAGAGCGATTCGGGTGTGGTTATCAGGATGTCGGGCGGGTTTCGTCGCATCCGCTGTCGGGCGTCGGATGGCGTGTCACCGGTGCGGATGAAGGTGTCGACTGTGGGCAAGGTCGGGCCACCGATGCGGCTCGAGGCGTGGCGAATCCCGGCCAATGGCGCTCTGAGATTGCGCTCGACGTCATGGGCCAAGGCCTTCAGGGGCGAGATGTAGAGCACGCGGCATCGACTGGCCTTCTCGGGCTGGGGCTCGGTCAGCAGTTTGTCGAGTGTCCAGAGGAAAGCGGCCAGTGTCTTGCCGGACCCGGTGGGGGCATGGATCAGCGTGTGATGGCCGTCGGCGATGGCGGGCCAGCCCAGGGCCTGGGCTCGGGTTGGCTCGTTGAACGAGGCCTCGAACCAAGTGCGGGTTGCCGGGGTGAAGGCGCCGAGCGGGTCCACATCGGGAAGGTATCAGAGGTCCAGGACAACAATTGTCCGTGATTGGGAGCCACATTCCCGCATGTGACAACTCTCCGTCCCAATTTCGAGGAGATCGAGCGGGATCAGGCAGAGAGTTCGAGTGGCAGCCGGTTGATGGCGGCCAGCTCGAGGAAGAGATCGACCACGTGCGGGTCGAACTGGGTCCCGGCGTGCTTGCGGATTTCATTCACCGCAAACTCGACGGGGAGGGCACTCTGATAGGAGCGGGTCGACGTCATCGCGTCGAATGCGTCGGCAACGAGGATGATCCGGCTCAGGATCGGGATCTCCTCGCCACCGAGGCCGAAGGGGTAACCACGGCCGTCGTAACGCTCGTGGTGATAGAGGATCGCCTCGGCGACCTTGGGGTCGAGACGATTGCGTGTCATGGCGAAACCGAGCTCGGGATGACGGTTCATCAGCTCCCGCTCGGTGGAATCGAGCGGGCCCGGCTTGCCGAGGATGCCGGGATCGAGGTGGATCTTGCCCACGTCGTGCAGTACCCCGGCCAGGGCAAGGCGGTCGAGTTCGATTTCGCCGAGCCCGATGCCGATGCCGAGGTTCACGGCGAGATCGGAGACCCGGTGCACGTGACCGTGCAGGTCCTCGATCACGTCCTCCATGACCTCGATCAATATGTCTCTTGGAAGTTCCCGCATTACGAAATCACCCGATGGGGAAGTCTGGTTGGAGGTCGCAGACTGGGGTATGGGCCGAATGGACTATATGCCGTCGCCAATATGGACTAGCGCTGCCGCCGGCCATCCCAGAGTTGGAGCCAGATGCCGCGTTTCGCTAACTTTCGGTCCAAGCGAAAGACGCGCTCATCAAGAGCGGTGGAGGGACAGGCCCTGCGAAACCGCGGCAACCGACTCGAACGGTGCCAATGCCTGAACGATGAGTGGCCGAGGACGGCTATCCGTCACGGTGCTCGGAAGAGCGCGTAGAGACAGGAGAAACCGTCATGAGAGATCGAGATTTCGGGTTCGATACCCGTCAGATCCACGCCGGGCAGCGACCGGACCCCGAGACCGGGGCCAGGGCGATGCCCATCTATGCCACAACCTCGTTCGTGTTCGAGGATGCCCAGCAAGCCGCCGACCTGTTCGCCCTGCAGAACTTCGGCAACATCTACACACGGATCGGCAACCCCACCACCGCGGCTTTCGAAGAGAGGATGGCCTCGCTGGAAGGGGGATTGGGAGCCCTGGCCACGTCATCCGGCCAGGCAGCGCAACTGATCTCGATTTTCACCCTGTGTAACGCCGGAGATGAGATCGTGGCCTCCCGATCACTCTACGGCGGCACCTTCACCCAGTTCGACGTCACGCTGCGCCGCATGGGGATCAATGTCACATTCGTCGACATCTCGGATCACGGCGCGGTCAAGGATGCGATAACACCCAAGACCAAGGCCCTCTACGGCGAGACCATCGGGAATCCGGCAGCCGACATCCTCGACATCAGCGCCATCGCCGATATCGCTCACGACAACGGGATACCGCTGATCGTCGACAACACCTTCGCCACTCCGTATCTGTGCCGGCCGATCGAGCACGGGGCGGACATCGTGGTCCATTCGGCCACCAAGTTCATCGGCGGCCATGGCGTCGCCATCGCCGGGGTGATCGTCGAATCGGGCCTCTTCCCATACGACAACGGAAACTTCCCCGGAATCACAGAGCCATCACCTGCCTATCACGACCTCATGTTCTGGGAGAACTTCCGGGAGTACGCCTTTCTGATGAAGGCACGGGTGGAGAGCCTCCGCGACATCGGCGCCGCGATCTCGCCGTTCAACTCGTTCTTGCTCCTGCTTGGGCTGGAGACACTCTCTCTGCGCATGGCCCGGCACACCGAGAACGCACGGAGGGTCGCAGAGTTCCTCTCCGAGCACCCCGACGTGGCATGGGTCCGCTACCCGATCTTCCCCAACAACCCATGGACCGACCTTGCGAACAAGTACGTCCCGGAAGGCCCTGGCGCGGTGTTCACGTTCGGGGTGAAGGGCGGCTTCGACCAGGCCGCCGAGTTCATCGCCAGGGTCGAGCTGGCCTCCCATCTCGCCAATGTCGGGGATGCCAAGACACTCGTGATCCATCCTGCCAGCACCACCCACCAGCAGGTGCCGGTGGAGGAGCGGCGTGCGGCCGGTGTCGGTGACGAGATGATCCGGATCTCTGTCGGGTTGGAGAATGTCGACGACATCCTCTGGGACCTTGGCCAGGCTCTGGAAGGGGAAGGGGAATGACCACCGTCCTCCACGAGGCGAGCGCGCTGGAGCGTCTCCAAATCATCCAAACAGCGCGGACCGTGGCCCTGGTGGGCGTGTCGGCCAACATCTTGCGCTCGTCCAACTTCGTCGCCACCTATCTGGTCCGAACCGATCTCGAGATGTACCCGGTGAACCCGATGTACGACGAGGTCCTCGGGCTCAAGAGCTATCCGTCGCTGGCTGACCTTCCCGTGGTCCCCGACATCGTCGATGTCTTTCGTCGGCACGACGAGTTGCCGAACGTCGTCGATGAGGCGATCGCGATCGGGGCCAAGGTGGTCTGGTTCCAGTTGGGGCTCCGACACGACGAGGCTGCCGCCAAGGCCAGCGCCGCCGGGCTCCAGGTGGTCCAGGATCGCTGTCTAAAGATCGAACATGCCCGATTCTCGGGCAGTCTGCATCTGGCCGGCTTCAACACCGGTGTGATCTCGTCCCGACGGCGGAGGCCGATCTAGGTCAGGCCAGGCCGTGGTGCCGGGCCGCCTCGACGAAGGTCGTGACCCGGGACATGTCCAGCGGTGAGCTGGCCTTGCCGTCGGCTTTGAGCGATGAGCCCACGATGACGGAGTCGGCGATCTCGACGAGCTGAGCGAGGTTCCCGACTTCCGCGCCCGACCCGATGACCAGTCGGGTGCCCTTGGGTATCACCGATCGGGCGAGCCCGGCCTCTTGCAAATCTGGCTCCAGCCCGGTCCCGGCGCCGGAGACGATCACTGCGTCGGCAAGGCCACGGATCACCGTGTCCTCGGCCGCCTGCCTGATGTCGAGACCGGGCGGGGGAGTGGCGTGTTTCACCAGCACATCGGCCCAGATCTCCACCTCCGGAGCCAGGGCAGCGCGGCGTCGGGCCAATTCGTCGGCACGGCCGACGATGGGGCCCTGATCGGTGTACATGACCCCGGTGAGCACATTCACCCGGATGAACGCGGCTCCAGTTACCGCGGCGACTCCAAGTGCAGTGAGGGCATCGTTGCGCAGCACATTGACGCCAAAGGGGAGGGAAGTGGCATCACTCACCACCCGCGCTGCCAAGGTCATGGCGGCGACCGTCTCCGGGTCGGATCTGTCCGCGTGAAAAGGGGCGTCACCGAAATTCTCGATGAGCAGGGCGGGGAACCCGGCGCCGGCCAGTTTCCCGGCATCGGCCACGGCGGTCTCGAGCACTTCGTCGATTGATCCCCTGAACCCGGGTGAGCCAGGAAGCGGGAGAAGATGGATCATCCCCACGAGACGGGGGATCGGGCTCAAAGGTATGCCCTGGCTACCTGCATCGCTTTCTCGGCGTATTCGCCGGAGACTTTGAGGCTGGTCTCCCGCGGCTTGATCCTCCGCACTGCGATCCGGGCCCAATCCGACGCCGAGCCCTTGATCAACTCATCGGTGTCCTCCGGGCCGTACACCCATTTGGCATAGCCGGGGCCGATCACCTCGACCCGGACCGGCTCGTAATCCTCGCCTGCGTGCTTGAAGGCGTGGGGAAGGGTCTTCCATCCCAGCCAGCAGACGTGACGGATCCGGGCGGTGTCCTCTACCTCGATCCCGAGAGTCGCGTAGATGTCGAGACCGTGCATCCAGGTCTCCATGAGCCTGAAGGTGGCGAAGGTGCGGGCGCTCATGTCGCCCTCGATCCACTCGATCCTGTCCTCGGCCTCCATGTGGGAGAGGGGCTCGACGACTTTGGCCCTACCGCCGCGCCACCATTCGATCACGTCCTGAGGGCGCATGCCTCGGCCCTTCTTGATCGCCTCGGCGCGGAGCGGGCCGAGATTGGGAGCGTTCTGCCAGCGCTTCAGCATTTTGCCGCCGGCGATGGTGTCGGCGGCCAGCTCCTCGTAGTCGGCGAGATGGGCGATCGTGTCCCGAACCGTCCATGGCTTGGACGGCGTGACCATGTCCCAGATCTTGATGGGGATCCTCTGGAGGGACTGATCGAGGAACTGCTGCTCGGCTACCAGGTCCGAAAGGATGTCGCGCACGTCCCAATTGTAGCCGGAGGCCCGTTTTTAATCCCAGGCCAAACCATGCATTACCAGGGTCTTTCTGCGTGCTCTTCGGTCATTGGCTCGGGCAAATGGGAGGGTTTCGGGGCGACAACTAGGTCGTTGAGGGCGTCGATCATCATCCGCAGACGCCCGAAATGGCGCCGGTCGAACACGAAAGCGATGCGATGCAGGTGGAGGGCGTCTGTGTCCTCCAACTCAGCCGCGCTGGGCGCCACCTTCTCGATCCGGCCATCGACCACGATGTCTGCGAAGTCCTCGTTGAGCTTCTCGATCGTCTCGTTCGACGGCTCTTCGTTGAGTCTCAGGACGAGCCTCCCTCCCGAGTAGCGGGAGGAGTGGTAGTTGCCGTAGAAATGCCACATGTGCTCTGCGGCCGCCTGGGCATCCGTCGTCCGGAAGAACAGGGCCATGTCCGACTCGCTGATGAGTCCCCGGGCAAGCTGCTGCTCCTGGATGAACTCGATCATGGGCTCCCAGTAACCGGTCCCTTCCGCTTCGAGCAAGACCACCGGGTGTAGATCGCTCTTGCCGGTCTGGACCAGCGTGAGCAGCTCGAAGGTCTCGTCGAGCGTGCCCCATCCGCCGGGAAGCAGGATGAAGGCGTGTGCTTCCTTCACAAAGCCGAGCTTGCGGGTGAAGAAGTACTTGAAGTTGACCGTTCGCTCGGGAGCGATGTGTTTCGGCACCTCATCCTCGAAGGGAAGACGGATGTTCACGCCGTAGGCGTGGTCGATGCCGGCGCCGCGGCTACCCGCCTCCATGATCCCGGGGCCTGCCCCGGTGATGATGCCCCACCCGCTGTTGGCCATGATCGAGGCGAATTCCTCGGTCAGGGCGAAGTTGGGGTCGCCCTCCTTGATCCGGGCCGATCCATAGATGGTCACTTTCGGCTCTTTGTGCCGGGCGAAGACGAGATTGGAGTACCGCATCTCCTTGAGGGCGGTGTTGATCAACTTCAGGTCTGCCCGGGAGGCGCCGTCCCTTCCCAGTTTGATCGCGGTGACGATCATCTCGTTGATGAGGTCGGGGTGGGGCGTGGTCGTGGCCGCCGACACGAGCTCGACGAGCCTGGCATCTAGCTCCGGGTTGCCCAGGTCGTAAGGCATGACACCGACGGTACTCAGATAGCGGATATGGGCGTCAGAACGGCTTGACGGCCGGGCCTTTCCGCACCACGGCGTTCCAAACCGTCTCGTAGTGGTCCCGGTCGAACAGGTCGACATGGGGGAGCACGTACTCCTCCCATGCCTGGCGGAGGGGATCGGGGCGGTCGGAATGAACCACCAAACCAGTGGGGAGCCGATCGAGCACGGATCGCAGCGATAGCGGCGTCTCCACCCTGACCCCCGAATCCTGGGCCTCGAATGAGGCGTTCACCTCGACCGCGAGACGTGCGATGGCCGTCACGTACTCCTCTTTCAAGCGTGGGTACCTGCGGGTGAGCATGGCCTCGACCTGGTCTCCGCCGGGGAAGTTCTTCTCCCAGATGACCCATCGATCGGCGAACGCCTTGTTCAGCGTCTGGGTCCCTGCGTAGTCGCGTAGGTCGGTCGGGTTCATGGTCCCGAAGATCCGAACATCAGGGCGCAGACGCACCGTTTCCCCCGTAGGCAGGTCGAGGGACGAGTAGCGATCGAGCAAGCCGTGGAGGGCGAACAAGGTCTCCGCCCCGGCGGCATTCAGCTCCGACAGGTTGAGCAGGGAGGGGCCGCGCAAGGCTCGGGTGATGTCCCCATCCTCCCAGCGGCTCTCGGTGCCTCCCTTCCCGTCACCATGCAGTCGGGTTGATCCGATGAGCGTGACATCGCGCACCTCACCGGTGAGTGGGATTCGAAAATAGGGGAGGCCCATGGCGGCAGCGAACTGCTCGATGTCGTGGTCTTTCCCCGTCCCCATGTGGCCGCGCACCGCTACATGAAGCGGCACGAGACCTTCCGCTCCCGACACGCGGGCGTGCTCCAATTGGGCGAACCGGTAGAGCATTCCCAGATCGACGTAGTGAGGGTCTGGCTCGGGGACCTTGCGATGCCTCAGCTCGGTGTCTGGCACGTCGTCGGGAATCTCGAATCGCTCGAGTGTGATGGCCGGCCCTTCGCCGGCAGGGTCTTCAAAGATGACTTTCTTAGGCAACAGCCGTCTCCTGGTATGTCTTGACCTCTGATGCCCTGAGCCACCATGTGTCCATCCCCCACAGGGCCAGACTCCGGCGCAGGGCGTTTCTGGTTCCGTTGATCATCGCTTGGGTCAGGTCCTCCGGTTGGGACACCACCTCGTGACGACGGTATGCCTCGTCCACGGTGTGGTCCCCGATCCCGATTCCGATCACAGTGGTGCCGCTTGCCTCGACGGCTGCCACCGACTTCGCCAACGCCTCGAGCGATCCTCGGGTCATCCCGTCGGCAAGCACCATGAGCACACGCACCTGGGCACCGAGCCTCGCCATGCGCTCGGCGGCATGGATGATGTTGAACTCGTCCACATTGGCCGCCTTCTCGAACAGGGACACCGGTGGTGCCGTCTTGGGATCCCGGCGGGCCAGCGTGGCCGCTGATTTCGGCTCAGCCGCTGTGTAGAAGAGGCCGGCCAGAGTGGGCTCGGCGTCTCGCCAGCGGCGCTCGAACGGCTTGACGACGTAGTGGTTCACAGTCGACGTGAGACGGTCGGCAGCCGTGCCCTGGGTCCGTCGAAGGCCGGCCGTGGCCGCCGATCTCTTCCGCCGGTAGGTGTCCTCGGTGTCATCGGGTCGTGCGGCAAAGCCGCGATTGAAAAGAGCGACCTCGAAGTCGATCTGCAGCTCGTCGCAAAGCCTGGCCATGGTCCAGGCACCGAGCATGGCCGCCGGCATCGCCCACGAGCTTCCCGCTTTACCCGGACTGAGCATCGAGGCCGACGCGTCGACGAGCAGCGAGACGGCGTAGGTCCGTCTGGTGCGAGCCGCTCTCCGCTCGTAGAGGCGCTGATAGAGCCCGGCCCCGATGAAGAGAGCTGCGTGTGGGGACACGTCACCCTGGTCGAAGCCGGAGCGGAGCCCACGCCTCTGGTTGGCGGCGAAGAGCGGGAACAACTCCCCGGAGACGCGACGCTGCGCGATGCCCCAGCGCTGCGCCATCCGGACCAATGACTCCGACCCCTCATTGGAGAAACGAGCGAATGACGACGGGATCGGCCCCACGACCAGCTTTCCGCCCTGACCGGTCGGGAGGAAGATGTCAGGCGCCTGACTGACCCGGAGCAGCTGATCGGTCGACTCCTCGTCGGCGATGTCGGAGGCACCCTTCCGATCGGACATCCCGGAGCGGGCCTCGCTCGATCGTCTGGTGTCCTGGTAGGAGTCGGCGTCGTTGAGGATCGGCGAGGTCATGCGCACGGCATCCACCCCGTCCTTGGCCTTCTCGGCGTCCGCCTGAGCGGCGTGTTGTTGCTTGGCGTGCGTGTCGTTGGCCTGGACTTCGGTGATCAGGCCATGGGCGCGTGCGATGGCTTCCAACTCCAGTGCAAGCTGCGCCACCTCCCACGGATCATCCGAATCCGCGGCCGTCTCGCAATGATGGCTGGCGTCGTCGATCGCCGCAGTGGCGCGTGACTCGAACCGCTTCTCCAGGACCTCGCGTTCGATGTAACCGCCGGTGAGGAGAAAGCATCCGAGTACGAACTGGCTCAAAGCCCCCGAACGCGAGATCGCCTGGCTGAGGGACGACATGTACAGGTCGGCGAGGACTGATCGCGCACCGGGATAGGCAGCGAGACCCTGTGCTTCCTGCCGGGCGTCTTCGAGGGAGAAGAAGAGGACTTCGGCCACAGGCTTGTTCGTCCGCTCGAGGGCGGTGAGCAGGTCGACCTTGGCTTCGGGAGCCAATTCACCCTCGACCGGCCAGCCGTCGGGTATCTCCCTCACCTCGTCGAGGTTGGTGGAAACGAGGTGCATCACCTCGTGGAGGGCGGAGGCGATGGCCACCTCATCGGGGGTGACCGGGGCGTTGCGGTGGTATGCCGCCTGGAAGATCCGCGGATCGCAGACCACTTCGTCGGCCGACGCCGCCGCCTCGGAGCCCAGTCGAACCCGCAGATTCGGGTTGTTGGATAGCGTCCTGGCGAAGCGGGTGACGGCCGGGGCGACGCGCTCGATAGCGGCTCACCACAGCCTCGATCGCCTGGTCTTCGGGCCCGATCAGGTCGGTGAGAAAGGTCTGGTCGCGTCCCGCGCATAGCCAGTCATTGTCTCACGGGTGTCAAACTGGGCCGAGGCCCCAAACGCTATTGGCGGCAGGCCCATACACTCCCCTCCGTGCATTACGACCTCACCACCCTCCCCAACGGGCTTCGTGTCATAACCGAGCCCATGCCCTCCCTACGCTCGGTTGCCCTCGGCTGCTGGGTCGACACCGGGACCCGCGACGAGTTGCCCAGTGAACACGGCGCCTCGCACTTCCTGGAGCATCTCCTCTTCAAGGGCTCGGAGAAGCTGTCGGCGCGTCAGGTGTCGGAGATCTTCGACGCAATAGGAGCGGAGTCCAATGCCTTCACATCGAAAGAGAGCACCTGCTATTGGGTGAGGCTCCTCGATCAGGACCTGGGTACCGGATTCGATGTCCTGTCCGAGATGCTGCAGCGACCCGCCTTCCGGCAGAACGAGATCGACGCCGAGCGTCAGGTGGTAATCGAAGAGATCAACATGAACGATGACGACCCCGACGACGTCGCCTTCGAGAACTTCACGATGGCCGTATTCGTCGACCACCCGCTCGAGGCCCCGGTGCTTGGAACCCGCGAATCGATACGGGCCATGTCCCGGGACGACATCCTCGGCTATTGGAACCGGCGCTACGGGGCAGGCTCCATGGTGGTGGCGGCAGCCGGATCGATCGACCACGAGGCCGTCGTGGACATGGTGGCCGAACGGTTTGGCGACTGGTCAGGAGAGACCGTGAAGCATGAGCAGGCCGAAGCGGCCCCCTGGCCGGTGGTCAAGATCACACATCGGGAGACGGAGCAGGCCCACCTCGTCATCGGAGGCAAGGGCCTTACCAGGAGCGATGAGCGGCGTTGGGCGTTCGAGGTGCTCAACCACGTCATGGGCTCGGGCATGTCTTCCCGTCTCTTCCGCGAGATCCGGGAGGAGCGGGGGCTGGCCTACGCGGTGTACGGCTTCAAGATGGCATATGCCGACGCCGGTGCCTGGGGTGTCTACGTGGGAACGACGCCGAGCCAGACCGAGACCGCGATGGCCGTGATCAAAGAGGAGCTCGACAAGGTCGTCGAAGAGGGGATCACGGTCGAGGAGCTGGAGCGGGCCAAGGGCTCGATGCGTGGCGGTCTCGCCCTCGCCATGGAGGATCCCAACAGCCGGATGGTGAGGCTGGGCCGGGACGAGCTGGCGGGCATGCCCCACCTGTCGGTCGACGAGCGGCT
Source organism: uncultured Acidobacteriota bacterium (assembly GCA_963828465.1). Taxonomy (GTDB): domain Bacteria; phylum Actinomycetota; class Acidimicrobiia; order Spongiisociales; family ZC4RG35; genus JARDZU01. The sequence goes on along the minus strand of CAWHEU010000018.1, from coordinate 144,499 downwards.
GGCGAAACTGGAGGCAGTCAGCCTCGATGAGGTCCAGTCCATCGCCACAGACATGTACCGGGGTCAGCGCATGATCGGCGCGGTGGGGCCTTACGAGGAAGGCGAGTTGGATCAGTATCTGGCGGTCTGACTAACCGTCGAGATCGAAGACGATCGACTTCGGCTTCTCGCCGAACTCGATCACGCCGGCCGAGCCGTCTGCGGGGCGCTGGATCACCAACGCGCCGCCCAGGTCGTTGCCGTTCTCGGTGACCGGCCAGCCTTCGACCCGGTACATCCCCACCGAGCCGGTGAGAGCGGTCCAGAGCACCGTCCGGTTGCCCTGAAGGATCTGCACGACCTCATCGGCCCCGTCGACGGGGTGTAGATCCGCTCCGGGACCATCCGCCGAAAAGAGTGCGGTGGTGCCCAGCGAGGCCGCCGTCAGGAGAAGGACAGCTGCCAATGCGGAGAGATTTCGAACCCGGAGCACCTCCATCATTGAAGCCGGGACCCATCACTCAGCGGGCACTTCTAGACGGTCAATTCGACTAACTGCGAAAGGACTAGTCCGTAGATCAGAAAGAAAGCAAGAAGGGCAACTAGAGGTCCCCAGGGCTGGATTCGACGGTTCGATGCGTAGCGTGCCACCCCGAAACCGAGCACGACCCACAGGATCACATCGAGCGGCCAGGCCACGATCACAGAGTCGCTGAAGATCCCGAACAGCGCCGATACAGGACCACCGGCATAGAGAAGGGTGAGCCCGAGGGTCTCGCAGAGCCCCGTGCAGACGTCGCGATTGATCAAGGTGAGCCCGGTGGCGAAGAAGACGATCCCGAAGGCGACCAGGAAAACGGTGGAGAGCGCCGCGTCCCGACAGCCGATGCCTTCAGATTTGCTTGCCACTGTTGCCTTAGATTTGGGCCGGCGATGGTAAGCCCACGAAGAAACACTCAATCCGGGTACCTTTTCCCTGAGCGATCGGAGTCCCATGGAATTGAGCGAAATCCTGCTGGTGCTGCACATCGCCGCTGCGGGCAGCTGGCTCGGGGCCAACCTCGTCCAGGCGATGGCGCCATCGATGGCGGCACGGCAAGGCCCGGCCGCAGCCGCCGGGTGGTTCCGAATCGCCGCGGGCCTGTCCACCCGTCTCTACATGCCGGCTGCCATCGTCCTGCTCGCCACCGGGATCTGGATGGTGCTCATCAACGAGGCATACGGATTCGGCAGCACCTTCGTGACTATCGGATTCGCCATGATCCTCATCGGCACCTTGCTTGGCATCTTCGTGTTCGAGCGTGGCTCGGTTCGGGCAGCAGACGCAATCGATGCCGGTGATCAGGAAGCGGTGAACGCCGCCAGGGGACGGCTGGCCGGCTTCGGGATCCTCGATACCGTCCTTCTCCTGTTCACGATCACGGCGATGGTGCTCCGCCTCGGAGCCTGACCGGGTCGGACATGAGCCGGCGCGCCGTCCTCATCACGATCCTTCTGTTGCTTGCTGGCTGTACGTCCGGTGAGGAGGGGGGCGATGGAGCGGGGGATCTCGCTGCCGCCACGACAGTCCCAGGGATCCAGCTCCTCGGGAAGGTGACCGACCCCAGCGGCATCCCTGTACCCCGGGCAACAGTGACGGTAGGAGCGAACTCAGCAGTCACCGCCCCGGATGGTTGGTTCGACATGCTCGCCACCCCCGGCCCGCTTCAGGTCGACAAGCCGGCGTGGGTAGGCGTGGAGTCGGCCTGGGATGGATCGAATGCGTTCACCCAGGTGGCGATGGAACCCCGTCGCCTTCGTGCCTTGCGGGTGGGAGCGGAGGGCGCCGGAGACGACGAGAGGTTCGCCGCATTGCTCACCCTGGCCGATGAGACCGCAATAAACGCGTTCGTCTTCGATACCAAGCAGGAAGGCGGGAAGGTGTTCTATGACACCGAGGTTGCAGAGGCCCATGAGTCGGGCGCCGTGGTGAATGTCTATGACCCCGCAGAGCGGATCGCCCAGGCCAAGGAGCATGATCTCTACACGATCACCCGCATCGTCACGTTCGAGGACTCGTACCGGGCGGAATTCCGGCCCGAAGAGGCGTATGACGGGAAATGGATCAACCCGACCAAAACATCGGCATGGGAGTACCCCATTGCCCTCGGAGAGGAGGCGTGCCGGCTCGGGTTCGACGAGATCCAGTTCGACTACGTGCGATTCCCGTCGGAGGAGGCGGCACAGATCAGCGGTCAGCTCGAGATGACGGAAGAGGAGCGGACCACCGTGATCGAGGGCTTTCTCCGAGCGGCGCAGGAGAGGATCCATGCCGAGGGCTGTGCAGTGAGCGCTGACGTGTTCGCCATCGTGGTCTCGGCCAACAACGATCAGGGGATCGGGCAGCGGCCCGAAGAGCTGACCCGTCACCTCGACGCCTTCAGCCCAATGGTGTACCCCAGTCACTACTCACCGGGCTGGCTCGGCCTCGACGACCCCAACGAGCACCCCTACGACGTCACCTCGGACGCCATCCAGGACGCCCAGGAGCGCATCGAGCAGGGTGTCGTCTTGCGGCCGTGGCTGCAGGCGTTCTGGTGGACCAACGCTCAGATCAGGACATCGATACAGGCGGCGGAGGATCTCGGCGTGGGCTGGATCCTCTGGAACGCGGTGAGCAACTTCGACCGTGCCGCCCTTCCCACCGACGCCGAGTTGGAAGCTTCACTGATCACTCGCTCCGACCCGTTCTCACGTCGGGAGCACCCATACGGGCGGCGTCGGCGGTGTTGTCGTCGGGTTGGCCTTGCGATTCTCGTTCGGCCGCCACACGCGCCCTGTAGTGATCGATCTCCCGGGTGAACGATGCTTCGTCCCAGCCGAGGATGGGCCCGATTATCCGGCTCGCATCCTCGGCGGCGCTCAGGCCCCGATCATGTGTCTCGATCGAGATCCTGGTGCGACGGGTGAGGACATCGTCGAGATGCAGGGCGCCCTCCTCCAGGGCGGCCAGCGCGATCTCGGCACGCAAATAGGGGACCTCTTCGACGAGGGGCCGCCCCAGCGACGGGTCGGATTCGACCAGCGCGGCCAGGCTCCCTACCTCGGAGCCGTACCGTCCTAGAAGCCGCACGGGATCGGGTAGGCCGATCCGGGACGGATCCTCTATCAACTCGGCCCATCCGCGTGCGCCGACCAGGGCGATTTCGTCGGTGCGGGATTCGGTATCCGTCATCCCGAGATCCGCGACGGCGGCATCGACCGCGTCGCGGGCCATGATCCGGTAGGTGGTGTATTTGCCGCCGGCGACGCTGATGAGCCCCGTGGCCGACACCGTGACGGCATGCTCCCGGCTCAGCATGCTGGTGTCATCCGACTCGCCGGTGAGGAGGGGGCGGAGCCCGGCATACACGCCGACGATGTCCTCCGGGGTGAGAGGGTCGGCGAGAACGCTGTTCACCGTCGTAAGGAGATAGTCGATGTCGCTGCTGCAGGCGGCGGGATGGGCCCGGCGGAGGTCCCAGGGAGTGTCGGTCGTCCCGAGGATCCAGTGCCGATCCCAGGGGATGACGAAAAGGACACTCTTCTCGGTGCGCAAGATCAACCCGGTGTCGGACCTAACGCGGTCTCGCGGCACGACGATGTGGATCCCTTTGGATGCCTTCACATCGAGCCCGCGATCCCCGGCCATGGCCTGGATGTCGTCGCTCCAGACACCCGTGGCGTTGATCACACTTCGGGACCTGATCCGAATTTCGCTGCCGTCCTCGAGGTCAGTGGCCTCGATGCCTGAGACGCGCCCGGCTTCGAGGATGAGGGAGCGGGCTCTCACGCTGCTGGCGAGCAGGGCACCGTGGGCGGAGGCGGTCCGGGCCAGCATCAGCGTGTGGCGGGCGTCGTCGACCACGGCATCCCAGTACCTGACCGCCCCCACCAGGTCGCTCCCCGCCAGTGCCGGCGCCATCTCGAGAGCTGCCTTGCGGGTCAGATGGGTGTGGCGGGGCAACGGGCTGTCGGCGGCCGAGGCGAACATGTCGTAGAGAAGGACGCCTGCGCCGACGTAGAGACGCTCCCAAACGCGGTGTTGCAGCGGGTAGAGAAAGGACACCGGCTCGGCGAGATGGGGGCAGAGACGGTTGAGCATGAGGTTTCTCTCCGCCAGCGCCTCACGCACCAGTCTGAAATTCCTCTGCTCCAGATACCTAAGCCCGCCGTGGAATAGCTTGCTCGAGCGGCTCGATGTCCCCGATGAGTAGTCCCGCTGCTCGACCAGCGCCACCGACAGTCCTCGCGAGGCCGCGTCCAGGGCAACCCCGCACCCGGTTACTCCGCCACCGATCACCACGATGTCGAAGGTTTCCTCGCCCATGCGTCGCAGATGAGCCCGGCGCTGGGCGGGGTTGAGGCTGGAAGAGGCTGGCCTCCGGTTACGTACCATCGCATCCATGAGCGGTCAGATGAAGGTTGGCATACAGCTTCCCGAAGTAGAGCGCCAGGTGTCCTGGCGGGAGGTGCGCGAGATCGCCAATACCGCCGAGGAGGTCGGATTCGACTCGATATGGGTCGGCGACCATCTCCTGTTTCGCGATGCGGTGACCGGAGTGCGTGGTCCGCTCGAGGCGTGGTCGCTGCTGGCCGCCCTTGGTGAGGCCACCAACAGGGCCCTCATCGGGCCACTCGTGGCAGCCACCTCGTTCCACAATCCGGCGATGATCGCGAAGAAGGCGGCAACGGTCGATGACATCAGCGGAGGCCGGCTCGTGCTTGGTCTGGGTGCCGGCTGGAATCAACCCGAATACGCCGCCTTCGGCTTTCCGTTCGACCATCGTGTGTCGCGTTTCGAGGAGGCATTCACCATCATCCGAACCCTGATCAGGGAGGGCTCGATCGACCACGATGGCCCGTTTTACACCCATCGGGAGATGGAGCTGCTGCCCAGGGCCCGAAACGACATGCCGCTACTGATCGGATCGAATGGGCCGCGGATGCTCAGGATCGCCGTCCCGCATGTCGACCTCTGGAACAGCTGGTACACCGGTTTCGACAACGATCCCGCGGGTCTCCCACCGCTCCTGAACACCGTCGACGAAGCCTGTCGCCAGGTCGGTCGGGATCCGGCCGATGTCGATCGCACCGTCGCCGTTCTGGTCGGGCTGGAGCGTGGCACCGGCCGGATCGCGGGTAGCGGCGAACGACCTGACGTGAAGCCGATTAGCGGCTCGACATCGGAGATGGCCGAGTCGTTGGCGCGTTTCGGGGCAGCGGGCATCACTCATGTTCAGGTTGTCCTCGACCCCATCGATGCCCGGGCCGTCACCGAGATGGGGGAGGTCCTGGCGCTGCTCCGATGAGTAGCTTCCCCGATCTGACCGCCATCGACGTCGGCTGAACGGGAAGGAGACAGCATGGCCAATCTGCGCATCACCAGGCTCGGGCATGGGGGAGTCCTCTATCGGTCGCCGGGTGATGCCTGGATCTGGGTCGACCGATGGACTGGCGCCCCCAATTACGCCGAGGAGTACCGAACGGCTGAGAAGGTCGACGTTGTGGCTCCCACCCACTGTCATTTCGACCACGTCGGGGACGATTGCGCCGATCTGGTCGAGCTGGCCGAGATCGTCGGATCCACCGTGATCGGGTCCCATGAGATGTCGATATGGCTCGGATCCCGCGGGATCGAGTCGATCGGCATGAACAACGGCGGGACTGTGGAGGCAGCTGGGGTCAAGTTCACGATGGTCCACGCCGACCACAGCGGGGGCGCCACGCTGGGAACCGGGAGTGACCAGGTGACCCGCGATCTCGGGTGCTGGGGTTGGATTCTCGAGTTCGAGGATGGCACGGTCGTCTACCAATCCGGCGACACCGATCTGTTCGGTGACATGGCCCTGATCGGCGAGCGCTACAGCCCGACTATCGGTGTATTCCCGATCGGGGGGCATTACACGATGGGCCCACGCGACGCCGGCCGGGCGGCCGACATGGCTGGAGTGTCGACAGTGATCCCGATCCACTACGCGACTTTCCCCATCCTGACCGGTACTCCCGACGAGCTTCGCCAACACACCAGAGCTGAAGTCGCAGAGCTGGAACCGGGCGAGACCTGGGGGAAGTGAGCTAGCTCCCCGCTTTCGAGACGGCGGGAATGGGGCGACGCACCGATCTGAAGGTCAGGACCAGGAAAAACAGGACGATTGGGATGACAGCCATGGTCGCCGAACCCGATGTGTTGGCGTGGTAGCTGACGAGAAGGCCCACGATGACCGACAGGATCCCGATCGCAGCCGCCGTTGCCATCATCGAGGGCACCCGCTTGACGAGGAGGGCAGCTGTGGCCGGCGGGCCGACGAGCAGCCCGAACACCAGAAGGGTCCCGACGGTCTGGAATGAGCCGACGATCGACAACGTGATCAGAGAGAGCAGAGCGATGTGAGTCATGCCTGGTCGCAGCCCGAACAGGCTGGCCTTCTGCTCGTTGAACGAGAGCACCAGGAAATGCCGGTAGAAGGCGATGGTCATCGCCACGACGATCACGGCAACGACAGCCAGCGCGATGAGGTCTCCTCTGGTGACGCCCAGAGCATCGCCGAACAGAATGGTTGACAGGTTGACCGCGAAGGAATCGGTCCTCGAGATCAGGATCACGCCGAGGCCAAGCATTCCGACAAACAGAAGGCCGATGCCGGTGTCCTCCGAGAACCCAGTCTGGCGGTGCACGAAGTTGATTCCGCCGATCATCGCGATAGCGGCTAGCACGGCGCCGATGAGAACGTTGAAGTCGAAGATGATGGCGATGGCGATGCCGGGGACGACACCATGGACCAAGGCGTCGCCGAGAAAGGTCATCCCCCGGATGACCACCCAGGTGCCGACCACCGAAAGGGCCAGCGCGGCGAGGACACCCGCAACCAGGGCCCTCTGTTGGAAGGCGAGTTCGAAGGGCTCGATCAGCCAGTCCATGAGGTCGAAGCTACCGCCTCATCCCAGGGCCTCCGAGATTCGCCGAGCATTGGTGAGAAGCATCTCCGAGAGCGTTTCGGCCCCCGATCCCGGCCCACCCAGAGATTCGGTGAACAGCTCCACGACCTCGACATCGTCGCCGAGCTCCGCGGCCACCGCCTCGGCGAGTGCGGTCGGCTGAGTCGTCTCGGCGAAGATCGCACTCGTGCCCGATTGCTCCATGACCTCGACCAGATCGGCAAGCTCCGCCGAAGATGGCTCGGTGAGCGTTGAACCACCCGGGATCACCACGCCGATCGTCTCGAACCCGTAACGGGCGGCGAAGTACCCGAATGCCTCGTGGTTGGTCACCATCTCCCGGTGATCCTGCGGCACGACGGCGAGGACTCCCTCAATTTCCACATCGGACGCCTCCATTCCGGCGGCGTAGGAAGCAGCGCGTTCCTGCCAGCCACCGGGATGGTGGGCATCGAGTGCCTCGGCCACGGCGTGAGCGGCATCGCCGACCCGCACGGGATCCATCCAGAAATGGGGGTCGAGGGCGCCACCATCACGGAATTCGATCGGTTCGATCAAGGGAGCCAGCTCCAACACCTGCACCCCGTCGTCCGCCACGGATGCGAGCACGTCTTCCAACCCGGCTTCGAGGCCCAACCCATTGGCGAGCACCAGGTCGGCCGTCGCCAGCAGGCTCGCCTGCTGGGAGGAGGGGGAGAAGTCGTGAGCGTCGACACCGATCGGGATCAGTACCTCCACGTCCCCTTCGTCGCCAACCACTGCGGCTGCGATGTCACCGACGATCGAGGTGGTGGCCACGACCGCCAGACCCTCCTCAGCGTCTTCTGTGCCACCGGCGCAGGCGGCGAGTGTCAGGGCCAGAAGCAGGAGCCTGCCGGCGTTTCTCATCTCATGCCTATAATGAGAATCATTATCAACAAGGGTAGGATCGGGTAACCGACAAATGCCAGTCCAGGACCGACAGATCGAGGAGCGGCTCGCCGAGGCGGGTGTTCGCTACACAGCGGGGAGACGCCACGTCGTATCCGCACTGGAACGAGTGGACGGGCCGCTTTCGGCGGCCGAACTTCATCTGGAGATGGGAGGGGCGGTGCCGGTCTCATCGGTGTACCGGACGCTGGCGGTGCTCGAGGAGGCGGGTGTGGTCGAGCCGCATCACGGCGCAAGGGGAATCACCAGGTATGAGATGGCCGAGTGGCTCGCCGGTCATCACCACCATCTCGTGTGCATCGAGTGCGGGGCGGTCGAGGACATCGAGCTCCCGGAGCCGCTGGAAGTGGAGTTGGAGCGTCTTGTCGGCCAGGTGTCGGCGTGGGCCTCCTTCTCGGCCGGCGGCCACTCGCTCGAGGTAGACGGCCGTTGCGCGAGGTGCCGGTGAGACCCGTGGCCGTCAGAGGGGAGGATCTGGTTCTGGCGTACGGTCCGAACATCGCTCTCGCCGCGTCGTCCTTCGAGATCCCGAGGGGTGGGATCACCGTCTTGATCGGCCCCAACGGATCGGGGAAGTCGACCCTCCTCGGCGCCATGGCGGGTCTCATCGATCCAATCGGTGGGTCGATCGAGGTGCTCGGACCGGATGGGTCGGATCAGAGGATCTCTTACGTGTTGCAGAGCACCAAGGTCAACGACACGTTGCCGGTGACCGTCAGGGAAGTAGTGACGATGGGGAGATACGCCGGCTCCAACGCCCGTCGTCTCGACACTGGGGACCATGTCGCAGTAAACGAGGCTATGGGGCGGATGGGGATCAGCCACCTCGCCGGACGGCACTTACGCGAGCTGTCGGGAGGGCAGCGTCAGCGCGTCCTGGTGGCACAGGGCCTTGCCCAAGAGCACGAGATCCTGCTCCTCGACGAGCCATTGACCGGACTGGACCTGACCTCCGCTCAGGCCATCGACAGTGTCATCCACGACGAGACTCAGACGGGGTGCACCATCGTCATGACGACCCACGACCTGGCCGAAGCCCAGGTGGCCGATCACGTGATTCTGCTATCGGGCCGCGTTGTTGCCTCGGGCGCGGCCGAAGAAGTCCTGACGGTGGAGAATCTGACAGCCGCCTACGGGCCCAATCTCCTCCATGTAGAGGGGGAGAGGCTGTTCATCGACGATCCAGCCCACCGCCCCGTCCCGGGGCGGCACGATCATCGGGATCGGTCGGTCTAGATAGCGACGGTGTCGATCAGGCGTCGCTCAGCGACGGTGTCGATCAGGCGTCGCTCAGCGACGCGGACCTCGCTCCTCGCGTGGCCTCGCCTCGTTGACCTTGAGGTTCCGGCCGTTGTAGTCGGCCCCGTCGAGCTCCTCGATCGCCTTGGCGCCGGCGTCGTTCGCCATCTCGACGAATCCGAAGCCACGGGAGCGGCCGGTCTCACGGTCATTGATGATTGCAGCGTTGTCCACTGCCCCGTACTCACCAAACAGGGTCTCGAGATCGGCGGCGGTTGTGGTGAAGGGAAGATTCCCCACATAGATGTTCATGACTCCCGTCATCCTTTCTAATTGAAGGGCCTCTTGGCAGCCCTTCGCCATGTGTCCGGTACGACCCTGCCCTCGATCCGGTCGCAATGCTGGACGGGAAGCCAACGAGTCGCCGCCGAAGCAGCGGGCGGAAATGTAGTGGAATTCCCGCGCGCATGTGACGAAAACGCGGAGCCTGACCTTTACCCGTAGCCGTAGGATCGGCCCGTGGTACCCGAAGAGAGGTCAGAGGCGCACGGGGCGGAGTGGGATCGGGCCTATGTCGACGAGTGGGCTCCGTGGGACATAGGTCACCCCCAGCAGGCGTGGATCGATCTCGAGGCTGCCGGCGAGATCATTCCTCCCGTCCTCGACATAGGTTGTGGGACGGGCGAGCACTCTCTGTTGTTTGCCGCCCGAGGGCTGGAAGTCGTCGGGATGGATATATCCACCATCGCGATCGACCGAGCACGGTCGAAGGCAGAGCAACGTGGTCTGGGTGTGACCTTTCTCGTGGGTGATGCCCTCGAACTGGATGGGCTGAATCGGCGCTTCGCGACGATCATCGACTCAGCCGTGTTTCACCTCTTCGACGATGACGGGCGACCTCGCTATGTCCAGAGTCTGTCCTCGGCGATCGAGACAGGCGGTGTGCTCCATCTCCTGTGCTTCTCCGAGCACACACCCGGCGAGGAGGGGCCGCGTCGTGTGACTCAGACGGAGCTCTTCGATTCCTTCGCCGACGGTTGGGTGATTCAGCGGATCGAACCGGCGCTCATCGAGGTCAAGGAGCATTGGGCACCGGAACCGGCACGTGCATGGTTGGCGCGGATCGTCCGCACCGGCTAGCTCTCCGAGATAGTCATCTTGTTGATGACCACTTCTGATTCGGGCCTGTCGCCGCGATCGGTCGTTGTTGTGGCGATCGAGTCCACGGCCTCCATCCCTGACGTCACCTTCCCGAAGATGGTGTAGGAGTGAGGCAGGCTGGCGTCGCTGTGGCAGATGAAGAACTGGGAGCCGTTGGTGTTGGGCCCGGCGTTGGCCATGGCCACCGTCCCCCTCGAATAGCCGCCCGGGCCCTCGATCTCGTCGCGGAACTTGTAGCCGGGGCCACCGGTTCCGGTGCCGGTCGGGTCGCCGCCCTGGATCATGAAGTTCTTGATGACTCGATGAAAGATGACTCCGTCGTAATACCCGTCGCGGGCCAGGAAGACGAAGTTGTTGACGGTCTGGGGTGAGCGAGCGGGGTCGAGCTCGATGACGATCTCGCCGTGATTGGTGTCGAGGGTCGCTGTGTAGCCCTTGTCCAGATCGATGGTGAGCTCGGGGGGAGACGGGTATTGGTTGGCCACGCGGCCTCTCTTTCTGTCGAAAACGTAGAACGTGGAGCGGATGAGGCTTCGGTCAAGCCGCCCCGACATAGGCTGGGGTGTTGCCTGGCTTCCACTTGATCGAGCAGCCCATCGAGGGCAATTGCTCGGAACTTGCCGGCTGCCCGGACAGGACTGCGTTGACGGCTGCGCGTAGGTCGGCGCCGGTGACCGCGATCCCGCTGTTTGGCCTCGATTCGTCGAAACGGCCTCGATATGCCAACTCTCGATTCGAATCGAACAGGAAGAAGTCGGGCGTGCACATGGCCGTGTAGGCGGCAGCCACGCTCTGGTCGGCATCGAACAGGTAGGGGAAGGTGTAGCCATAGCGAACGGCTTCCTTCCTCATCGCATCGGGGCCGTCGTCCGGATACTGGTCGGCGTCGTTGGCGGATATCGCCACGATCCCGAGATCGGAGTCCTGGTAGTCCATCCCGAAGCGCGCCAGCTCGTCGCGGACGTGCTGGACATAGGGGCAGTGATTGCAGATGAACATGACGAGCATGCCCTTCGAGCCGTCGAAATCGCCAAGAGAGACGTCTCGTTCCGAGACGACATCTCGCAGGGTGAAGTCGGGCGCCTTTGTTCCGAGCGGGAGCATCGTTGAGGTAGCAGACATGGCGCCAGTCTAAGGGTGGTGCGTGCCTTCGATCACCTCGCCGAATGCCTCGATGCTGCCGTCGAGATGCACGTCGGGAATTGCCACCATCGAGTGGCTCGCCCCAGCTGCGCGATAGCCGGTCATGTGATCGAGTTGGTCCTCGATGGTGCCGGCGTTGTGCCGGGCCATGAACGCCTCGGCTGACATGTTTCGCCCTCGCAGCAGCTCAACTCGCTCTCGCAAGGTCTCCCGGTCTGTCGCTGTCATCACATTCACAAGGTGTGAGACCTCGACCTCCGCAGGGTCCCGCTCGACCTCCGCACAATGCTGGTGAAGTATTCCGACCTTGCGCCGTATGACATCGGGACGGCCGAAGAGATTGCAGGCGTCGGCATATCTGGCGACCAGCCGCAGCGTCCGTTTCTCGCCGGACCCTCCGATGAGGATCGGGATGGGGTCCTGGATGGGTCGGGGGTAACAGATCAATTCCGATGCGGAGAACGTGTTGCCTGAGAAAGATGGAGAGCCCTTGCCCCAGAGGAGTGGGAGCATGCGAAGGGTGTCTTCCAGCTGGTCGTACCGAGCCGGAACACGTGGGAACGGGATCCCATAGCCTTCGTGCTCCGCCCGATCCCATCCGATGCCCAGACCAAGGTTCACCCGGCCCCCGGAGAGGACATCCAAGGTGGCCACCGTCTTCCCCAGGACCACAGGATGGCGGTGCCCGATCCCGGTAACGAGCGTTCCCAACCTGATCCTGCTGGTGACCCCGGCCAGGAATGCCAGCGCGGTGTAGGCCTCGGGAATGTCCTCCCATTGGCGCCCGACCTGGGGGATCTGGCGGAAGTGGTCCATCACCCACAGGTCGTCGAATCCGGCGGCTTCTGCCCGAGAGGCGATGGAGGCAAGGCGGGGCGCCATCTGGGATCGATCCTCGTCCCAATCGAATCTGTTGATCACGAGCCCGAAACGATGTCCCGCCGTGGCCGATCGGTCCTCGGCTGCTTCGTCTTTGGCGACGGCGATCGAGGGGGCCACCAGGGCCACGGGCTGTTCGACGATGACGCGGTCGAAACCATCGTCGTCGATCTCTGCCCGGACGGCTCGAAACCTGCTCAGCTGCTTGTCGAGCACCGACTTCGGGATGGGTCGTGGGCGCTCCGTGTTGCGGGCCCGGGCTTGGTGCGCCGGGGTGTCGAACACGACGGCGAAGGCTGGGAGCCCAGCCTCGTGGGCCAGACCCGCCCATCTCCGTCGATTGTCCCGGTCCAAGCCGAGCGTGTCGACCACCGTCGTCAGCCGCCGGCGCATTCGCTCTGCCACGATCTGTTCCAGGATCGAGAAAGCAGCCGTACCGGCCTGCTGATCGTCCTCACCGGCGCCCACCATCCCCCGAAGGCGATCCGAGGAGACGATCTCTGTCTCGCGAAACGTCGTGGCCGCCCAGCTGCTCTTGCCCGAACTGGAGGCGCCGATCAACACCACCAGGCAGGGCGCGGGCAGACGCAGCTCCATGCGGGTGTTCTAGTGGATCGATCGGTAACCTGGGTCCGGTGAGCTCATTCCTGCCCGCGCCGTTCGGCAATGTGGCCACGGCCATGATCACCCCGTTCACTGTCTCGGGTGACGTCGATCACGAGAAGGCATGGCGTCTTGCCCGCTTCCTGTCCGACAACGGAAGCGACGCCCTTGTCGTCACCGGGACTACCGGTGAGTCCCCGACCCTAAGCAGCGTCGAGAAGCTGGCCCTCTACAAGACGGTCGTCGACGCGGTAGCCGGCAAGGACACCCACGTGATCGCCGGGACCGGCACCTACAACACAGCGGAATCGGTGGAGCTCTCCGGCAGGGCGGCCGAACTCGGTTGTGCCGGCGTGCTGGCTGTGACCCCGTATTACAACAAGCCCGATCAGGCCGGCTTGGTAGGACATTTCAGCGCAATCGCCGATGTCGGTTTGCCAGTCATGCTGTACAACATCCCCGGCCGAACCGGCACGCGGATCGAAATCGACACCTTGGCCCGGCTCGCCGAACACGAGAGCATCGTCGCCGTGAAGGATGCCGCCCTGGACATCGAGTTCACGGGTCACACCATCAATCGGGTGCCCGGCCTCACCGTCTATTGCGGCCAGGACTCGTACACCTGGCCCATGATGGCGATCGGTGCTGTGGGCGTGGTGTCGGTGGTCTCACATCTCGCGGGGAGAGCGGTTGCCGCGATGGTGCGGGCGGCGCTGGCCGGAGATCTCGCCGAGGCCCGCCGGCTCCACCATCTGCTCCTGCCTCTGTGTGAAGCATGTTTCCTCGAGACCAACCCGTCACCGGTGAAGGGCGCCATGGACCGGCTCTGGGAGCCGGTCGGTGATGTCAGGCCTCCACTGGTGAGAGCGTCCGAGGAGACCCTGGTCGCCGTCGAGAAGGCGGTCGGCGCCCTCCAGGGCTTGTGAGCGTCTCCGTCACATTTCTCGGCGGTCTCGGGGAGATCGGCCGAAACTGTGCGGCTGTCGAGGTCGACGGGAAGATCGCACTCATCGACTGTGGCCTCATGTTCCCCGAGGAGGACATGCTCGGCGTCGATCTGGTGTTCCCCGATTGGTCCTGGCTCATCGAACGATCGGACGATGTCGAATGTGTCGTCTTGACCCATGGACACGAGGATCACACCGGCGCTCTCGCCTACTTCCTCCGGGACGTAAATGTGCCTGTCTACGGCACCAAGTTCACAATCGAGCTGGCCCGAGGACGGATCGATGAGCTCGGCGTGGAGGCCGACCTCCGGCAGGTCCAGGTCAAAAAGTGGGTCGATCACGGGCCATTTCGCTTCCAGCTGATCCCGGTCAGTCACTCGGTCCCCGACGCCACCGCCGTGGCCATGGAGACTCCCGAAGGCGTGGTTCTCCACTCAGGGGACTTCAAACTCGATCCGACGCCGATCAACGGGGTGCCGACCGACCTTCCGGCTTTCGCCAACTTGGGCCGACGCGGAGTGCGACTCTTACTCGCCGACTCCACCAATGCGGAGAGACCGGGGTTCGAGCCCTCGGAGAGCTCGGTGGGCCAGCCGATCGCAGATGTCATCCGGGACTCCGGCGGACGAGTCATCGCCGCCTGCTTCGCCTCCCACATACATCGGGTCCAGCAAATCGCCGATGCCGGCATTCGCAACGGCCGCAAGGTCGCGTTCTTCGGTCGCTCGATGCACCGCAACACCGGCCTCGCCGCCGAGTTGAAGGAACTGGATGTCCCCCAGAAATCGGTGATGGACATCAAGGACCTGGCGCAACTGCCAGCGAACCAACAGCTCCTGATCACGACCGGCAGTCAGGGTGAGCCGTTCGCAGCGCTGTCTCTGATGTCCCAGGGCCAGCACAAGTTCGTCGAGCTCGGTGACGGCGACACCGTTCTCATCTCGGCCAAGCCCATCCCGGGCAACGAGACGGCGGTCTCGAAGGTGATCTCCAACCTGATACGACGTGGTGCGCGCGTGGTGCATGGGACGAATGCCAATGTCCACGTGTCCGGCCACGCCAACCGGGAGGAGTTGCTCACCTTCCTCAACCTGGTACGGCCCCAGGCCTTCGTGCCGGTCCACGGGGAGTACCGGCATCTTCACGCTCATGCCGAGCTGGCTCGACAGATGGGTGTGCGTCACGTCGACGTCCTGGAGGACGGCGATCGCGTGATCCTCAACGGGAAGAAGACCCAGGTCCAGCGGAGAGCCGTGCCGGCCGGATACGTCTATCTCGACGGCTCTGCCGTTGGAGATGTCCAGTCGGCCGTCCTGCGAGACCGCTCTCATCTCGCCGACGAGGGTGTGGTCGTGGTCACAGTCGGCATCGACCATGACACAGGAGCGGTCCTCTACGGGCCGGATCTGGACAGCCACGGTCTGATGGACGACCCGGCCACGGTCCTGACCAAAGCGGCGGACGCCGTGACCGAGGCCATCGGGGAGCATGCCTCGGGCCGGTCAGACATCGGCGAGCTGCAGAAGACGATCCGTCAGGCCGTCGGCCGGGTCATACGCGCCGAAACCGCCCGCCGCCCAGTGATCGTCCCGGTGGTGATGGAGCTCTAGCCCGGCAGCGAACCTCAGGTTCCCCGGCCCGGATGCGGGTCGAGTCGCCTCAGGTTCGGCTCGACCTAGACCTCAGAGGAGCATTCCACGACCAAATCCAACTCCCATGTATTGTTTCAGAGCACATGGGAACCAGGACACCCACCCGGAAGGGGTCCTCCGGGCGGAGACGGGTGTCCACAGCGAAGAAAAAGAAGACAGCGCCACTGAGCGCGATCCGCCTGAAGCTGGAGGCGGTCCGCGGCTCGGTGCGCAACACCCTCGGGCGTCAGACCGACGACATCTGGGGCATGATCCTCGTGGTTCTCGCCATCCTGATCTTGCTTGCCTTTGTCGATCTCGCCGGCCCGGTTGGCGAGGGAATGGCCGGCGGAAGCCGATTCCTGTTCGGGGTGTGGCGATTCGCCCTCCCGGTGGCACTGGCCGGCATTGGAGTGGCGATGATCGTCGGCAAGCCGAGGGACGGCGCCAAGCGCCTGGTCGCCGGTGGCATCGTCACCTTCATCGGCTCACTCGCCCTGTTCCACCTCATGACCGGGGCCGTGGCCTTGGCGCCGAGCCTGGAACTGGTCGAGGACCGCGGTGGCGCAGTCGGTTCTTTGATTGCGTTCCCTATGCGGAGGATCCTCGGAATGTGGGGGGCCTTCGTCGTGCTCGCCTCGGCGATGGGGATGGGCGTGCTCATCATGACCCAGACCAGTGTTCGTGAGTTGGCCGCAGGCATCGCCGACCTGTACCGGTCGACCCGGACCATGGCGTCCACTGCCGTGATCGGCGCTCGTGCCGAGCGTGCTGCTGAGGTGTCCGATCGGATCGCCAAACCGGCACCTGACGTTCGGGGGCGACACGCGTGGCCAAAGCCCTCTCGTCCGAAGGCCGAGAAGCCCCAAGAGGCCGTCACTCCGAAGCCGAAACCGCTCCCGGTGCCACCACCGTCAGGAGAACCGAAGAACAGCGGCTACAAGCTGCCGCCGCTCAGCCTCCTCGACGAGGGAACCGGTGGGGAGATCAATAAGCGTGCTCTCGAGGACACCGCCCGCCAGCTGGAGGAGACCCTGATCCAGCACGGTGTCGACGCCAACCTCACCAAGATCGTCCCCGGGCCCACGGTCACCAGGTACGAGATCGAGCTGGCCCCCGGCGTCAAGGTCAATCGCGTCTCCAGCCTTTCCCATGACATCGCCTACGCCCTGGCCACGCCGGACGTGCGGATACTCGTCCCGATACCGGGCAAGTCGGCCATCGGAGTCGAGGTTCCCAACACCAAGCGACGGCTGGTGTCTCTGGGTGACATTCTCTCCAGTGCCGAGGCCGCAGTCGACACCCACCCTTTGACCGTGGGGCTGGGCATGGACATCTCCGGTCTCCCCAAGCTCCTCAACCTGTCCGAGCTGCCGCATGTCCTCATCGCCGGGGCCACCGGTGCCGGGAAGTCCTCATGCATCAACTCGATCGTGACCTCGTTGTTGATGCGTACCCACCCGGATGACGTCCGTGTGATCATGGTCGACCCCAAGCGTGTCGAGTTGGGCCAGTACAACGGCGTGCCCCACCTGCTGACCAGGGTCATCACCAACCCGAAGAAGGCCAATGACGCCTTGAAATGGGCGGTGGCCGAGATGGACCGTCGTTACGACCTGCTTGCCGACGCCAAGGTCCGCGACATCGAGGGATACCGCCTGAAGTGGGACAACGGTGGCCTCGACCCCGGCGGGTTTGATCGCTTCCCGTACATCGTGATCCTGATCGATGAGTTGAACGATCTGATGATGGTGGCCGGGCGGGAGGTCGAGGAGTCGATCGTCCGCATCGCCCAGATGGCACGCGCGGTCGGGATCCACCTCGTCGTCGCAACTCAGCGCCCGTCGGTCGACGTGATCACCGGTGTCATCAAGGCCAACATCCCGAGCCGTCTCGCCTTCAGCGTCGCGTCCCAGACCGACAGCCGCGTGATCATCGACGGATCAGGGGCGGAGAAGCTGATCGGGATGGGCGACATGCTGGTGGTGACGGCCAAGGAGCCACGCCCACAGCGGATCCAGGGCGCTTGGGTACGGGAGAGCGAGGTCCATGCGATCGTCGAATGGGTGCGCAAGCAGCAGGAGGCCAAATACGAGGACCAGGAAGTCCTGGTGGCAGCCACTGCCGCCGCCGCGGCTAAGGCCGAAGAAGTCGACGATGAGGAAGAGGCCCTGGTTCGCCAGGCGATGGATCTCGTGGTCCGGAGCGAGCTCGGCTCGACTTCGATGCTGCAACGCAAGCTGCGCATCGGGTTCGCCCGAGCGGGACGTGTGATGGACATCCTGGAGAGCCGTGGTGTCGTTGGCCCGTCGCACGGCAGCAAGGCCCGAGACGTCCTCATGACCGTCGAGGAGATGGAAGAGGCCCTCGCCGCCGAGAGCGCCGGGGTCTAGACCCTCGCCGGTTCGTGAAACCGGGCGGTGGATAAGCTCTCCGCCGGCATGCTCACCCTGATCAGCCCGGACGGGACCGTTGGCGATCGTCTCCCCATCACCCTCGAGGAGATGCGCCGGCTGTATTCCGACATGGTCGAGGCCCGCACCTATGACCACAAATGCATGGCCATGCAGCGACAGGGCCGGCTGGCCACCTATGCCCCCTTCGAGGGCCAGGAAGCGGCCCAGATCGGGGCGGCAGCGGCTCTACGACCCGACGACTGGGTAGCGGCCACCTATCGGGATGCAGCACTCATGTGGCGTGCCGGGTATCCGTGGAGCCTCCTCGTGGCGGGACGGACCGGCGACGAGCGGGGCGGGCAGGCCCCCGATGGGGTCAACGTGCTTCCGCCTTCGATAACCGTCGGCGGTCACATGATCCATGCCGTAGGGCTCGCCTGGGCCGAGGCGCTCAGGGGCTCTGACCGCATTGCACTGACCTCGTTCGGGGACGGCGCCACATCCGAAGGCGATTTCCACGAGGCGATGAATTTCGCTGCCGTCTTCAGCACGCCGACCGTCTTCCTCTGCCAGAACAACGGCTTCGCCATCTCCTACCCCCGAGCCGAGCAGACCCGTTCCGAGTCGATCGCCATGAAGGCGGAGGGATATGGCATGCCTGGCGTCCTCGTCGACGGCAACGACGTCGCCGCGGTGTTCGAGGTCGTGAGTGGGGCGGTCACCAGGGCGCGAAACGGTGAGGGGCCGACCCTCATCGAAGCGGTGACCTACCGACTCGGCCCTCACACAACTTCCGACGATCCGAGCCGCTACCGCGACGAGGACGAGGCCGTGGAGTGGCGTGAGAAGGATCCCCTCGAGCGGGTGCGTCTCCTCCTCGAGAGGGCCGGCGGCTGGACCCCCGAATGGCAGGAAGAACTCGAGACCCGAGCATCGGACGTGATCGAGGAGGCGGTGGCGATGGCGGAGGCGCTGCCCCAGCCGACCGCCGAGGAGATGTTGCTGCGCATGTACGAGCAGCCGACGTCGCCTATCGAAACTCAGCTGGGTGAGATCGGCTCTTGAGCGAGCTGACCTTGGCCCAGTCCCTCAACGGAGCGCTGGCGACTGCGCTCGAATCCGATGAGCGTGTGGTGCTGCTCGGCGAGGACATCGGTCGGACCGGGGGAGTGTTCAGGATCACCGACGGATTGCGGGACAAGTACGGGGAGGACCGGGTGTTCGACACCCCGGTGGCGGAGTCCGGGATAGTGGGCGCGGCATTCGGGATGGCCATCGCCGGGATGCGTCCTGTGGCCGAGCTCCAGTTCCTCGGTTTCTCGTATCCGGCATACGACCAGATCATCAACCACGTCGCACGTATCCGGAACCGCTCCAACCACCGTTTCACCGCACCGGTGGTGATACGAGTCCCCTTCGGTGGCGGCATCGGAGCCGCCGAGCATCATTCCGAGTCGACGGAGGCGATATACGCCCACATCCCGGGTCTCAAGGTGGTGGTCCCGTCGACTCCTTCCGACGCTCGAGGTTTGCTCCTGGCCGCCATCGAAGACCCCGACCCGGTGCTCTTCCTGGAGCCGATCCGCCTCTACCGGGCGGTCAAGGAAGAGGTCCCCGAGTTGTACTACACCACAGAGATCGGCCCGCTGCGGGTCGAGCGCGAAGGCGAGGACATCACTGTGGTGTCCTGGGGGGCGATGATGAAGGAGGCGCGGGCGGCAGCGGCCCGTCTCGAAGAGTCCGGGATATCAGTGGAGGTACTCGACCTGCGCACCCTCTCTCCGATCGACGCCGATGGCATTGCCCGCTCGGCGACCAAGACGGGGAGGGTGGTTGTGGTCCATGAAGCCCCCCGGACCGCAGGCATGGGGGCGGAAGTGGCCGCAATCGTCCAGGAGCGCGCCCTCTACTCGCTCACGGCGCCGGTGCGTCGAGTGACGGGCTGGGACACCGTCTTCCCGCTGAAGCGATCCGAGGGCCATTACCTTCCGACTGTGGACCGGATCGTGCGGGTGGCACAAGAGACACTGGAGGCCTAGTGGCGAGGGAATTCCTCCTGCCTGACATCGGTGAGGGCCTCACCGAGGCAGAGATCGTGCGGTGGCTCGTCCCCGAGGGGGGGCGTGTCGAAGCCGACCAACCCGTGGTCGAGGTCGAGACCGACAAGGCCGTGGTCGAGATTCCCTCTCCGTATGCCGGCACAGTCCTTCGACACGGTGGGGTCGAGGGGGAGACGATTCAGGTCGGATCGGTGCTTGTCGTCATCGGTGAGGACGGGGAGGTCGCCACCTCCGACGACTCCGTATCCGAGCCAGAAGCGACCCACACGGCGCCGCCCATCGTCGGCACCCTCAGCGAGGAAGCAGAAGTGCTCTCCCCGGTCGGCCCGACCGCAGGAGGGGAAGGGACCAAGGAAGTCAAGGCGCTTCCCATTGTGCGCAAGCTGGCCAGGGAAATGGGGGTGGATCTCGGACAGGTGCGCGGGTCCGGCCCCGAGGGCAGAGTCACCCGGGAGGACGTGCTGGCGGCCGCTCCATCGGCAACCGAGTCGGTGGCGCCCACCGAAGAATCGAGGCCGCAGGAAGTGACCGCGTCGCCTTTGGAGGATTCCGGTGAGGACGAGCGTCGCCCTTTGTCCCGGTTGCGCCGAACCATTGCCTCCAACATGGCGAGGAGCTGGGCCGAGATACCCCATGTCACCACCTTCGACGAGGTGGATGCGACGAGGCTCGTGGAGATCCGATCCGCCCTCAGCGCACGTCACGAGGTGAAGCTCCCGATGGAGGCGCTCGTCATCAAGGCAGTCATACCGGCCCTCGAGGCCTTTCCCGACTTCAACGCCACCCTCGACGGCGACGACCTGATCGTCCATGGCGCCCATCACATAGGGATCGCGGTCGACACACCCGATGGGCTTCTTGTGGCAGTAGTGCGCGACGCCGCGGCCCTCGCGGTCCTCGACATTGCCTCCGAGGTCCGGCGTCTAGGAGAAGGTGCACGGGAACGGTCACTCGCCCCCGACGAGCTGACCGGCCAGACGTTCACGGTCTCCAACATCGGGGCCGTGGGTGGCGGTCAGGGGACTCCGATCGTTCCCTACGGCACGACGGCGATCCTCTCGGTGGGCCGCGCCCAGGAGAAGGTCGTGGTGAGCAACGGGGATTTGGCGATTGCCCCCGTCATGCCGTTGTCGCTGTCCTACGACCACAGGGTCATCGACGGCGCCCAGGGTCGGCGCTTCATGGCCCTGGTGATCGAGAATCTGGAGGAACCGGCGCTGTTTCTCGCCGGTTGAGCCATGCCCCACGTTCACGTGACACCCGCCGACGAGGCGGCCGGTGTCACCAGGAAGGAGTACGACGCCGCCACCCGAAGGGCCGGTCGGATCTGGAACATCGTCTCGATCCAGAGCCAGCTTCCCGAGGTGATGCGGGACTCGATGCGCCTCTATTCCACGATCATGTTCGGCGATTCACCCCTCACCCGGTCCCAGCGGGAGATGATCGCTGTAGTCACATCAGACGTGAACGAGTGCCACTACTGAATAGCGGCGCATCTACACGACCTCCGGGATGAGGTCGACGATCAACAGATGGTGGACCGGTTCGCCGAGGATTGGCGGAGCGCCGGCCTCGACGATGCCACGATGGCCCTGCTCTTGTTCGCCGAGCGCCTCACAGACGATTGCGCCTCGGTCAGCGCGGAGGATGTCGCCCAGCTGAGGCAGCATGGCTACGACGACAGGGCGATCTCCAGTTGTGTTCAGGTCGTCGCCTATTTCAACTACATCAACCGCATCGCCGAGGGCCTCGGAGTGGGACCGGAGGATTGGATCGACCGCGACGGGCGGGAGAAGACGCCCTAGATTCGAGTCATGGCAGAAGAGCAGACCAATCAGGTCCAAGAGGACACGCCACCCCTTCCCGAGGTCGAAGAGAAAAGCGTCTCCAAGCAGTACACCGGCAAGTTTGGCCGCCGCAAGGTGTCCTACACCGCGACCGCCGCCACCCAGATCGTCGAGCAGGAGGACGACAAGAAGGCGGTCTTCTTCCACGTCGCATACACCGAGGACGGAGCCGACCCGGCATCCCGGCCGATCGTGTTCGCCTTCAACGGAGGACCGGGATCGTCCACTGTCTGGCTCCATCTCGGGCTGCTCGGGCCGCGACGGGTGGAATTCGACGAGAGCGGCTTCAAGGTCTCGGTGCCCGGCCGACTGATCCACAACGATCAATCGATACTCGATGTGGCGGATGTGGTCCTCGTCGACGCCATCGGCACCGGCTTCTCCACGGCAACCCCCAAGGACAAGGAGAAAGAGTTCCACCACTTCTCCAAGGACATCGGCGCCTTCACCGACTTCATCGTTTCCTACCTGAACCGGAATGGGAGGTGGGCCTCCCCGAAGTATGTGGCCGGGGAGAGCTACGGGACTACCAGAGGGGCGGCGATCGCCCACAGTCTCTTCGCCCACAAGGGAACTGAGCTAAACGGGCTGATCCTCATCTCGTCGGCCCTCAACTTCCAGACGATCGGCCAGGAGCCTGATGCGCTCGTCTTCCGGCCGGGAAACGACCTTCCTTTCATGGTCTTCCTGCCCACCTACGCCGCCACTGCCTGGTTCCACGGCCGGCTCTCATCCAAGCTCCAGCGCCGTGACCTCCGCGACCTCCTCGACGAGGTGGAGGAGTTCACCATCGGCCCCTACTGGTCAGCCCTGGCCCGCGGCGATGCGCTCGAAGACACCGAACGAAAACGAGTGATGGCCAAGCTGGCGGCATACACCGGGATCTCCGCCGACTACATCGATCGATACAACCTCCGGATCCACATCCAACGCTTCTGCAAGGAGCTGATGCGAGACCAGCGAAGAACCGTCGGCCGGCTCGATTCTCGCTTCACGGGGATCGACCGGATAGCGGCTGGAGACAATCTGGAGAACGACCCGGCCTCCGATCAGATCGGCGGGCCTTTCACGGCGACGCTGAACGACTACCTGCGGGTGGAGCTCGGATTCGAGAACGAATCCTTCTACGAGACCCTGAGCATGAAGGTGAACGAGTCCTGGGACTACGAAGAGTTCAAGGGTCACTACGTCGACACCTCGGAACAGCTTCGGGATGTCATGTCCCGATCCCAGCGGTTGCAAGTGTTCGTGGCCAGCGGGTACTACGACCTGGCCACGCCCCATTTCGCAACCGACTACACGATCAGCCATCTCGGTCTCGACGAGTCATTGCGGAAAAACATCCGGACCGAGTACTACGAGGCGGGCCACATGATGTACCTGCAGCGTCAGTCGCTGAATGCCCTGGCCGGCCACCTGAGAGGATTCATCGAGGACACCTCGAGCTGATCAGCCCTCCGAGTGTGTCTCGACCAGGTCGAGGACTTCGGGCATGTCCAGTTCGGGATAGGGGTCGGGGGCAAGGAGACCCAGGATCCGGCTCTGAGAGCGGGCCGAGACGATGACCTTGTCCGACCACTTCCGCTGCAGGTCCGGCGCTGCCGTCCTGCAACAACCCGGATCAGGGCAGGTCGAAGACTCACGATTCTCCGTGTCACGCCCCCGGAACCATCGGGCCTCGACGAAGGGGACCCCGACGGTGACCGCATTACCCGGCTCCCGACCCGCTTCGACATGCGTGGTGCAGAAGAACGTACCTTCAGGTGTGTCGGTGTATTGATGATGGGTCCCGTAACGCTCGGCCGAGTCGAACGTGATCCGTGCCCCCCAGCGGCGGCAGAGACGCTGTGTCTCCATCCCGCCATGACCATCTCTCGGTATGGGCACGTCGTCGTTGGCATAGGCCTTGACCACCGTCCCCATCGCATCGTTGACAATGAGATGTGTCCTGATGCCGAGATGATGCGTGGCCAGGTTCACCGTTCGCCAAGCCGCCATCTCGTACGAGACATAGAAGAGCTCTTTTACGTCTTCGACATCGATGTCGTGGTTTTCCTTGGCTGCGCTGAGCCTCGCCACCACCGCATCCTCGGGCGCCAGCACCGCCGCGGCGAAGTAGGCAGTCTCCACCCTCTGGCGTAGAAACGTGTCGAGGTCGGGGTCGGTCTGGTGACCAAGTAGGAAACCGGCAAGCGTCTGCAATACCGCCTTGCGAGCCTGACGTGTGCGCAAGGCATCACGCTGGGCGATATAGACCCGGTGGTGATCGAGGTCGATGATCGACCGCGGCAAACGAAGGCATGTCCTCGACCGGGTGCAGCTCGAACCCAGCGCTGGCACTCAGGTCGAGCAGGTTCCGCGAGGAGAACGGGCCCTCACCGGAATACCCGCTCGAGGCGAGTGCGCTTCGGGCTTCGGTCTCCACTTGTTCGAGATAGCCGTCATGTCCGGCGAGCCAGGCGGTGACCTCCCCGTTGGCTCGCCTCACGTCCTCGGAGCCGGCAGAGCTCAGGTTGGAGCGCTCTCGCAGCGCATCGTGGAGACCGACCAGATGGGTCAGTGTCTCGTTGTCGAGCTTGGCGCTCGGCTTGACCGTGGGGAGATGGAGCGAATCGAAGAGCGGGGTTTCCTGCGATCTGAGCAAGGCGATCTCCAACGCGTCCCTCCGATTGGGTGGGTTGGGGTCGAGAAGCTCGGCGAGGTCGACATCCAGAGCGGCGGCGATCTCGACGACCAGGTTGAGACGCGGTTGCTTCTTCCCGTTCTCGAGCAGGGACAGATACGGGGCGGGCCGGCGCACCGCAGCGCCGAGCTCGTCGAGGGTCATCCCACGCTCCCGGCGGTGATGACGAAGCCGCCGGCCGAGGATGAGCGGGTCCAACTGCTGAGTTTGGGTCATTTGTCTTCGCTTCCGAAAGATCGTCTATTCTTTAGTCTATCCTGATTTGAAATTGTAACCTTCTGGTAAAGACACTGCCATCTTATGAATCAGTTTCGAGATACCGAGATCGAGCGCCGGGTCCTCGACCCGGAAGCGGTCGCGTTTCTCACCGATCTGGAACAGGAGTTCGGCTGGCAGCGGGGCCAGCTCCTCGCCGAGCGACAGACCCGGCAGGGCCGGCTCGATGATGGGGAGCAACCTGCCTTTCTCAGCGAGACCCGGCATGTCAGGGAGTCGGACTGGGTGATCGACCCGGTGCCCGCCGACCTGACCGACCGCCGCGTCGAGATCACCGGCCCGGTCGACGCCAAGATGATGATCAACGCGCTCAACTCGGGCGCCCGGGTCTTCATGGCCGACTTCGAGGATGCGACCTCTCCGACCTGGCTCAACCTCCTCGAAGGCCAGGCCAATCTGGTCGACGCCTATCGGCGCGAGTTGAGACTCGACACCGGAGAGAAGACTTACGAGCTCGACAGCAAGACGGCGACCCTGGTGGTTCGACCGCGTGGCTGGCATCTCGGCGAAAAGCATTTCCTGGTCGACGGGCGTCCCATGTCCGGTTCGTTGTTCGACTTCGGCCTCTATCTCTTCCATGGTGGGCGAGCGGCGATCGAGGCCGGGACCGGCCCCTATCTCTATCTGCCCAAGCTGGAGTCTCATCTCGAGGCGAGACTCTGGAATGACGTGTTCGTCTGGGCCCAGGATCGGCTCGGTATCCCGCAGGGCAGCATCAAGGCCACCGTCCTGATCGAGACGATCCTCGCCGCGTTCGAGATGGACGAGATCCTGTACGAGCTGCGCCGGCATGCGGCCGGCCTCAACGCCGGGCGCTGGGACTACATCTTCTCTGTGATCAAGAAGTTCCGGAACGACCCATCGTTCATCTTGCCCGATCGCGGCTCCGTCACGATGACAGTCCCGTTCATGCGTGCCTACACCGAGCTGATGGTCAAGACGTGTCACCGGAGAGGTGCGCATGCCATCGGCGGCATGGCGGCCTTCATCCCCAATCGGCGCGATGCCGAGGTCACAGAGAAGGCGATCGCTGCCGTGAGGGCCGACAAGGCCCGGGAGGCGGGGGCGGGTTGTGACGGCACCTGGGTGGCCCATCCCGATCTGGTACCTGTGGCCATGAAAGAGTTCGACGACGTCCTCGGGGGACGGCCGAACCAGCTGGACCGCCAGCGCGACGATGTTGCCGTGGAGGCGGGCGACCTGCTCGACTTCGAGTTCCCCGGATCTGTGACGACCACTGGCCTGGAGACGAATGTCTCGGTGGGCATCCGCTATCTCGCCTCGTGGCTGTCCGGGACCGGTGCCGCCGCAATCGACAATCTCATGGAAGACGTCGCAACGGCAGAGATCTCGAGATCGCAGGTGTGGCAGTGGGTGCGACACGGCGTCGAAACCGAAGACGCCGCCCCCATCACCGAGGCCCGGGTGCGCTCGATAGCCGGGTCTGTGATCGATCGCTTGGAGGGGGAGGACAACCCGTATGGGGATCGGCTGCCCGTCGCCCAAAAAATCTTCGAAGACGTGGCCCTCGGGGAGAGCTTCGTCGAGTTCCTGACATTGCCCGCCTACGAGTTGATCAACTGAGGGAGAGAGACATGTCGCACGTC
Organism: uncultured Acidobacteriota bacterium; assembly: GCA_963828465.1. Lineage (GTDB taxonomy): Bacteria > Actinomycetota > Acidimicrobiia > Spongiisociales > ZC4RG35 > JARDZU01. The sequence goes on along the minus strand of CAWHEU010000018.1, from coordinate 118,161 downwards.
GCCAACGAGGCCAGCCGTCTGGCCGACGACTGGAAGGCCAACCCTCGCTGGGAGGGCGTCACCCGGGACTACAGCGCTGAAGACGTGGTGAGGCTCCGGGGCAGCATAAGGGAGCAGTCCACGCTGGCGAATCGGATGGCCATCGCTCTCTGGGAGCGTCTGACCACCGAGGACTACGTCAGCGCACTGGGAGCTCTCAGCGGTGGACAAGCGGTGCAGATGGTGAAGGCCGGTCTGAAGTCGATCTACCTCTCCGGATGGCAGGTGGCGGCGGACGGGAACCTGGCCGGCGACGTCTATCCCGATCAATCGTTGTACCCCTCCAATTCCGCCCCGGCACTGGTGGAGCGGATCAACAATGCACTCCGCCGAGCCGACCAGATCCACTGGGCGGAGGGAAAGACCGACATCGACTGGTTCGTTCCCATCATCGCCGACGGCGAGGCCGGGTTCGGCGGCTCGCTCAATGTCTTCGAGCTCACCAAGCGATTCATCCAGGCCGGCGCCGCCGGCATCCATTACGAGGACCAGTTGGCGGCAGAGAAGAAGTGCGGTCACATGGGGGGCAAGGTCCTGGTGCCGACGGCGCAACACGTTCGAACGCTGCAGGCGGCGCGTCTTGCCGCCGACGTGATGGATGTGCCAACCCTGATCGTGGCCCGGACCGATGCGAATGGCGCCACCCTCCTCACATCCGATATCGACGAGCGAGATCGCGCTTTTGCGACCGGCGAGCGCACCCCGGAGGGGTTCCACATGGTCACCGGCGGTCTCGAATCGGCGATCGCCCGCGGTCTGTCCTACGCGCCGTACTCAGACCTGATCTGGTGCGAAACGGCCCGCCCGGACCTCGACGAGGCGAGGGTCTTCGCCGAGGCGATCCATGCCGAGTACCCGGGCAAGATGCTGGCCTACAACTGCTCGCCATCGTTCAACTGGTCCAAGCACCTGGACGAGGCGACGATCGGCCGGTTCCAGAAGGAGTTGGGCACGATGGGTTATCGCTACCAGTTCATCACCCTGGCCGGGTTCCATGCCCTGAACGCATCGATGTTCGAATTGGCCCGTGGCTATGCCGAGGAGGGGATGCCGGCCTATGTCGAGCTCCAGAACCGGGAATTCTCGATGGAAGGCGACGGGTACACGGCCACCCGGCATCAGCGCGAGGTGGGCGCCGGCTACTTCGACCTGGTGAGCCAGGTGGTGGCCGGCGGCAAGTCATCCACACTGGCACTTGAAGGCTCGACGGAGCAGGCCCAGTTCTCGACGCCGAGCTAGTGAATATCGTTGAGACGTGCACCCGCTTCTGACCATCCTCCGCGACGCCGCGGCCGGCCGATTCCCCGAGATGGACGGTGGGGTCACGTTTCTCCCGGAGCTGGGCGACGGTCAGGAGGCGGTGGTGTGCTTCACGGGACATGCCTTCATCGCCAGCCGGCTCAGAGCCGATGACCTGTCCGACCTCGCTCCCGATGGGCTCGGCAGGGCGCTTCATCCCGAGGTCATGCTCCGAATGGCCGGGCCACGAGGGAGCATCGGTTCGATCGATATCACGATGTTCGCCGAGGGCCGAGGTGGCGGAGCCCTGGTACCCAGGCCCGACCTCGACCACCATCCCCGGGTGGCTTTCGCCCGAGCCAGACGGGAGCAAGTACGGGCCTACGGTTCGCCCGACGGCTTGTTCACACTGGGTCTTGGGTTGGGAGGGCGACGAGAGATGAGTGTGGAGAACTCCCCCGATGGCCCACGCGGGCGTCACCTCATCCATCAGGCGCTGACGATGACCCCCCATGGAGAACCCGTGTTCGCAGCCGTAGCGCCGGGGAACGCACGCTCCGTGCGCTCGTTCCTGGCCTGTGGGTTTGTCCCAATTGCAAGCGAAGTACTGGTCCGCGTCGAGAGTTTGGGTAACGAAAAGGAGGGGCAAGTTAGTGTGAGCCCCAGGAGCAGCGCTGTTCTCGGAGGGAACCCGTCATGAACATCGTCCATGTGGTGGGCACCGGCACCATAGGTGAGCCCCTCATCGGCCTCCTCGCCGACAACAAGGACCATTTCGGCATCGAAGAGGTGACTTTCCACAAGCGCACCCCATTGCTGACCGAAAAGGCCAAGGTTGCCGATCTCGAGGGAAGAGGTGCGGTGTTGGCAGTCGACGAGGAGCGGTTCTCGTCTTTTCAAGAGCTTGGCCACGCGCCCAAGTACGAGGCCCGCGAGGCGATCGAGCGAGCAACGGTCGTCATCGACTGCACGCCGGTGGGGAACGGGATGAAAGCGGAGTTCTACGACCACGCCGATGGGCCGAGGGGCTTCATGGCCCAGGGCTCCGAGTTCGGGTTCGGGAAGATGTATGCCCGGGGCATCAACGACAGCGCCCTGGTCGCCGGCGAGGACCGGTTTCTCCACATCGTCTCCTGTAACACCCACAACATTGCCGCTCTGGTCCGCTCCCTGGCCATCGACGCCGACGGGACAAACCACCTCGAGGACGGTCGATTCCTCTGTATGAGGCGGGCCAATGACATCAGCCAGGACGACGGCTTCGTGGCCAGCCCCACGGTGGAATCGCACAAGGATGAGCGATTCGGGACCCACCATGCCCGGGACGCCCATGAGCTATTCGAGACCATGGGCTACGACCTCAACCTCTACTCGTCTGCGGTCAAGATCAATACCCAGTACATGCACTCGATCCAGTTCTCCCTGCAGTTGGACGAGGAAATCACCGTCGAAGACGCCAAGGAGCGTCTCATGGCCAACACCCGGGTCGCCGTCACTCACAAGACGTCGGCCAACCAGGTGTTCTCCTTCGGTCGTGACCACGGATACTTCGGCCGGATCATGAGCCAGACCGTTGTCGCCCTGAGCACTCTGGCGGTTCGCAATGGCAACGAAGTCGTCGGGTTCTCATTCACCCCACAGGACGGGAACCCGCTCCTCTCCACGGTGGCTGCGATGCTCTGGTATCTCGACCCGGAGACATTGGACGACCGCATCGACATCCTCCGTCGTTACCTCTTCCGCGAGATCTGATGCAGCCGAAGGCAGAGGCCTTCGTCGAGGAGGCCATTCGGGCGGTTGCGATCCACGATGTGGCCGAAGCCCGAATCGCCGTCGCCCAGGCCTATGACATCGACCACACCCTGGACCCTCTGGTGGACGCGGTTCATCTCGCCTGCGCCGAAATCGAGGAGGACGGCCTGGTGAGCATCGCAACCTGGAACACGCTCGCCGATGCGGTCGGCCCCGGCCATCTCCTGGTGGTGGTGGAGTCGTCGCGGGAGTAACCCCGCTCTTTATAAGCTCCCGGTCATGCCCGCTCCCACGGTTTGGTTGAGCACGCTCGGGTGCGCCAAGAACCAGGTCGACTCGGAGAAGATCATCGCCATGCTCTCCGAGGCCGGTTACGGCTGGGCGGATGCACCGGAGGACGCCGACGTGGTCATGGTCAACACGTGCGCATTCATAGAGGAGGCCAGAGCGGAGTCCGTCGAGGCGATCCTCGAGATGGAAGACCGCAAGCGGCCCGAGGCCCGGTCGGTGGTCATCGGGTGCATGGCTCAGCGATTCGGCTCCGAGGTCGAGGCCGCCCTCCCAGAGGTCGATGCCGTGCTCGGGATCGACCGCTACGGGGAGTTGGTCGGTGTGATCGACGGGCTGACGGGCTGGGAGCCGAGTCGGTCTGCGGCGGCGTCCGGTAATGGACATCCTCCACGCTACCGGCCGTCCTGTCTCCGACCTGCCCTATGCCTACCTGAAGGTCGCCGAGGGTTGCGACAAGCCCTGCACCTTCTGCGCAATCCCCTCGATCCGGGGCAAGCAACGCTCTCGGCGCCCGGTCGAGATTCGGGAGGAGCTCGAGTTGCTGACGGCCGCAGGTGCGAGTGAGATCGTGCTGGTCGCCCAGGACCTGGCGGCCTACGGACGGGACATCGATGCACCGGGCGGGCTACCCGAGCTCTTGGTGTTTCTCTCCGACGTCCCCGGTCTGGCGCGCCTCCGATTGCTCTACTTGCATCCCCGAGAGATACGAGAGCGTCTCCTCGTCGAGATGACCTCCAACGACGTCGTGGCGCCGTATTTCGACCTCTCCCTCCAGCACGTCTCCGGCCCCCTGCTCCGTCGGATGAAGCGGCCCGGGAACTTTGACAAGCACGTCGCCCTCGTGGGGCGGATCCGTGAGCTCCAACCGGATGCCGCCCTGAGATCGTCTTTCATCGTCGGCTTCCCCGGCGAGACCGACCAAGAGGTCGACGAGTCTCTCCGATTTCCTCGTCGAGACCGGCCTCGACTGGGCCGGGTTCTTCCCATACTCGGCCGAACCGGGCACCCCGGCGGCGGCGATGGACGATCAGGTTCCGCGCGACATCACGATGGAGCGTCTCCGTCATCTGACCTCGATCCAGGAAGAAGTCACCGAATCCCGACACGCCGAATGGCTGGGCCGGGTCGATCGACTTCTCGTCGACCAGGTGGAAGACGAGGTCCCGATCGGTCGCTCCCACCGCCATGCTCCCGAGATCGACGGGGTCGTCCGACTCGACGGCGGTCGGGTTGGGGAATGGGTCACCGTCGAGTACACGGGGGTCTTCGGCCCCGACATGGAGGCGGTATTGGTGCCCGGTCGATGATCGTCGAAGTCATCGCAGTGGGGACCGAGCTCCTCCTCGGACAGATCGTCAACTCCAACACCTCGACTATGGGAGCCGCCCTCGCCGAGCAGGGCATCGACGCCCATTACCAGCAAACGGTCGGCGACAACCTGTCACGCATCGCCTCGGCGATCAGGGTCGCACTCGACAGGTCGGATGCCGTTGTGATGACGGGTGGCATCGGGCCTACTCAGGACGACATCACCCGGGAGGCGGTCTGCGAAGTCACCGGGCGGGAGCTTGTCTTCAGTGAGGACTACGCCGATCAGCTGAAGGAATGGTGGTCGAGAAGGGGACGGGAGATGCCCCAGAGCAACCTGCGTCAGGCGTACTACCCGGAAGGCGCGGAGATGATCCCCAATCCACGCGGGACGGCGCCCGGTCTCATGCTCGAGCACGAGGGCAAGCTGATCTTTTGCGTTCCCGGGGTGCCCGCCGAAATGGAGCATTTGATGCTCACCGAAGTGGTCCCGAGGCTGGTGGCAGCCTCGGGACACCAGCAGGTGATCGCGAGTCGCGTCATTCGCACCTGGGGTCGCCCCGAGTCGGAGGTTGCCGAGATCCTCGACGACCTCTACAGCTCGTCGGTGAACCCATCGCTGGCTTTCCTCGCCTCGAATTCGGAGATCAAGGTTCGGGTCACGGCCAAGGCGGCCACGGCGGCCGAGGCCCAGCTTCTCATCGAGCCGATGGAGGCCGAGGTGGTTTCCCGTCTGGGGGAGACCGTCTTCGGATTGGATGACGAGACCATCGAGCGGGTTCTCCTGAGGCTGCTCTCGGACCGTGGATACACGATCGGGACCGCAGAATCGATGACCGGCGGCATGGTCAGCGCCCGACTGACCGAGCTCCCCGGCTCGTCCGCCGTGGTCAAGGGAGGGCTCGTCGCGTACGACTCCGAGTTGAAGCAGAGGCTGCTCGGATTGGCGGATGTCACCGAGGTCGTGACCAGCGACGCGGCTCTCGCCATGGCGCAAGGGGCGAGGGCGTTGCTCGATGTCGACGTCGCGATCGCAGTGACCGGGTCGGCCGGTCCCGAGCCTCTTGAGAAGCCGGTGGGTACCGTGATCGTCGGTATCGCCACCCCTGCCGACACCCGGGTGCGGGAATTGAGATTCAGTGGCGACCGGGAGCGGCTGCGGACCTACGGCACAGCTGCGGCACTCCATCTCGCCCGGCTGGCCCTCATCGGCAAATGGTGGAAGGAGTAGCCACCCGCATCTTCGTTGCGGTGCCGCTGCCCGACGAAGTCCGGATGGCCCTGGCGGATCGGCTCGAACCGCTCGAGATGCCCGGGAAAGTGGTGCCCCCTGAACATTGGCACATCACGCTCCGTTTCCTCGGGTGGACCGATGATGTCGCCTACGACCGGATGCTGGCCGCGCTCGACGGGGCGGACCTAGGCCCCCCATTCAATGTGATGCTCGGCGGGATGGGAGCCTTCCCCCGGCCGAAGAGCGCCACCGTGATCTGGCTGGCGGTCTCCAAAGGCCTGACCCGGCTCGAGGACCTGGCGGCCGCGGCCGAGGAGGCGGCACAGAGCGCGGGCTTCGGTGCGGAGGATCGACCATTCCGGGCCCACCTCACCCTGAGTCGGGTGCGGCCGGCCGAGGACGCGAGCGGTCTCCTCGATTCCTTCCCCGGTGCCGATCTCGGTTGGCGATGCGGGTCGGTGGTGGTCTATCGCTCGCATCTCGGGCGGGGTGGGGCCAGATACGAGCCTCTTGAAACCTTCCCTCTCACCCGGTAAATCCACTGACGAACACCTGTTCGGTCTAATATCGGAGGACTCAGGACAAGATCTGTCCCACCGGGCAGATACCTTGGCTGAGATAGCAGATCGTCGGAGGTACTCGTGCCAGGGGAATCGAAGAAGGAGCCGAAGATGGAACGAGACAAAGCACTGGACATGGCGGTCAGCCAGATCGAGCGTCAGTTCGGCAAAGGGGCGATCATGAAGATGGGGGAGGCGGCCAACCGCAAGGTGGACGTGATCTCCACCGGCGCCCTCTCCCTCGACCTCGCCCTGGGCATCGGTGGTGTCCCCCGCGGGCGGATCGTCGAGCTCTACGGGCCGGAGAGCTCGGGCAAGACCAGCCTCGCCCTCCACATCGTGGCCGAGGCCCAGCGCAACGGCGGGATCGCCGCCTTCATCGACGCCGAGCACGCCCTCGACCCGGTCTACGCCAAGGCGATCGGGGTCGACGTCGACGAGTTGCTCATCTCCCAACCCGATACCGGGGAGCAGGCGCTCGAGATCGCCGACATGCTGATTCGGTCCGGGGCACTCGACGTCCTCGTCATCGACTCGGTGGCAGCTCTGGTTCCCCGCGCCGAGATCGAAGGGGAGATGGGTGATTCCCATGTCGGGCTCCAGGCGAGGCTCATGTCTCAGGCCCTCCGCAAGCTGGCGGGGAACTTGAACAAGTCGAGGACCACCGCCGTCTTCATCAACCAGCTTCGGGAGAAAATCGGAGTGATGTACGGCAGCCCCGAGGTCACCCCCGGGGGGCGGGCGCTCAAGTTCTATGCCACGGTCCGTCTCGACATCCGACGCATCGAGACCATCAAGGACGGGACCGAGAGCGTCGGCAACCGGGTGAAGGTCAAGGTGGCCAAGAACAAGATGGCCCCACCCTTCCGGCTCGCCGAGTTCGACATCATGTTCGGCGAGGGGATCTCCCGGGAGGGCAGTCTGCTCGATGTCGCTGTCGAGCACGGCGTGGTCCGCAAGAGCGGAGCCTGGTTCACCTTCGACGACGATCAGCTGGGCCAGGGCCGGGAGAACGCCAAGCGCTTCCTGCGGGAGAATCCCGAGGTGGCGATGCAGCTCCAGGCCAAGGTGTACGAGCTGGTCGGCCTCGGGGAGTCGGCCCCAGGAGATGAAGCCGACCCGGCCGTCGGCGAGGAGGTCGTGGCCGGTGGGGAGGAGGGCAGCGGGGCCACGGAGTAGTGGTATTCCATTTCGCGATCCGCGTGTACCATCGGAACCTCACACGAACACACCTTTGAACTGCAACCGGGAAGAAGACGTGAACAGAAGGAGCCAGCGAACCGACGGGTGAACGACCCGCCTCGTTAGTCAGCTTCTCTTCGTGTGCCGGGCCACCGACCTGATATCGGGCCAGATATCAGGCAGAGGGCTCGGCACGTTCATTCTCCAGACCGGGAAAGGGGACCGACCATGGAAACCATCCCCGTCATCGGGTTGACGATCTTTGGGGTCGTCCTCGGTCTGGGCTTCGGCTATCTCCTTGCCCGTCTCGCCATTGCTCGTCGCAAGGAGCGTGACGGGGTCTCTGCCGAGGACATGGTCACCAGCGCCCGGCTCGACGCCCAACGCATTCTGTCCAAGGCGGAGGAAGAGGGCCGGGCCAAAGCCGAGGCCTATCGAGAGCGCGAGGACGTCAATCTGGAGCACCGCCGTCTCGAGATGTCGAATCTCGAATCCAGACTGGGGCAACGCGAAGAGACTCTCGATCAACGCGCCTCCAATCTCGCCCAGCGGGAGAAGATGATCATCGACCGGGAAGAGGAGCTGAATGGCTCCCGTGGCGAGTTGGAGCGCCTCAAGGAGGAGGCGCGCTTCCGTCTCGAGCAGGTGGCCGGCATCGACGTGACCGCCGCCAAGACCGAGATGCTGGCGCAGGTCGAGGATGAGGCCCGTCGCGAGGCCATGATCGTGGTTCGCGACCTCGAGATAAAGGCACGCGAGGAGGCCGATCGCCGGGCCCGGCGAATCCTGGCGACCGCGATCCAGCGTCTGTCCTCAGAGGTGGTCACCGAGACCACGGTCTCGGTGGTGCAGCTCCCCTCCGACGACATGAAGGGTCGGATCATCGGCCGTGAGGGGCGCAACATCCGACATCTCGAATCGGTGACCGGGACCAGCCTCATTGTCGACGACACCCCGGAGGCGGTTTCGGTGTCCTCGTTCGACCCGGTCCGGCGCGAGGTGGCCCGTATCACCCTGGAGAAGCTGGTGGCCGACGGCCGCATACACCCTGCCTCCATCGAAGAGGCATACGAGAAGGCGCAGGCCGAGGTGGAGCAGAGCATCCGGGATGCCGGTGAGTGGGCCCTCGTCGAGGCCGGTGTGTCCCGCATGCACTCGGAGATCGTGACGCTCATGGGCCGCCTCAAGTACCGGACCTCTTACGGCCAGAATGTCCTCAACCATCTCGTCGAGACGGCGCACATCGCCTCCATGCTGGCCTCCGAGTTGGGAATCGACCCGACTCCGGTGAAGCGAGCTGCCCTGCTTCACGACCTCGGCAAAGCCGTAACCCATGAGGTCGAAGGCTCCCATGCCCTGATCGGTGCCGAAATCGCACGTCGCTTCGACGAGGACCCTGCTGTGGTCCATGGCATAGAGGCACACCACAACGAGGTAGAGCCTCGGACGGTTCTGGCGGTCATCGTCCAGGCCGCAGACGCCGTTTCCGCGGCCCGTCCCGGAGCCCGCAGGGAGACACTCGAGGGCTACGTGAAGCGTCTCGAGCGTCTCGAGACGCTCGCCATGGAATTCCCCGGTGTCGATCATGTCTTCGCCCTCCAGGCAGGCCGGGAGGTCAGGGTCGTCGTCGACCCGGGCAATGTCTCAGATGTGGAGGCCCGGGAGCTTTCCCGCCGGATCGCCCGTAAACTCGAAGAAGACCTCCAGTACCCGGGTCAGATCCAGGTGACCGTGATCCGGGAGTTTCGGGCAACTGACTACGCCCGCTGAGGCCGGCAACATGACCCAGACCGTCCTTCTCCCGAATCCGACCCTGCGCGAACCGGCCCGCCGTATTCCCACCCGCATCGGCCGGCGTTACTTCATCCGCACCTTTGGCTGTCAGATGAACGAGCACGATTCCGAGCGGATCGCCGGGCTCTTCGAGATGGACGGGATGTCCCCGGCTGGAGGATTCGAGTCGGCTGACGTGGTCTACATCAACACCTGCACGATCAGGGAGAACGCGGACAATCGGATGTACGGCAACCTGGGCCAGCTGAAGGCGGTCAAGGACCTCAACCCGGAAATGATGCTCGTCGTGGGCGGTTGTGCCGCCCAGAAGGACCGCGACCTCGTGCGAGAGCGGGCACCGTGGGTCGACGTGGTGATGGGGACGCACAACCTCGACCGGGTCCTCGACCTCATGGATCATGCCGAGAACTGGGGCCCGATCACCGAGGTGGTGGACGAGCTCCAGGCCATGCCCTCCTCCCTTCCCGTGAAAAGAGAGCTGGAGCACTCCGCTTGGGTGACGATCCAGGTGGGGTGCAACAACACCTGCACCTTCTGCATCGTGCCCTCGGTGCGTGGCGTCGAGGTGTCCCGTCGACCCGGCGACATCGTGAGAGAGGTGGAGCGTCTCGCCGCCGATGGTGTGGTCGAAGTCACCCTCCTCGGGCAGAACGTCGACACCTACGGTCGGGATCTGGCTCTGAACGGGAAACGTCGTCCTATCTTCGCCGAGTTGTTGCGCCGGGTGGGTGAGGTCGACGGCATCCGCCGTGTCCGGTTCACCAGCCCGCACCCGAACGATTTCCGTGAGGACGTCGCCCACGCGATGGCCGAGACGGACGAGGTCTGCGAGCACCTCCACTTCCCGCTCCAATCCGGCTCGGATCGGATCCTGCGGGCCATGCATCGTGGCTACAACCGCAAGAAATACACCGAGCGGCTGGTCATGGCCCGAGAGATCATCCCCGGTCTAGCCGTGTCCACAGACATCATCGTCGGCTTCCCGGGGGAGACGGACGACGACTTCGCCATCACCCTCGAGATGGTCGAGGAGGCCAGGTTCGACAGCGCCTTCATGTTCATCTTCTCCCCGCGACCCGGGACTGCCGCCGCAAACCTCACCGAGCAGTTCGTGCCCGAGGAAACGATCAAGGAGAGATTCGCCCGTCTCAGCGAGATGCAGAATCGAATCTCGGGTGAGAGGAACGCCGAATTGGTGGGCAGGACGGTCGAGGTGCTCAGTGAGGGCCCTTCGCGCAAAGACCCACAAGTGGCGACCACACGCACCCGGACCGGCAAAGTGGTGCATGTGGAGGGTACCCATCGTGCTGGCTCCTTCCTCACCGTCGAGGTCGGGAGAGCCCACCCGCATCACCTCGTGGGGAGTCCTGTCTGACCCGGCTCCTGGCCTTGCTGGGGCCAACCGCAGCAGGCAAGACCGAGACATCCGTACGCCTGGCGGAGCATTTCCAGGCAGAGATCTTCTCCGTCGACTCGATGCAGGTCTACCGGGGCATGGACATCGGGACCGCCAAACCGACGATGCTGGAGCGCCGGGGCATCCCACATCATCTCATCGACGTCGCCGACCCTGGCGAGGAGTTCTCTGTTGCTCGATTTCGTCGACTGGGCCGGGAATTGCTGGCTGAATCCAGGGCGCCGGTCGTGATCGTCACCGGCGGATCTGGTCTCCATTTCAGGGCTCTAGTCGATCCCCTCAGCTTCGCTCCCACCGATCCCGAGCTCCGTTCCGAGTTGGAGGCGACCGAGAGTGAGGCCCTGGTCGAAGAGTTGCTGCATTTCGATCCGTCGGCCAGGACGATCGTCGATCTCGCCAACCAGCGACGCGTGGTCAGAGCGGTCGAGATCTACCGACTGACCGGTGAGACGCCCAGCAGCAGGGCGGGCACGGCTGTGGCCGAAGACGTACGCAGGTATGTGCCCGAGATCGAGTTCACAGCCGTCGGCGTCGACCCGGGAAGCGCGCTGGAAGAACGCGTCGACACGCGTCTCGCCCGCATGCGGGCCTCAGGCCTGATCGACGAGGTGCGGTCGCTATCGCCGGTGATGGGCCGCAACGCCCGGAACGCGGTCGGCTACAAGGAGATCCTCGAGTCGCTCTCCGGTACGGCGAGCTTCGATGAGGCCTTCGGGAGAGCCGCCTCGAACACGAAGAAGCTGGCGCGAAAGCAGCGCACGTGGTTTCAGCGTGATCCACGGATACGCTGGATACCCTGGATCGACGATCCTGACCAGCGGGTGCGGCGGATTTTGGAGGCTTTCGATTGAGCCGGTTCGAGTTCACCAAGATGCAGGCTCTCGGCAACGACTTCATCGTGCTCGAAGGGCCGGCCAAACCAGCAGTCGAAGATGTGCTCCGGCTCTGCGACCGACGCTTCGGTGTCGGCGCCGATGGCGTCTTGGTCGTGTCTCCGGGGTCTCCCATCGTGATGGATTACTGGAACGCCGACGGCAGCCCCGCAGAGATGTGCGGAAACGGGTTGCGTTGTGTAGCCCGTTACGCCTACGACAAGGGTTGGGTCGATGGCCCCGATTTCGCAGTCGACACACCGATCGGCATCCGAGAGGTACGGGTGGGTGCAGACCTGGTCGATGGCGAGATCGGACTCACCCTCATCGAAGGTCAGGAGACCATCGACGGTCATGTCTACCGATTGGTCGACACCGGGAATCCTCATGCGGTGCGTGTGGTCGAGGACCCTGATGCGATCGACATGGCCCAAATCGGGCCTTTGGTGGCGCGCGAGGCAGGCTTTGACACCGGTTGCAACGTCGAGGTGATCTCGGTGACAGGAGACCGGGTGAAGATGAGGGTCTGGGAGAGGGGAGTGGGAGAGACGCTCGCCTGTGGCACTGGCATGGTGGCGGCCGCAGCCGTCGCCCTCGATGGAGCGGACGGCACGATCACGGTCGAGGTCCGTGGGGGAGAGGGTCAGGTCGAGATCACGGACAAGAACGCCTGGTTGACCGGCCCGGCAGAGTACGTCTTCACCGGAGCGTTCGACTAGGGGTAGCGGCGAACGACGCCGACAACCTTCCCCACCAACTCGACGCCGTCTGTGTAGACCATCGGCTCGTAGGCGGGGTTCTCAGGCTCGAGAATCACCTTTCCGTCGCGACGGCGCAGCCTCTTGACCGTTGCTTCCTCGCCATCGATGAGCGCGGCGACGATCTCGCCATCGCGGGCGTCCTTCTGGCTGCGTATCGCCACCAGGTCTCCTTCGAGGATGCCGGCGTTGATCATCGAATCCCCCTTGATCTCGAGCAGGAACACCGGATCGTTGCCGACCAGGTCGACGGGCAATGGCAAGACCTCTTCGACGTGTTCGGCGGCCAGGATCGGTGTGCCGGCAGCGATGCGGCCCAGCACCGGCACATCGCGGACCCGATCGTCACGCGGAGGGGTCATCACGGCCGCTTCATCCACGATCATGATCGCCCTCGGCTTGGTGGGGTCTCGCTTGATCGCCCCGGCGGTCACCAAGGCCGAGAGGTGCGAATGCACCGTCGATGGAGAGGAGAGACCTATGGCCTCACCAATCTCGCGCACCGACGGGGGATAGCCCCGGGCAGCCACCGTCTGGCGTATGTATTCGAGGACCTGCTGCTGGCGTTCCGTGAGCACCGTGACTCCTTCCGGGAGCTCTCGACCGACTCCGATGGGCATCAATCTAATCGAACAGGAGTTCGCTTCCAAACATCTGTTCGATTGGCACTTGACACCGAACGTCTGTTCGATAGAGTGGCGAACGCACGTTCGGTTGACGGACTGCGTCCAGTAACCCGCAAGGGCCCGATCAGGAGGAAGACCAAAATGCAGAAGGCAAACCTGCAGCTGTCCGTCCGGCTGTCATTGCTTCTCGCAGCCCTCTGCGTGGTCTTCCTCATGATCGGTGGTTCTGCGCAGGCCGATGGACCTGCGACGGCGCCGGTCGAATACGTGGTCGAATCCGGTGACACCCTCTGGGGCATTGCCACTGCCAACGCAGGGCCCGATCAGGATGTGCGACGCCTCGTCGCCGATATCGCCCGGCTGAGCGATGTAGACGCCGGCTCGATCTTTCCGGGACAGGTGTTGTTGATCCCGACCACCTGAGCGCTACTCGCCTCCGGTGTTTACCCTGCGTACATGCTCTGCCCGGTCTGTGGCGCTCCCAGCACCCGTGTCGTCGACAGCCGTCCCGCTGAAGGTGGCCAGTCGATCCGGCGACGTCGCGAGTGTGAGGGCTGTGGCCAGCGGTTCACCACGTACGAGAGACTCGAGCCGCAGCTGATGGTCCGGAAGAGGAACGGCCGTTTGGAGCCTTTCTCCGCAGCCAAACTCGCGGCTGGGATCTCTGCCGCCCTGGCCGACCGACCGGTGTCGAGCTCGACCATCGAGCGTCTGGTCGAGGAAGTCGAGGCATCTTTCAATGGCGCCGGGTCTCAAGTGACCTCCGAGGAGATCGGCCGCGAGGTTCTGCGGCGGCTTCGTGCCCTCGATGAAGTCGGATATTTGCGCTTCGCCTCGGTCTACAAGGATTTTCAGGGTGCCGCTGACTTCGAGAAGGAGGTCGCGGCCCTGGAGTCAGCCGAGTAGGCGGCTGAGATCCGTCCGCGCCTCTTCGATGAGGGCGGACACCGAGTCGGACACGGCGCCGATGTCGGTGAGCATCGCCTGTCGAACACCCAAGAGGTCCGCCCTGAGTGTTCCCACTATCTCGACGGCGGCGGTCCGGTTGTCTGTGCGAATGGCATCCAAATATGCCGTTTGGGTCGTCTCGAGTCCGGCGCTGATGGTTTCCAGGGCCGAACTCGCCTGGTCAGCGATGCCGGCGGGAAGCGCGGCCCGGACGGATTCGAACCCGGCGCGCCATTCGGTGAATGCGTCGGTAGCTGTTGTGATGTCGGTCAGGTCCGGATCGGTCTCGAGCAAAGGCAAGGTGAGAGCAGGCTCCAGGGCCGTGCGGTATGCGGTGGCGTCGATCAGCTGACGGGAGGCGTCGATGGCCAGACCGGCGGCTTCGGCCGCCGTCGATCGATCATCGGAGGCATCGGAGGGCAGATCCGCAGAAGCAGCGAACATCGCCCGAGCCCTATCGCCCATGGGAAGGAACACCGATGCGTCCTGATTGGCATCGGGGAGACGATCCAGGTCGAGACCATTCACGAGCGGAGCGACGTCATCGATCGCTATCGCGAGCGCTTCCGCCTGCGACCGAACGTCGCCGAGGGCTGCGGCTGCGGAACTCGCCGGCTCCTGATAGAGCCAATAGGCGAACCCGGCCGCGGCCAAGAGGATTGCCATGAGGGACAGAACCATGGGCCAGCGAAAGCGGCGCTGGCCGAGGTGCTTGGTGCCGAAGGCGTCGGGTGTCCAGTCGAGCAGGGACGGGGCATGCAACTCGGTGGTCTCCCACATGTCCTTCACGAGCTCGCCCGTTGGCTCGCTGTGTGGGCTGTGGCGGCCGAGCGGCACCGTCACCAGGGTTGTGACCTGCGACCCGTTGGTCGCGGGCGCCGCCGACCCACCGGTCGGCGTGGAAGAGGGCGTGCTCCACGAGCGGGAAGGCGCGTCCAGGAACCCCAGGGATTCCATCGACGGGCTCCTCACGGAGCCGCGCCTGGATTGTGATGTGGCAGTCATCGGGACCACTCATTTACAGTCGTCAGGTCATCCCGCCCGATGCCCCGTGACTCCAGAATGCAAGCTAGTTTCATAAGACTCGATCCGGAAGTGGAAATTCCCTCGCGATCACATATCGGCGACGCGGCGGTAGATCTTCAGGCCAGATATGAAGTGATTTTGGAACCGGGGGAGAGGGCCTCAGTTCCTACGGGACTCGCCGTAGCCATACCCCACGGCTTCGCCGGCCTGGTCCTGCCCCGCAGCGGTCACGCGCAGCGCCTCGGGGTGGGCGTCGTCAACGGACCCGGGCTCATCGACTCGGGGTACCGCGGCGAGGTGTCGGTGCTCCTCATCAACCACGGATCCGAGAGGGTCAGCTTCTCCAGGGGCGAGCGGATCGCGCAGCTGGCTGTGGTCCCGATCCCAGATGTCGAATGGGTGGAGGTGGAGAGGCTGGATGAGACCTCCAGGGGCTCGGGCGGCTTCGGTTCGACCGGCTCGTGATGCTGTTTGGCTGGAATGGGCGCACAGTTAGAATGCGTTACCCGTGCGGAAGTAGCTCAGTTGGCTAGAGCGCAACCTTGCCAAGGTTGAGGTCGCGGGTTCGAATCCCGTCTTCCGCTCCGACGACTCGAGTCGTCCGGTCTCGGCGACGTGGCCGAGTGGTTAGGCGCGGGTCTGCAAAACCCGTCACACCGGTTCGATTCCGGTCGTCGCCTCCAAGGAGGGAACTCGGGCCCTTAGCTCAGCCCGGCTAGAGCGCTTGCTCGACACGCAAGAGGTCACTGGTTCAAGTCCAGTAGGGCCCACCACCGAAAACCCCAGGGATCACCTGGGGTTTTCCCATGTCCAGGATCAGCTCGGAGACAGGCTGGAATCGTCCAGGGTGCCGATCGGCACCGAACAGGCGTTCTAACACCCCCAGGAAGCGATCTAAACGGCGCAACACACTCGCC
Organism: uncultured Acidobacteriota bacterium; assembly: GCA_963828465.1. Classification (GTDB taxonomy): domain Bacteria; phylum Actinomycetota; class Acidimicrobiia; order Spongiisociales; family ZC4RG35; genus JARDZU01. The sequence continues at coordinate 102,198 of CAWHEU010000018.1, read as the reverse complement.
ATGACTCGGACTGCAGGCCGATCACGGCGATGTCACGAACTATGTTTCGGAACTGTGCAGGGTGACGCCTCCGGGCGTCCGTTAGGAACCCGCACCGACAACCCCCCATCCGTCGCAAGCCATCGAATCACATCAAATGCCCGGCGAGTGGAGGGTTCGTCGTATCAGTGCGCACGTTCCATGGTGAAAACGTCCATGAGGACTAGCCCGCGGGCCGTAGCGGAATCCATTCAATTACCGATAACGGTACCGATGGCGAACAAACCCGACGGGCTGTGCCGACATTGCGACGAGTGGATTATCAGAGCGAACGCCAAAACGCCGTGGGTTCACGTTGGGACTATGTCCGAATCGTGCGGAACCTATGCCGAGCCAAAGCCGGAGTCACCCGAAAACACGACATCTGGCAGACACCTGGCGACAAGTAGCCCGCACTCCGAGTCACGGGGACCGCGGAAAACGCCTTAGACGGCGTCCCGTGCGCCCCCGCATCATGTGGCCCACTTTGGCTCTAGATCGGTGAATGGGCTGTCCCTACGGACTCATTGCAGTCGTAGTCCATCGGGGCAAGGTCATAACAGTTCCAAGGTCTCGGGGTCAACGTCATATCCCCCGACAACATGCTTGAAGTATCCCTTTTCTGCGGTCACCTGCACCCAAAAGCCCTCCAGAGGTCCCTCGACAAACTCGGGGACATCCTCGAATGACGGCACAATGTCCAGGCCTTGCTCAAAAGATGCGACATAGTCGTCTTCCTTGGCCGCATCCCAGCCGGCCTGCCGTCCACGAACCATCGTTCCTAGCGGGTACTTGGGAGGATCCATCACTCTGAAATTACACAGTCGGACTGTTCTGTGCAGGCGCAATCGGGAGCGGCGAATCAGCCATGTTCGTTGCGGTGGATGACCGGATGGTCACATTCAGGACAGTCACTCACCCTCGAAACGGTACGAGCCGGCTGTGACATGAACGGCAGGTCATGCAGGAGCCCTGCTGAACGGGATCGTGCCCACGACTAGGTTCGATGCGACCACTCGACCCGGCAAGGGGGTTCCCAATGGGAAAGTGGCGATTGATCAGTGCAGCAGCAGGCTTGGGTGTTCTACTCACAGCCTCGGCCGCATTCGCGCAGCTGCCACCTGGCGGCACGTTCACCGACGACAACGACAGCGTTTTCGAGGGGAGCTATCGAGGCGATCGCCGCCGAAGGCATCACTCTCGGCTGTAACCCACCGGCGAACACCAGATACTGTCCTGACGATCAGGTGACACGTGGTCAGATGGCGATCTTCATCGTCCGTGGCTACGACCTGCCGACGACCACGCTCGACTTCTTCACCGACGACAACGGCAAGGTCTACGAAGACGCAGCCAACCGACTAGCCCAGACCGGCTTGACCCAAGGTTGTGCCCCAGGCCGCTATTGCGGAGACGACACAATCACCCGTGGAGAGATGGCCGCCTTCCTGTCGAGAGCAGAAAACCTGCCCGACTCGACCAACGACCATTTCATCGACGACAACAGTTCGATTTTCGAACCGGGCATCAACAAGGTGGCCGACGCACGGATCACGCTCGGATGCAGCCCGCCAGCCAACACCAACTCTGTCCCACTGACAACGTGACCCGAGGTCAGATGGCAGGGTTCCTGACACGAGCCCTCGGACTGACACCGATACGTCCACCGACACCACCACCCCCTGGCTCTTTCGCCAAGTTCACCGTGACCGGCGTCGGAAATGATGTCATCGACTTTCGGATACCCGGAGACGTACCAGCAGTCCTCGACCTCACCCATGATGGGACCGGCAATTTCATCGTATGGAGTCTCGACAGCTCGTTCGGAATGATCGACCTGTTGGTCAACGAGATCGGGCCTTACGAGGGTCGGAGAATGGTGCACGGAGGATGGTTCACTGCACCTGATTTGTCCGGCATCTAGACATCACTGCCGACGGCGCCTGGTCGATTACAGCCCGACCCATGACCGAAGTCACGGTTATGACTTCGTCTTTGAGCGGCTCGGGGGACGACATTGTTCGGTACGACGGCTCGGCATCAACACTGACATCCATCCACCACGGAACCAGCAACTTCATCATCTGGGGCTACCAATCCAACGGCAGCATCGCTGGGCTCATCGTCAACGAAATCGGCGCATACTCCGGACCGATCTGATCCCCACCGGCACCGCCATCCTCGACATAACGGCAGACGGAAACTGGACCCTCAACGCCCCCTAACCGGGAAGGCCCACCCCGGTTTGTTGAGCAATCAATCTAAATCTCCACGGGTGGGCAGGGTGTCCGACGGCTCCTCTCAAAGAAACGGAATCTACTGAGAGGGCTTTTGTGGGTGAAGCATTCGGATCAAGGACCAACAAGAAGCCCCGACAGGCCCGTCGGCCAAACCCGTCGGGGCTTCCATGCGGGGGAAGATGATCTGAGCCTTGGGGGACCGGGCTCCATCTCGGCGTAATACTGGATGCTCATTCCCCACCATCCCGAAGCCCTCCACGGTGAGATCCATCAGGTAGTCGATGATCAGCTTGCGGACCGTCGCCAGGTAGCTCTCATCATCGATCCAACACCGATGTCGAAGTCACCGCCTCCCTCACCGTCTCAGGCCACAGAGAAGATGGGCAGCCGCAGCCGGCGAGCATGTTGGTCGCCATTCGCATCTTGTCCCACCCGGCGAGAGGATCACCGTTGGCTTTGAGATGGTAAGAGGCGTTCACTGCTGACTCGGCTTCGATCATCCACCGCTTGTGCCTTCCCCCTCGGGCATGGAGCCACAGTTTCATCGGCCCCCCCTTGGTGGCTGAGGAGGCCACGGCCAGAGAACAGCTATCAGAACCAGGATCACGATCTCAGTCAACATCCAGATCATGAAGATGCTCATGACGTGTACCGCAGACAATGACAGGTCGGAGCGTGACACTCGGCCAGCATTCCCACCCTGTCATAGAAGTGCGACCACCCATCGTGACCACATCCGGTGCAGTTTTCGTCCCTGAGGAGGACTACGCCTGCCACCCATTCCGTGTTCGAGGCCATGTTCATAGGCCATCCCTCCCGCCTTCTCCCCCGGTCTCTCCCAGCCCAGTCGGCGCCCCCGGAGCCGGCGGCGCTTTTCAGTTATGTAATCGCTGAATTGGAACCGTGGGATACGTGCCGGCGGACGGCCAGAAGGTGAACATTTGGGGTGCCGGAATGTGTCTCATCGCACCCGTGGCCTCGTTCACGACTGAGGCCCACAGAGGTTGCCTGTTCGGGGGTAAGGGCTGTGGCTTCTGCGACGAGAGCGGCTGCATCTTCTGAGCTGATAGCTGCTCGTCCTGACCAGTCCACGACTACCTCGATGCCTCTCTCATGGCGTACACCGCGGGGTTGTCTGCGATGTGGAGCCTGGTGGCCGGACTGAGACGGGTCACCTGATCTATCAGGTCTGCACGGCCGACTCCCCCTCGATCCCAGTCCCGTTGGCGTCGTCTCCGCCTTCACCGAGGACAAACACGATGGCGGCCCGCACCACACCTGGAAGATTCTTACGGGTGCCTTTCAGGGTGCCTATCTCCCGAAAACAGGGGTTCCGGCGATCATCAACCACCACCTGACGAAAACCTCATCGAGCCTCTATAAGCCCTGATAGGAGCCGGTTTTCAACTACACCCACGGACACTGGCGAACATGTGTCGGGTTCCTCGACACGCAAGAGGTCACTGGTTCAAGTCCAGTAGGGCCCACCTCTCCTTCACAACGCGAACCTGTCTTTCAATTTCGATCGAGAACGTGCTTCTCCATCAGATTCGGAGAAAACTCCACGTCAGGTTTCCCGACCTTCCGTGTCCGTGGGGGCTAGGTTGCTACAACCACACGCTTCCAGACCCTGAGCGGCAAGAGGTCCCAGAACTACCTAACGAGCCAAGGGGATATCTGAGCGAATGATCGAGGCACTCATCTTCTTCGCGGGAGCGGTGGTCGGGTTCCTGGCATCGTCGATGCTGTGGGCGGCGAACAGAGGCGAGTAGGCGTCACTACCCGCCCGTACCTTCTGCCACATGTCCTGTGTTCCGGTCATGCCTGAAATGTCTTGGCTGCTCGAAGCGCTCCGCTCGTGGCCAGTGAGCCCAGGCGTCCTCACCGACCTACGCGCCATGCCCGAATGGGAGTAGGCGTGTAGTTGGGGTTGGATCATGCGCACCGGCGAGTTGACCAGGACCGGACACCGTCATGCCGGCGACCTACCGAGAGAGGGATCCTCCGGACCGGGCTCTGACCGGATCCCTGGCTACTTGCCCTGAGCCCGCAGTTCTTCGTCGTCGGCTTCGAGGTCCTCGACCGTGTAGATGCCGGGCGAGTGCAACGCACCCGACTCTTTCAGCTCCTTGTACAAGGCGGTGTCTTCCAGTTCCTCGGCGGTCTTCGGTCTGATCTTCACGCTGACAGGGTATCCCGCATTGAGGACGTTTGAGACTTCCTGCATGGGGCCTCGTCTCCACTAATTCGATTCGATGCAGGAGCGGCACCCCGAGTTGGGCATCTCCGACACGACCACGGCGGCGGGACACCCACGACAGCAAACCCCCACAACTGTGGGGGTTTCTCATGATAATTCCTACCGGCAATGCGATCCCATATCTTGGGTAATATCCCGTCCCACACGACATTGAGGAGCAGGCAATGGCCATGTCCGAGGAGCACAAGGCGGCCCTGGCGCAGGGACGACTCGAGGCGCGTTCCGTCAAGGCTTATCTCGATGCTTTAGGCAACAAAAAGCGAGGTCGCCCGGTGACAAAGGGGAGCTTGCAGAAGAAGCTCTCCACCATCGATTCAAAGTTGAAGTCGGAGCCAAATCCGCTGAAACGGCTCGATCTCATGCAGTCGAGAGCAGACACCGAGAAGGCGCTGGGTAGCGTGGAAAACACTGTTGATCCAGAAGAACTGGCTGCCGGCTTCACTGCCCACGCCAAGTCGTACTCCGAGAGAAAAGGGATCAGTTACAGCACGTGGCGGCAGTTCGGCGTGTCGGCCGAGGTGCTCAAGAGGGCCGGGATCCCCGCCACCAGACGCCGCTCGTAGTCAATCCCAGCCGAGCTCCTCGAGTCTGCTGTCGTCGATGCCGAGGTGGTGGGCCAATTCGTGGAGCACGGTCCTCCGTATCTCTTCTTCGAGGTCTTCATCGCTGAGACCCAGCTCGAGATGAGGCTCACGGAAGACGATGATTCGGTCGGGCAGGGCGCCCCAGTAGTCGGATGAGCGCTCCAAGAGCGAAACGCCTTCATAGATGCCCAGGACGTCCCCCTGCTCCTCGGTGGGCCAGTCCTCGACCACCACATGCAAATTGTCCACCCGCTCCACCACCCACGTGGGAAGGCCATCGAGGGCACGATCCACGGCCGCGTCGAACTCAGATCTGTTCATGCCTTGATCGATCCGTCGGACGAGAGATCACTCTTCAATGGCGCGGGCGCCGACGAAGGCCAGAACAGCGGCAACTGCGAGGAGGGTCCAGCCGACGACGTCCACGAAGCCGCCCCAACCGAATCGGAGGGTTGACACGAAGTCCCAAAGACCGGCCCCAGCGATCACATATCCAGTGATCTTTTGCAATGTCGCGCCGCTGATCCCGGAGCCAACTGATGTCACTCGGGGAAGAATCACTGCGAAGGTGGCTGCGACTACCGACAGAAATTGCGCGTACCACTCATTGGCAATCAAACCGAATATCACATGGACGCCGAGTATCAGGATCCCGGAGACCATCACGATAATCTCGCCTGACATACCACCCAATGACGCTGTGGTATCAGCGGGAGTTGGGGCGATGGGCTGCGGACTTTCGGGCTCCGATGGCGTCGGTGGCTCGGTGGTCATCCTTCCTCCTCGAGAGGGCTGTTTCGCCATCACACTCTACGAAGCGGCGACTGCGTTCGGTCGGTTTGGGTTGTGGCCAGGGCTCGGGGAGCCTGTACTCTTTGGCACCCAGGGCGATTAGCTCAGTTGGCTAGAGCGCGCGCCTCACACGCGCGAGGTCACTGGTTCAAGTCCAGTATCGCCCACCAGCCAATGTCAGACCCCTACGTGACCGTTTGCCTGGTCCGGTCGTAGCCCGTATGCACACCACCTTCGACGATCAGCCTCAGCCGCTGAACCGCAGTGTGGACATCCAGATGGGTGGTGTACAGCGGGGCAAGGCCGAACCTCATGTTGTCCGGCGCCCGGAAGTCGGGGATGACCTTCCCTACCTCGATGAGTGCCCGGTCGATGGGCCATGAATCGGGGTGGGACAGGGAGACGTGCGACCCTCGCCGCGCAGACTCGCGCGGGGTCCGAAGCGCAAAACCGAGCTTTTCCAGGTGCTCCTCCCACTGATCGATGAAGAAGTCGGTCAAAGAGACCGACTTCGCTCTCACCCGATCGATTCTGGCCTCCGCCACATCGGTTAGCCCGGCGTCGATGACGGCGAGGGAGATCATCGGCATGGTGCCGCTGTGAAACTTCCTGATTCCGTCCGTGGGTCGAAACTCGAGATCGAAGTCGAACGGCTCGGCGTGCCCCCACCAGCCCGTGATCGGATTGTCCAGAGAGCCCTGCAGCGATCTTCTCACGTAGAGGAACGCGGGCGACCCGGGGCCACCGTTCAGGTACTTGTATGTGCAGCCGACCGCCAGGTCCGCGCCGGCAACCTCCAGGTCGATCGGCAGCACGCCCACGGAGTGACTCAGGTCCCATAACACCAGACCCCCGAGTCGATGCACCTTCTCGGTGATTGCGGCGAGGTCGTAGGTGTATCCCGACTTGAAGGCAGTGTGTGACAAGGAGACAAGAGCGGTCCTCTCGTCCAGGGCAGATTCCAAGACTCCCATCGGGTCGGCTGTGTCCTCGGTAGCGACGATCTCGAGTGTCGCTCCACCCGCCTCGGCTACCCCTCGCAACACATATACGTCGGTCGGGAAATTGGAGTTGTCGGAAATGATCTTGTCCCGGCCGGGCCGGGCCCTCAGCGCCGCTGTGGCCAGTTTGTAGAGGTTCACCGAGGTCGAATCGGAGATGATGACCTCACCGGGACCTGCTCCGATCAGTGGCGCCACGCGGTCACCGATGTGGAGTTGCAGGTCCCACCAAACCTCGTTCCAGGATCTGATGAGACGGTTTCCCCATTCGTGCCGAACCACCTGCTCGACAGCAGGCGCGGCAGCCGACGGCAGCCGCCCCAGGGAGTTCCCGTCGAGATAGATGAGGTCCGGGTCGGAGAACACGTACCTCTCCCTGAATCCGGCGAGCGGGTCAGAACCATCGAGCTCGACTGCCGCATCGAAGCCGGAGGCCGACGGGAACGGGCCGAGATCGATGGACGTCATTTGTCGCAGGCTACGACCGGTCACACCATCATCGCATACGCTCGCCCAGGTGCTCGAGGAGATCACAAGGGCCGATATCGAAGCCGCCGCGCACCGGATACGGCCTTACGTGCGGCGGACCCCGACCCTGGATCTCGGGCACGCGATGGGCGGCCAGTACCGGCTCACTCTCAAACTCGACTCGATGCAGCCAACTGGCTCGTTCAAGGTGCGTGGGGCGTTCTCCGACCTGACCAAACGGGCCGTTCCCCAGAGCGGGGTCGTCGCCGCCTCAGGCGGGAATTTCGGGCTGGCCGTTGCCTATGCCGCCGGAGCTCTGGGTCACGCGGCGACCGTATTCGTTCCCGGGAGCTCGCCCGAGGAGAAGGTGGGGCGGATCGCCACCTTGGGAGCCGATGTCCGCGTCGTGCCCGGCTACTACCCCGATGCGCTGGCGGCCTCGCGAGCGTGGCGGCGGGAATCGGGGGCTCACGAGATCCATGCCTATGACCAGCGTGACGTGGTGGCAGGTCAAGGGACCTGCGGCATGGAGATCACCTCTCAGGTCCCGGAACCAGCCTCGATCCTGGTAGCCGTGGGAGGTGGCGGGTTGATCGGTGGAATCGCCAGCTGGGTCCGTGACAGTGCCACCGTGGTTGGAGTTGAGTCGGAGGGGTGTCCTGCCCTTCATGCTGCCCGAGAGGTAGGCGGGCCGGTTGATGTCGCCGTCGGTGGGATCGCCGCTTCTGCCCTTGGCGCCTCCAGGCTCGGTGACCACGCCTGGCGCGCCAATGAATGGATCGACCAATCGGTCCTGGTGTCGGATCAGGACATCGTGAATGCGCAGACATGGTTGTGGGAGACGTGCCGCGTCCTGGCCGAGCCGGCGGCATGCGCCCCGATCGCTGCCTTGGCGAGTGAGGCCTACGTGCCCGTTCCGGGAGAGAGCGTCGTCGCTGTCATCTCCGGAGCCAACACAAGGGGTTTGGAGCCCCTCGGTTGACAGGGGTCAGTCTCGGGTCGGCTCCATCAGACCGAACTCCTCGCCACCGGGCCCTTCGACCTGGACCCATCGACCCACGCCGGGCAATTCCATGACATCGGTCAAGAGCTGCCCGCCTCCGATCTGGACCGCCTCGATGGCAGCATCCAGATCCTCCACGTCGCAGGTGTTGAGCGTCTTCGGGCCATCATCACCGGCAAGGGCCACGGCGCCATTGATCCCCGGTCCATCACCGGTGTCGACGAGCCAGTATTCCTGATCCTCCCACTGCTCGACCCGCCACCCGAACACGGTGGTGAGAAACTCGACGGTGGCTCGGGGATCGGCCGAGTAGAACTCGAAATGAGTGGGTCTGACAGCCACGGAGGCTCCTCTCGTTGACAGACAAAGTAGTCCGGCGCAGCGAGAGTGAGAATGCCCGTCGAGCTATCGGACGGGGATTCGCCTCGAACGAGCCCGTGGGCGGAGGTGATCTTCGAGGCGGTCCCAAACCTCGGGCAGGGCCAGCGTGCGCTTCATAGAGATCAGAGTTCGCATGAAGGTCGCCACGGCCCGCCGTGAGTCCATCGGATTGGGACGCATGGAGTTCTGGACAGATGGAGATGGGCTCAGCACGACGACCTCGCAGTGTGGCCACGCTTCCTTGATGAGGGCGATCTCCTCGGTCAGGGATCGCTGCCCGACCCGGTCGAACATCTTCTCGTGAAAGCGAGCACGTTTGCGTGAGACGTCGGCTGCCATCGGGGCAAGAACGAGCACGAGGTCCAAAGGCTTCTCTGAGCCGAGCACCACGTCGGCATGCGTGCCCGAGACCACACCGCCATCGACATAGAGACGCCCATCGATCGGGTAGGGTCTGAACAGGAGCGGAATCGCCGAGGAGGCAGCGACAGCGTCCGCCATGCCGGCCTCGGGTGCCGATTCGGCGCCGAAGACCACACGACGTCGTGCGGCGATATCGAAGGCGACGACAGCAGTAGGCCTCGCCGGCCACCGACTGGCGCACTCTTCGCCGATCTGGTTGGTCACCCACTCGGTGACTCCGGTGGCCTGGTACGGAGCCGGAGAGCCGAGGAAGAGAGTCAGGCCGGGGTCTCGCAAGCCGGGGACGATCCCGTGTCGGACCCAATGCCGAACCTGGACACCACCGTTCTTCGTGAAGACATGCCCCCGGATCCTCTCGGCGACATCGTCGCGATCGTCGCTGGGCATGACCAGGGAATCGAGTGTGAGCGCATCGTTCCTGACCAGAGCAGTGACGAAGGCGCCACCCGAGGTGCCAACGACGACATCTGCCTGATCCGGATCCCAGCCGGTGGCGAGGCGAATCGACATCAGGGCGGCCATCTCATAGGCCGCGCCGGTGATCCCCCCACCGCCGAGCACCAGTCCTACCCTGCTCACGTCTACACCCTAAATCGGTTGTCGGGCCTTTCTACGGGGCTAGCGCCCCATTCAGCCGAATGAACGGCCGCACCCCGAACAGCGGGTGTCCTCCTCATAGGTCGGCCCATAACACCATGGGCAGGGCAGGTCGTCGCCTCGCTCGTCCCGTGGAACAACCAACCGTGGATCGACCCGGTATTGATGGTTGCCCCGTATCCCCTTCGCCAGGGCGAACAGACCTGTCGTCGCTGTGACCGCGACCAATGCTTCCAACACGTCCGTCCTCCTTGTGTCAGCCGTATGAGGCTAAGAGAGGAGGTCGCGAAAACCGTGGATTTGGCGGTCGAAGGCGGTTAGGTGCCGAGGACGGCCTCGGTCAAGTCGTCGACCAGGTAGCCGAGGTCGCCAAGCCGGCCCTCACGGACCTCGGCGGCCTCGAGCATCATCATGGCAGCGTGATAGGCCACCCAAGGCCGATACTGGCTCTCGGGGAGCTCTGCCCCGTACCCGCTCCGAAACGCCGCCGATGCATCTTCCCCGATACGCGAAGACAGACGCCAAACCGCCAAGGCCAGGTCCCATTCGCGCGGGGCCCGGGTTGCCCATTCCCAGTCGACGATGGTGATCGTGCCCTCCTCGTTGATGATGAACTTAGAGAGAGTCGGCTTGGTATGGGCAGGCACGGGGGCGGTGGCCATGGGTGGCTCCAGTTCGAGCGCCTTGTCGAGCACCACCTGATCCATACCGAATCGGCGGCGATAACGACCCAACCGTTCGATGGTCGACCTGTAGTGACTGAGCACATAGTCGGAATCGATGCCGGCGGCCAGGTTCGTGATGTCAGCGTTGGAAGTGTGGATGTCACGCAGCGCCGCGCCGGATGCTTCGATCGAATCGAGGTTCTTGGGGAGATTGGCCAGGTTCCAGTGGCCGCCGTCATTCATCTCGAGCCAGGCCATTTCGCCTTCGGTCCCGTGGTTGATGATCCGGGGCACCGAAGGTATGGCTGCGAGTGCCTCGAGGGCGTGCCGCTCCCGCCGCTCCCGTGACGTGACCGGGTAGACCTTCACGATGGTGCTCCGCTCGGCGTCGATGACCCGAAAGACCTTGTTGGCTCCGGAGGACAGCTCTCTGACCAACCCGTCCGGGTGAAGCTTCGTCACGAGCTCTCTGGCATCCATACGCTGTTGTTCCCCCTGTCACGGGTGACCTGATGACCGGCTCGGTTGCGTATTCGAGCCAGTTAGCCTTCTGTGCCCGCCCAGGCTAGCGAGATAACCCCGTGTCACTAGAGCTTCGTTATCCCGACGGAACCGTGTTCGAGCACCCCGATGGTGTCACCGGTCTCGAAGTCGCGGAGTCCATCGGTCCCGGGCTGGCCCGGTCTGCAGTGGCGGTCAAATTGAATGGTGACCTCAGAGATCTGAGCCGCCCGCTCGACGAATCGGGTGATTTCGCGGTCGTGACTCTCGACAGCGAAGAGGGTCTAGACGTCCTTCGCCACTCATCGGCGCACGTGCTTGCCCAGGCAGTCCTCGACCTGTTCGAGGGCTCGACGTTTGCCATCGGGCCAGCGATCGAGAATGGCTTCTACTACGACTTCAAGGTCCACGAACCGTTCACGCCTGACGATCTCGAGCGCATCGAGTCGCGGATGAAGGAGATCATCTCTCAAGACCAACCATTCGAGCGTGAAGCCCTTTCCAGGTCCGATGCCCTCGCCATTTTTGGCGCACACCCTTTCAAGACGGAGATCATCGAGAGTGTGGAGCCGAGTGAGGTCACCCCCGGTGAGGACGTCACCGTCTACCGGAACATCGACTTCGTCGACCTTTGTCGTGGACCTCATCTCCCTTCCACCGGAAGGATCCCATCGATAAAGCTGCTTCGTAGCTCCGGGGCGTACTGGAGGGGTGACGAGAAGCGAGATCAATTGCAACGGATCTATGGCACCGCCTGGCCGTCCGCGAAGGAGCTCGACGCATACCTGACCCAGTTGGAAGAAGCAGAGAAGCGTGATCATCGCCGGCTCGGTGCCGAGCTCGACCTTTTCAGTTTCCCGCCCGAGCTCGGATCTGGCCTGGTCGTCTGGCACCCGAAGGGAGGGATGCTCCGCAAAGTCGTCGAGGACCACAGCCGCGAGCTCCATCAGCGATTCGGGTTCGACTTCGTCTTCACGCCGCATCTGGCCAAGTCCGACTTGTGGTGGACCTCGGGCCATCTCGACTACTACGCCGAATACATGTTCCCGGGCATGGAGCTCGACAACGAGCAGGAATACCGGGTCAAGCCGATGAACTGCCCGTTCCACATCCTCGTCTACAAGAGCAGGCCGAGGTCATACCGCGATCTTCCGGTCCGTCTTTCCGAGCTCGGCGCCGTCTACCGCTACGAGAAGTCCGGCGTGGTCCACGGCCTGCTCCGGGCCCGTGGCTTCACCCAGGACGACTCTCACACCTTCTGTACCGGCGGCCAGCTGGGATCCGAGCTGGCCATGCACCTCGACTTCGTGCTGACTTGGCTCAGGGATGCCGGGTTCAGCGAGATCGAGGCCGATCTGAGCACACAGCCGGAGAAGGCCCCGGCCGGTGAGCAGGATCGATGGGATTTCGCCGAGAAGACCCTGGCCAAGGCGTTGGAGGACTCCGGGGTCAGCTTCCGCATAGCCCCCGGGGAGGGTGCCTTCTACGGCCCGAAGATCGACATGCACGTCAAGGATGCCATCGGCCGCAGGTGGCAGCTGTCCACGATCCAACTCGACCTGATCCTGCCCGAGCGGTTTGGCCTGGAGTACACCGCTGCAGGGAATGTCTCCGAGCGCCCCTACATGATCCATTGCGCCAAGGCCGGCTCGCTCGAGCGGTTCATGGGTGTGCTGATCGAGCATCACGCAGGAGCATTCCCGATGTGGCTGGCGCCTGTCCAGGTATCCGTCGTGCCGGTGGCGGATCGTCACCATGAGTACGCCGATCAGGTTGCGGAGCGGCTCCTGGATGCCGGGCTCCGGGTCGAGGTCGACAGTTCCGACGACACGGTCGGCGAGAAGATCCGCAAAGCTCTCACCCACAAGCACCCCGCGGTCATAGTCGTCGGCGATGACGACGTGTCCGGCTCCACCGTCGGCCTCAGGCTCTACGGAGAGGAGCGGGACACGCGGGGAGTGCCGCTGATCGAAGCGACCAATCGTCTCGCCACCATGGCGAAAGCCCCTGGTTCATGACCGACCCGGGGGAGCCGCGGGTCGACCGATCGGGGATCCACATCGAGCGGGACCTGGCCGATTCCCTGGCGATCGAGGAGGAGCTCGACTCGAACGTCGAGGCTCCCTACCGGTTCCCGTCCCCGACGCGGCGACGGATCGCAGGGTGGGTCTTCGTCGTGGCAGCGGTGCTCGCGGTGTTGTTGATCGACGATGGCTGGGTGCCGGCCATCGGGCTCTTGGGTCTTGCCGCATGGAACTTCGCCTCGGCGTGGCCCCTGGCTGTCGATGAGGCCCGGGCGCTCTCGATAGCCGGCGCGGCAGTCGGCTTCCCTGTCGGGCATGCCTCGGCAGCGGTCACCTTCCAAGGCATTCGTTCGCGGCCACGCTGGAGTGTCGTGCTCTACTCGGCGTCGGAGCCGCCAGACCAGCGCGCCCTGGTGGTTGTCGATGCAGTGTCAGGCGAGATCGCCGAGGAGCCGTACATCGAACCGGTCGAGAGGGTCTAGGAGCGGTCCCCGATCGGGACATAGGGTCGTCGATCCGGCCCGACGTAGACCTGGGTGGGGCGGAAGATCCTCGTCGTCGGGTCGGCGAGCAATTCCCGCCACTGGGAAATCCACCCGGGCAAGCGGCCCAGGGCGAACAGCACAGTGAACATGTCGGTGGGGAACCCGATCGCCCGGTAGATGATCCCCGAGTAGAAATCGACGTTGGGATAGAGCTTTCGCTCGACGAAGTAGTCATCCGACAGGGCGACCTCTTCGAGCTGCATGGCGACGTCGAGTAGGGGATCGTCGTCGATACCCAGAGCGTCGAGCACGTCGTCGGCGGCACGCTTGATGATCCGGGCTCTGGGGTCGAAGTTCTTGTAGACGCGGTGGCCGAACCCCATGAGCCGAAACGGGTCGTCCTTGTCTTTCGCCCTGGCCACGAAGGGCGCCACGTCTCCTCCAGCGGCCACGATCTCCTCGAGCATCTCGAGGACCTCTTGGTTGGCTCCGCCGTGCAGCGGGCCGGATAGGGCATGGATCCCGGCAGCCACCGAGCTGAACAGGTTCGCCTGGCTCGACCCCACGAGACGCACTGCCGATGTCGAGCAGTTCTGTCCGTGGTCGGCATGAAGAACGAGGAGCATGTTGAGAGCACGTGCCACGACGGGATCCGCGGTGTACGGCTCCGCCGGGACCGAGAACATCAGGTGCAGGAAGTTGGACAGGTAGTCGAGGTCGTTCTGCGGGTAGATGTAAGGCTGGTGAACGGAGTACTTGTACGACCAGGCGATCATGGTCGGCGTCTTGGCGATCAATCGTCGGGCGCTGATATCGACCGCTTCTTCGTCGTGGGGGTCGAGGGCGTCGGGGTAGTAGGTGGCCAGAGCCGACGTGGCCGAGGCGAGGATCTGCATCGGATGGGCGCTGTGAGGGAAAGCCTCGAAGAGGTGCTTCATGTCCTCCCGAAGCAGGGTGTGAAGAGAGATCGACTCCTCGTAGGCCTCGAGCTCTGCCTTGGTGGGCAGCTCCCCGTACTGGAGGAGATAGGCGACCTCGAGGAAAGTCGCCTGCTCGGCGAGCTCCTCGATCAAATAGCCCCTGTAGTGGAGGACGCCCTCATCGCCACCGACGTAGGAGACCGCCGAGACACTCTCGGCGGTGTTGGCAAAGCCACGATCGAGAGTGGTCAGCCCCAGGTCCCTTCTCAGCCTGCCGATATCCGCCGCGACCTGGCCCTCGACACTCTCGATCACATCGAGCTGAGACTCTTTGTCGCGAAATCGGATGACGGCGTCTGTCATTCCAGTCCTTTCCTGAGCGTTCAGTCCTCTGCGTCCCGAGACGCGGCAATCACCTGCTGCGCCTCGTTATGCGGCACTTCGGCGTAGTGATCGAACTCCACGTCGAAGCTTCCTCTGCCCGACGTCAATGATCGCAGTTCCGCCGCATACTGTTGTATCTCGGCCATGGGCACCTCGGCGATCACTGACCGCAATGTGCCATCGCCCTCCATCCCGAGCACCTTCCCACGCTTGGAGTTGATGTCTCCCATCACGTCACCGAGATGATCCTCGGGCACGGTGACGTTTACCTTCATGACCGGCTCGAGCAGGATCGGCTTGAGGTCCTGGGTAGCCGCCCTCACGGCCTGGATACCAGCCATCCGAAACGACATCTCATCGGAGTCGACTGCGTGGTACTTGCCGTCGTAGACCTCGGCTGAGATGTCGATGACGGGGTAACCGGCGAGGACCCCCCTATTCAGGGCCTCCTGGATGCCTTTGTCGACGGCGGGAATGAACTGTCGGGGAATCGACCCACCTTTGATCGAGTCGATGTACTCGTACCCGGAGCCTCTGGGCAGCGGGGCGAATTTGACCAGAGCGACACCAAACTGACCCCGCCCCCCGGATTGTTTCTTGTGCTTGCCCTCGGCTTGGGCGCTGGTGGTGATCGTCTCCCGGTAGGGGATGATGGGGAGCGCGGTGTCGACATCGACACCGAACTTCCTGTGGATCCGGGCAACCGTGACGTCGAGATGGGTGTCGCCGAGACCGGCGAGGATGGTTTCACCGGTATCGGATCGGCGTTCGACGCGGATCGTCGGGTCCTCCTCCTCGATCCGATGCAGGGCGGTGGAGAGCTTTTCCTCGTCGTGATGGGATCTTGGAGTGATCGCGACTTCGGCGACGGGTCGGGGATAAGAGATGGGGGCGATCGTGATGTTGCTGCCGCTGCTGCGCAAGGTGTCGCCGACCCTCAAGTTGTCCACCTTGGCCACTGCCCCGATCCCTCCGGTGGGGAGATCCGGCACGTCGTTGTGCTCCTTGCCCTGGAGCTTGAAGAGGTTGTGGAGCCTCACCTTGCCCCCGCCGGCCACATCCAGCTCCTGGTCCGCCTTGACCGAACCCGAGTAGATCCGAAACAGGGAGATGCGCCCGACGAACGGGTCGGACACGGATTTGAAGACGAAGGCGGCGGTCGGGCCGTCGGTGGACGGCGGAGTCGGGTCTCCGCTGGTCAGGGCGGGGAGCGTTCGCTCCAACGGGTTGGGTCCGTAGTCCACGATGAACTCGGCGAGCAGGTCGATGCCTATGAGCCTCTCGGCCGACGCGACCAGGACGGGTTGGATGTCGCCGGCGACGATCCCCTTGTGGATCGTGGTCACGATCTGCTCCCGGGAGGGCTCCTTGCCTTCGAAATAGGCCTCCATCATCTCGTCGTCCGTCTCCACAACCGTCTCGACGAGGGCGGTATGAGCGGCATGGACCAATTCCTCGACCTCGGAGGGCAGGTCGACCTCCTTCCCGTCCTTCTCGTCCTCGGCGTACTCGTAGGCGCGCTCGGAGGCCACCCGCACCAGTCCCCGCAGGCCGTCTTCGCTCCCGATCGGAACCTGGATGGGGGCGATCGCCTTGCCGAACGAGTCTCGCAATTGATCCAGGGTTCGCTCGAAGGAGGACCGGTCGCGGTCGAGCTTGGTCACCACGACAGCCCGTGGGATGCCCTCCTCCTCGGCGACCTTCCAGAGTTGTTCGGTCTGAACCTCTACGCCATCGACACCGGATATCACGAAGAGTGCGAGGTCGACGGCTCTTAGCGCGGCACGCGCATCACCCGAGAAGTCGCTGGAGCCGGGCGTGTCGATCAGGTTGATGCGATGTTCGTTCCAGTTGAAGGTCGCTACTCCCAACCCGAGCGAGATGCCCCGGTCGACCTCCTCGGGCTCGAAGTCGAGCACGGTCGTGCCCTGTTCCACGGTTCCTCGTCTGTTCGTGGCGCCACCGACGAAGAGGAGGGCTTCGGCGAGAGTCGTCTTGCCGCTCCCGCCATGACCGACGAGGGCGACGTTGCGAACTTTCTCGGGTAACAACATTGACCTCCACTTCGTGCGAGTCGCCGATCCTAACCCTGCCCCAGGACCGGACCACAAGGTCGGGCCTGCTACTTTGCTCCGTCGTGATCGACACAAGGGTGCGACCCCGGGTCACCCGCTTTCTCGAGCCCATTGGCAAGGCTCTGGCCTCCATCGGGGTCACTCCGACCGCGATGACCGCGCTCGGGCTCGCCATCGTCATCGTGGGCTCGATAGTGATCTCAACAGGCGCATTGCGCTCCGGTGCGATCATCGTGCTGGTCGGCTCGATTCTCGATGGTCTCGATGGCTCTGTGGCCCGTGCTGCGGGGATGGTCACCGCCCGGGGTGCCTTCCTGGACTCGGTGTTCGACCGTATCGGTGAGATAGCGGCGTTTGCCGGGCTCGGCGTCGCCATTGCCCGCGAGACCGGTGATGCAGCGGCTCTCCTCCTGATCGTCCTCGCCATCGGTGGCGCCATGCTCGTCCCCTATGTCCGAAGCCGGGCCGAGGTCGAGGGCTTCAATGGCAAGGCGGGGATCATGGGTCGCGCCGAGAGAGTGCTCCTCTTCACCGTCGGGTTGCTTCTCGGTTTTGTCGAGCCGATGCTCTGGATCTTCGTGATCCTGGTGTGGATAACCGCCTTGATGCGATTCATCGACACCTACCGTTCTTTCGAGTGAGCGAACTTCCCGGCTATCTCGCCCTCCGCGCCGGCGCGGGGCTCATCGGCCTGCTTCCTGCCTCGGCTGCTCGGTCCCTGGGACGTGTTGGCGGACGGGTCTGGCACGCCACCGCCAAGGGCCGGCGCAGCATGGCCGAGCGGCACATGAGGCGGGTCCTCGGTGACGAAGCCCAAGCCGTTCGAGCGGCCCGATCGGTGATGAAGTCCTACGGCCGGTATTACGCCGAGGCGCTCTGGGCCCGAGGAAAGAGGGTCGATGAGCTTCGATCTCACACGATCGTGGACGGCGCGGAGCAGATAATCGGGGCGCGGGAAGAAGGACGTGGGATGATCTACGGGTTGCCCCATGTCGGCAATTGGGAGGTGGCCGCCCCGGTCTCCGTCGACGAGAAGGTGCCGGTGGTCGCAGTAGCCGAGAACCTGCCCAATCGCCGGATCACTGGTTGGTTCACCAAGATGCGGGCCGATTTCGGGATCGAGGTCGTCCTCGCCACCGGGGGAACCGAGGTGATGAGGAAGTTGGAGTCCGCGCTCGCGGCCAACAAGGCCGTGGCCCTCCTTGCCGACCGCGATCTGAAGCGCCGCGGCGTGGAGGTGGTCTTTTTCGGCGAGGAGACCACGCTCCCCGCCGGCCCGGCCACACTCGCCCTTCGCACAGGGGCTCCGCTGCTCCCGGTCGCCTCCTACTACGACGGGGACGATGGCTACCGCGTGGTGATCAGGCCGGCGATTCCGGTCCCGGCCGAGGGAACCCGGAGTGAGAAGGTGCGCAAGATGACGCAAGCCCTCGCCGTGGAGATGGAGTCCTTGATACGGGCGGCGCCTCAACAGTGGCATCTGGTCCAGCCCAACTGGCCCTCGGATCGGGAATGAGCGCTTTGCGAATCGGTCTGGTCAGCCCTTACGACCTCTCGGTCCCTGGCGGGGTCCAGGCCCAGGTCCTCGGCCTGGCTGCCTATCTCAGGACCTGGGGCGACGATCCTGTCGTGATCGGTCCCGGACTGCCCGACGGCCTGCCGGGTGTCGATCTCGGCGAGAGCATCTCAATACCCGGCAACGGATCCATGGTCCCCATCGTGGGAGACCCGAGATCCCGGAGACGGATCAGAGCCGCCTCGTCGGATTTAGATCTGCTTCACGTCCACGAGCCGCTCATGCCACTGGCGTCGTTGCTCGCCACCCATGCCGGGCCCCCGGTGGTGGCCACATTTCACGCCGCTCCCGGTCGGGTCGGTCGTCTCGGATATCGCATGACCCGCCCCCTCCTGAGCAGGCTGCTGGGTAACACCAGCATCGTGACGGCGGTCAGTCATGCCGCGGCCGACGTCCTCCCAAAGGGCCGCCTCGAGGTCCGAATCATTCCCAACGGGCTGGATGTGGCCTCGATGAGGGTCGAAGCCCGTCGTGACCCCGGGAAGGTGGCGTTCCTCGGTCGGGACGAGCCGAGAAAGGGCCTCGATGTCCTCCTGGAGGCATGGGAGAAGATCGAGACCGCTCGACCAGAGTCCAGGCTGGTGGTCATTGGAGCGCAGCGAGACTTGACCGGGCCGACCTGGATGGGAAGGGTGGACGAGGGCACCAAAGCCACGCAGCTGAGCTCGTCATCGGTGTACGTCGCACCACAGATCGGGGGCGAATCATTCGGGATCGTCCTGCTGGAGGCAATGGCGGCCGGCGCCGCGGTCGTCGCCTCGGATCTCCAGCCCTTTCGTGAACTGGCCGGGGACGCCGCCCGATTCTTCCCTGTCGGGGACAGCGGGGCACTGGCCGACGCCGTGATCGACCTGCTCGGGGACGCCGCCGAGCGAGGCCGGCTGGCAGAGGACGGCCGGCGGGTCGCCGAGGAACACGACTGGAGTGTCATTGGGGGCGTGTATCGCGAGCTCTACGACGAGGTGGTCGCTTAGGGCAGCGAAGGCGAGCCTGTACAATCGGAGTTACCCCAATGGAGCCGAGAGAAGTGGAAACCGGTACAGATCGCGTCAAGAGAGGCCTCGCCGAGATGCTCAAGGGCGGAGTCATCATGGATGTCGTCACCGCCGATGAGGCAAAGATCGCCGAAGAGGCAGGCGCCGTCGCGGTGATGGCCCTGGAACGGGTCCCATCTGACATTCGCAAGCACGGTGGTGTCGCTCGGATGGCGGACCCGACCAAGATCGAAGAGATCCAGGCCTCGGTGACGATCCCGGTCATGGCCAAGTGCCGGATTGGTCATTTCGCCGAGGCATCGGTGCTCCAGGCCCTGGATGTCGACTTCATCGACGAATCCGAAGTGCTCACACCTGCCGACGAGGAACACCACGTCGACAAATGGGCGTTCACCACCCCGTTCGTCTGTGGGGCCCGCAATCTGGGCGAAGCCCTGAGACGCATCGGTGAAGGCGCGGCGATGATCCGAACCAAGGGGGAGGCGGGCACCGGCAATGTCGTCGAAGCGGTGCGTCACATGCGAACAGTGACCAACGAGTTGCGAGCGCTGACGACCAGGGACGAGGCGCAGCTGATGTCTGCCGCTCGTGACCACGGGGCCCCCTTCGACCTGGTCCGTGAGGTCGCTTCAACCGGGAAACTGCCAGTGGTCAACTTCGCCGCAGGCGGCATCGCAACTCCTGCCGATGCAGCCCTGATGATGTCGCTCGGCGTCGATGGCGTGTTCGTTGGGTCGGGGATCTTCAAGAGCTCCGGACCAGAGGCCTATGCCCGGGCAATCGTCGAAGCGACCACTTTTTGGAACGAGCCCGAGGTGGTGGCGAAGGTCTCGCGCGGCCTCGGCGAGGCCATGCCTGGAATCGAGATGGACACCCTCAGGGACACGGAGCGTCTCGCCGAGCGGGGATGGTGAGATGACCACCGTTGGCGTCCTTGCTCTTCAGGGGGACGTCCGGGAGCATCTCCACACTCTCGAATCGCTTGGTGTGGCGGCGGCACCGGTCAAGACGCCGGACGAACTCGGGGCGATCGACGCTCTGGTGATCCCGGGAGGGGAGTCGACCACCATCGGCAAGATGGCTGTTCGCTTCGGCTTGATCGAGCCTCTCCGTAGATCGATCGAAGATGGGCTCCCCACCTACGGCACCTGTGCCGGGCTCATTCTGCTGGCCGGCGCGGTGACCGACGGCGACCAGCCGCTTCTGGGCGTCCTGGACGTCGTGGTTCGACGTAACGCCTTCGGACGGCAGAACGAGTCTTTCGAAGAGGATCTCGAAGTCGATGGCCTGGATCAGCCTTTCCACGCCGTCTTCATCCGCGCTCCCTGGGTCGAGAAAGTTGGAGCCGATGTGGAGGTCCTCGCTGACATCGACGAGCACCCGGTCATGGTTCGTCAGGGCAAGATCATCGGCACCTCCTTCCATCCCGAGTTGACCGGAGACGCCCGGATCCACCAACTCTTGATCGATCTGATCTGAGGTACCCGTGTCGGGCCATTCCAAGTGGGCGAACATCAAGCACCGCAAAGGTCGCCAGGACGCGGCACGAGGCAAGCTGTTCGGCAAGCTCGCCAAGGCGATTGAGATCGCGGCACGCGAGGGAGGCGGCAATCCGGACTTCAACCCGACACTCGCCACCGCCATCTACAAGGCAAAGGTGGCTTCGATGCCCAACGACAACATCGACCGTGCGGTCAAGCGGGGCACCGGCGAGGTCGAGGGGGCCCACTATGAGGAGATCTGGTACGAGGGGTACGGCCCCGGAGGCGTAGCGCTCTACGTGCAGATCCTCACCGACAACAGGAACAGGGCTGCTTCAGACGTCCGCTCCACGTTCACAAGAAGCGGCGGAAACCTGGGCGAGCCCGGTTCGGTCGGTTACCTCTTTCATCAGAAGGGCTTGATCCACGTGAAAGGTACCGAGGACGATGTCATGCTGGTGGCCCTCGACTCGGGGGCCGAGGACATCCGCGACGCAGGTGACGGGTGGTTCGAGGTCATTACCTCGCCGGGTGACGTTCAGCAGGTCCGGACCGCCCTTGGTGAGTCGGGTCTGGAGATCGACTCCGCCGATGTAACGCAGCTCCCCTCGACCACGGTCCCGGTTGGTGAAGGGGAGGCGCGCAAGCTGCTCCGTCTGATAGACGCCTTGGACGATCTAGACGATGTTCAGGCGGTGTATGCGAACTACGACATCGACGACGACGTCATGGAGCGCGTCCTCGAAGAGGTCTGACCGAAAGCGCCGCCGCTCAGGTTGCCGGGGGCGGTGGGGTCGTGGTGGTGCTCGCGCCTCTTCCGGCCATCGACCCGTAGGCGATGACCAACACGGCGGCCACGGCCACCTGAATGCCGAGCTTGATCCAGTCGATACCGGCCGTTGTGCCCTCCGTCGTCCCGATATTCAGCCAATCGGCCACCAGACCACCCACGAGCGCGCCAACCGCACCGACCAGAATGGTCATCCCCATCGAGATGTTCTGCTTGCCGGGCAAAACCAGACGGGCGAGAGGCCCGATGATGATGCCTGCTACCAACGCGCCGATGATCGTGCTGAGCCAATCCATGACAGCTCCTTCTCTGGGCGACTAGGGAGATCCTAGGCAATCGTGCCCACGCCAAGTGGGATCAGCGTTCCCTCCACCCAGGCGAGGGATGAGGTCGCGGTCTAATCGGGAATCGGGATGATGTCGGCGTCGGGCGCCTCGTCGGCGACGATCCGCTTGGAAACATAGCTCGCTTTGTGTCGGTCATCGCCCAGGCTCATGAAATGCTGTTGCAGAGCCTTGGTCCATGCGTATGCCTTGACGCTTCCCCAATTCCAGACCGCCGGATAGCGACCTTTCGATGGCTGGTCGGGTCGGGGCAGCAAGGTCCCCACGATGCTCGAGTTGGGCTTGACACCGACTATCTCAGCCAACTGTTTTCGGGTGACCGGGGACTCGTCTGTGACGTTGCCGAGCAGTGCGCCGACACGATCGTCGAATGTCTCCCGGAAGTCCTCTGCTCGGGCATGTTGCTCGGCTTGGGCCTGGTCACCCTCGTCGTTGAGCCGACGCTGGAATTGATCCCACGTCTCGTACTCGTCGCGCTCGATCCACGGAACCTTGACGTATCGGGGTACGCCGTCCTGATTCTCCACTCCGTCCTTTCCGTGGACGTAGCCTTCGGCATAGCCGGCTCCGGCGATCGCATTGATGAAATCGATGAGGAGAAGAGCGTCTTCCTTGGCGGCTTCGTATCGAAGCCGGTTGAGATGGTTGGAAGCCTGCCACGGTTCCATGGAGTCGAGAGCCGCTCGTTCCTGAATCGACAGTCTGTCCAGAAGTTCGGCGTCGTTGATGAATTCGTACAGGTCGACCCGACGATCCTGGTCACGGACGACCATGATTGGTTGGTCACGTCCGAGATCCGCGGCCTGCTCGGATCGGTGGTCCGAGATGGAACGAGCCGCGGTCATGCCCCTGAACGCGACCTCTGTCGGCGCGAAGTTGCTTGTCCGCTTCGCCAACCCGTCCGCCCCGAATTGCCAATGCCAGAAAGTCCGCTCACCCACCAGCTGGTCGAGCAACTCTCTCGTCAATCGCATTCGGCCAACCTATCAGTGTGTGGCTCACTGCGGCGACTCTGGTTACAGGTTGAGCTCGTTATTTCCCAGGACGGCGGACCCGACCTCTCGTCGTCGGGGAACGTTTCGCCTCCGACGTATCACCGCAAATCATCGGCATCGAGGCGGCACCCGCCTAATCTCGCCAAACATATGTTCGTCATGGGCATCGACCCCGGTCTGTCCGCCACCGGGTACGGGGTGGTAGAGGGCGGGCACCCACCCACCGCCGTGCTCGCCGGTGTGATCCGCACCGATCCCACGTCGCCGATGGCAGAGAGACTTGCCGAGCTGTTCATCGGGCTGACCCAGGTGATCGAAGAATCGAGGCCCGACGTGGTAGCCGTGGAGTCGGTGTTCACCAATCAAAACCTGCAGACAGCGATCTCGGTTGGCCGAGCGTCGGGCGTTGCCCTGCTGGTGGCCGCCAGGGCCGGTCTCGACGTGTCCGAATACGCGCCGACCGCAGTCAAGTCGGCGATCACCGGCGACGGATCGGCGTCCAAGAAGCAGATCCAACAAATGGTGGCCCGCTTGCTCCGTTTGGCGGAGCCTCCCCGGCCTGCCGACGCGGCCGACGCCCTGGCCATCGCCCTCTGTCATCTCCGAGCTGCACCATTGGAGAGAGCAAGATGATCGGCCGTCTGCGTGGTGTCCTCGTTTCGAGACGTGGAGAAGTGGTCTGCGTCGAGGTGGGGGGTGTGGGTTATGACGTGAGCATGACCCCACGGGGTGTCGCGGCCCTGCCTGGCATTGGTGAGGAAGTCGTGGTGCACACCCACACCCACGTGCGTGAGGACGATTTGAGCCTCTACGGGTTTGGCGCCGAGGCAGATCGCGACCTGTTCCGGATCCTGCTGGGGGCCGGCGGAGTCGGGCCCAAGCTGGCGATGTCCATCCTGGGAACCATGACCCACCAGGAGATCGTTCGCAGCATCGTCACCGAAGACGCCGACGCGCTCACTGTCGTCCCCGGAGTGGGGAAACGCGGGGCGCAGAAGATCGTGCTCGAGCTGGCGCCCAAGCTGGCCGGCATTGACGCCGAGGTGGTCGGCTCGACCAGTCTCGTGACGGTTCGTCAGGCATTGGAAGGCTTGGGCTATTCGACTGAAGAGATCAACGGGGTCATGGGCGAACTGGACCCGGATTCCGCCATTGAGACCCAGATCAAGGCCGCTCTCCGCGCCCTGGGCAGGGGTTGACCATGCGTGAGGACTCCCTCTTGAACCCGACGATCGAGACCGACGAGGAGATCACTCTCCGCCCAAAGCGTCTCGACGAGTTCATCGGGCAGGATCGGGTGCGAGAGCGTCTCGAGATCTCTTTGGACGCTGCGCGCAAAGAGAAGAGACCCCTGGATCATGTTCTCTTCTCCGGCCCCCCCGGGCTCGGGAAGACGACGCTGGCCGGAGTCATCGCCAACGAGCTGGAGGTGAAGATGCGGGTCACTTCGGGACCAGCCCTGGACCGGCCCGGCGATCTCGCCGCGATCCTCTCCAACCTCGACACGGGCGATGTCTTCTTCATCGATGAGATCCACCGGCTGCCCCGAGCAGTCGAGGAAGTGCTCTATCCGGCGATGGAGGACTTCCAGCTCGACATCGTGCTTGGCAAAGGCCCCACCGCCCAGTCGATCCGCCTCGACCTCCCGCAGTTCACACTGGTCGGAGCCACCACGCGGAAGGGCACCGTGACGGCGCCGCTTCGGGACCGGTTCGGGATCGAGGAGAAGCTCGACTACTACTCGCCAGACGAGCTCGCTGTCATCATTCGTCGATCGGCCGGCATCATCGGTGTGGAGATCTCGGAGGATGCAGCCGGGATCATCTCTCATCGCAGCCGATGGACGCCGCGCATTGCCAACAGACTCCTTGCCCGGGTCAGGGACTACGCAGTGTCCAGGGCGTCAGGTGTCATCGACCCCGAAGTCGCCAACGAGGCATTGCGGGTGTTCGAGGTCGACGACCTCGGTCTGGACAAGGTTGACCGGGCGATCCTCGAGTCGATCATCGACAAGTTCGGTGGCGGGCCCGTCGGGCTCTCGACTCTCGCCATCGCCGTCGGCGAGGAGCCGGAGACGGTCGAGGACGCCTACGAGCCGTTCCTGCTCCAGTCCGGGTTGATCAAACGCACTCCACGGGGCCGCATGGCCACCGCTCGCGCCTACACCCACCTCGGCCAGGAACCGCCCGCCGATCCCCAGGGGACGCTTCTCTAGCCTCCATCTCGATGAGGGTCGAGGATTTCAAATACCCGCTCCCGGAGTCGGCCATCGCCCAGGAGGCGATCGAGCCCCGTCACGCCTCCCGACTCCTGGACACCCGTGACATGTCGGATCATCGTTTCCTCGACCTGCCATCGATACTTCGGCCCGGTGACCTGGTGGTAGTCAATGAGACCAGGGTCCGGGCGGCCCGGCTCGCCGGCCGTCGCCCCGACACTGGCGGTTCGGTCGAGTTGCTCCTGCTCGAGGCCCGCCCCGACGGGCTTTGGGAGGCACTGGCCCGGCCATCGCGACGGCTGCGGCCGGGGATCGTGATCGAGGTCGAGGGCGTCACGGCCACGATCGTGGACGGCCCCGATGAAGGGATGGTCGTGGTCGACCTGGCGACGCCCGACGTCGAGGCAGCCATAGCCAACGCCGGGAACGTCCCGCTCCCGCCCTACTTCCAGGGCACCTTGGACGATCCCGATCGGTACCAGACGATGTTCGCCCGCACGATTGGTTCGGCAGCCGCCCCCACCGCCGGCCTTCATTTCACCAAGGAGGTGGCAACCCGTCTGCGGCAACGGGAGATCGAGATCGCCCCCGTCGACCTTCACGTCGGAATCGACACGTTTCGACCCATCGCCACCGAGAGCGTCGAGGAGCACGTGATGCACTCGGAGTGGTGCTCGATCCCGGAGTCGACCGCAGCTTCAGTCGACTCCGCCCGTGCCCGGGGAGGGCGGGTGGTGGCGATCGGCACCACCGTGGTGAGGACGCTGGAGTCATTTGCCGATGGGGCCGGGACAGTGGCGGCGGGTGAACGTGAAACGAACCTCTTCCTCACACCCGGTGTCGAGTTCCGGGTGGTCGACGCCCTGGTGACCAACTTCCACGTCCCGGGCTCCACCCTCGTGGTCCTGCTGGCGGCGTTCATGGGGGACAGGTGGCGGGAGGCCTATCGGATCGCACTCGAACGCGGGTATCGATTTCTCTCCTTCGGGGATGCGATGCTGGCCGAGCGATAATCACTAAATGAGCGCGGTGACCTGGACCTTGCAGTCGAAAGATGGGGAGGCGCGCTCTGGGTGGCTCGACACCCCCCACGGCCGGATCCCGACACCAGCTTTCATGCCGGTGGGCACCAGGGCAGCAGTCAAGGCGGTCGACAGTCGCGACCTGTCCGAAGTCAGAGCGGAGATCGTGTTGGCCAATACCTACCACCTGATGCTGCGGCCAGGGTCGTCGCGAATCGCGGCTCTGGGCGGGCTTCACCAATTCATGGCGTGGGACGGGCCGATCCTCACCGACTCAGGCGGGTTTCAGATCTTCTCCCTCGAGCCGGTGATCGAGGAGGGCGGTGCCCGCTTCCGTTCCGTCTACGACGGGTCATCTGTCGAGCTCACTCCTGAGGACGCGATCCGGATTCAGGAGGAGCTGGCGCCCGACATCGCCATGGCCCTGGACGTGTGCGTCGGTCTCCCGGCGCCCCCCGAGCTGGTCGAAGCCGAGCTGGAGCGGACCCTGCGCTGGGCCGAACGCTGCCTTCGCGCGCATAGCAAGGCAGATCAGGCTCTGTTTGGGATAGTCCAGGGTGGAATCGACCCCGATCTGAGAGCGAAGAGCGCAGCTCAAACCGCCGCCCTCGGGTTCCCTGGTTTCGGGATCGGGGGGCTCTCGGTCGGTGAGGGCCGGGACGAGCGTCATCTCGCCCTGGAGGCAAGCTTCGCCGAGCTCCCCGACGGCAAGCCTCGGTACGTAATGGGGTTGGGAGATACAGATGGGTTGCTCGAGGCGATCGCCAGAGGAGCGGACATGTTCGATTGCGTCCTCCCCACCCGGCTCGCCCGACACGGCAAGGTCCTGACCCGACGCGGGGACTTCAGTCTCCGTAACGCCGAGTCCGAGTCCGACGATCGCCCTGTCGACGAAAACTGCGCCTGCCACACCTGTCGGACTCACAGCCGGGGCTACTTGCGGCATCTGGTCCGGGTGAAGGAGCTGTCCGCCCATCGCCTCCTCACGATCCACAACCTGCGATACACGCTGGACTTGGTCGGCTCCGCCCGCCAGGCCATCGAATCGGGGACGTTCTCCGACTTCATGGGTGGCGTCGCCGCAGCCAGGGCCAACGGTTCGCCCTAGACCCTTGCCGTTGCCTAATCTCGGCGGGTCCGTCTCTCGCGATCTGGAGGATCCAGTGACCCATCTCGTCCTTGCTCAGGAGACCGCGGCGAGCCCGCTGCCCTCGCTGCTCTTCCTCGGGCTGATGGTTGCCGTCTTCTGGTTGTTCATCATCCGGCCCCAGCGTCAACGCGCCAAGGCCCAGCAGGAGCTGTCCAAGACCCTCAGCCCCGGTGAGGAGGTTCGGACCATTGGCGGGATCCACGGCATCGTGGTGTCGGTCGACGACGAGAGCGTCGTCCTCCGGGTCGAGGAGGGGAAGATCCGGGTCTCGCGTAAAGCCGTCGGTACCCGGGTAGGCCCGGACAAACCAGAAGCCGAATCCTCCTGATCCGGCCGTAGACTTCCCGGGTGGACAACCTCAGCGCGCTCATCCGCGACATCCCCGACTTCCCCGAGCCAGGGATCGTCTTCAAAGACATCACGCCGGTCCTCGCAGATCCGGCTGCCTTCACCACTCTCGTCGAGGCTATGGCTGAGCCTTTCCGTGACTCTGGGGTGACAAAGGTCGCGGGGATCGAGGCGAGGGGCTTCACTCTGGCGACCCCGGTGGCCCGTCTCCTCGGGGCAGGGTTCATACCGGTTCGGAAGCCGGGAAAGCTGCCCTATGAGACGGTCCGGGAGGACTACTCACTGGAATATGGCACGGATTCCCTCGAGATCCACACTGACGCTGCTCAGCCGGGGGAGAAGGTCCTCCTCGTCGACGACGTGATCGCCACCGGCGGAACAGCCGCCGCCGCAATTCGGTTGTTGAAGAAGATCGGCGCCGATGTCGTCGGGTTCGCGGTCTTCATCGAGTTGTCCTTCCTCAACGGCGCCCAGATGCTGGACGGTGTACCCCTGCATGCCCTCGTCAAGTACGACTGAGTCGAGTCAGGCGACATTCGAGGACGTCGCCGAGGTTTTCGTCGCCCATCATCCCGATGGCGATGTCGAGTTGTTGCGCCGGGCCCACGAGGTGGCGGCAGAGGCTCATGCGGGCCAGGTGCGAAAGACGGGCGACCCATACATCACCCATCCGCTGGCCGTTGCCCACATGCTGGCCGGCTACGGGCTCGACGAGCAGACCCTGGCCGCCGCCCTGCTCCATGACACGGTGGAGGACACGAACCTCACGCTGAGCGACCTGTCCATGCAATTCGGCGACGAGATCGGGCGTCTCATCGATGGCGTGACCAAGCTCGACCGGGTCCGCTACTCGAACCGGGAGCAGGCCCAGGCAGCGACCATCCGCAAGATGGTGGTGGCCATGGCCCAGGACGTCCGGGTCCTGATCATCAAGCTGTTCGACCGTCTTCACAACCTCAGGACCGTCCACGCCCTGCGGGAGGAAAAGCAGCGTCGGGTCGCCCAGGAGACCCTCGATGTGTATGCCCCGCTGGCCCATCGTCTCGGTGTCCAGGAGATCAAGCACGAGTTCGAGGATCGATGCTTCGCAATCCTCTATCCGGGGCCCAACACCGAGATCCAGGCCAAACTGGCTGAGCGGGCGCCGGAGCGTGAGGCGTTCATCGAGAAGATGGTCGACGAGATATCAGGCATCCTCGCCGATTCCGGCATCGAGGCCGAGGTGACCGGCCGGCCGAAACACCAGTACTCGATATACCGCAAGATGCGAGAGCAGAACCGGCCATTCGAGGACATCCACGACCTGATCGGCATTCGAATCATCACCGAGTCGATGCGGGATTGTTATGCGGCGCTGGGACTCATCCACAGTCATTGGGTTCCGGTGACCGGGCGCTTCAAGGATTACATCGCCATGCCCAAGATCAATCTCTACCAGTCGCTCCACACCACGGTGATAGGCCCTGACGGCAAGCCGCTCGAAGTCCAGATCCGCACCGAGGAGATGCACCAGAGGGCGGAGGCAGGCATCGCGGCGCACTGGCGGTACAAGGAGGGTGAGGCCGGACAGCTGCCGCGCATGGATTTCCTCTCCTGGGGCGAGGAGGAGGACCCCGAGGAGTTCCTGGCCAACCTCAAACTGGACCTGTATCAGGACGAGGTGTTCGTCCTGACTCCCGGCGGCGACGTCAAGCCACTGCCAGCCGGATCCACGGCGATCGATTTCGCATATTCGGTCCATACCGAGGTCGGCCATCGGTGCGTCGGAGCAAAGATCAACGGCCGACTCGTCCCCCTTTCCACCCGTCTCCAATCGGGTGACATCATCGAAGTGCTGACATCGAAGTCCATGGAGGCCGGGCCGAGCCGCGACTGGCTCGCCTTCGTGAGCACCGGTCGGGCCAAGTCCAAGATCAGGCAGTGGTTCACCAAGGAGCGTCGTGATCATGCCCTCTCCGAGGGAAAGGAGTCCCTGCAGGCCCTGTTGAAGCGCGAGGCGCCCGGAATCTCTGCTTCCGAGAAGGAGACCTTGCTCGAATCGATCATCGCCGAGCTGGGTCAGAAGGATCTTGAAGCCCTTCAGGTCGCCATCGGCGAAGGGACGGTCTCGATCGACTCGGTGGCGACCCGTCTCTCGAGGCTGCGCAGCCCGGAGACGGAGGACGACTTCTTTCAGCCTCGCCGGAGACGCTCGTTGGATACCGCCGAAGTCGTGGTCGAGGGCCAGGACGACATGCTCATCCACCTCGCCCGTTGTTGCTCACCGGTACCCGGCGACCCGATCGTGGGTTACGTGACCGTGGGCCGCGGCGTATCCGTGCACCGGGCCGACTGCACCAACGTCTCATCTCTGGCCGAGCGACGTGAGCGGACTGTCGAGGTGTCGTGGCCACCTCAGAGCACATCGGCTTTTGTGGTGTGGATCCAGGTCGAGGCCCTCGACCGAACCCGTCTGCTCAGGGACGTGACCAGCGTCGTCAGCGACACGGGAGGGAACATCACTGCCTCCTCGACTCACACCGGCGATGATCGGGTGGCGATTCTGCGTTATGAGGTGGAGCTCTCCGACCCGAGCCAACTACCCAAGCTCCTCGCCGACCTGCGTGGGGTAGACGGCGTGTTCTCTTCGTTCCGGCTTGCCACCGATCCCTCCCCCTGATGCTGACGGTCCGGGTTCCGGCCTGGCTTGCCGAAACCAACGCGTACATCCTCGCTGAAGAGAGCGGTGGCCTGGCTGTCGTGATCGACGCCCCGCCGGATCCTGACGCCATCGGAGCCGTCTTGATCCAGCACGATCTGACTCTGTCGGCGGTGATTCTCACCCACGGTCACATCGACCACACCGGCAGCAGCGGTGAGCTGGCCCGGGCGACCGGCGCCAGTGTCTATGTCCATCCCGACGACGATTTCCTTACCTTGCACCCGGTGGAGCAGTTGCA
The DNA here is from genome assembly GCA_963828465.1 of uncultured Acidobacteriota bacterium. Taxonomy (GTDB): domain Bacteria; phylum Actinomycetota; class Acidimicrobiia; order Spongiisociales; family ZC4RG35; genus JARDZU01. Next base: position 71,519 of record CAWHEU010000018.1, on the reverse strand, counting down.
GGCGATGTTCGGGATGACCCCTCCCGGCGTCTACGACGTCCCCGAGAAATTCGAATCCCTCGGCGATGGGGATCGAATTGGACTGGCGGGTCTCGAGTTCGAAGTGCGACACACCCCCGGTCACACGCCGGGGCATTGCTGCTTCTACCTCGAGCAGGAGGAGACGCTCTTCTCTGGGGACCAGTTGTTCGCCGGGTCGATCGGACGGACCGACTTCCCGTATGGCTCGCTGGCTGCGCTCATGACCTCGATGGAAAAGAAGGTAATGGTGCTCCCGGACGACACCAGAGTGCTCCCGGGCCACGGTCCGGAGACCACCATCGGCCGGGAAAGGACGGGCAACCCGTTCCTGCAATGAACCGTATGCTCCCGTAGATGCGGCCGAACGCGATCGATGTCGCACTGAGACGACTGGCTCAAACGGGACGAGCGCGTATCCGGGTCCTGACCCGCGATCATCGCGCCACCGAGATTCGACTCCGCAACCGCGCCGCCTGGATATCGAAGCCGAATGCGCGACTGCGCGTGGCGACGGTCAGGGAAGGCGACGGCTTTCTCGATGTCGACCTGTTTCTCGACGGAACCGAAATGGCCGTTCCGCCGCTCGGTGATCAACCGTCGCCGTCGGCACGTTGGGTGCCGGACCACAATTAACCTGCCTGAACTCATGAGCTTCCGGCCACCCAAGGGCACCGATGACATCGGCGCGCCCGAATCGAATCTCTGGCGTGACGTGCTGGGGGAGTGGGAGCGGTGGGCCGATCTGTTCAGTTACCCGCTGGTGTCGACGCCGATCTTCGAAGCCACCGACCTGTTCGAGAGGGGAGTCGGGAGCGATACCGAGGTGGTCACCAAGCAGATGTACACCTTCACCGACCGAGGAGGCCGCTCGTTGACGCTTCGACCCGAGGGCACAGCCGGTGTGGTCAGGGCATTTCTCGACAGCGGGGCGAAGGGCCCCTGGAAGGGCTCCTACTCAGGGCCGATGTTCCGCCACGAGCGGCCACAGGCCGGGCGTCGACGGCAGTTCTGGCAGGTCGGCGTGGAGTATCTCGACGTGGAGGGCCCGGCGGCGGACGCCGAGGTGGTCGAGCTCGGCTATCGGTTCCTGACCGCAGTCGAGGTACCGGGCCTGGACGTCGTGCTCAACTCCCTCGGTGACGCCGTGTGCCGGCCAGGATATGTGGAGACACTCCGTGGATACCTCGACACGAAACGCGAAGTCCTGTGCGACGACTCCCTATCGATCGTCGACGTCAACCCACTCCGGGTCCTCGACTGCCGGGTGTGCGCACCTGTCCTGGCCGACGCTCCCTCGATGAAGGACCATCTCTGCGAGCCGTGTGCCGATCACTACTCACAGGTGAAGAAATCGCTGGAGGCCCTCGACGTGCCCTTCGTGGAGGACGCGCGCCTGGTCCGGGGTCTCGACTACTACACCCGGACGGCGTTCGAGTATGTGGCCACTGATCTCGAGGCAGCTCAGAACGCCGTCGGTGGTGGCGGCCGATATGACGGTCTTGCCGAGTCGATCGGGGGGAGACCGGCCCCGGGTGTCGGTTTCGCCCTGGGTGTCGACCGCATCGTCCTCGCCTCGACCAGGGAGGCCGCCGGGAGGATCGACGTGTACCTCGTCTCCGAGTCGGGGCCGATCGAGGCGCTGATCGCCGCGTCGGCGTTGCGACGCGAAGGCCTCCGGGTCGAGATGGACACCGAAGGGCGCAAGGTCGACGCACAGTTCAGAGCCGCGAGCCGCCTCGGGGCACGAGCAGTGGTGGTCTTGCCCGCGGCCGGCGATGACGTCGATGTGCGGATCGGTGACGAGAGGTCTGGAATGCCACTCGGCTCCGTGGCGGAATGGCTCGAGGGACGGCTGTGATGCGCAGCCCGGCCGGGTCTCTGCGAGCATCAGACATCGGAACGACAGTGACGGTCTCGGGATGGGTCCAACGTCGCCGCGACCACGGCGGGATCGCCTTCATCGATGTCCGCGACGCCTCGGGCGTGATCCAGGTGGTGGCCGACCCTGCTGAGCATGAGGAAGTCACCGATTTGAAGATGGAATATTGCATCTCGGTGACCGGTGTGATCAGGGCCCGCCCAGAGGGCACCGAGAACCCCGATCTGCCGACTGGTGGGGTAGAGATGGGGGTGGGGGAGCTCGCTGTGCTCTCACCTGCGGACACCTTGCCGTTCATGATCGATGACAGGGTCGAGATCGACGAGCGTGCCCGGCTCCGTTACCGCTACCTGGATCTACGCCGGCCGCGGATGGGGGCAAACCTGAGAGCGCGTTCGCGGGCGACCGCGGCGATACGCCGCACTCTCGACGAGCAAGGGTTCCTCGAGGTCGAGACGCCGACGCTCGTCAACAGCACCCCCGAGGGGGCTCGGGACATGCTGGTGCCCTCCAGGCTGCGCAAGGGAGAGTTCTACGCCCTGCCCCAGTCACCCCAGCTCTTCAAGCAATTGCTGATGGTCGCCGGGGTCGAGCGGTATTTCCAGATCGCCCGCTGCTACCGGGACGAGGACTTCAGAGCTGACCGTCAGCTCGAATTCACCCAGCTGGACCTGGAAGGGTCGTTCTGGGACCGCGACGACGTCCTCGACACGATCGAGAGCGTTCTGGTCGCCGTGGCGAAGGAGTTGCGCGGGATAGATGTGACCCGTCCCTTCCCCCGTCTCACATGGCAGGAGAGCATGGACCGGTTCGGCACGGACAAACCAGACCTGAGGTTTGGCGCCGAGATCGTCGACCTGTCTGACCTGTTCGGCAAGAGCGGATTCGGTGTCTTCAGCGACACGCTGGCAAGCGGAGGGACCATCCGGGGCATCAATGTCGGGTCCCAGGACTGGCCCCGGAGCCGTGCCGACTCGCTCACCGAGCGGGCCAAGGAGCTCGGAGCCAAGGGTTTGGTGTGGATGGTCGTCGAGGAGGACGGATCGCTGCGCTCCCCGGTGGCGAAGTTCCTCGATGACAACGAGCTGACCGGGATTCGAGACGCCCTGGATGCCAAACCCGGTGATGTCCTGCTGATAGCTGCCGACCGATGGAACCCGGCAGTCGAGGTCCTCGGGGCGCTTCGCAACGACCTTCTCCGACCCTCTGACCACGAGGACCTGGCCTTCCTATGGGTGATCGACTTTCCGTTGTTCGAGGAGGAGGAAGACGGCACAATCACCTTCTCTCATCACCCGTTCACGTCGCCTGCCTCGCTGGACGAGATGCGGGACAATCCGACTGAGGCGATATCCAAGGCCTATGACGCGGTGCTCAACGGAGTCGAGCTCGGCTCCGGCTCGGTCCGGATCCACGACCCGGACGTGCAGCGTCAGGTGTTCGACATCCTGGGAATCGAACCGGAGACCGCCGACCGGCGCTTCGGATGGTTCCTCGAGGCGCTGAGATACGGCACGCCGCCCCATGCCGGGTTCGCCTTCGGCATCGACCGCCTCGTGATGGTCCTCCAGGGCGAGACCTCGATCCGCGAGGTGATCCCGTTCCCCAAGACGCAGAGCGGCGTCGACCCCATGACAGGCGCCCCGACCTGGGTCGAGGAGACGCAGCTGGAGGAACTCGGCGTCGCCCTCACCGAGTCGGCCCTGGCCCGCCAGGAGCTGCCGGACGATCCGGGTGAGTGACCTGTTCTCGGCTCGAGCAGACGAGCTGACATCGCGGGCCGCCCCGCTGGCCACCAGGATGAGGCCCGGCTCTCTCGACGAGGTCGTCGGCCAACCGGCGCTGATGGCACCCGACGCGGCATTCCGCCGTCTGGTGGAGTCGGGACGGCCGGTGTCGATGTTGCTCTGGGGCCCGCCGGGGACGGGTAAGACCACTCTGGCCCGTCTGGTCGCATCCAGGGCGGAAGCCGCCTTCGAGACTCTCTCGGCGACCTCTGCCGGGGTGAAGGACATCCGTGAGGTGCTGGCGGGGGCCAAGAGCCGCCTGGCGACAGATGAGCGGCGGACGGTCCTCTTCCTCGACGAGATCCATCGGTTCGCCAAGAACCAACAGGACGCTCTCCTTCCCGGTGTCGAGGACGGGACATTGATCCTGATCGGGGCAACGACCGAGAACCCGTTCTTCGAGGTCAACTCACCTCTGATGAGCAGGATGACCCTGTTCCGGCTCGAGTCCTTGCGACCGGAGGAGCTGGCCGACCTGATTCAGCGAGCCCTCATCGACAGCGAGCGTGGCCTGGGAGAGATGGGCCTGGACATCGACACGGATGCGCTCGAAGAGCTGGGCAACCGCACCGGGGGTGATGGGAGACAGGCACTCAACTCGCTGGAAGTAGCGGCGCTCCTCGCCTCAGGCAATGACCGGTCAACGATTTCGATCGCAGACGTGGCAGAGGCCCTGCAGCGAAGGATCGTTCGTTACGACAAGGTGGGCGACCAGCACTACGACGTCATCTCCGCCTTCATAAAGAGCGTCCGTGGCTCCGACCCCGACGCCGCCCTCTACTGGCTGTTCCTCATGCTCGAGGGCGGCGAGGATCCCGAGTTCATCGCGCGCAGACTCATCATCCTGGCGTCGGAGGACATTGGTTTGGCCGACCCCCACGCCCTCCCGCTGGCGGTGGCGGCCGCCGACGCCCTCGCCTACGTCGGGCTGCCCGAGGCGACCTACCACCTGACCGAGGCGACGATCTATCTGGCCGCGGCCCCAAAATCGAACTCCGTCGGGCGGGCGATGGCCAAGGCGCGCCAACTCGTCATCGATGGCCCGTCCGCAAGCGTTCCGCCCCATCTCCGGTCGGCGGCATACCCGGGCGCCGAGAAACTGGGTCACGGTTCTGGGTACCGCTCTGCGCACGACTTCGAGGGCGGCGTGGTCGCTCAGCAATACTTCCCGGACGGTGTGCCTGCCGAGGTTCTGTTCGAGCCGGGGGAGCAGGGTGACGAGAAAGCCATGCGGCCCCGGCTCGACGAGATCGACCGAATCCTGGGCCGGGAGGGCCGGGGCAAGGGGTAGCCTCGGGGGATGCTCGATCGGATGTCGTGGTTCGTCATAGGGGTGCTTGTCGGGGGCTGGATCACGGTCCGCGCATTGCGCCGGAGCCCGACGCCAGTCGAGTGGAAAGACGCTGCTGCGGCCACGGGGGCCGACCTGCTCGACCTGGCCGCCAATGCGGTCCGGCCCAATAGGAGCAGGCAGGTCTCCGTCTCTCGTTAACCTCGCCGCTCGCTCTTCAGGACCGGAATCCTTTGGACAGCAACCAGATTCGAACCGCTTTCACATCCTTCTTCGAGGAAAAAGGGCATGTGGTGCGCCCCTCCGCGTCTCTCATCCCCAACGATCCCACCCTGCTCCTCACCAACGCCGGGATGGTCCCGTTCAAGCCCTACTTCCTCGGCGAGGAGACGCCGCCACACAAACGGGCGACCACGGTCCAGAAGGTCGTCCGCACGATCGACATCGACATCATCGGGTCCACGAAGCGCCATCTCTCCTTCTTCGAGATGCCCGGCAACTTCAGCTTCGGTGACTACTTCAAGGAAGACGCGATCGCCTGGTCGTACGAGTTCGTCACCCAAAGGCTCGGGCTCGACCCCGATCTCCTCTGGTACACGGTGTTCGAGACCGACGACGAGGCGGCCGAGATCTGGTCCGGGATCGTCCCGGCCGAGCGGATCCAGCGGCGTGACGAGAAAGAGAATTTCTGGCAGATGGGCGTGCCTGGGCCTTGCGGGCCGAGCTCAGAGATCTTCTACGACAAGGGGGCCGAGTTCGGCGAAGGCGGTGGTCCCGCCGTCGGGGACGAGGACCGCTTCGTGGAGGTCTGGAATCTCGTCTTCATGCAGAACATCCAGGACGAGCCCTATCACGTGATCGGCGACCTGCCGGCCAAGAGCATCGACACCGGGATGGGTCTGGAGCGGATGGCGGCGGTGTTGCAGGGCGTGCCATCGGTGTTCGACATCGACACCATCTCTCACGTCCGGGATGCGGCCTCTTCATACACCGGGCTCACTTACGGCGAGGACGAGCTGCACGATGTCTCCCTTCGCATCCTCGCCGACCATGGCCGTGCGGTGACCTTCCTGATCGCGGACGGCGTGGTTCCGTCGAACGACGGCCGGGGGTATGTGCTCCGGCGGATCCTTCGTCGAGCGGTGCGCCATGCCTGGCAGTACGGGGGAGAAGGCCTGGTATTCCCCTCGCTGGTGGATGCGACCGTCGAAGTCATGGGCGACTGGTACAGCGAAGTGGTCGAGAGACGGGACTTCATCAATCAGGTCGTGGTCAGGGAGGAGGAGCGTTTTCGCCGGACGCTCGAATCGGGCCATCAGCTGCTCGACGCCGAGCTGGCCCGGGAAGATGCTCCGGCGCTATCCGGCGCGACCGTCTTCAAGCTCCACGACACTTTCGGCTTCCCGGTCGAGCTCACCCGGGAGATCGCCGCCGAGCGGGGGGTCGAAGTCGACACCCAGGGTTTCGAGAGTGAGATGGCCGAACAGCGACGCCGCGCCCGCGCCGCCTGGAAGGGCGGGGACGAGGTCGCCGCTCAGGAGGTGTACCGCTCGGTGCTCGACGTCACCGGCCTCACCGAGTTCGTCGGTTACGAGACCGACGCCGCCGAGGGCCAGGTCCTGGCGATGGTGGCCGACGGCGAGCCGGTCGAGCGTGCCGAGGAGGGAAGGCAGGTCGAGGTCTTCCTCAGTCGCACGCCCTTCTACGCCGAATCCGGGGGCCAGATCGGGGACACCGGGCTCATCGAGACCGAGACCGGGTCCGCCGTCGTACTCGACACCAAGCACGCCCTCCAGGGTCTCCACGGTCATCGCGTCCGGGTCCAATCCGGCTATCTGGCGGTTGGTCAGCATGCCACGGCCAGCATCGACATCCCTCGTCGCGAGGCGATACGCAAGAGCCACACCGGAACCCATGTCCTTCATTGGGCGCTCCGTGACGTGCTCGGCGATCACGCCAGCCAGGCTGGCTCCCTGGTCGAGCCGGGCCGGCTTCGCTTCGACTTCTCTCACTTCGCCCAGGTCGCCCCCCAGGAGCTGGCCGAGGTGGAGGCCCGGGCCAACGAGAAGCTGATCGACAACGAGCGGGTGAAGACGACGGTCACGACCAAGGAAGAGGCCGAGGAGATGGGTGCTCTGGCCTTCTTCGGCGACAAATACGGCGACACGGTGCGGGTTGTGCAGGTGGGGAGCTTCTCAACCGAGTTCTGCGGTGGTACCCACACCCATACCTCGGCGCAGGTCGGGCCGTTGCTGGTGACATCGGAGTCGTCGATCGGGTCCAATCTCCGCCGGGTCGAAGCCCTCACCGGCCTGGCGGCCTATCAGCAGCTCGTCGAGCTCCGCGCCGGGCTCGACCGGGTAGGCCGGATGCTCAAGGTCTCAGGACCTGAGGTTCCGACGCGAGTCGAGGGCCTACTCGAGCGGATCGACACACTGGAAGGCGAACTGGACATTCTGCGCTCCCAACGACGTGGCGAGCTCGCGGTCGAGCTGGCAGGCCGGGCGACGAAGGTCGGCGGAACATCGCTGCTGGTCGCCTCCGCGCCTGACCTCGACCCCAATTCTCTGCGCCAGCTCGCCCTGGGCGTAAGGGATCGCCTCGGCTCACCTGCGGTGGTGGTTGCCGGATCCGCCCTGGCCGGGAAGGGTTCCCTGGTCGGGGTGGTGACGAAGGACCTGGTGGAAGCCGGGGTCTCGGCCGCGGCGATCATCTCAGAGGCTGCGACCGAGCTCGGCGGGGGCGGCTCCCGCGATCCAGAGCTCGCCCAGGCCGGGGGCCCCCACGGCGACCGTCTCGATGACGCCCTGGAGCGGGCCCGGGACAGCGCCGAACGTCTCATCGGGAGTCTGTGAGCCGGTCCCTCGGCGTCGATTACGGGACGAAGCGGGTCGGTCTGGCCATATCGGATTCCCTCGGGATCACGGCCCGCCCACTCTCTGTTGTGCCACGGTCGGCGGTGGTGGACGAGGTGGTGAACCTCGTCAAAGAACACGATATCGGTACCATTGTCGTTGGCCTCCCCACCGGGCTGAGTGGTGATGAAGGGATGTCCGCATCCGAAGCCAGGAAACTTGCGGATGAGCTAGGCGCCGCGACAGGGGCCGAAATCATCCTGGCCGACGAGCGGTACACCTCGAGAATCGCCGACGATGCTCTCCTCGAATCGGGCATGAAACGCCGGAAGCGGAGAGAGAACGTCGACAAGGTGGCAGCCGCAATCATCCTTCAGGACTATCTGGACCGAACCAAATGACATACGAACCTGCGCCAGAACAGCCCACTCCGTGGATTCGCGTGAGCAAGATCGTCGCCACCATCGGACTGGTGGTCCTGGCCGGGGTCGCCGTGGTCGGCGGGGGCTCCTACCTTGGTCGTCTCGTCGGTTCCACCTTCAACTCCGACGATCCCTCGGCCAGCCCGGTGTCCGTCCAGCCCGGGCAGGACGTGACGATCGAGATCCCATCGGGGTCGACTGCCGAGGACATCGGCGCCATCCTCGCCGCCCAGGGCGTCGTTCGCTCTGCACTCGAGTTCGAGGTGGCGGTGCGCAACAACGAGGCGGATGCCCGGCTCCAGGCCGGGACCTACGGCATGCAGACCGTCATGGACCCCAACGAGGTGGTGGCCATGCTCGTGGTCGGGCCGGTGGCTGATGTCTACCGGGCCACAGTGATCGAGGGTTTGAAGGTGAAGAGATCCTGACCGCCCTTGCCGAAGCATCCGGCCTGCCATATGCCGACTTCGAGGCGGCGTTGCTGAGTGGCGACGTGGAGACATCCCTCGCCCAGATGCCGGCGGAGCCGACCCTGGCCAACTGGGAGGGACTGCTCTTCCCGGATACATATGAGTTCGCCAGCTCGGCCGAGCCGGTGGACATCCTGCAACGGCTCGCTTCGACGATGGAGCAGCGAGTGGGAAGCATCGACTGGGCCAACCTGGAATCCGCAGGGATGACGCCGTACGACGGATTGAAGATCGCTTCCCTGATCGAGTCGGAGGCCCAGTTGGACGAGGAGCGCCCGACCGTGTCCAGCGTGATCCACAACCGCCTGAACATGGGTATGAAGCTCGACATCGACGCCACTGTCCTCTACGCCCTCGGCACAGACGATCCGGCGCAGTTCGACCGGGAGGTGGACTCGCCCTACAACACATACCTGGTCAACGGGCTCCCTCCCACCCCAATATCCACGCCGGGTCGTGCCTCGCTGAATGCTGCCGCGGCCCCGGCCCAGACAGACTTTCTGTATTACGTCCTATCCGACCTGGAAGGGCACCACGCTTTTGCCGCCACGCTGGACGAGCACAACGCCAATGTTGCCCAGTCCCGAGAAGACGGGGTTCTTCCCTAGGCGTTGACGGTCGCTGCAACACTGGCGGCGATGCAGTCCACTCTCCATCTCGCCGTGCTCGGCGACCCTATCGAGCATTCACGTTCGCCTGCCATCCATAACGCGGCCATGGCCCATCTCGGCATCGATGGCTCGTACGTGGCGAGACGGGTCAGAGGAGGGCAGCTGAGCAATGTGGTGTCGGAGCTCAGGAAAGGCTCGCTGGATGGGGCGAACGTCACTATGCCACTGAAGTTGGAGGCGGCGGCGTTGGCCGATGACCTGACCGTTGAAGCTGCTGCGAGCGGCTCGGTCAACACCCTGCGACCGCGATCCGGTCTGGATCGAGGGTCACAGCACCGATGTAGTCGCATCGGCTCGGGCGTTCTCGGATGAGAGATTCGACCAATCGGCCCCGGTCCTGATCCTGGGCGCCGGCGGTGCCGCGGCAGCGGCCATGATCGGAGCCGCCGGGCGAGCGGTATATGTCGCCGCCCGACACATGCAACGAGCGACAGCGCTGATCGAGAGGATCGGAAGTGGAGGTGTGGTTCCTCTCGGTGTCGGCGTCAGCGGCGCATTGGTGGTGAATGCCACACCGCTGGGCATGGGTGGTGAGCGACTGCCCGGGGCGATCACCGCGACCGCTTCCGGCCTCATCGACCTGCCCTACGGGCTGGGCGAGACCCTCTCCGTGGCTGGTGCCCGGACGGTGGGGTTGCCGTTCATGGATGGAGTCGAATTTCTCGTCCTGCAGGCGGCGGCTTCGTTCGAATGGTGGACGGGGGTGCCGGCTCCGATGGAAGTCATGGTTCGAGCAGCGAGAAACGCCTAAAGCGTCGGACTAGAGCGGCCGATTTTGTGGCTAAGTCTTCAAGCCAAGGAGTAGTTGAAGTGGCTCTTTCTGGAAATCTCGGTTTTGTCCCTCTCGATGAGGTGCTGCGACTCTTGATGCGATCCGATCAGCGTGGGTCCGTCGAGGTGCGCGGTGAGGACATCCGTGGACGCGTCTTCGTGGCCAAGAAGGGCATCGCCCTGGCAACTACATCCGAGGACCGTGACCTGCACAAGCATTTGGTCAATTCCGGATACGTAGACGACGCCTTCCTTCGCAAAGTTGTCTCCGGTGAATCGTCGTTCTCCGATCTCCATGATCGAGAGCAGGTCATCATCGACCTGCTCCGTGAGATCACGGTCGAGAGTCTGTACCACCTCGGCGTCAAGGGCGCGACGTTCGAGGTCACCGAAGGCGCTGTGACTGCCTATGGGAGTCCCCGGCCCTTCGAGTTGGAGGCAGCCCTCGATGATTCACGCCGCCGTGCCGACGAGTGGGCCGCCGTCCATGAGACGATCGACGACCTCGACGCCACGATTCGGATGAACCGTGATGCCGGTGATCTGGATGAGATCAAACTGAACCGTGAGGCCTGGCGCCTGCTCTGTGAGCTGGGCGCGGGGGCATCAGTCGCCGCCATCGCCGAGCGTCTCGGTACGACTGAGTTCTGGATCGCCAAGGTGACGGCCGAGCTCACCGAGCGTCAGCTGCTCGTTCTGGGCGAGGGTTGGACCGAGCAGCCGGCTTCTGAGCCGGTCGTGCCCGGCGCTATCGAGCCTGCCTCCCAGGCAGATTCCTGGTGGGTCGAGCCACAGGACGAGGCTCCCGCCGAGATCGAGGCCGACGCAGGCGACCAGCCCGTCTTCGAGGTCACCTCACCGGAGGCTTTCGAGCCAGCGGAGGAGGAGGGCTTCGAGCCGATCGCTGAGGAGGCCAAGGAAAGCCGCTTCGGGCACTTTGTCAGGTCGGATGAGTCTGACGAGTCTTTCGCCGGCAGCGATGAGGCTTTCGCCCCGGCAACCGACAGCGGCGAGCAGGAGGAGTCATACTCCGATGCCGCGACGTTGGAGACCCCGGTCGAGCCCGATGTCGAGGGCGACACCGAGGCGTTCCTCGAGAAAGTGTTCTCCCAGCTCGAGGTGAACGGCAAGGCCGATGTCGAGGAAGAGGGCCATGGCCTACTCCGGCGTCGTCGCATGGGATCCGTTCTCAAGGAGATCGACGAAGGCTGACCCGGCGGTCGTCCACACGATCCCAGCCCGCATCCCGACCACTAACTTGCTCCGGCGGTGAACAACTTCATCGCCGGAGCATTTGGGTTTCTGGGGGCTCTTGTCGCACACGACTTGGCCGCTCAGGCGCTTCTCGACCTCCCACTGCGCCCGCTGACGGGCACCTGCCCGCGGTGCGGCACCCGAAGGGGATGGCTGGCGGCGCGTTGCCCCAGCTGCGACCGGCCCATTGGAAGGGAGATCCTGCTCATAGGAGTAGGGATCGCCGTCGCCGTCGGCTTCGCCAACACCATCGGCCCTGCTTGGGCACTCATCCCGTATGTCGGGTTCCTCTGGCTCACGCTCGCACTCGGCATCACTGACATCGATTCGTTCCGAATCGTCGACCGACTGAACATCCGCGGGACGGTCGTTCTGGTCCTGGCGCTCGGCGTGGCTTCCCTGGCCGACGCCAGCGGAGGAGCCTGGGTCAGGGCCGTCCTCGGGGGCCTGGCCTACTTCGCGGGCACCAACCTCATGTTCTTGCTGGTGAGGGGGCGAGGGTTCGGCTACGGGGACGTGAAGCTGTCCGCCCAGCTCGGGGTGTTCACCGCCTATCTCTCCTGGGGCACACTGGGGTGGAGTGTCTTCCTGACCGCCCTCATCGGTGGTGTTCTCTCCATCGGGGTGCTGGTTGCCGGGTTGGTCGGCAGATCGAGACAGAGAAAGGCCGGAGGCGCGGAAATGACCGTTCGTGACGCGATGCGGGCCGAAGTCCCCTATGGGCCCCCGATGATCCTCGGAGCGTGGATCGCCATCATGCTGGTGGGGCTGGGAGCTATCCCGATCCCGACGTAGCATCTGGCCATGTTGCGCTTCATGACCGCAGGCGAGTCCCACGGGCCGGGGCTGGTCACGATCGTAGAAGGCCTTCCACGCGGGCTCGAGGTCACACCCGAGCAGATCAGCGACGAGCTGGCGCGGCGGCGCATGGGGTATGGGCGGGGCAAACGCATGGCGATCGAGAGAGACGAGATCGAGATCCTGGGCGGCATCAGGCACGGTCAGACGCTCGGCTCACCGGTGGCGGTTCTCATCCGCAACACCGAATGGCCGAGATGGGCTGAAGAGATGAGCCCGGAGCCCGCCGCCTCCAAGAAGACGGTGACCCGCCCCCGGCCCGGACACGCCGACCTGGCCGGCATGCTCAAGTACGGGACCGACGATGCGAGGGACATCCTCGAACGTGCCTCTGCTCGGGAGACCGCCGCCCGAACCGTGGCCGGGATCCTCTCCAAGATCTTCCTCTCCACGGTTGCAGTGCGCGTATTCAGCCACGTGGTAGCGATCGGACCTGCTTCGAGCGAGGGGCCGACACCCGGCCCTGACGACCAGGACCGGGTCGATGACAGCCCGGTTCGCTGCCTGGACCCAACCGCCGAGCAAGCGATGATCTCGGCAATCGAAGACGCCAAAGAGCAACGCGACACGCTGGGTGGGGTATTCGAGGTGCTCGGGTTCGGCGTGCCACCGGGGATCGGCTCGCACGTCCACTACGACCGTCGCCTAGACGCCTTGCTCGCCACGGCCATCATGTCCATCCCGGCTATCAAGGGTGTCGAGATCGGCGACGGCTTCGAGGTGGCCGCCCTGCCCGGGTCGAAGTCACACGACGAGATCCTGCTCGACGATGGCGCCCTCACCCGGCCAACCAACCGCGCCGGAGGCACGGAGGGCGGAATCAGCAACGGTGAGACGATCCGCGTGCGGGGAGCGATGAAGCCCATATCCACCTTGATGCGACCCTTGCGCACCGTCGACATGACGACCGGGGAGCCTGCCGACGCAGTCAGGGAACGATCCGATGTCTGCGCCGTCCCCGCTGCCGGCGTCGTCGGCGAGCAGATGACCGCCTTCATCCTGGCTGCCGAGTTCCAGAGGAAATTCGGCGGCGACACGGTCGATGAGTTCGTCGCCGCCGCCGATCGCTATCGGTCTGGCCTCTCCGGCCGACCCGGAGGCTGACGCTTGGAGGCCTTGATCGTCGCAGGCAAGACAGAGCTGGTCGTCGGGCGCGGCCTGCCCCACCCGATCCTTCCGGCACGATCCGACCGCGAACGGGTGGCCCTCGTCACCCAGCCCGGTGCCACCCACATCGCACTCGAAGTAGCGCGGCAATTGCGCGACGAGGACCTCCAGGTCGAGGTGATCGGTCTCCCCGATAGGGAGGAGGCCAAGACCCTGGTTGTCGCCGGATCGGTATACGAGGCTCTCGCCCGGTTCGGCCTCGGTCGCCACGACACCGTCGTCGGTGTCGGCGGAGGGTCGGTGTCCGATCTGGCCGGATTCGTCGCCGGCACCTGGCTTCGTGGGGTGGAAGCCGCACATGTCCCCACGACCCTTCTCGCGGCCGTGGACGCGGCCATCGGCGGAAAGACCGGCGTCAACCTGGCGGGTAAGAACCTGGTTGGGGTCTTCTGGCACCCGACCAGGGTGATCGTCGATGTGACCATCCTGGAGGACCTCCCGACAAGTCTTCGCCGGGAGGGTCTGGCCGAAGCCCTCAAGACCGGGCTCGTGGGTGACAGGGAGCTCTTCGAGCTGCTCGAGCAGGAAGGCGAAGAGGCCTCTCTCGAGGAAGTCGTCACCAAGGCAGCCGCGGTGAAGGTCAGAGTGGTGGGGGAAGACGAACGAGATTCGGGTTTGCGCGCGATCCTCAATTTCGGGCACACCATCGGCCACGCCATCGAGTACGCCTCGCCGCTGTCCCACGGCGAATCGGTGGCTGTCGGTATGGTGGCCGCCGGCCGAATCTCAGAGAGAAGACTCCGATTCCAGGGCTTGGACAGGATGTCCGGTGCCATCGCCGGGCTCGGTCTCCCCACCAGGGTCGATGGTCTGGAGCGGGCCCGGGTCGAGGATTTGCTTCGTCACGACAAGAAACGGGATTCGAGCGGGATGCGGATGGTCCTGCTTCGGGCAGTGGCCGATCCGGTCGTCGAGCACGTCGAAGGCGCCGATCTCGCACTCGGCCTCGACGCCGTCGGTCTCTGATCCGGTTTATCTTCTCTCGAGGGTCGGACCACACTGCGGGCATCATGATCAGCACCAACGACGTCAAGCCGGGGATGGCGCTCCAGCTGAGCGACGGCCTGTTCAGCATCGTCGAGTACCAACACGTGAAGCCGGGCAAGGGCAGGGCCTTCGTTCGGATGAAGATCAAGAACTTGGAGACGGGCCAGGTGCTGGACCGCACCTTCAGAGCCGACGAGAACGTCGACCAGGCGATCATCGAGCGACGCGACCACCAGTATCTCTATCGGGATGATCTCGGCTTCCACTTCATGAATCTCGACGACTACGGCCAGCTTGCTCTCAGCGGGGACGACGTTGGCGGCGCGGCCGGCTTCCTGGTCGAGGGAATGACAGCCAGTCTCTCCCTCTATCGCGGAACCCCGATCGCGGTGGAGCTGCCTGCAGCGGTCGAGCTCGAGGTCACCTATGCGGAGCCCGCCGTGAAAGGGGACACAAGGACCGGCGCCACCAAGCCGGTCACCCTGCAGACCGGGATCCAGATCCAGGTCCCCCTCTTCGTCGAGCAGGGCGATCGTGTCAAGGTCGATACCCGTTCGGGGGAATACCTGACCAGGGTATGAGCCAGGACGAGCCGCGAGACCTGGCACTCCAAGCCCTGTATCAGGCCGAGATCACAGGTGACAACTCTGGCATCGAGGACCTCACCGGAAGGGTCGGGACCCTCGTTCGTGGCGTCCTCGAGCACAAAGAGGGTTTGGACAACGAGATCGAATCTGCTTCCGAGCACTGGAGCGTGGCCCGAATGCCGGTCATCGATCGCTCGATCCTCCGTCTCGGCCTGTTTGAGCTGCGTCATGCACCGGAGACACCAACTGCGGTGGTCGTATCGGAGGCGGTGCGGCTGGCCAAGACCTATTCCACCGAGCGATCCGGCGCCTTCGTCAATGGGGTGCTCGCCGCCTTGGCACGGGCTCCCCGGACCTGACACGTAGATGGGAGCAACAGTGCCGCCTGTGACACCTGTGGATCCCAACTACGAGGTGACGCGATTGCTCGGCTAAAGTCGACTTGCCTTTAAAACACGGTCCGGTGAGGCCGGGAAGGAGAGAGATGGGCAGTGTCCCATCGGCGTCGAGCCGATGCCCCAGGTGATGAACGGCCAGGACATCCAGCGAGCCGTTCGCCGCATCGCCCATGAGATCCTCGAGCGTCACCGCGGCGCGGAATCCGTCGTCATCGTCGGCATCCATACCCGTGGAGTCCACCTGGCCCGTCTTCTCGGTGAGCTCATTGCCGAGTTCGAAGGCGTAGAGGTCCCGGTCGGCGAGCTCGACATCGCCGAGTACCGCGATGACCGTGCCTTGCGCCCGATCCATGGCGCAGCTGTGACCGCGATTCCCGCCGACATCTCAGACCGCAGCGTGGTCGTGGTCGACGACGTCCTCTATACCGGCCGGACCGTGCGCGCTGCTCTCGACGCCCTCTCCGACCTGGGCCGGGCTCGCCAGACCGAGCTGGCGGTCCTGGTCGACCGCGGCCATCGCCAGCTCCCGATCAGAGCCGACTACGTCGGCAAGAATCTCCCCACCAGCCACGATGAGGTCGTGCGTGTGCGCATACCCCCGGCCGACCAGGACGAGGGCGTCTGGGTGGAGAGGAACGGAGCGGCATGAGCACCCGACCGCAGCACGGCCTGATCAGCCTGAGGGGATTGAGCCGGGAGCGTCTGGAGGGTCTCCTCGATCGTGCCCAGAGCTACGTCGGCAGCCCTGTGTCGAGCGACCTCGCTTGGGCCACGGTCACAACAGCCTTCTTCGAGGCATCTACCCGGACGAGGCTTTCCTTCGAAAGGGCGGCACACCGGCTGGGTGCCCATGTGATGGACCTCAGCCCCGATCTGTCCTCTGCCACCAAGGGCGAGTCCTTCAAGGACACGATCCTGACCCTCACCGCGATCGGTACCGACCTGTTCGTCATTCGCCACTCGCTGGCCGATGCCGCGGATCTGGCAGCCGCGTGGTCGGGGCGTCCGGTGATCAACGCCGGCGTCGGGAGGCGAGAGCACCCCACGCAGACCCTCATCGACGCCATGACCTTGCGCCAGGAGTTCGGTCATCTCGATGGCCTTCGTATGGCCATAGTCGGAGACATCAGTAATAGCCGTGTCGCCCGCAGTCATCTCGAAGCCTTCCCGACGTTGGGCGTGAATCTGACCCTGGTGGGGCCGACGCCGTTCCTCCCCAACCACAATCCCTGGGGTGTCAGGGTCAGCACCGAGCTCGACGAAGAGCTTGGTGACGTCGACGTGGTGTATCTGCTCCGGATACAGAACGAGCGTGGCGCCTCGGAGGGGATCCCGGCGGATCAGAGTTATGCCCGGCGCTACGGGATGAATGCGGAGCGGTTGTCTTTGCTCAAGCCGGCTGCCGTGGTCATGCACCCGGGGCCGATGAACCGCGGGGTCGAAATCGACGATGCCGTGGCCGATGGAGAGCGATCGCTCATTCTCGAGCAAGTTGCCAACGGTGTGCCGCTCCGCATGGCTGCGATCGCCGAGGCTCTCGGTGGCTCGGGATGATCGTCATCCGCAATGCCAGCGTGCTTCGGGCTAACGGGATCGACCAGTCCACCGTCGTGATCGAGGGTGACACCATCACTTCAGTGGGGACCGATCCGGTCGCGAACGGGGCCAGGGTGATCGACGCCAAAGGGGCCTGGCTCGGCCCCGGCCTGGTGGATCTCCATGTCCATCTCCGCGACCCCGGACAAACCTGGAAGGAGGATGTGGGTTCCGGCTCCCGGGCAGCAGCCGCGGGCGGTTTCACGGCGATAGTGGCCATGCCCAACACAGTGCCTCCGGTGGACGGCGGGTCGTCGGCCGTCGCCGCTGTCGAACGAGCCCGCGCCGTCGACACGATGGACATCGTGGTAGCGGGGACATTGACCGAGCGCCGAGCCGGCACGGAGATGGCGGGATTCGACGCCATGTATGAGGCAGGCGTGAGGATCTTCAGCGATGACGGCGATGCGGTCCCCGAAGCTGGGCTGTTGCGAAGAATCATGGCCTATCTGCGCGACCTGCCCGGTGCCGTGGTTGCCGAGCACGCCGAAGATCGGTCGATTGCAGGCGAGGGCCACATGCACGAGGGGATGGTCTCGGCTCGGCTGGGGATCGCGAGCCTGCCCGGTGTCGCCGAGGACGTGATAGTCGCCAGGGACATTGCGATCGCGGCCGAGACGGGGGCTGCCCTGCACATCCAGCACGTGTCGACCGCCCGCTCGGTGGAGCTGATCAGGGAAGCCAGGAAGGCGGGCATATCGGTGACATCGGAGGTGACGCCACATCATCTGGCTCTGGACGATTCTGCCCTCGAGGGCCTCGACCCGAATCTGAAGATGTACCCCCCGTTGCGCGGCGCCGAAGACCAGGCCGCATTGCGATCGGCCGTTCGGGATGGTGTCATCGATGCGATAGCCACCGATCACGCCCCGCACGCCCCTTCTGAAAAGGAGGTGCCCTTCGAGGAGGCACCACGCGGTGTCATCGGGCTCGAGACGGCAGCGGCGGCAGTGGCCTCGTACGCGGTCGGCGACGACCAGAGGATCTTCTTCGACCGCATGAGTCTTTCACCCGCGAGGATCGCCGGGCTGGAGCGCCAGGGACGAGAGGTGGAACCCGGATCACCGGCCAATCTCGTTCTCTTCGATCCGGCTCGTCGATGGGTTCCAGGGTCGTTCGCGTCCAAGTCTCAGAACAGCCCATTTGCCGGGACGGAGTTGACTGGCAGGGTGCTGGCGACGATTTACGAAGGCCGAGTCTCGTACGAAGGAGGGCTCATTTGACCACCATCGAGCCAGCCCTTCTGTGCACGGCGGACGGTGAGGTCTTCCGGGGCCGTTCGGTTGGCGCGGCCGGTGTCGCCACCGGAGAGGCGGTGTTCAACACCTCGATGACCGGCTATCAGGAGATCCTCACCGACCCGTCCTATGCCGGGCAGGTGGTGGTCATGACCGCGTCACACATCGGCAACTACGGCGTGTACGACGGGGACGACCAGTCGTCCCGCCCGGCTGTGTCCGGCTTCGTGGTTCGCAGCATGTCGAGACGCGATTCCAATTGGCGGTCGCAGGGCGCCTTGGGCGACTACCTGCGGTCACACGGAGTCGTGGCCATCGCCGATGTCGACACCCGCCGTCTGACCAGGCACATCCGGGACCGGGGCGCCATGCCCGTGGCGGTCGGCGTCGGGGTCGATGAGCACGAGCTGCTCGAGATGGCGTCATCAGCACCGACGATGGTCGGCCAGGACCTGGCGTCCTTGGTCACAACCGACCACGCCTTCACTCTCGACGCCGTCGGCACACGGCGGGGCCGGGTCGTGGCGATCGACCTCGGCATGAAACGCGACATCCTGGCCAACCTCACCGGACGCGGGTTCGAGGTCGATGTGGTGCCGGCCGGGACCGGGGCGGATCAAGTGCTAGCGATGGAGCCTGATGGGGTCTTCGTGTCCAACGGGCCAGGGGACCCGGAGCCCTTGGTGACCGCGACCGACACACTGCGCGGCCTGCTGGGGAAGGTCCCGCTCTTCGGGATCTGCCTGGGTCATCAGGTGCTCGGCCTCGCCGTTGGTGCCACGACCTACAAGCTCCCCTTCGGGCATCACGGGGGCAATCATCCCGTGCGGCGTCTCGAGGACGGAAGGGTGGAGATCACCGCCCAGAATCACGGGTTTGCAGTTGACATGTGGTCGCTGGCGGGCCGACCGGCACCGGAGAGGTCGGGCCTGGCCGGCCCGGACCTGCTCCCCGAGATGGTCGAGACCCAGTTCGGCCCTCTGATTCCCACCCATCAGAACCTGAACGACGGGACCCTCGAGGGGATGCGACTGGTGGATGTACCCGCGTTCTCGGTCCAATACCACCCCGAATCTGCCCCCGGGCCACGCGACGCCCGAGGCCTCTTCGACCAATTCACCCGGCTGATCGAGGGTGAGAGCCGCTGATGCCGGCGAGACGCGATCTGAGATCGATCCTCCTCATCGGCTCGGGGCCGATCGTCATCGGCCAGGGCTGTGAGTTCGACTATTCGGGCACCCAGGCGGCGAAGGTGCTCCGGGCCGAGGGATACCGGGTGATCCTGGTCAATTCCAACCCCGCCACGATCATGACGGACCCCGAGTTCGCAGATGCGACCTATATCGAGCCGATCACCCCCGAGGTGGTGGCGGAGATCATCGCCAGGGAGCAGCCCGACGCTCTCCTTCCCACTCTCGGCGGCCAGACCGCCCTCAACGTCGCCTCTGAGCTCGCCCGCAGGGGGATCCTCGAGCGACTCGGAGTCGAGATGATCGGAGCCGGTCTGGAGGTGATCGAGCGGGCCGAGGATCGCGGTCTGTTCAAGGAGACCATGGAGAAGGTAGGCCTCGAGGTGCCACGGGCCGGGTATGCCCGCTCGATGACCGAGGCGGTGAAGATCGCACAAGAGATCGGTTTCCCGATCATGGTCCGCCCCTCCTTCATCCTCGGCGGAGGGGGCACGGGAATTGCCGCCGACGACGAGGAATTCATCGAAGTGGCTCGCCATGGTCTGGCCACGTCTCCGGTGTCGGAGATTCTCGTCGAGGAATCGGTCGAGGGCTGGAAAGAGTTCGAGCTCGAGGTCATGCGTGACCACAAGGACAACGCGGTGATCGTTTGCTCGATCGAGAACCTCGATCCGATGGGGGTGCACACCGGCGATTCGATCACAGTGGCACCAATCCAGACCCTTTCCGACCGCGAGTACCAGGAGATGCGGGACGACGGGATTGCGGTGCTCCGGGCGATCGGCGTCGAGACCGGCGGCTCCAATGTCCAGTTCGCCGTCGACCCCGACACCGGACGCCGTCTCGTGATCGAGATGAACCCGAGAGTGAGCCGGTCGTCTGCATTGGCCAGCAAGGCGACCGGATTCCCCATCGCCAAGATCGCCGCGCTTCTCGCCGTGGGCTACACACTGGATGAGATCGCCAACGACATCACAGGGGCGACGCCTGCCTCCTTCGAGCCGGCGCTGGACTATGTCGTGGTCAAGGTGCCGCGCTTCGACTTCGCGAAGTTTCCATCGGCCTCGAACCGGCTCGGCACGTCGATGCGGAGCGTCGGCGAGGCGATGTCGATTGGCCGAACGTTCCCGGAGGCGCTGCAGAAGGCCCTTCGAAGCATGGAGAACGGGCGTGACGGCCTGAATGCCGATGCCGGGGAGCACACCCTGCGCGACATGCACGACGACGAGTTGAGCCAGGCAATAGCCATCCCGACGCCGAATCGGGTTTTCGCCGTCGGCGAGGGGTTACGACGAGGATGGGGCGTCGCCGAGGTTTCACGGCTCAGCACCATCGACCCGTGGTTCGTCGACCAGATCGCCGAGATCGTCGAGTTGCGATCTGAGATCGAAGCAGCGGGCTCCGGGAATCGAGACCTGCTGAAAGAGGCGAAGAGGTACGGCTTTTCCGATCGCCAACTCGCCCATCTCTGGGGCGAGACCGAAATCGAAGTCCGGGAGGCCCGCGCTCGTTTCGGGATCAACCGCACCTACAAGACCGTGGACACCTGCGCCGCCGAGTTCGAAGCCCACACCCCGTACATGTACGGGACCTTCGAGGAGGAATCTGAGGTGCCCCCGGCCGAACGGCCCCGGGTTGTGGTACTCGGCTCCGGCCCCAACCGGATCGGCCAGGGCATCGAATTCGACTACTGCTGTGTGCACGCTGCATTCGCCCTGCGCGACGCGGGATACGAGACCGTGATGGTCAACTGCAACCCCGAGACGGTCTCGACGGACTACGACACGTCGAATCGGCTCTATTTCGAGCCCCTGACAGTCGAGGACGTGTTGTCCGTCATCGAGGCGGAGAGGCCCGAGGCCGTCGTGGTCCAACTCGGGGGACAGACCCCGCTCAACCTGGCTAGGGCGCTGCAGGATGCCGGAGTGCCCATCGCCGGCACCTCGCCGGCATCGATCGAGTTGGCGGAGGATCGTGAGCAGTTCGCAGAGCTATGCAAGAGCCTGGGGCTCCGTCAGCCTCCCGCCGGCTCGGCGTCATCGGCGCGCGAAGCCGAAGACGTAGTCGATCAGATCGGTCTGCCGGTCATGGTCAGGCCTTCCTTCGTCCTCGGGGGCCGGAAGATGCGGGTGGTATACAGCGTCGAGGAGCTGGCCGACTACGTGAGGGAGATGTATGGCGAGGCCGACCCGGAGCTGACCGGGGCACCAATCCTCATCGACCGATTCCTCGAGGCAGCCGTAGAGATCGACGTCGACGCGGTCTATGACGGCTCCGAGCTGCTCCTCGGCGGTGTCATGGAGCATGTCGAAGAGGCTGGTGTCCATTCCGGTGATTCAGACTGCGTCACCCCGCCGCCGACGATCTCGGACGAGGCCCACAAAGAGATCCTCAGGGCGACATCAGAGCTGGCCGCAGCGCTCGGCGTGCGCGGCTTGATCAATCTGCAGTTCGCGGTCAAGGGAGACGACGTCTACGTCCTCGAGGCCAACCCTCGGGGGAGCAGGACGGTCCCGTTCATCAGCAAAGCAACTGCCGTGCCTCTCGCCCGGATAGCAGCCAGGGTGATGATGGGCAGCTCCCTCGAAGAGCTTCGCCGTGAGGGAGTAGTGCCGATCTCGACCCAACGCCCCGACTTCGTCGCAGTGAAGAACGCAGTCCTCCCCTGGGACCGATTCCCCGAGGAGGACTCGGTGCTCGGTCCGGAGATGCGGGCCACCGGCGAGGTGATGGGGATCGGCCCCGACGTCGGAGTTGCCTTTGCAAAGGCCTTGCTCGCGGCCGGTCACATCCTGCCGACACGCGGGCGGGTGTTTCTGTCTTTCGCCGACAGGGACAAGGCGATGGGGCTGGCCGTGGCCCAGGCTTTCACCATGCTGGGGTTCGACCTGGTCGCGACCCACGGCACCGCCCGGTACCTGAAGCATCACGCAATCGACGCCGATCCGGTCCACAAGGTCGGCGAGGGGCCGAGGGACATCGGGCAACGTCTCGAGGACGGCGAGGTGCAACTCGTCATCAACACACCTCGCGGCGGCAAGGCGCGATCCGACGGCAGGACGATCCGGATCGCCGCCCGTTCCCACTCCATTCCCTGCGTGACCACGATCCAGGGTGGGCTGGCGGTGGCCCGCAGCCTCCGCGCCGGGCCAGGCGCCATCCAGCGACCGAGGAGCCTCCAGGAATGGCACCAGACCGTCTGACGACACGCCTGGGCCCGATCGAGCTGCGAAGCCCGCTCATCGCCGCCTCGGGCACTGTCGGGTCTGTCTGGGAGTGGGCGGAGGTGGCCGATGTCTCGCCCTACGGGGCCGCAGTAGCCAAGTCGGTCGCCCCGGTGGAGTGGGCAGGCCGGCCGGCCCCACGTCTCGCCCCGGCCGGCCCCGGCATGCTCAACGGGATCGGCATCCAGAACCCGGGCATCGAGGCCTGGGTCGAGACTATGACACCGCTACTTGCCGGTATCGGGGTGCCGGTGTGGGGGTCTGCGGTCGGGGAAACTCCAGACGAGTTCGCCATGGTGGCCAAAGGGCTCGTCTCGGCAGGTGTGCCAGTCATCGAGATCAACCTCTCTTGCCCAAATCTCGAAGATGGGCGCATGTTCTCGCTAGATGCACCGAGGTCGGCCGAGGTGGTCACGGCGGTGGCGGCGACATCAGAGGTGCCGGTAGGCGCCAAGCTCTCACCCAACACCGATGACATCGTGGCGGTCGCCGCCGCCTGTCTGGCGGCTGGCGCCACATTCCTCACCCTGACCAACACGATTCTCGGGTTCGGCATCGACCCCGTCAGCGGCCGCCCACTGCTCAGTGGCGGAGTCGGCGGCTACAGCGGTCCGGGTCTGAAGGCCATCTCTCTGCGCTGTGTGTACGAAGTGTCCCGCGCCCTGCCCGGAGCCCCCATTGTCGGGTGCGGAGGTGTCATGACCGGAAAGGACGTCGTCGAGTATCTCCTCGCAGGTGCATCGGCGGTAGCGATCGGCACCGCACATCTCGCCGAGCCACGCGCCGGAAAGCGCATCGAGCGTGAGCTGAGTCGCGATCTAGAACGGCGCGACGCGGCGGTGCCCGACCTGGTGGGGGGAGTCGTGCCCTGGTGAGTCTCCTCATAGTCGCCCTCGACGTGCCTACAGGAGAGGAAGCGCTCCGACATCGCCGGGGCCATTAATCCGCATGTCGGTGGCTTCAAGGTCGGGCTCGAGCTGCTCATGGGGGAGGGCCCCGGCATCGTGTCACGGGTTGCCGCCCTTGGTGCTCCGGTCTTCGTCGACGCGAAGCTCCATGACATCCCGAACACGGTGGCTGGAGCAGCAAGCCGGCTGGGCTCCATCGGGGCACGCTGGGTGACCGTCCACGCCTCTGGAGGCGAGGAGATGATCCGGACAGCTGTGGAAGCGCTCGCCTCCAACTCCGAAGGCGAAGCCGGGATCCTGGCTGTCACCATCCTCACCTCACTAGACGAGGCGAGACTGGAAGCAGTCGGGTTCAGTCAGGGTCCCGCTGAACACGTCACCGCTATGTCCCGGTTGGCCGCCGCGGCCGGCGCCGAAGGGGTGGTGTGCGCCGTGCCCGAGTCGGCGTCGGTAAAGGCGCTCGATCTCGATCTCATCGTCGCCACGCCCGGCATCAGGCCGGCCGGTTCAGATAGTGCCGATCAGAAGAGAGTGGCCACGCCAGCGCAGGCGATCGAGGCGGGGGCCGACCTGCTGGTTGTGGGCCGCCCGATCACTGCGGCGGCCGATCCGGCGGCGGCCACCTTGTCGATATTGCGGGAGATCGAGGCTGCGGTTTCGACGACCGGCGCAAGTCATGCTGGCTAGGGTCACGGTTCGTCGAACGAGATGAGGACATGGCGCAACCACCCCAATTGACCGATGAGCAGAGAGCAGCAGCGCTGGCCAAGGCAGCGGAGGCGAGACGAGTGCGCGCCGAGGCCAAGGAGTTGTTGAAGACAGGGTCCCTTCGCCTCTCCGAGTTGTTCGAGAAGGCCGACAGTGATGAGCTCCTCGCCGGCCTCAAGGTGGAGCGGGCCCTCGCAGCGATGCCCGGCACCGGGAAGATCAAGGCGAAGCGTCTCATGGAATCGGTGGGTATTGCCGAAAACCGCAGGATCAGGGGCCTGGGAGACAAGCAGAAAGAGGCTCTCCTAGCCGAGTTCTCCTGAAGTGGCCGCCGCCGCCCGGCTTCTCGTCGTGTCCGGGCCATCGGGCTCGGGAAAGTCGAGCATCGTTCGTGAGCTCATCGAGCGTCTCGGTATCGAGTTCTCCGTTTCCGCCACCACCAGGCTGCCGCGTCCCGGGCGAGCGGCACGGTGTCCATTACAACTTCATCTCGCGACGGGATTTCGAGAAGATGATCGAGAACGACGAGCTTCTCGAGTGGGCTATCTACAACAATCGGTACTACGGCACGCCTCAGGCTCTGATCGAGGAGACCCTGGTGGACCAACGCGACATCCTCCTCGAGATCGAGATCCAGGGGGCCCGCCAGGTGCGGGAGCGCAAACCCGAAGCAATCATGTATTTCATAGCTCCCCCAAGCCTCGAGGAGTTGGAAAGGAGATTGCGCCGCCGGGGCGACACCTCCGACGAGGACATCGAGGATCGGCTCGAGATCGCAAAATCGGAGATGGCCGAAGCGCCCGATCTCTTCGACCACATCGTCGTCAACGACAACCTCGATCAGGCCATATCGGAGTTGGAGGGGCTGATTACCACCCGCTGATCGGGTACTCTGTTCGCATCCCCCTTCCCGTAAAGGATCCCATGAAGATCGAACAGGTCATCGACCAGATCGGCAACCGTTTCGCGACGGTCGTCATCTCGGCCCGCCGGGCCCGCCAAATCAACGGCTATTTCCACCAGCTCGGCGTCGGGTACGGTGAGTTCGTACCGCCCCAGGTCCACTCGCTGTCCCGCAAGCCGTTGACGATCGCCATGGAGGAGATCGCGGAAGGCAAGGTCTCGGTCGACACCGTAGAAGAGTGATGCTGCAGGGCCGCCGCGTCCTTCTGTGCGTCACGGGCGGCGTAGCCGCTTACAAATCCGCCTACCTCGCTCGGCGTCTCGTCGAGGCCGGAGCCACCGTGCGGGTGGAGATGACCGAGTCAGCTCTCGAGTTCGTCGGCGCCCAGACCTTTGCCGCCATCACTGGCGAGCACCCTTTCACAGCGCTCTTTGCCGCCGATCTGGTCTCGCCCCACACCGAGTTGGCCCGATGGGCGGATCTCGTGATCGTCGCCCCGGCCACCGGAGCCACTATCGGCCGAGTGGCGAACGGCATCTCCGAGGACCTCGTCAGTGCCACCATCATCGCCACGACTGTCCCTGTGTTGCTGGCGCCGGCGATGCACACGGAGATGTGGGAGCACCCTGCGACCGAACGCAATCTGGAGACCTTGCGCGGTTTCGGCTACCACATGATTGGTCCCGAGATCGGCCCCCTCGCCGGGGGGGATTCCGGGATGGGCCGCGTCGCTGAGCCCGAGGAGATCGTTGTCGCCGCCGGCGACATCCTGGGCGGTGAGGGCAAAGGTCAGAAGGTCCTGGTGACGGCGGGAGGGACCCGTGAGCCGCTAGACCCCGTGCGCTACCTGGGCAACCGCTCGTCCGGGAAGATGGGTCACGCGATCGCAGACGCGGCGATTCGTCGCGGGTACGACGTGACCTTGGTGACCACGGCCGATTTGCCAACCCATCCGGCCGCGAAACTGATCCGCGTGGAAACTGCCGAGGAGATGCTGGCGGCAGTCGCCGGTGTGGATCCACATGTCGCCATCATGGCCGCGGCGGTCGCTGACTTCCGGCCGAAGTCTGCGGCAGAATCCAAGATCCCCAGGGCCGACGGCGTTCCTTCCATCGAGCTCACGGAAACCCCGGACATCCTGGCATCGGTCGTGCAGCGTCATCCCCGGCCGTTCACAGTCGGGTTCGCCGCCGAGACGGGTGGAGTTGAGCGGGCAATCGAGAAAGCTCGAAAGAAGGATGTCGACCTCCTGGTCTACAACGACGTGACCGAGCCTGGGTCGGGGTTCGGGACCGACACCAACCGTGTGGTCCTCATCGACCGGTCCGGTGAAACCGAAGAGCTGCCCCTCCTCGCCAAATCCGAAGTGGCCGAGCGGCTCCTCGACCGGGTGGCCGCCGCCATCGGGGAACAGGGTTAATCTCGCCCCCGCATGAGAAGCTGGTATTTCACCTCAGAGTCGGTCACAGAAGGCCATCCGGACAAGGTGGCCGACGCCATCTCGGACTCGGTTCTCGACGCAGCCCTGGCCAACGACAAGATGGCGCGAGTGGCGTGCGAGGTCTTCGTCACCACCCGTCTGGCCATTGTCGGAGGGGAGATCAGCGAGGGAGCCGAGCCAGATGTCGCGGCCATCGTCGATGACACCGTCATGCGGATCGGCTACGACGGCTTCGACCCTGGCTTTGCCGCCGGCCAACTCGAGATTCAGGACCGTGTCCAGCAACAGAGCCCGGATATCTCCGACGGTGTCGATCGCGAGCTCGGGGCAGGCGACCAGGGGCTCATGTTCGGATTTGCCGTCGATGAGACCGCCGAGTTGATGCCCTTGCCCATTCAGCTGGCTCACCGGATGGCCGAGCGACTCACCGAAGTGCGCAAGACGGGCAAGCTGGAGTATCTCCGGCCCGACGGCAAGACCCAGGTGATGGTCCGCTATGAGGGTGACCGCCCCGTGGCGGTGGAAAAGGTCCTCATCTCCGCTCACCATGCCCAGGACAAGGACCAGGGAGAGATGCGACAGGAGGTCTTCGACGCAGTCGTGGCTGCGGTCATTCCCGAAGACATGCTCGACCCGCACATCGGATTCATCTTCAACCCGTCAGGGCGATTCGAGGTAGGGGGCCCGGTGGCGGACACTGGCCTCACCGGCCGCAAGATCATCGTCGACACCTATGGCGGATACGCCCGTCATGGGGGAGGGGCCTTCTCCGGGAAGGACGCCACCAAGGTCGACCGCTCGGCCGCCTACGGAGCTCGATGGGCGGCCAAGAACATCGTCGCCTCCGGCGTCGCCCGGAAGGTCGAGATACAGCTCTCGTACGCCATCGGCCAGGCTGAGCCCTTCTCCATCCACGTCGAAACCTTTGGCACCGAGCAGATCCCGCCTGAGAAGATCGAGAACGTAGTCAAAGAAGTGTTCGACTTCAGGCCTGCGGCGATCATCGAGCATCTCGAGTTGAGGAATCCGATCTTTGCCGGGACTGCCGCCTACGGGCATTTCGGTCGTCCCGAGTTCACCTGGGAGCGTCTCGACATGGTCGACGCCCTCAGAGGGGCGGCCGGTCTCTGAGTCGACAGACGGCTCGAGTTGTCCCCAGCGTCCCAACGTTCGCGGTCGACAACGGCTTCTGGTACGACATCCCTGAGCACCTCCGGGACCTGGTGCAGATTGGCTCCATCGTCAGGGTTCCTCTCTCCGGGCGGAAGACACGAGGCTTCGTCGTGGAGATCGGTGCCGAACGAGAAGGGGCGCTCAAAGAGATAGCCGCGCTCTCTAGTGAGATCCCGGTATTCGACTCCGGGCTCCTTAAGACGATCCAATGGGCGGCGACCCATTACGTGGCCCCGTTGTCGGTGCTGCTCGAGCGCTCGGCGCCCCCGAATCTGCCCACCATGCCCGCACCGGAGAAAGCAGCGGCCCATGTGAGCCATCCGGTCGGCGCACATCCGTTGCTCGCAATCACCCGCGAGATCGCAGCAGGCCACCGTCGTCCGGCTACGGCGGTGATCGGGCGCTGGCAGACCCTCGACTGGATCGACACCGTGCTCCCAATCCTGGAGGCAGAGAAGTCGGTGCTGGTCATCGTGGCAACGGAGGCGGAGGCCCGCATGGTCGGTGACGATGCCCGTGACCGCGGGTTTGACGCCACGGTGGCCTCGGGGGACGTGGCGCGGGACCTGACCAACGCCTGGACCGACGCCCAGGGGCCGGGGAGGCTGATCATCGGCACTCCCCGCGTAGCCGTGTGGCGCATTCCGTCGCTCGCCCTCGCCATCGTCCTCGAGGAAGGGAGACGTGCCATGAAGGACCGGCAGACGCCGACGTTGCACGTCAGGGACGTCGTGTCGACCCGCGCCCGGATCGAGGGCTTCTCGGTGGCCTTCGTCGGCCCCACTCCGTCGCTCGAAGTCCTTGCATCGGGACCGGAGGTCATTCGCCCCACGAAGCGGGCATGGCCGCTCGTCGAGGTCGTCGACCGGCGCGACGAGGCCCCCGGTTCCGGCACACTCGCGGAGAGGACGGTGGCAGCCATCCGGGCGACGATCGCGGGCCGCAGGAGATCCTTCGTCTTCACCCACCGCCGGACCTCGGACTCATCCATGCGCTGTGTCTCTTGTCGACGGGTGCGGGTCTGTGAGTCGTGTGGTTCACGTTTGGGTCGGGAGGCCGCCTGCCGGCGCTGTGGGCAGGCGACCGGCCCCTGTCTCCACTGTGGGGGTACAGGGTTCGAGGAGATGGGATCCGAGCCGGAGCGGCTGGTCAAGGAGATCAACAGGCGCCTCGGAAATGACGTAGCCGGCATCCATCCAGCCGATTTCCCGGTGACAGTCGGGACCGAGCGTGATCTGCCCACGCTTGTGCCGGTTCCGCTGGCGGTAGCGGTCGACGTCGATGGTCTCATGCTCGGCCACAACTATCGAACCTCCGAAGAGGCTCTCCGGATTCTGGCCCGCCTGGCCAACGCCATCGAGAACGGCCCGGGGAGGCGAATGATGGCGCAGACGTCAATGCCCGAGGCGCCGCTGGTGACGGCGCTGAAACGGGGAGACGCCGTTCCGTATTTGGAGCGATTGCTCGTGGAGCGTGCCCGGCTGGGGCTTCCCCCGGCAACCGAGATGCTGGCGATCGAGGTCCGCGGTGAGGAAGGTCCGTCCCGGTTCGATTCGGATCTGAGGTCGTTGGAGCCGCAGACGGTCCTCGGCCCTGCTCCTTCCGCCCAGGGCTCGCGATGGCTCCTTCAGGGATCCCTCGGTGCCCTGAAGCCCCGGTTGCGCCCGCTCGTCCAGCGATGGCGCGAGGCCGGGGCCACTGTTCGCATCGACGCCGACCCGATCGACCTGTGACGCCACACGAGGGGATTTAGAGTCACACGCCAGCATGGCCGTCTACCCGATCCGCACCTTTGGCGACCCGGTGTTGCGTCTCGAGACCAAGCCGGTGGTCGAGATCGACGAGACCGTCAGGGCACTGGTTCAGGACATGATCGAGACGATGTACGAAGCGCCCGGCGTCGGGCTTGCCGCCAACCAGATCGGAGTTCCGAGGCGGATCGCCGTCTTCGACGCCCAGGACGAGCTCGGGCCGAGGGTGATGATCAACCCGGAGATCGTCGAAGTCAGTGGCGAGTGGGAATACGAAGAAGGGTGCCTTTCGGTGCCCGGCCACTGGTGGGAGATCACACGCCCCGGTTTCGCCCGTGCTCGTGCTCTCGACCTGGAAGGGAATGAAGTCGAGTACGCCGGCGATGGTCTTCTGGGCCGTGTCCTCCAACACGAGATCGACCATCTCGACCAGAAGCTGCTCATAGACCGGCTGGACAGGCCGATCCGGAAGAAGGCCCTCCGTGACCTGAGGGATGAGGCCCTGGGGCTGGCCACCTTCGAGTGAGCCGGGTCGCTTTCCTGGGGACCCCGGAAGCGGCGCTGCCCACCCTGAGATCGCTTGCTGCGGGCCACGACGTCGCGGTCGTGGTCACCCAACCCGATAGACCGAAGGGCAGGGGCCGAGCCATGTCTCCTCCTCCGGTCAAGATCGAGGGCGACCGCCTCGGCTTGCCTGTAGTCCAACCGAGCTCGGCCGGTGAGGTGAGGGAATCGCTCGAATCGGCGGGAAACCTGGACGTGGCTGTCGTGGTTGCTTACGGCCGCATCCTCAAATCTGATGCGCTCGCAGTTCCTGCCGCCGGGATGTTGAACCTGCATTTCTCCCTTCTTCCCCGCTGGAGGGGCGCGGCTCCAGTGAGCCGGGCCCTGATGGCCGGAGATCCGATGACGGGCGTCACCATCTTCCGTCTCGACGAGGGTCTGGACACCGGACCGGTCCTCACCGCTCAAGCGGTCGACATCGACGATGAGGAGACCGCTGGAGACTTGACTTCCCGCCTTTCCATGCTCGGTGCCCGGCTGATGACCGGAGCGATACCTCCCTATCTCGATGGCGGCCTGGAGCCAGTGCCACAGAGCGATGAAGGGCTGACCTACGCCTCCAAGATCGAGCCCCAAGAAAGGGTCATCAAGGTGGACGGGAGTCGGGTCGAGGAGGTGAACCGGGTACGGGGTCTGTCACCGGAGCCAGGCGCCAGTCTGATCATCGACGGGGAGACGTATCAGGTGCTGCAGGCGCGCCTGCATGAGGCCGCTCCAGAACCGGGGCGCTGGATGGATTTCGACGGCATGCCGGTGGCTGGTCTCGGTGATGGGGGAGTGCAACTGGTGACTCTGCTGCCACCGGGCAAGCGCCCGATGTCCGGCGAGTCGTGGCTGCGCGGGCGTCGTCGCGACCGCGGGTCCGTCGCCTGATCGAGCACACGGCCGGGACATAGACTCGCCCCATGGCCGCATTGAAGATCGCACCATCGCTGCTCGCAGCCGACTTCAGCTGTCTCGAGAAGCAAATCGTGGCGGTGGAGGCGGAGGTGGACTGGCTCCATATCGACGTGATGGACGGGCATTTCGTGCCCAACATCTCCTTCGGGATCCCGGTCATAGCGGGCATCCGACCCATCACCGAGCTTCATTTCGACTGCCATTTGATGACCACCAACCCGGATGCCTATCTACCCGATCTGGCCGAGGCCGGGGCGGACTCGGTGACGATGCACATCGAGGCGATGCCTGAGCCAACCGACGCGGCGAAGTTGGCTCGTGAGAACGGCTTGGGCTTCGGCCTGGTGTGCAACCCGGCAACACCCTTCGCCGCCTTGCGGCCGTTCATGGAGTTGGCCGATGTGGTCCTGTTCATGTCGGTGGAGCCCGGCTTCGGCGGCCAGAGCTTCATGCCGGAGGTGCTCACCAAGGTGGAAGAGGCGAGAGAATGGGTTGAGAAGCGGGGTTTGGGCGCCGATATTCAGATCGACGGTGGAATCACACTCGAGACCGCTCGTCAGGCTGTTTCGGCAGGGGCAAATGTGCTCGTGGCCGGGACGACCATTTTCGGGGCGGATGATCCGCCGACGGCTGCTGCCGAGATGAGAAGGGCATTACAAGGTAAATGAGTGAACGAGTCCTCATCGCGGACGACGATCCGGACATACTCGCCGTGGTCCAGGTCAACTTCGAGCTGGAAGGCTTCGAGGTAGAGACCGCTGTCGATGGCGAAGATGCCCTGCAGAAGGCGACCGCCAACCCCCCACATGTGATCGTCCTCGACATCATGATGCCCCGTATGGACGGGCTCACCGCCCTGCACCGGCTGCGCAGCCAGGCTTCGACGGGGAACATCCCAATCATCCTCCTCACGGCCCGCGGCCTCCCCGAAGATCGTGTGCGCGGCCTCGAGTTGGGCGCCGACGACTACATCACCAAGCCGTTCGACATCAACGAGCTCGTCGCTCGAGTCCGGGCAGTGGTACGCAGAACGCAGGCGGCCCGCGATCTGTCGCCACTCACAGGTCTACCCGGGAACTTCAAGATCACCGGAGAGGTCGAGGAGAGGATCTCCTCCGGGAGGGACTTTGCTCTCGTTCACGGCGACCTCGACAACTTCAAGGCGTTCAACGACCACTACGGGTTCATGCGCGGCGACGAGGTGATCCGTTTCTGTGCCAAGTGCTTCAACGACGCCTCCGACAGCCTGGGCATCGCCAACGCCTTCGTCGGTCACATCGGTGGCGACGATTTCGTGGCAATCATCCCACCCGAGGTGTCGGAGTCCTTCTGCAAGGAGGTCATCGAGCGTTTCGACGACGGGATCCTCGACCTCTATGACACCGCCGATGCCCTCCGCGGCTACATCGAGGTCATCGACCGGCGCGGGGAGCGGTTCGCCTTCCCTGTGGTATCCCTCTCCCTGGGTGTAGCGTCCACCGACGTGCGCGAGATCTCCACACAGTGGGAGGCGTCGGCGATTGCGGTGGAAATGAAGGAATTCGCCAAGAAGCAGCAGGGCTCCACCTACCGCATCGATCGACGCGCTACTTAGTGGCGGGCCGCTGAGTGGGCGATGCCCGCCACATGCGACGAGCAATCGAGCTCGCCGCACCGCACAGAACTCATCCCAACCCGAGGGTTGGCGCCGTCATTGTGGACGAATCCGGCCAGGTGGTGGGTGAGGGGGCACATCACGGGGTCGGCCAGCCCCACGCAGAGGTGGTCGCCCTCGCTGAAGCCCGGGACCAGGCGCGGGGATCCACGCTCTTTGTGACGCTCGAGCCGTGCAGCCATCAAGGCGAGACGCCGCCCTGCGCAGGAGCCGTGGCGGAAGCCGGGGTTCGCAAGGTAGTGATTGGGGCGATCGACCCGGACCAACGTGTGTCGGGAGCCGGGGTGGCCTGGCTGAAAGAGGCTGGTATCGAGGTGGAGACCGGGGTGTTGGCACCAGAAGCGGAGTCTGTCGACCCTGCCTACTTCCACCACCGGCGCACAGGGCTGCCCCTGGTCACCTTGAAAGTGGCCATGACCCTGGACGGCTCCGTTGCCGCAACCGACGGGTCGTCGCAATGGATCACGTCCGAAGAGGCGAGACAAGATGCGCACCGCCTCCGGGCGACCATGGATGCCGTCGTCGTCGGCGCAGGGACCTTCCGCGCCGACGATCCATTGCTCACCGCCCGCGTCGAAGGCGTCGAGAAACAGCCTGTACCGGTCGTGGTGGCCGGACGCCAGTCCCTCCCCATCGACAGGAGGATCTGGGAGAGATCACCTCTCGTGATCAGCGCGCGACCGCTGGGCGTCCCGTCAGGCGAGGTCGTGGTGGTCGGCGGCGATGATGAGTGGCCCGATCCTGTGAAGTCGGCGCAGGCGTTGGCCGACCGAGGGCTGCTCGACCTCCTCCTGGAAGGCGGCCCTCAGTTGACGGGGGCATGGTGGAGGGCCGGGGTGGTGAGCAGGGGCGTGATCTATGTTGGGCCACGAATGGCCGGTGGGCGTGGCATGGCTCCGATAGAGGGAGATTTCGCGACCATGGCACAATCAAGCGCAGTGAATATCAACGACGTTCGGATGGTTGGTCCTGATATCAGAATCGAATTTCTCCCCCTGGAGGGGGGAGTACCGCCGCAGGCGGGGAGGGGGGCCTCCTAGATGTTCACCGGGATAGTCGAGCAGCGGGGGTCAGTCGTCTCCGTGGAGAACGCCAACGGAGGAATGCGACTCGTGCTGGACACCGGGACCCTTCCGAAGATCGAACTGGGTGGTTCGATCTCGGTCAATGGTGTGTGCCTCACCGGCGTGGAGACTGGACCGGGGCACGTTGCAGTCGACGTCGTCAAGGAGACCCTGAGCCGCTCGACCCTCGCCGAGCTGCAACCGGGCGACCCGGTCAATCTCGAGCGCCCGATGGCGGCGGACGGGAGGTTCGACGGGCACATCGTGCAGGGTCATGTCGACGGCGTGGCGGTGATCACAGCCATCGTGCCCGAAGGATCGGGCCGGCGGTTGCGCCTCCGGATTCCCGACGCCTTGAGCCGCTATGTGATCGAGAAAGGATCGATCACCGTCGATGGAGTCAGCCTCACCGTGGCCGCAGTGAAAGGACACGAAGTCGAGATCGCCCTGATTCCCCATTCGCTCCAGGTGACCACACTGGGTTTGCGTGCAGTGGGGGAGAAGGTCAACCTTGAGGTCGATTTGGTCGCGAAGTATGTCGAAAAGCTGCTGAAAGCCGGATCATGACCTTTGCCGCCATCGAAGACGTCATCTCGGCCGTCGGAAACGGCGAGATGGTGATCATGGTCGACGACGAAGATCGCGAGAACGAGGGCGACTTGATTCTCGCCGCCGAGACCGCCACCCCTGAGCAGGTGGGTTTCATGCTGCGGCACACGAGCGGGATCATCTGCCTGCCGGTCGTCGGTGAGAGACTCGACGAGCTCGACCTGCCGATGATGGTCGCCCGCAACACGGACGTGCGGCGCACCGCCTTCACGGTCTCCATCGATGCCAGGGAGGGGACCACTACCGGCATCTCGGCCTCCGATCGCTGGAAGACGATCAGAGCTGTGGTCGACCCCGAGACAAAGCCCCATGATCTCGCTCGCCCCGGACACATGTACCCGCTGCGCTACGAGCCAGGTGGTGTTCTGAAGAGGGCGGGGCACACCGAGGCCGCCGTCGACCTGGCCCGGTTGTCGGGGCATTACCCGGCCGGCGTGCTTGCCGAGGTCATGAACGATGATGGGTCGGTCGCACGGCTCCCCGAGTTGGAGCGGTTTGCCGATGAACATGGCTTGCTCATCGGGACGATCGCTGATCTCATCGCCTTTCGGCGTCGTGAGGAGAAGCTCGTCGAACGTGTCGTCGAGGCCCGTATTCCCACTGATCACGGCACCTTCACCGCTGTCGGCTATCGCTCGCTCGTTGACGACCGTCAGCACATAGCCCTCGTCATTGGTGACCTGGGCGACGGGGAATCGGTTCTCACCAGGGTCCATTCCGAGTGCCTGACCGGCGATGTGTTCGGCAGCCTGCGATGTGACTGTGGTGACCAGCTGGACCAGGCGATGGCGAGGGTTGCCGGGGAGGGGCGCGGTGTCGTCCTCTACATCCGGGGCCATGAAGGCCGGGGCATCGGATTGCTTCACAAGCTGGCGGCATACAAGCTCCAGGACGAGGGGTACGACACCGTGGATGCCAACGTGAATCTGGGGCTGCCCGTCGATGCCCGGGACTACGGGGTCGGTGCCCAAATCCTGTACGACCTCGGGGTGCGCTCGATGCGGATCATGACGAACAACCCCACCAAACGAGCCGGGATCGAAGGCTACGGGCTTTCGATCCTCGAGCAGGTCCCCCTGTTCGTCGACGCCAACGACGAGAACCGGGACTATTTGCGGGCAAAGGCCACCCGCCTGGGACATCAAATGGACCTGGGCCAGGGGGCATGATCCGAAGCATCGAAGGAGACCTGGACGGGACCGGCCTGCACGTGGGCGTAGCCGTTGCCACCTGGAACCGATCTGTGACGGACCGCCTCCTCGATGGAGCGGTGACCCGCCTCGAGGCGCTCGGCGCCGAGGTGACCGTGGTCAGGGTTCCCGGGGCGCTGGAGCTGCCCATTGCCGCACTCGGTCTCGCCGACGCTGGTTGTGATGCCGTGGTGGCCATCGGCACCATCGTTCGGGGCGATACCGACCACTACGAGATCGTGGTCCGGGAGTCGACCGCCGGGATCGCCCGGGTCGCCCTCGACACCGGTATCCCGGTGACCAATGCAATCCTCGCCGTGAACGAGTTCGCTCACGCAGTGGAGCGGGCGACCGAGGGACCGTCGAACAAGGGGTATGAGGCGGCGGAGGCTGCGGTATCGACAGCGGTGGCGCTGCGGGGGCTCGATGCAACCTGAGTTGCGACTACCGATTCCGGACACTGCACTGGTAACCTCGTTGGGACAACCGATGGCAAGAGCGGAAGCGCTGCTTCCCCACCCGGCCGCCGGCGGGATCCAGGTAGATCTCAGCAAAGGCGAGCCGTGGTCCGATCACCAGACCGATCGCCTCAATCGGGGACCGGTTCGAGGTCATGGCAGCAGGTCTTTCGCCTGTTGCCTTTTTCTTTCCGAGCAATCGAACACCAGCAGGAGGTAAGAGCATCAACGAGCTCCGTGTGAATGGCGCCATAAGGGCCAAGGAAGTCTTGGTCATCGCCCCCGATGGGGAACAGATCGGGATCAAGAAGCTGAACGAGGCCATGTGGCTGGCAGAGCAGCTAGATCTAGATCTCGTGGAGGTGGCACCCAATGCCAAGCCGCCGGTTTGCCGGCTGATGGACTACGGCAAGTACAAGTACGAGCAGTCGGTCAAGGCGCGCGAGGCACGGAAGAAGCAGACCCGGACCACCATCAAGGAACTTCGAATGAAGGTGCGGATCGGGGACCACGACTTCGACATCACCCGTCGAAAGGCCCAGGAATTCCTCGAGGAAGGGGACAAGGTCAAGGTCACGGTCCGCTTCCGCGGACGGGAGCAGGAGCGTCCCGCGTTCGGCAAAGAGTTGCTCGACAAGCTGGCGGAGGAATTGACGGATGTCGCGGTCACGGAGCAGACCGCCAAACTCGAAGGTCGGAGCATGACCATGGTGCTTGCTCCCTCCCGGAAG
Organism: uncultured Acidobacteriota bacterium; assembly: GCA_963828465.1. GTDB lineage: Bacteria > Actinomycetota > Acidimicrobiia > Spongiisociales > ZC4RG35 > JARDZU01. The sequence continues at coordinate 34,798 of CAWHEU010000018.1, read as the reverse complement.
ACGAAGGCGTCCGTTGAGACGGCCGAAGACGAGCAGTAGGACGAACAGGAGGTAGCCGTGCCGAAGATGAAGACACACAGCGGCGCCAAGAAGCGGATCAAGGTCACAGGTTCTGGCAAATACATGAGAGGCCAGTCAGGTCGCGGTCACCTGCGTCTGGCCAAGGGCAAGGGCACCTATCGCCGTCGCACCGGCGAGGTGGAGCTCGCCCCCGGCGACGCCAAGGTCGCCAAGAAGATGCTCGGTCGCTGAGGACTCAGGAGGTTCAGCCATGGCACGTGTGAAACGGGCGGTCCACGCCAAGAAGTCACACAAGAAGGTCCTCGATCGGGCCAAGGGATACAAAGGCGCACGTAGCCGCCGGTACAAGACTGCAAACGAGCAGGTCATGCATGCGATGCAGGACGCCTATCGCGATCGGCGTGCCCGCAAGGGTGAGTTCCGGCGTCTCTGGATCGCCCGGATCAACGCCGCGGCCCGGCAGAACGGCACCACGTATTCGCAGTTGATCGCCGGGCTGAAAGCCGCCGAGATCGAGGTCGATCGCAAGATGCTGGCCGAGATGGCTGTCAATGACCCGAGCGCCTTCTCACAATTGGTAGAGGCTTCCCGCAAGGGCTGACCTCAACGTCCCCTGCCAGTGGAGCCGGTCCGCAGCCATCGCAACCCACGCGTGGTGGAAGCGGCCCGGCTTCATCGCGCTCGGGACCGACGGGCCACCGGGAGGACCATTCTCGAAGGCCCAAGCCTCCTGGCCGAAGCGCTGGCTGCCGGTGTCGCACCCGACGTGGTGTTCGCCCTCCCCGACGACGCGGTCAGTTCGAGGCTGGCCACGGACCATGGCTTCGAGCTGATCCTGGTGGAATCAGCCGCCTTGGGCCGGGTCACCGGCACCAGGACGCCGAGAGGGCCGGCGGCGATCATTCCGATCCCTCCGTCCGCCCCGCCAACCGGTCGAAACATGATCGTGGCATGGGGACTGAGCGACCCCGGGAACGTCGGGACCATGATCCGGACCGCGGCTGCCTTTGACTGGGACTTCGGTTACACCGAAGGCACGGCCGATCCGTGGGCGCCCAAGGTCCTGAGGGCAGGAGCCGGAGGGCATTTTCGTCTCAATATCACGCCGGTCGAGTCGCTCCAGACCCTGGAAGACATGGGCTTGGCCACCGTCGCCACGGTGGTCAGTGGAGGGCCGAGACCTGCCGACCTGGCCACCGGGCGCTATGCGCTACTGGTCGGCGAGGAAGCGCCGGGTCTCCCGCCTGACGTGGTCGAGCAGTCCGCCCACAAGGTCACCATCCCGATGCCCGGCGGAATGGAGAGCCTGAACGCTGCCATGGCCGCCGGAATTGTGATGTACGAGCTATCCCGACAACAGATACCGGGTACCGAGTACGGCGAGCGCAAGCGAGCCTTCTAACCTGCCGCCGACATGGATGCCGGATCGGTGCTCGACAGTGTGCTGGCCGAGGCTCCGACTGCGATAGGCGGCGCAGCGACCCTCGAGGAGCTGGACCGCGTCGAGAGCGACCTCCTGGGCAAGAGCTCTTCTCTGGGCGACGTGAGGAGATCGATGGGTTCCTTGGACCCGGCCGATAGGCCCCTGGTCGGAGAGAAGTTGAACGAAGTCACCAGGAGTATCCAGGCGTTCCTTTCCGCAAGGAGGCTCGAGCTCGAGATCGAGGACGAGGCGAGGAGGCTCACCGAGGATCGAATCGATGTCACGCTGGCCAGCCACTCGTTCCCGCAGGGATCGCAGCATCTGCTCCAGCAGACCATCGACGAGATCGTGGACATCTTCAACGGCCTCGGCTACGTGGTGGCGGACGGGCCTGAAGCGGAGCTCGGGTGGTACAACTTCGACGCCCTCAACACGCCGCCGACCCATCCTGCCCGCCTCGAGTCGGACACCCTCTACCTCGACTACGGGGACCCGGCCGACGAGGTCCTACTCAGGACCCAGACCTCCCCGGTCCAGGCACGGTGGATGGAGACTCACGAGCCACCGGTCTATGTCGTGGTGCCAGGGAAGGTCTATCGCCAGGAGACGACCGATGCCACCCATCTCCCGGTCTTTCATCAGATCGAAGGGTTGGCCGTCGATGAATCGATCCAGTTCTCTGACCTTAAGGGGACCTTGGCCCATTTCTCCAGGGAGTTCTTCGGCCCGAGCACCTCGGTGAGGCTCCGGCCCGATTTCTTCCCGTTCACAGAGCCCTCCGCAGACCTCTCCGTCTCCTGCTTCGCCTGCGACGGTGGCGAGCCCGGGTGCCGGGTCTGTGGCGGAGCAGGTTGGCTGGAGATGCTGGGCTGCGGCATGGTCGATCCCAACGTCCTGCTCGCCGTCGGCTACGACCCGTCCCAGTTCTCCGGGTTCGCCTTCGGAATGGGGGTCGAGCGTATGGCCATGGTTCGCCACGGCATCAACGACATCCGTCACTTTGTTGACAACGACCTCCGTTTCCTGAGCCAGTTCCGATGAAGGTCCCTCTTCGCTGGCTCCAGGAATTCATCGAGCTCCCGACGACTGATCCCACTGAGCTGTCGGATGTCCTCACCATGCTCGGACACGAAGTGGAGAGCTTCGATGTCCTCGACGTCGGGTGGACCAATGTCGTCGTGGGCAAGGTCGAGGAGATCACAGCGCACCCTGCCGCCGACAAGGTGCGGGTGTGCCAGGTGGACACCGGGTCAGGCGCCGAGCAGATCATCTGCGGTGCCTGGAACTTCTCCGGCGGCGCCTACGTGGCTGTGGCCCGACCCGGGTCAGTGCTGCCCGGTGATTTCGAGATCGGTCGACGAAGCATCCGCGGGGTCGACTCCAACGGCATGATTTGCTCCGAGAGCGAGCTCGGTCTGGGCGACGACCACACCGGGATCCTCGTGCTGGATGGTGAGCCCGCCCCGGGATCCTCCTTTGCCGACCTCGTTGAATTGCCGGACGTCGTGTTCGATCTGGCAATCACCAACAATCGACCCGATGCGATGTCGCTCGTCGGGATAGCCCGGGACCTGGCGGCTCACTTCGAGATCGGGTACCGGATCCCCGACCGACCGCTCAAGACCGTCTCCGGGTCGCCGAACATCAGCGTCGCCATCGAGGATCCCGGGGGTTGCCGACGATTCACGGCCCGGGAGATCCGCGGAGTCGAGGTGCGGAGTTCCCCGCTCTGGGTGCGTCATCGACTTCGGAAGGCCGGCGTGCGGGCGATCTCCAACATCGTCGACGTGACCAACTATGTGATGCTGGAGCTCGGTCATCCCCTCCACGCCTTCGATGCCGACAGCATTTCCGGCAATCGGTTGACGGTCAAACGAGCTGACGCCGGCGAGGCTCTGGAGACTCTCGACGGCGAACGGCGCACATTGAGCGCTGATGACCTGATCATCTACGACGCAGATGGGCCGACTTCGATGTCGGGCACCATGGGTGGGGCTCGCTCGGAAGTCTCGGGATCAACCGTGAACGTCCTCATGGAGGCAGCCTCCTGGGACCCACCCACGATCATGTACATGTCTCGTCGTCACGGGTTGATGTCCGAAGCATCGACCCGGTTCGAGCGCGGGGTGGACCCCAATCTCACCGACGAGGCCAATGCTCGAGCAGCGGCGATGGTGGTGGAGCTCGGCGGTGGCGGCGTGCTCGAGGAAGTGATCGATGAGATCGCTGTCGTAAGTCGGCCGGTCGAGGTCGGTCTGAGCCTGGCGGATGTCGAGCGTTTGCTGGGGCCGGGGTTCTCATCCGAGCAGGTGAGCGGCATCTTGACCCGTTTGGGCATGACCGTCGACGGAACTGACCCGATGGTGGTCACCGTGCCGACCTTCCGGCCCGATGTGACCCGGCCGGCAGATTTGGTCGAGGAAGTGGCGAGGCTCCACGGCTACGAGCAGTTCGGCGCAACCCTTCCAACCGGCCCCGGTGGTGGCCTGACGCTCGAGCAGAAGAGGGCACGGCGCCTCATTTCGGCACTGGTAGGGCTCGGGATGCACCAGACGGTGACGCTTCCGTTTGTCAAACAGGCCGACCTGACCAACCTGGGATGGACTGACACGGCTCGACTCTTGACCGTCACCAACCCCCTCAGGGAGGAGGAAGGCACGATGCGGCCGACCATGCTCCCCGGTTTGCTCGACGTCGCCCGTCACAACTTCTCATATGGGATGTCGGAGGTCGCGCTCTTCGAGATGGCGCGCGTGTTCCTGGCCGAGCCCTGGTCGGAGGATGCCCGCCTCCCTCAACAGAAATCGGCCCTGACCTGGGTGATCGTGGGTGGCGTCGGGCCTCATCTACTGGGTCAAGAGAATCCGTCCGCCGACGCCCACGTATCGCTGTCGGTGCTTCGTCATGTCATGGCGGTGCTCGGGCATCTCCATTTCGAGGTCGAGCCTGCAGATGCAGCAGGCTTCCACCCGGGCCGCTCGGCCGCGGTGCGGCTCGGAGAGTCGATCATCGGCCATGTCGGGGAGTTGAGCCCCCGTGCCAACCGAAACTTCGAAATACCGGGCAGGGTGGCGATCGGGGAGCTCGACCTCGAGCCCCTCCTGGCCCGGGTCGCCCCGGTCGTCGGTGTTTCTCCGTCGGTGTTCCCACACGTCGACTTCGACCTCTCGTTTCTCATGCCGGCAGATCTCGCCGTCGGTCGATTGATCGATGCCACCACGGCCGCCGGCGCCGACTTGGTGGAGTCGGCCCGCGTGTTCGACGTGTTCGTCGGGCCAGGGGTCGACCAGGGGAGTCGGGCTGTGGCGATTCGCTACCGGTTGCGCTCGACAGACCACACCCTCACCAACGAAGAGGTTTCCCCGATCCGCCAGGACATGATCTCGGCCGCCGAGGGTCTCGGTGCCCGACTGCGAGGGGCTTGAGGATGGACCTGGCGTCACAACTCGCGGAGAGCCCGGAAGAGGCGGCACCCCGGCTCCTGGGAGCATTTCTGGTCTCGGAAGTGGGAGGAAAGTCGGTGAAGGCCAGAATCACCGAAGTCGAGGCCTACAAGGGCTCTGATGACCCGGCATCCCATGCGTATCGAGGCCGGACGGGCCGGAACGGGTCGATGTTCGAGCGACCCGGGACGTTGTACGTCTATCGCTCCTATGGCATCCACTGGTGCGCCAATGTGGCGGCGGGACCGGAAGGGGTCGGCTGGGGGATCCTCTTCAGGGGCGGGGAGATCGTGGATGGGCTGGGTGTGGCCCGGACGCGCCGCGGTCGCGAGCGTGACCTCGCCAACGGCCCGGGAAAGCTGACGCAGGCATTGGGAGTCGACCACTCCCACGATGGCACCTTCTTGTTCGACGGATCTTCTCCAATCCGGTTGGAACCCGGCGAGCCGCCTGCCCTGTTGATGGCGACCCCCCGGGTTGGCATCAGCCGGGCGATCGATCGCCCATGGCGATTCGTGGCGGTGACCCCGACGACCGGGGTCGGAAAGAGATCCGACCTCCCGGATCTACTCTCGCCTGGCCGATGAGCACAGACGACCAACTCTCCTTCCTGCTCCGCCACACCGATCAAGTGGTCCCCGGCGACGACCTGTCGGACAAGCTGGAGCTGGGGCGCCCGCTCCGGGTCAAGCTCGGGTTGGACCCCACCGCCCCGGCGGTGACCCTCGGGTGGGCTGTGGTCCTCCGCAAGTTGCGTCACTTCCAGGAGATGGGCCATACCGCCGTCCTCATCGTCGGTGACTTCACCGGGCAGGTCGGCGATCCGTCGGACCGGTCCGAGACGCGCCGGAGACTGACCTCCGAGGAAGTCAACGGGTACGCAGAGAACGTGCTCGGCCAGTTCCGCAGGATCCTCCTTCCTGAGAATCTCGAGATCCGGCGAAACTCGGAGTGGCTGGGGACGCTCGACATGGCCGGTCTGCTCGAGCTCACCTCGTCGGCCACCGTGGCGCAGATGCTCGAGCGATCCGACTTCGCCAAGCGATACGAGGACGGGAGCCCCATCTCGGTCATGGAGTTCCTCTACCCGTTGCTCCAGGGCTATGACTCGGTGGCCGTTCAGGCCGACGTCGAGCTCGGTGGGTCGGACCAGCTCTGGAACCTGATGATGGGTCGGACCGTGCAGGAGCGGTACGGGATGGCGCCTCAGGTGGCCATGACGATGCCTCTTCTCGTCGGCACCGACGGGGTCAAGAAGATGTCGCAGTCACTCGGCAACTACATCGGCGTGGAGGACGCCCCCGAAGAGATGTTCGGCAAGACGATGAGCATCCCGGACACCGCGATGGTCGAATGGTTCCGGCTGGCTGCGGACCTCGATCCGGCCGAGGTCGAGGAGATCGAGGAAGGACTGGCTTCGGAGTCGCTCCATCCGGGAGAGACCAAGCGTCGTCTCGCCCGGGCCGTGACGGCCCTCTACTGGGGTGAGGACGAAGCCGTGAGAGCCGAGTCCGCTTTCGATCAGGTGTTCAAGGAGGGTGGAATGCCCGACGAGATCGAGTCGTTTGCTCTCTCGGCGGACGATCCGGTCGTCATCCCTGGTCTGATCCGGGATGCGCTAGGTCTCTCCGGATCGGAGGCCCGTAGATTGCTGGCTCAGGGGGCGGTGAAGCTCGACGGGTCGGTTCTCGAGGCTCAGGAGGTCGCCAGGAGCGACCTTTCGGGCCGGGTCCTCCAGGTGGGCAAGCGCCGATTCGTCCGGTTGGTCTGATTGACTTGACTAACTCAGGGGTGTCGTTACTATTCGACTCCCGGCTGGGGAATACATCCCCGGCCACCCACTTGAACACCGGGACGGCGCCTCTTTCGCGTCGCCTCGGATTCACTTTGTATCGGGGTCACGAGGGCATCCGCGATGGATTTCGCGATTGTCGTTGCCGGCCCGCCTGACATCAGTAGGTGGGAGCTCTGGGCTCCTTGACAACTGAACAATGTGCCAAAAGCCAGCATGCACACCCACTTCCCGGCCTCAGGGTCGGTGGGGTGAGTGAGCATCTGTATAGCAATCAGCTCTAGGGCCCCTCACGGGTCCTGGACCCAATTGCAAACTCATAACTGACAGGATTGGCCGGCGCCTTCGGGTGCCAGCCTTGAATGTACGTTGGAGAGTTTGATCCTGGCTCAGGACGAACGCTGGCGGCGTGCCTAATGCATGCAAGTCGAGCGACGCATACCGGAGGGGTAACCCACCGGTATGACGGAGCGGCGAACGGGTGAGTAACACGTGAGCAACCTGCCCCACAGATCGGGATAGCCCAGGGAAACCTGGATTAATACCGAATATCCTCGAGTAACCACATGATTGTTCGAGGAAATGCCTTTGTGCTGTGGGATGGGCTCGCGGCTTATCAGCTAGTTGGTGGGGTAACGGCCTACCAAGGCATCGACGAGTAGCTGGTCTGAGAGGACGATCAGCCACACTGGGACTGAGACACGGCCCAGACTCCTACGGGAGGCAGCAGCAGGGAATCTTGCGCAATGGGCGAAAGCCTGACGCAGCAACGCCGCGTGGGGGATGAAGGCCTTCGGGTTGTAAACCCCTTTCAGGAGGGAAGAAATTGACGGTACCTCCAAAAGAAGCCCCGGCCAACTACGTGCCAGCAGCCGCGGTAATACGTAGGGGGCGAGCGTTGTCCGGAATCATTGGGCGTAAAGAGCTCGTAGGCGGTTCAGTAAGTCGGCTGTGAAATTCCGAGGCTCAACCTCGGAACTGCAGTCGATACTATTGTGACTAGAGTCCGGTAGAGGAGAATGGAATTCCCGGTGTAGCGGTGAAATGCGCAGATATCGGGAGGAACACCAGTAGCGAAGGCGGTTCTCTGGGCCGGTACTGACGCTGAGGAGCGAAAGCGTGGGGAGCAAACAGGATTAGATACCCTGGTAGTCCACGCTGTAAACGTTGGACACTAGGTGTGGCGGTCTGATCAACGACTGCCGTGCCGAAGCTAACGCATTAAGTGTCCCGCCTGGGGAGTACGGCCGCAAGGCTAAAACTCAAAGGAATTGACGGGTCCCCGCACAAGCGGCGGAGCATGCGGCTTAATTCGATGCAACCCGAAGAACCTTACCTGGGTTTGACATCATGGGAAAAGCCGTGGAAACACGGTGTCCGTAAGGGCCCATGACAGGTGGTGCATGGCTGTCGTCAGCTCGTGTCGTGAGATGTTGGGTTAAGTCCCGCAACGAGCGCAACCCTTGTCCTATGTTGCCAGCGGTTCGGCCGGGGACTCATAGGAGACTGCCGGGGATAACTCGGAGGAAGGTGAGGACGACGTCAAGTCATCATGCCCCTTATATCCAGGGCTGCACGCATGCTACAATGGCCGGTACAACGGGCTGCGATCCTGCGAAGGTGAGCGAATCCCACAAAGCCGGCCTCAGTTCGGATTGGAGTCTGCAACTCGACTCCATGAAGTCGGAGTCGCTAGTAATCGCGGATCAGCAAAGCCGCGGTGAATGCGTTCTCGGGGATTGTACACACCGCCCGTCACGTCACGAAAGTCGGCAACACCCGAAGTCAGTGGCCCAACCCTTTTAGGGAGGGAGCTGCCGAAGGTGGGGTCGGTAATTGGGACGAAGTCGTAACAAGGTAGCCGTACGGGAACGTGCGGCTGGATCACCTCCTTTCTAAGGAGCATTAACGAAACCGGCATGATTGACTGGTTTCCAGCTTCTAGTTGATCTGCTGGCTATTCGATCGAACAGGATTGATCTGGTTGGGTGGAACGAGCAAGCTCGAGTCGCTTCGGCGACGCGAGAGCTCGGATGAGCCCGGCCAAGGAGCCGGTTAGATAGGGCACATTGTTCAGTTGTGAAGGAGTTCACGGCCGGGACGATCTCGTATCGTCACGGTCGAGCACCTTCAGGCAACTTGAGAACTGCATAGCGAGCACAAAATGTCTTGGATTCTCTATATTCCAAGCTACTAAGAGTTAACGGTGGATGCCTTGGCGCTAGAAGCCGATGAAGGACGTGGCAGGCTGCGAAAAGCCTCGGGAAGCTGTCAAGCAAGCGTCGATCCGAGGATGTCCGAATGGGGAAACCCGGCTGGGGTCATGCCCAGTCACTCCGGTCTGAACACATAGGGCCGGTTGAGGTAACCAGGGGAACTGAAACATCTCAGTACTCTGAGGAAAAGAAAGCAAATGCGACTCCCTGAGTAGTGGCGAGCGAAACGGGATGAGCCTAAACCTATGCAGTGTGATAGCCCGGTGGCGTTGCTGTGTGGGTGTCGTGGGACCTGATGTCTCGATACACCGGTATCGAGCTGAAGTTACAAACGAAGCGGTTAGTCGAACACAGCTGGAAAGCTGGGCCACAGCAGGTAACAGCCCTGTAGACGAAAACCGACCTCGCTTCAGATTCGGTGTTCCCAAGTATCACGGAGGATATTCCGTGTGAATCTGCGAGAACCACCTCGTAAGGCTAAGTACTTCCTAGCGACCGATAGCGGACTAGTACCGTGAGGGAAAGGTGAAAAGAACCCCGGCGAGGGGAGTGAAATAGTACCTGAAACCGTTGACTTACAAGCAGTGGGAGGGATCTTCGGATCCTGACCGCCTGCCTTTTGAAGAATGAGCCGGCGAGTTACCGATATGTGGCAAGATTAAGGTGTGAACCGTAGTCGAAGCGAAAGCGAGTCTTAATAGGGCGCCTAGTCGCATGTCGTAGACCCGAAGCCGAGTGATCTATCCATGGGCAGGGTGAAGCGAGGGTAAGACCTCGTGGAGGCCCGAACCCACCAAGGTTGAAAACTTGGGGGATGACCTGTGGATAGGGGTGAAAGGCCAAACAAACTCGGCGATAGCTGGTTCTCCCCGAAATAGCTTTAGGGCTAGCGTCGTAATGTTCCGCATTGGGGGTAGAGCACTGATTGGACTAGGGGGCCTACAAGCTTACCGAATTCAGTCAAACTCCGAATCTCAATGCGCTAAATACGGCAGTCAGACTACGTGGGATGAGCTTCGTGGTCGAAAGGGAAACAGCCCAGATCGTCAGCTAAGGCCCCCAAGTGTGTACTAAGTGGGAAACGATGTGGAGTTGCTCAAACAGCCAGGATGTTGGCTTAGAAGCAGCCACCATTTAAAGAGTGCGTAACAGCTCACTGGTCGAGTGACTCTGCGCGGAAAATGTAACGGGGCTCAAGTACACCGCCGAAGCTACGGGATTCAGCATTAGCTGGATCGGTAGGGGAGCGTCGTGTTGCCAGTGAAGCGGCGGCGGAAGCCAGCCGTGGAGGCGTCACGAGTGCGAATGCCGGCATGAGTAGCGAATGAAGAGTGAGAATCTCTTCCGCCGAATGTCCAAGGGTTCCTGGGGAAGGTTCGTCCGCCCAGGGTAAGTCGGGACCTAAGGTGAGGCCGAGAGGCGTAGTCGATGGACAACCGGTTGATATTCCGGTACCACTCTGCGTGCGCCCAGGCCGAATCTGATTTGCTAAGGAAAGCCCTTCGGGGCCTACCGACCCAGTCAGTACTAGGTCAGCGATGGAGTGACGGGGAAGGCTAAACGGACCCGGGCGATGGTTGTTCCCGGGGTAAGCGTGTGGGGCGAGGTCTAGGTAAATCCGGACCTCATGAAGCCTGAGACGTGATGCCGAGCCGCTTTAGGCGAAGCCGTTGAAGCCATGCCTCCGAGAAAAACTTCTAGCGAGCACACAGGGTGCCCGTACCCCAAACCGACACAGGTGGACAGGTAGAGAATACCAAGGCGAGCGAGTTAACTCTGGTTAAGGAATTCGGCAAAATAGCTCCGTAACTTCGGGAGAAGGAGCGCCCCGGTAAGGTGAAGGACTTCGCGTCCTGAGCTTGAGGGGGCCGCAGTGACCAGACCCAAGCGACTGTTTACCAAAAACACAGCAGCGTGCTAAGTCGCAAGACGACGTATACGCTGTGACGCCTGCCCGGTGCTGGAAGGTTAAGTGGATGGGTTAGCTTCGGCGAAGCCTTGAAATTAAGCCCCAGTAAACGGCGGCCGTAACTATAACGGTTAGACCTACTGGCCGTGGGTAAACCTTGCTATATGCTGGAACATCCGAGTATCCGACGGTACTAGTTCTTGTCAGACCCTCTCCGTAGGGTCGAGACATGGAAAGTGACAATCCGATCGGTGCGGACAATCAGCAGGAAACCAGACTCGATGCACTCGATCCGGGATGGGTCGTGGGGTTCGTTGATGGCGAAGGATGCTTCTCAGTATCCGTGCATCGCAACGAACTGGCGAGACCTACACGTGGCTGGCACGTCCAGCCCACGTTCCAGGTCTCCCAACACACAGACCACCGGGACGTCCTCGAGGGGCTCAGGACCTTCTTCGCATGCGGAAGCGTGCGTTCGAAGGGACCGAGCGAGCTCGGTCGACGTCTACACAGTGCACAGCACGATCCAGCTCGAGGAGAGGGTCCTTCCCTTCTTCGAGGAGAACGCGCTGAGAGTGAAGCGGTACGACTTCGAGCAGTTCGCCTTCATTGTGAGGGCGATTCGAGCCAGAAGTCACCACCGCCCTGAGGTCTTCGAAGACATCGTCCGGCGTGCCTACTCGATGAATGCGAGGGGCCGGCAACGGTCGAGATCTATCGAGGAAATCCTCCTGGGATCCTCAGAGACTGCACGCAAGGCACCACGCTGACGTGGTGAAGATACAGTCCGATCCTCATGGCGACATGGGGAGTCAGGCAGAAATGACCTGGCCACTCACATGCGAATGTGAGGAGTAACAAGAATGCCTAAGGTAGCGAAATTCCTTGTCGGGTAAGTTCCGACCTGCACGAATGGCGTAACGACTTGGGTACTGTCTCAACCAGAGACTCGGCGAAATTGCAGTGTGAGTAAAGATGCTCACTACCTGCGGCAGGACGGAAAGACCCCGGAACCTTTACTGTAGCTTGACATTGGTGTCTGGCATGTGATGTGCAGGATAGGTGGGAGGCTAAGAAGCGGAGGCGCTAGCTTTCGTGGAGCCAACGTTGAAATACCACCCTTCATATGACGGCCATCTAACTTCGGTCCGTAATCCGGATCAGGGACAGTGTCTGGCAGGCAGTTTCACTGGGGCGGTGGCCTCCTAAAGTGTAACGGAGGCGCCCAAAGGTTCCCTCAGTCTGGTCGGCAATCAGACGACGAGTGTAAATGCACAAGGGAGCTTGACTGCGAGACCTACAAGTCGAGCAGGGACGAAAGTCGGGATTAGTGAACCCATGGTGGCACGTGGGTGTGCCATGGTTCATCGGCTAAAAGGTACTCCGGGGATAACAGGCTTATGCCCCCCAAGAGTCCATATCGACGGGGGTGTTTGGCACCTCGATGTCGGCTCGTCGCATCCTGGGGCTGGAGCAGGTCCCAAGGGTCGGGCTGTTCGCCCGTTAAAGCGGTACGCGAGCTGGGTTCAGAACGTCGTGAGACAGTTCGGTCCCTATCCGCCGCAGGCGCAGGAAGTTTGAGAGGAGCTGCCCCTAGTACGAGAGGACCGGGGTGGACGTACCTCTGGTGTGCGAGTTGTACTGCCAAGTGCACGGCTCGTTGGCTATGTACGGACGGGATAAGCGCTGAAGGCATCTAAGTGCGAAGCCCACCTCAAGATGAGACTTCCCACCGGATTAACCGGTTAAGGCCCCTGGTAGAAGACCAGGTTGATAGGCCGGACGTGTAAGCACAGCAATGTGTTCAGCGGACCGGTACTAATAGGCCGAGGGCTTGGAATGAATCCTCGATATTTGTGCTCGCTATGGAGTCCTCGGGTTGCCGGGACTCGAAGCCCAAGATTTGACAAGTTTGTCCGGTGGCTACAGCGGCGGGGAACCACCCGTTCCCATTCCGAACACGGAAGTGAAACCCGCCAGCGCCGATGGTACTTGGGGGGCGACCCCCTGGGAGAGTAGGTCACCGCCGGGCATTTACGTCGAAGGGCCGCCGACTACCGTTGGCGGCCCTTCATTTTCACCCTAGGGAAGGCACGTTGAGCAATCGCCCGGACCGACATCAGCGCAAGAGTGGCGACAGGCGACGACGTGACACCCATGACACCGGCCAGCGACGGGAGCATCGCACGGTCACCTCGGTGAGCTCGGGACAGCTCCCGAAATGGGTCAGGGAAGAGATCCTTCGCTCCACACCCAAAGACCGCCGCGATCCCGCCCTGAACCATCTGGCCAAGGCTTTGAACCAGTTCGCGGACGAGCGCTACGGTGCCGCCCTTCCCGAGCTGCGTAAGGCAAAGAACCTGGCGCCTCGCTCATCGACGGTACGGGAGATGCTCGGCCTTTCCGCCTATCACACCGGACAATGGGAAGAGGCCCTGCGCGAGCTGCGCACGTTCAGACGTCTCACCGGAGACGTGATCCACATGCCGGTCGAGATGGACTGCCTCCGCGCCCTGGGCCGGCCCGGAGACGTGACCAAGACCTGGAACTTGCTCCAGGATCTCGACGCATCGGCCACAGTGGGCCATGAAGCCCGGGTGGTGTACGCGTCGTTCCTCCTCGACCAGGGAAAGGCTGTCGACGCCTGGCACATCATCAAACCGGGCAGACTCGTGGCCTCACCATCGCCGGGGGAGCTTCGACGTTGGTTCGTGGCGGCCAGGGTGGCCCTTGCAGCCGGAGACAAGGACGCGGCCAGACGGCTGTTGGCCGCCCTGGACGAGCAGGACCCCGATTTCGAAGGCGTGGACGAACTGCGCGCTGCCTTGCTCTGACCGGTCTGGCATTCGTACAACTACGACCCTGGTGAATCTGTCACTGCGGTCAGGCACACTCGAATCGTCCGCACTTCCCCGACCATGAGAAAGGGGAGAGTGTCATGGATCTCAACCTCGTCGTCCTTTGTGGACGCGTCGCCGTCGAGCCCGAGTTGAAGACCTTCGAGAGCGGTACCCGGTTGATCAGGCTCCTGGTCACCGTTCGGAGCGATGAGCCGAGACGACGGGTCGACGTCGTTCCGGTCACGGTATGGGACCCGCCAGATGAGCTCGTCGATGAGCTGCCCGAGAAGGGTCGTCGGATCTGGATCTGCGGGTCGGTGCAACGACGGTTCTGGGAGGCACCCGACGGGCGGCGTTCCCGACTCGAGGTAGTGGCCGAGCAGGTCAACCTCAAGGACGTCGAAGATCTCGAGCCGGTTGCCGTCTAGGCCCGTGTTCATTGACGATTCCGGGTATTGACATCGGGGGTACAGTGGCCTCGTCCCTGTCCCCTCGACGTCACCCGGAGGTTTCTCGTGCCCTGGTATTGGACCGACGACATCGCCCGTGCCCTGATCGAAGCCGGTCGGTTGACCGTCGACGCGGCCGGATCCATGATGTCGGTCCCCACTGCGATCAGGCGTGAGGAATCCAACATCGAGGCCGCTGCGCTGGCCCTCCTCGATGACGATGAGATCCCCTTAGCCGCCTGATCGGTGAGGTGGTTGCTGGCCCCACGATGGATGGTGGCCCATGTCGTAGTCGTGGCCCTCGCCATTCTCTTCATCTATCTCGGCTTCTGGCAGCTCCGCAGACTCGAAGAGCGACAGCTGGAGAACACAGTGGGGGAGTCACGGTTCGAAGCCGCGCCGGTCGATGTCGGTCTCATGCTCGACTCGGCAGGTGAAGAGCGGGACTCACTCGAGTTCCGGCGGGCCAACGCAACAGGCGTGTTTCAGCCCAATGACGAAGTCCTGGTCAGGAGCCAGGTCCACCAAGGCGTCGCCGGGTTCCATGTGATAACACCACTGCTGGGGGAGGGGGGCAGCGCGGTGTTGGTCAATCGGGGGTGGGTCCCCCTCGACGCCGACGAGGTGCCCGTGACGGCAGCCCCGCCTCCCGAGGGGACTGTGACCGTGACTGGCTGGGTTCGGCCCACCCAGACCCGGGGAGCGCTGGGCCCGAGCGATCCAGACGACGGCAGGTTGGTGGCAATGAGCCGGGTCGACATCGATCGCATCCAGGAACAGGTGCCTTACGAGCTGGAGCCGGTTTACATGTCCTTGCTCGACGACCTGGATGGTGATCTGCCGCTCGCCGCCCCGCCGCCGTCGTTTGCGGATGAGGGGCCCCACCTGGCGTACGCGATCCAGTGGTTCAGCTTTGCCCTGATCGGTCTGCTCGGATACTTCTTCCTGATACGACGGGCGGCCCGTCGCTCACACTGACATTTGACGACCGAGCTCGGGGACGATCTCGAACCCATCGAGACCGGCGAGTTGGCGGGGATCAAGCCGGATCTTGGCCGTCCGCGAGCCGGCGCCGATGACGACCCAATCGTGCTCGAGCACTCCGGCGTCGATCCAGACCGGGAGGTGGTCGGGGAGGCCGAAAATGGTGACTCCGCCGATCTCCATGCCGGTGAGCTCTCTGGTCTGCTCAGCGTCGGCGAAGCTCACCTTCTTGACTCCCAATCGTTGCCTCACGAGGCCATTCACATCGAGCCTCGTGGTGGCCAGGACGAGGCACGCTGCGAAATGGCCCTCGGGCCGTCGCGAAGCCACCAGGATCGTGTTGGCCGACCGCTCCACTGGCACTCCGTACGCCTCGCAGAAGCGGGCGGTGTCGGCCAATTCCGGGTCACAGTCCATCTCCTCGAACGTGAGACCCAGTGTCTGCATCGCCTCGAGGACAGCCGCGTCGATAGGCATAGTCGGGAGGGTAGATCCGGCCCGGTCAGGGCTGCTCTATCCGAGGAGCGTCAGAACCGGGGGAGCAGCCTCAGTGGGCGTGCTCGTGGGCATCCTCGTGATCGTGATCGTCGATCGGCATGCTCGTGCTCTGCGATCTGGGCACGCACTTCGTCCATGTCGACTTCCTTCACCTTGGAGATCAGATCCTCGAGCATGTGACCGGGGATCGCCCCTGGCTGGGCGTACAGGACTATCTGGTCCCGAAAGATCATCAATGTGGGGATGGAACGGATTCCGAACTTGCCGGCCAACTCGGGCTGGTCTTCGGTGTCCACCTTGGCGAACACGATGTCCTGATGCTCCTCGGAGGAGGTCTCGTAGGTCGGAGCAAACATGCGACAGGGTCCGCACCATTCCGCCCAGAAGTCGATGAAAACGGTGTCGTTCTCCTGGATGGTCTGGTCGAAGTTTTCCTTGGTCAGGGCCACAGTGGCCATGCTTCAGCCTTTCAATGGGGTTGTGTGCACCGTACAACGGAGGACGGGGTAGGTTTGTTCCGCGCCTGACGGGCCGTCAGGCCCATTTCTCCGCCTAACGTTTGGTCGACACGCTTCCCAACTTCTCCAGCCATCGCCGCGCAAGTAACACCAGGAAAGCCGGATTGTTGTAGGCGTATCGCTTCCACATCCGGCGGGGCTCGCGAGCAAGCCGATAAGCCCATTCGAGTCCCCGATCGCGCATCCACTGAGGTGCCATTGGCGTTGATCCGGCAAGCCAATCGAACGCTGCACCAACGCCAACCAGGTTCACGCCCGGCAACCGTGATCGAGCTCGTGCCATCCACAGTTCCTGCTTGGGCATACCCAGCCCAACCCAGACGATATTCGCTCCCGACGACGTAATGGCTTCGGCGTGCGTGTCCAGCTCGGCGTCCGACAGCTCGTTGAAGGGTGGCGACATGGCGCCTGTGACAAGGGCTCCGGGATACTCGCTCTCGATGTTCCTGATCACGTCGCCCAGGACGGGCTCGGTGCTCCCATAGAGATAATGTCGGGTTCCGGTTGGCCGCCCGAGGCTGAGAGCGCCTCTCATCACGTCGATGCCGGTGACACGCTGGGCAGATTCGAGGCCGCTCGCTCTCAGCGCCCACACCAGAGGGACTCCGTCGGCCGTGGCGATGTCGGCATCGCGTAGGGCTCTGGCAAGTTCGGGTTTGCGGCGTGAGGTCATCACAGAATGGACGTTGGCGATCACGACCGTAAGGCCTCCAGGTGTCGTCTGGAGGATCCGATCGACTACTTCAGCTACGGAGGTCAGGGAGATGTCGGTCCCGAAAACGTCATGCCTCTCAGGCAAAGTCGTCATCAGATCACCGGTCCCCGGATCCGCTAAACCGAGCCATGTTGTACGGTCCTGCCACCATATTCAGACTTCGACCACCGACCGCAGCAGGGAAAACGCCTTCATGTCCAGGTTTCTCTTCCCGATAGGCACGAAACCCCCCACTGCCCGGACAATCTTATAGTGTCGAACCCCACATTCATCAGGCGGGTGCTGATGGGGATCAGCGCCTTACTGCTGGCCGTGGTAGCACTTACAGTTCCCAACTTCATCGAGTTGGGCGACCCGGTTCCGCCACCCGGACCCGAATCTCAGCCGGTGCCCACCGCCACGACGGTTGCTCGCGCCGGGGAGCCCACCGAGCCGGATCTGTCGAATAGCGTGCCTCCCACGCAGCCGACCAATCCGCCGCCTCTTACCCCGAGCGGCCCGATCACTGTCTCCAACAAGTCGAACTTGGTTGTTGAGAACCTCTCAATCTCCAATCCGAACGGGCCTTGTGTCAGAATCGTCGGCTCCTCTAACGTGGTCATCCGGAACTCGACGATCGGCCCCTGTGGTGATTGGGGCGTGTTCATCGACAGATCGTCGGCAGTAACGATCCAAAACACCACCATCGAGACTTCGGATAGCAAGGGTGG
Source organism: uncultured Acidobacteriota bacterium (assembly GCA_963828465.1). Classification (GTDB taxonomy): domain Bacteria; phylum Actinomycetota; class Acidimicrobiia; order Spongiisociales; family ZC4RG35; genus JARDZU01. The sequence continues at coordinate 17,280 of CAWHEU010000018.1, read as the reverse complement.
GATCTACGGTCACTCTTCCGAGCGGAATAGCCGTCGTCGACAACAAGATCTCGAACTCGGGTCGAAACCCGGTCCAGTTCGACAAGGTGACCGGATCGGGGAACCAGATCGTGGGAAATGTGATCGCCTCGAACGCCTCGGAGGACATGATTTCCGTTTTCAAGTCGAGCGGAACCTCCGCTAGCTGGCTCGAGGTCTCCGACAACACTGTCAAGGACAACACCGGCGCCAGCGACTCGGGGTCGGGGATCATGTTGGGGGACGGAGGTGGCCAATACCTCCTGGTACAAGGGAACAAGCTCACCAATCCCGGTCAGGCTGGAATCGGAGTCGCTGGGGGCTCAAACATCAAGGTGTTGAACAACACCGTCACCTCCGCACGGCTGCCCTGGTCGAACGTGGGGATCTACGTGTGGAATCAGAGCAGCGGACCATGTGGCGGCATCGAGGTGAGAGACAATTCGGTCACTTGGCTGAACAGTCAGGGCCAGTCGAATCCTGCCTACTCGGGCGGTGGTTGCGGAAACATCGCCGGCTGGGGCGAGAACAGCTGGTAGGCCGGTATGGGCAGAATTGGTCCAAGACCCATAATCCACGTTATGTCAAGTTGGACAATGGCGTGGATGGTTAGGGACCACGTCCTACTCCAGCGCTGGGTCGACACACAAGCTTCCCCCGATCCCGGGCTGAGGGTTGAACACCCGGGGCTCGGCCACATAGCCGGCCCCTGTGGCCTCGGTGGTCAGATACCCCTCGATGGCGTCGGCCAGTGCATCCGACGCGGCTTCCACATATTCGTTGGTGGCGAACAGCTCCGCTTCGGGCGGATTCGAGATGTAGGCCAACTCAGCGAGCACGCTCACCGTGCGGGGGCCGCTGATCATCCCGTATGCGTCGCTCCCCCGTGTGCTCAAGACGCTGAGCACGCCGGCATCTGGTGCAGCCGTCCAATCGATGTCGAAGTCGGACAGCGCCGCCATCACGCGGGTCCACACGAGGCCGCCGAGTCGTCGCGAGGCTTCTGACGTGCTCTGGATGAACACCTCCGTGCCCGGGCGGGGCGATGGCCCGGGTGTGGGCGCATTGTGGTGCACCGAGATGAGCAGGTCGGCGTTGACCCGGTCGGCAAGCCCTGCCCGCACACCCAGCCTCGATGCGTAATCCGCGGTCCGGGTCAAGACCACGTCGATGCCGCGGACGATCAAGTCGACCTCGAGGGCCTGAGAGACTTCGAGATTGAGATGCTTCTCCATCAACCCGTTGGCTCCGACGGCGCCGGTGTCTACCTCACCTCCGTGGCCGGGGTCGATGACGACTTGTGTCGTTCCCAAGGGTGTGCCTTCTCGAACTGTTGCCTCGTTCCCGCACGGCGTGGTGACGCGAAATCCTGTCGCCGTCTCCTCCAGCACCGAAACGACCACCCCCGTCGGCGTGACGAGGGCCCTGGTTATCTCGGGGAAGGTCGGCGGTGGCTCGGTACTGGTAGTGGTGGGAACAGTCGTGGTGGTCGTCGATGTCGTGATCGAGGTGGGGATCGTCGTGACCTCCGCTCCGGCGTTTCCGGAGCAGGCCCCGATGAGGACGACGATGACCAGGAGAAGGGGCCGCATTCCCGGGCAGGTTAAACCTCAGGACCGGTCAAACCGGTAGGCTCTGCAGCGTGTTCGGCCCTCTCAATGGCGTGCGTGTCGCTCTGGTCTGCTTCGCAGTCGTGGCCGCCCTCGCCGGGCTCATCGCCGGTTACCCACTGGTGACCGCCCTTTTAATGCTCGGGGTGGCGATCCATGGAGTTGGCTGGCTGTATCTCTATCGGGAGCATCTCCGGCGAACGCCGCACTGACCAACCGGTCACACCTCTAGCCACTCCCCCACTTCCTCCGCCAATGACTGCGCATTGGCCAGGAGGCTTTGGTGGGCCGCATCATGGTCGGTGTCGACGGCGCGGGAGAGGTCCACGTAGATCTTGAGCTTGGGCTCGGTGCCGCTCGGTCTGACCAGCACCCGGCCCCGATCTCCCAAAGACAACTCGATCAGGTCCTGCTCCCCCAGCCACATCGGCCGCTCCTCCCCGCCGAGCCGATAGTCGGTCATCCCTGTCACCTCGATGCCTTGCACGCTGGAAGGAGGGCCGCTTCCGAGTCGATCGACGGCCGCCAGCAGGGCGGCCTGTCCCTCCGGACCCGCCCTGACGATCGAGTACTGGGCGCTGACCCACAAACCGACTTCGTCCCACAGGTCGTGGAGCCGATCGAGCACGCTTCGCCCTGCGGATGCTTCCTCGGCGGCGAGATCGGCCATGACGACGGCGGCACTGAGCCCGTCTTTGTCACGAACCGTCTGACCCACCGAATATCCGAGCGCCTCCTCGTACCCGAATGCGAAGCGCCCCTCCCCCTTGCCCTCGAGGGCCAGGCCGGCGTTGATGATCCATTTGAAGCCGGTCAGGGTCGTCTCATGGACCGCTCCGCGCCGTGCGGCGATCCGGCCCAGCATCGGGCTCGACACGATCGAGTTGACGACGATCGGTGCCTCGGGATGCCGCCAATAGCGAAGGACGTAGTCGCCGAGAAGGCTGCCCAGCTCGTTCCCGCTGAGCAGTCGCCACTCCCCCGCCATGGGCACTGCCGAGGCGAGGCGGTCGGCATCCGGGTCGTTGGCCAGCACCAGATCGGCGTCGACAGCTCTGGCCAGGTCCAACGCCAGGTCGAGCGCACCCGCCTCCTCCGGATTCGGGAAGGTGACCGTGGGGAAAGCGCCATCAGGACGGGCCTGCTCCGCGACTGGTATCAGGCCACGGTGATTCGCCGAGACGAAAAGCCTCGTCAGGGTGTCGCCACCGACACCATGAAGCGGGGTGTAGACGATCTTCAGATCGGACGTCTGCGGGTTGGGGCGGGCCGAGTCCAATTCGATCTCGTAGGCATTCAGCATGTCGTCGGGCATCGGGGTGACGAGATCGGAACCGCCTGCGAACACACCTTCGATTCGTGGAACGTCGGCAGCGGGGCCCACCCGGGCGATCGCCGACGCGATCTCGGCGTCCGTGGGGGGAATGATCTGGGCGGCGTTGCGGTCGTAGACCTTGTAGCCGTTGTCGGCTGGAGGGTTGTGGCTGGCGGTTATCACCACCGCCGCCGGCGCGTCCAGGTGCTTGGCCGCGAACGCCACCAGTGGCGTCGGAGTGACCTCCGGGAAGAACCTGACGCCGATGCCGGCCGCGGCCAACACCCCTGCGGTGTCCTCCGCAAACGTGCGACTGTCGGGTCGGGCGTCATAGCCCAATGCCACAGGCCGCTCCGGTGGGCCGTTGTGCTCGTGATCAGGTAGTCGGCGAGGCCCCTCGTCGTGCGGATGACGGTGGCCCGATTCATCCGCCCTGAGCCAGGTCCTACCTCACCGCGGATTCCTGCGGTGCCGAAGGTGAGTGGCTCTCCCATTGCATCGGCCATCGCGGCTGGATCGCCGGCATCGACCATGGCCTGAAGGGCTTCCCGGGTCGTGGGATCGGGGTCGCCCTCGATCCAGCGCCGGGCGGCTCCCGCTAGATCATTCTCCGTGACAGCGCTCACTGAAGCGGCGAGGCTAAACGCTTCGGTCAGCGGGGGCTCTGCTGCCAGCGCCAGGAATCTGCGCACATGTCATCGAGGTCTCGGGTGGTCTGCCAGTCGAGCTCGACGCGCGCCTTCTCCACACTCGCCCAGTTGGAGGCCACGTCGCCTGCCCTCCGCCCGACGATCTCGTAGGGGATGGGCTTGCCTGACTGACGCTCGTAGGCGGCGATGACCTCGAGGACACTGTGTCCCTCGCCGGTGCCCAGGTTGTAGGTGAAGACGCCCTGCTCCCCCGCCCGCTTCTCGAGTGCTGCGACGTGGCCTTCGGCCAGATCGGCCACATGGACGAAGTCCCTGACCCCGGTTCCATCGGGCGTCGGGTAGTCGTTGCCGAACACCTTTACCTTGGTCAGCTCACCAGAGGCCACCTTGGCCACATAGGGCATGAGGTTGTTGGGAACACCGGAGGGATCCTCACCGAGCAGCCCCGAGTGATGGGCGCCGACAGGGTTGAAATAGCGGAGCAACGAGATCGACCACTCCGGATCGGACACGTGAACGTCACGAAGGATCTGCTCCATCATGATCTTGCTCCAGCCGTACGGATTGGTCGCGGCCCCGATCGGTGTCGACTCCAGCAGAGGAAGCGAGGCGGGGTCGGGATCCCCGTACACGGTGGCGGACGAGCTGAAAACGAATGTCTTCACCTCGGCGCCGGTCAACGCCTCGAGAAGGGCGAAGGTGCCCCCGACGTTGTTGTCGTAATAGAGGAGGGGCTTCTCGACCGACTCACCCACCGCCTTCACCGCGGCAAAGTGAATGCAGGCGTCGTATCCCGACTGGAGGACCTTTTCCATGGCATCCAGGTCGCGCACATCGGCTTCGACGAACTCGGGCTCATGACCGGTGATCCGACCGATCCGGGTGACCACCGAGCGCTTCGCGTTCACGAGGTTGTCGACGATCACCGGCTCGTGCCCCGCCTCGATCAACGAGACCACGGTGTGACTGCCGATGAACCCGGCTCCGCCTGTTACGAGTACGCGCATTCAGTGATCGTAGGTAGGCCCGGGCTTCAAGCCGAAGGGAGCGACAGGACGAACTCCGACCATCCATCCTCGTGCCGGTAGGTGAGATCCCCGTCCATGAGTCGGGCCAGGCGACGAGCGACGTTGAGACCGAGACCAACGGACGCCGAGTGCGGAGTGCCTCTCCCCCGCTCATATGCCCGGAAGATTCGCTCGACGTCAGCATTGGGGATGGCCTTTCCCGAGTCCTGGATCTTGACCTCGAGACGATCGCCGGCCTTGCCCAGGCTGATCTGGATCTTCTCGCCGCCGTATCGCATCGCATTGGAGACGAGATTGCGCAGGATCTGCCGCGTCCGCCTGGGGTCGGCCATGATCCGGGATGAGCCCTGCAGGACCTTGATATCGATCGGGTAATCCACCACCTCGAGCACCCGCTCGATCTCCTTCGTGACGTCGAACTCCTGAAGCGCGACCGAGACCTGGCTCAGATTGTCGCGATAGGCGACGAGAAGGTCTTCGATCAGCCATGACGCGTCGTCGGCCTGGCGGGCGATCATTTGCGCCATATCCCGGCGCTCCTCGTCGGTGAACGTGTCGTAATGGTCGGCGAGCTCCTGGCCGAGGCCGAGCATGGCCGCCAGTGGGTTGCGCAGCTCGTGGGACACCGTGGCGATGAAATCGTCCTTGGCCTTGCCCGCTTCGAACTTGTCCGTCACGTCGATCAGAGAGCCCTCGTAGTACTGGATCTGCCCGTGGTCGTCCCGTATCGCCCGGGCCGAGTCCCGAACCCAGATCGTGCTGCCGTCAGGACGGGAGAGCTGGACGTCGAAGTCGAGAATCACGCCTTCGATGGCGATCCGCTGCAGCCAATCGGCGCGCTGTGCCGGATCCATGTAGATGGTCTCGACGGTGGGCAGCAGCGCCATCATCTCCTCGACCGAGTCGTACCCGAGGATGTTGGCCAGGGCGGGATTGGCCGCGATCAACGCACCCGTCGTGGACGTGCGATAAAAGGCCACCGGCATCCTCTTGAAGAATGACTTCAGCTCGTCAAAGCCGTTCATTCAGTTATCCATCGGCAAATCGGCGCGTTTTCTGCACACATGACCACTCGACACAAGGGGAATCTACGGCCCTGTAATGGGCGCGACGTGATTCTGGTCGATCATCCATGGCCCTGTCGAACCCTCGGGCAACACACCGCACACGATCGGACAAACCGTTCCGTAGAGACGTTTGGCGACCAGAGACCCAATCACCAGGATCGAGTCGGGTGAGTCGAGCACGAAGCCCGCCGGCCCCATCCCGAGCCGCAAGGCCTCCGCCAGCACCGACGAAGATGAACTGGATCCTCGTCCGTGCGGCATGGCGAGGATGGTGCCGGTCACGCTCTACCCGAGTTGCGGGATGGTTGCGATCGATGATCAGCCCCGTCTCGGGATCGAGACCACCCCATAGCGACAACGGCTCGCCGAGACGCAACAGCTCCCCGACCGCCTTGCCCTCGACCAAGGCCCTGAACCCTGTGCCGGTCACCACCCCTCCCCCATTACCAGCTCACCAGACACCGCCGAGGCGACGCAAGCATCGAGCCCGGCAAAGACCACGTCGACACCGAGATTCCCCGGGGCGTAGAAGGCCCATTTGGCAGAGTTGGTCATGACCACCCCGCGGACGTCGTGCAGAATCGGGGTGATGTAGGTGCACGTGTCGGTCACGATCGTGGCGCCGAAGCCCTCGATGTCCGCGACCGACGCCTCTGCCCGTGAGAGAGCGTCCCGTGATGTGTTCACATAGAACGGGACCCTGGTCGACTGCCCTTTCACCATGTCGGCCAGCATCGCCAGCTCCGCAACCGAGAAATGCGGTGTGCCGACGCTGATTGCACCGAGCGGTCCCTCCCCATGATTGAGCGATGCCCGGGCCTGAATCAGGTCGTCGACATCGATGATCTCGACGCGTTCAGGTTCCTGGCCCGCCATCGCCGCCTCGGCGGTGGCAGCCTCAGGAGTGACGCCTGCCACGTGGAACATGGCGACCGCTCCCGACGAGGCGGCCGCCGCCCCGAGTGCCTTTAGCCGGTCCTCGCCGGCCCTGTGGTCGAGCCCGACGATCACCGCCACATCCGTCCCGGCGACCTGCCCCAGAAGATGGCCGAGCACCGGGTAGAGGAGATCGTCGTCGAGCAGCTTGTCAGGGACCTGCAGATCGACCCGCAGTGTCGCCCGCCGGCCCTCATCGGTGTGGAGCCCGACCGCCGGTGCTCGGCCGGTCAGTGCGCAGCAGATGTCGAGAAAATCCCCGTACCGGGCTGTCCTCGCCCCCAGCACCGAGTTGGCGAAGACGATCGCATTGGACTCACCCCAGGCGATCTGGTCGCCAAACCCGGGGCGCTCGGCCAGCTGATACGGGGCGCATGTCCAGCTCGGAGTGCAGCCCATGTCGACGTAGGCATCCATGAGCAGGCGAGCCGCGGCGGCGGTCTCCAGGTCTCCCCGGTAGAGCTCGGGATGCAGTAGGTCGAGCGAGGACACATTGAGGGTTGTCGGCACCACCACCCGACCGCCGCCCTCGACGAGGGCGAGAGCGAAGTCGAGCCCCGCCCGCCCGTGGTAGAGGCCGCCGTCGATGTGGGCGGCGGAGATGTCCAGAAGACCCGGTGCGTCCTCCGACTCCGCGACTGCGACGAGCAGCTCCATCGCCGTTCTGGCCGCCTCGCCGGCCTCCCCACGAAGCATCGCCTGGTCCGATTCGGTGAGCAGCACTCGTGAACCGACGATGCCAGTCAGTCCTCGAAGGGAAGCGCCATCTGAGGCTCGGGCCGGTGATAGCGCTCCAACCCGTTCCACATGAGATAGTCCATGAACACCCATGATCGGCGATGGATGGACGTAGGCCCCCAAGCCTGGAGGGCCGACTTGTGCACCGGACACGGGTAGCCCTTGTTGGCCTCGAAGTTGTAGCCGGGATACTGATCGGCGCACTCCCGCATGAGCCTGTCCCGGGTCACCTTGGCCAGGATGGAGGCGGCGGCGATGGAGAGCGAGGTTCGATCACCTCGGACGATGCGGGTTGCCCCGCCTACGAAATCCCATTTGCCGTCGAGCAGGACATGGTCCGGCACCGCACCCAGCCCGGCAAGGGCTCGCTGAGCGGCCAACCTCTGAGCGTCGGACATTCCCATCGTGTCGCATTCCTCCGCCGCTGCAACAGTGGTGGCCGGAACGCTCTTCGAGATCGAAACGGCCCGTGCTGTCGCCGAACGTCTTGAGGTCGTCCAGCCCGAGCTCGTGCATCATCGCTCAGCAACACGTTCGCCATCGGCGTGCCGTCAGGCGCCTTGAGGTGCAGGTTGCCCTGCAGCTTGCCATTGGCCTTGCCCGGCGAGGAACAGCGGGCAGCGCTTGTGGTTGTGCACATTGCGAGTCGGCCATCGGCGATCCGTACATGATCATCGTCTTGTCCAGCAGGTTGCCGTCGCCGTCCGGCGGTGTCCTGCAGCTTCTCGAGGAAATACGGCAGCAGGCTGACGTGATACTTGTTGATCTTGATGAAGTCCCTGACGCGCTCCTCGCGCTCGCCGTGGTGCGACGCAGGGTGGAACCGCGCTGTCGACGCCGCTCTCGGGATAGACGCGCGCCGAACCGTCGCGGCCCAGCTTGAACGAGAAGACGCGCGTGGTGTCCGACTGCAAACGCCAGCACCTGCAGGTCGAACATCAGCTTGACGTGCTCTTCGAACGAATCCGGCACGCCGATCGGCGCGCCCGGGCAGTTCGCGCGCTTCGCCGCTGCGTGTTGCGCGCTTCGATGCGCTGGATGCGCCGTTCGATCTCGCGCACTTCCTCCAGGTACTGCGTCCATACGCGTGCGATCGTCGGCGCCGAGGTCCTTGCTTCAGCCGCGCCACGTCGCCGGTGACCCAGTCGAGGATGCTGCTGTCGGCTGCGGCGCTGCGCGGCGCGCTCTTCCGGCGTGGCGCCGGCGCCGAAGAGCTTATCGAACGCGACGCGCGGATCGCGAATCATCGGCAGCGGCTCGGTTGGGCGACGCCCAGCTGATGCGAGTCCGTGTACACGCAGCAGTAGCCGTAGGCGCAGCCGCCGGCCTGATCGACGTTCTCGATGCACAGCTGCATCGACGGGATCGGCGTGTCCTGGCCGAAGCGCTGCGCGTACATCTGATCCAGCGAAGTGCCGACGTAGCACGTCCGAGCCCTCGGTCTGCTTCGGGTGCGCCTGCGTCAGGAACACGGCGCTCGAGCGGAAATGGTCGCCGCCGATCTCCGGCAGCGTATACGCCTCGGCATTGCGCACGTCGGTGTTGCTGACGATGGTCACGTAGTCGCGGAAGGGCTCGAGCGACGACAGCGCGCCCGGGCTCAGGTCGAACGCGCGGCCCACCGCTGCCGGCGACCAGAAGTGCTTGCCGAGGCCGAACTGGCGTCGCGCCGGCAGAGCCGTGCACCATCTCGATCGCCGACAGGCGAACCTTCCGGCGGCCGCGGCCTGCGCAAACACCGACGCCGGTGTCATGGCGTCGAGCAGCGGCAGTGCCATCGTGACGCCGAGGCCACGAAGAACGGTGCGCCGGGACATGTGCTTCTTGGTCAGGAACTCCATCGCGCTCTCTCCTTGAGGGGCTGCCCGCGTTTCTCTCAAATTGGGACCGATCCGTGGGGTCAGACCCCTTACTGCCGTCCCGCGTCTTCGTGCTCGTCACCGCTTCCGCGCGGCTCATCTGGAATGCGCGGCTGTTGACCACACCCATCACGAAGGCCGAGAAACGGTTCCGCTCCTTCGCGGCGTCGCGAATGATCTTGCGGATCGCGGGCATGTCGAACGATTCCACGCGGCGGCCAAGGCTGTAGGTCACCAGCCGCTCGGTGAAGCTCAGGATCAACATGTCCTGGTGCTTGAGGAGCGCGGCGCGCAACCCGGCCGGGCCGCTCATCTTCGTGCCATCGTACAGGTCGCCGTCCGGATCCACCGGCGCGCCGTTGTCGCGGATGCGCCAGCGGCCGGTCACGTCGAAGTTCTCCAGCGCCAGCCCCAGCGGATCGATCACACGGTGACACGAGCTGCACTGCGGATTCGAGCGGTGCATCTCCATGCGCTCGCGAGTGGTCAGCATCTTGTCGCCCGATTCGGCCTTCGTCTCGTCGAGCAGCGGGACGTTCGGCGGCGGCGCCGGCGGCGGCGACGCCGAGCAGCACCTCCATGATCCACTTGCCGCGCAGCACCGGCGAGGTGCGATCGGCCACCGACGTCAACGCGAGGATGCTGCCCTGGCCGAGCAGGCCGCGGCGGTTTTCGTCCGCGAGTGTGACGCGGCGGAAATCCGGACCGTTGACGTTCTGCATGCCGTAGTGCTGCGCGATGCGCTCGTTGACGAAGGTGTAGTCGGCGGTAATCAGGTCGAGCATGCTGCGGTCTTCGCGAACGATGCTGTCGAAGAACAGCTCGGTTTCTTTCTTGAGCGCTTCGGCGAGCGAATGGTCGTAGGACGGGTACAGCAGCGCGTCGGGATGGATCTTGTCGAGGTCCTGCAGCCGCAGCCACTGCGACGCAAAGCGCGTCGACAATGCTTCGGCCTTCGGATCCTGCAGCATGCGCTTGACCTGCGCGGCCAGCACGCCCGGTCCGCGCAACGTGCCGCGCTGCGCGATCTTCAGCAGCTCGTCATCAGGACCCGCGCCCCAGAGGAAAAACGACAACCGTGTCGCGAGATCGAGATCGGTGATGCGGTAGTTCTGGCCGGGACGCGTGGTGGCCGGCGCCTCTTCGAGCCGGAACAGGAAGCGCGGGCTGGCGAGGATCGCCTGCACCGCCATGCGGATGCCCGACTCGAAGTCTCCTGCATCCTTGCGGCCCTGCTGATAGAACTCGTGGAGGCCATCGAAATCCGCCGCGGAGAGCGGGCCGCGATAGGCCTGCGTGGCGAGCGTGCGGATGATCTCCGCCGCGCACGCCGCCTCGTCCAGGGCCGAGGTCGGCCGGCAGCTGAAAATGCGGCGGCGGCTCAGCGTCTCCGACACGCCGGTTACCGTGAACGGACCGGCCACCGCGAACTCGCGGAGGTGCGGCAACGTGGTGATGCCGAAGCCCGCGCCAATCTGCGAGTCGGCCAGCGTGTGATCGATCGGCGGCATCAGGTCGTCCGGCACCGCATCGAACCGCGCCACGAACGCCGCCGACACGCGCTGGGTGCCGGCCTTGACGTGAATCTTCGGCGTGGTGATGTTCATCCCGGTCGGATCCGCCTCGCTCATCCGCGGGTTGATCTCGAGCACGGCCACGCGCTCGCCATCGAGCGACACTTCGAGCAGCTCGCCACGCACGGCGCTGCCGAACAACTGGCCCGTCGGGATCGAGTGCAACTGCATGCGGAAGCGCGTACTCGCCGTCCGCCGGGAAGGTGTGCATCACCGAGATGCCGCCGCGCGTGCCGAAGGGCGCGCCCTCGACCCGCCGCATCTGCGAGCCGGTGCGCGGCACCTTGTACGTGGTGCGGAGGCCGCCGCCTTGGGATCGCCGACCGCGAGGGAACTGATTCGGTTGGCGGCCCGCAGATAGCCTTCCATCAACGTCGGCGAGAAGCCCTGCGCGTCGGCGACGTTGTCGAAGCCGGCGCTGATTTGTCGGGCGGCAGGAACGCGCTCGACGTCGACGTCGAGCGCGAGCACCGCGCTTGACGGCGCGCGTGTACTCGGCGCGATTCAGGCGCTGGAACGGGCGATGACCGGGATTCGGATTGAGCGCCGCGGCCTGATCCAGCCGCGTCTCCATCGAGGCCGCAAACGCGTTGATGGTCTGCGGTTCGGGACGCCGCGCGCCGGCCGGGGGCATCATGCCCGAGCGCAGCTTGCGAATCATCTTCTCGGCCACTTCGGCGGCCTGGCCGTCGCGGCCGACCTTCGAAGAATCAAACGCCTGCAACGACAACCCGCCCGCGTTGTTTTTGTTGCGATCGTTGTGACAGGTCGCGCAGGTCCGCTTCACCAACGCCGTTTCGGTTTCGGTGATCGATTTCGCGGTGTGAGCCACCACCATCGCCGGCTTGGGCGCGGGTGTGGCCGCAGGGGCCGGCGTTGCCTGTCGCGCCGTAGCGCGCGACGTGTCAGCGCGCGCGGAGGCGGACTGATCCGCAAACACACGAAGACCGAGGCCCAACACGAGTGCGGACACGACCACCACGGAAAGTTTTCGCATCTTTCGATCAAGCCCCCGGTACCGGGGCGGCTTTGCCACCGCCGTTTTACTACTTAACCCTAAGCATTTTCAACTACTTAGGGGCACTCTATTGTCACCACTTGTAAGTTAATTTCGAATGGCTCAGCGCACCCCTTTTCGGTCAAACGCCAGCGTTCGCTAAGTTGGGTCAGGCTTCGAAAATTAGCGAATTTTGGATGCTCAAAATTGTTGGTTTTGCGCCTAGATTGCTGATTCTCCGACCTTCGGAAGTCGGGACTGAATAACCGGGACGAAAAACGCTAAGAATCGAGTCCTGACCCCAACTTAGCGAATCGCGTGTTACCTCCGGCGGGGCAGGAGGAGGACGCATGGATCGGCCGAAATCCATCTCTCGTAGGCGGGTGCTGGCGGCGGGGACCGCCGGAATAGTTGGCGCGGCGTTGCCGATCGCGGGCCAAAACCCCTCTGCCGACCCCACCAAGGTGCAGGGGCCGCTGTCGACTGACGTCGGCGGACGGTCGCCCTTCGAACGCCCCAAGCGCATGTCGCTCGGCGAGCGGCGGACGTCGAGCCTCACACCGCTGCAGGATCTCGACGGCATCATCACGCCTTCCGACCTCACTTCGAACGCCATCACGCCGGCGTTCCGGCGATCGATCCGAAGCAGTACTCGCTGCCGATCCACGGCATGGTCGATCGGCCGCTGGTGTTCACGCTTGACGATCTCCGGCGCTTTCCCGGCAAGTCGATGATCCGGGCGATGGAATGCTCCGGCAATGGCGGCCGCGTCTATCGCCGCGAAGGCAACCAGACCGATCTCACGCCGCAACAGATCGACGGCCTGACCAGCACCAGCGAATGGACCGGCGTGCTGCTCTCGACCCTGTTGCGCGAAGCCGGCGCGTCGCCGAAGGCCACGTGGTTCCTCGCCGAAGGCATGGATGCGGCGGTGATGTCGCGCAGCATCCCGATGGAGAAGGCGTGGGACGACGCGTTGATTGTGTACGGGCAGAACGGCGAAGCGCTGCGCCCCGAGCAGGGCTATCCGGTGCGGTTCTTCCTGCCCGGCTTGGAAGGCAACGCGAGCATCAAGTGGCTGCGCCGCATCGAAGCTGGCCGATCAGCCGTTCATGACGCGCGAGGAAACCTCGAAGTACACCGATCCGCTGCCCGACGGCACGGCGCGCATCTTCAGCCTCGACATGGATGCGAAGTCGCTGATCACCGAACCGTCGTTTCCCGACAGGCTCACCGGACCCGGGTGGTGGGAGGTCCGCGGCATCGCGTGGACCGGACGCGGCAAGATCACGCGCGTCGAGGTCAGCACCGACGCCGGCAAGACCTGGCAGAATGCGAAGCTCGACGAGCCGGTGCTGCCGAAGTGCCACACGCGCTTCCGATAGCCGTGGGATGGAAAGGCGGCGAGACGATCATCCCGAGCCGCGCCACCGATGAGACGGGCTACGTGCAGCCCACGCTACGAGGTGCTGCTCGCGGCGCGCGGACCGAACACCGCGTACCACTTCAATAATATCCGCGGCTGGAAGATCCACGCCGATGGCACCGTGAAGTTCGCAGGTGGACTGTGATGCGCTGCTCGCGTCGTCAGACGGTCGCGGTCAGTGCGTCCGCCTCCGCGCTCGCACAGCGCTCGCGCTACGGCGCGACCGGCAGATTCGGCACCGCTTGGCATCGGGCGGGCCGCGTCAGCGGATGAAATCAAGACGCTCGATATCGACGTTCGACCTGATGGCCGCGGGCCCCCGCAGGGAGCGGCACGGTCGCCGAGGGCGCGGAGTCTACGCGGCGAAATGCGCGTCGTGCCATGGCGCGAGCGGCGAGGGGGCGTCCTCCGAGCGCCTCGTGCCACCGACGCCGGTAACAACTTCGACTTCGCGACCAACGCCAAGCTGCCGCGAAGACCGTCGGCAACTACTGGCCGTACGCCACGACGCTCTACGACTACACCTATCGCGCGATGCCGTTCATGCAGCCGGGCACGCTCACGCGCGAACGAGACCTATTCGCTGGTCGCCTTCATCCTCGCGCTCAACGAGATCGTTCCCGAAGACGCGGTGATGGATGCGGCGGCGCTGCCGAAAGTGAAGATGCCGGCGCGCGATCGCTTCGTGATCGACAACCGCAAGGGTGGAAAAGTCGTCAAGTAAGCAGGCAGACCAAGGTTCAGACAGTGGTTTTTTTTTTTTTTTTTTTTTTAGACCAAGGTTAGACAGCGGCGTCAAAAGCGCGGAGGTTTCCATGAGCCGCGCCATCGCCGTCCTCGTCCTGTCCCTCACCGCCACATCCGCGTTCGCGCAAGACACCACGCGCGCCGGCGCGATCAGCCTTGCCTACGTCGCGCGCTCCAGCAAAGCGGGCAAGTCCGCGCTCGCGGAGATCGAGAAGTTCGTCAAGCAGAAGGAATCCGAGGCTGCGGTCAAGGCTGTCGAGCTCGAGAAACAACAGCTCGCGCTGCAGAAAACGAGCGCCGGATTGAGCCCGCGGGCGATCGGCGATCTGCAGAAGGCGTTCGACAAGTCGCGAGTCGAGTTCGAGCGCTTTCAGCAGGACACTCGAGCAGAAATCGAGCGCATGCAGACGACGTTCGACGCCGAGTTCCGTGTCAAGCTCGCGCCGATCATCGACGCAGTGTCAAAGGAAAAAGGCCTGCAGTTGGTGTTCGGCCTCGAGCAGGCCGCGGTCGTCTGGTGGAGTCCAGCGGTGGATATTTCCGACGACGTCGTCAAACGACTCGACGCCGAGAAAAAGTAGGCGTACGTGAACGGGGTTGCACCACGTTCACGCAGTGCAACCCCGGCAAGAGGCGCCGACCCCGGCGTTACTTCTGTTGCTGCTGTGAGGTGACAGGCCGCAGCACTGTGAGGTCCTGCGAATCCACCGGATACTCGGTGAACGGCTGATACATCTCGTCCCAGCTCTGTTCCGACCAGACCTCAGGTGCGGGCCGGGGTTCCACTTGTTGCGGATCGAGTTGTCGTAGATGCCGAGCCCGAGGATCTTGCTGCCCGCGGGAATCTTCAGCGGCTCCTTCAACTCGTAGTTGAACTGCCAGTTGAAGTCGAACTTCGGCACGTTGAGGATGGTCTGCTCGCGGCCGTCTGGATCCACGATCACCCACTTCAGGCTCTTGCCGCGCAGGTGCATGTGCGGCGACATCGCGTAGAGCGTGATGTCTTCGGTGACGGGCGTGATGCCGGTGAGGCGCCAGTTCTCCGCATACGGCGGAATGTTCGGCGTGCTGCGATTGCGGCGCGTGCTGCCGGGTCGGCCTTGTATTCCACCTCGCGGCCTTCGGCGCGATAGATCGACAATCCGCCCTTGGTGGTCGCCAGCGGATCGCCGGCCTGCCGGATCAGCACTTCTGCGTCACCGGCACCTTGTTGAACCAGATGCCGAGCCTTGTGCGATATTTTTTCCGGTCTGCCGGTCGGGTTGTAGTGCAGCTGCCAGTTGATGTACTTGCCGGCCGGCAGGCGCTTGCCGATGTTGGCACGATGATGATCGAGGCCGCGCCCCGGAACCCACGACAGCAACTTGCTCGATCCCGGCAGCCCGCTGTCGGTTGACGGCAGCCCGCGCGATCCGCGATCGCCGATCACCTTGCCATCCTTGTCGACGATGCGGCCGTCAACGATTGAGGCGCCTTCGGGAATGTCACGAAGAAAATGCCGGCATGATGCAGCACGGCGCGGTTGCTCGGCTTGAGCTCGACGATCTCGGCGAAGCGATCTTCCGGCCACGGCACTTTCGAGTAGAACATCTGCACGCCGAGCTCGCCTTCGGCGGGAATGTCGAACTCGACCGGCATCTCTAAGATCAGATCCGGCTCGGTACCGGCCGTCCATCCGGTTGCGAACGTCGGCGACGGCGGCATCTCGCGGCGTTGCCGCGCACGGCGCCGCCATCCACCCACGCCGCGATCGTGTCGACCTCTTTCTGCGACAGGCTGATGTCGTTGCGCATCGGCAACGACTGCGTCATGTCGGCGCCCCAGGGCGGCATGTCGCGCGCCACGACCTTGGCCTTGATGGCCTTGGCCCACGGCCGCGCATCTTCGTACGACAGCAGCGACATCGGCGCCACTTCGCCGGGCCGATGGCAGTTCGCGCACTTGCCGTAGATGATCGGCGCGACGTCTTTGGCAAACGTCGGTGCGGACGGTGTGGCTGGGGATTGTGCGGAGACGCTGAAAGACGCGAGCACCGCAACGCCGGAAGACGAGTAACGCCAAACGTTTCATGTGGCTCCCTGGCGTCCGCCTTCGCTCACTCCGCCGGCTACGGCGGGACAGGCAAATAGTAGCTTATTTAGGGGCGTTTGGCGCACATGACGCCGCCGCCTCCACCGCCGAGGTCACGTTGATCCGGCTGACCTTGTCCTTGATGAACAGGCCGCGAATCACGACCGTCCGGTCCCGCATTTGCGGCAGATTGAATTCGCTGATGCCGATGAGCCTGAACGAATTCTTGCCGGCCGGCGGCGCTTCGGGACGTCCTCGCCCTGCGCCTGATTGGCCAGGCTCGACACCGGATCGGTCGCGGCCACCAGCATCCAGGTATTGGCGCCTTGTTCACGCAGGCAGCCCGTGACGCTGACGATCTCGATTTTTTTCGTCGGCGATTGAACCAGCAACGAGGCGAGCAACAGGGCGGTCATGGCGGACCGTATGATAGCCCAGCGATGCGCCCTTCGACTTGCGATCGAGCGGACGTCGTCCGCTCGATCGTCGCTCAGGGTTCGTGTTCGCGGCGCTGCTGCTTCCCGTAAGCGCCGCTTCGCACGAAGCCGAACGAACGCGGGTCACGTTGATCCTGCAATCGAACGGCACGTTTACGCTGGAAGTCGCCAACGATCCCAATTGGCTGCTGCTGCGACTCGAGACGTTTGCGGGCGGCAGCGTTCCCGCGAACCTGTCAGCTGCGGATCGCGATGCACGCCTCGCGCAACTCACCGCGGTATTTGCCGATCGCATCGTGCTCTTCGTCGATGCGAACGAACCCCGCGCCACTCACGTCGAATACCAACCGCCGCCACGCGAACCCGAGAATGCACTCGCGACATTTCGGCTGACCGGCACCATGCCGCGGGATGCGACGCGACTGCGGTGGTTGAGGCCGGGTCGGCGGTCGCGTATCCCCTCGAGTCCGCCAGCCCGACGGCTCGTCGACCGTCGAGTGGATCACCGGCACCAACTGGAGCGACGTGATCGATCTCTCGACGAGCTTCACGCGTCCGACGCGATTGGAGATCGCGCGGCAGTACCTGTGGCTTGGCTACACGCACATCCTTCCGAAGGGCCTCGATCACATCCTGTTCGTGCTCGGCATCTTCCTGCTGAGTCCGCGATGGAAAACGATGCTGCTGCAGGTCACGGCGTTCACGGTCGCGCACTCGATCACGCTCGGTCTCTCAATCTACGGCATCGTCTCCTTGTCTCCGCGCATCGTCGAACCGTTGATCGCGCTCTCAATTGCTTACGTGGCGA